>NZ_JBEXQX010000029.1:0-75111 GCF_040612795.1 Streptomyces sp. NPDC006335
CCCGTGTACTGCCCGGAGTTGCTCCCGACCCGCAGCAGCAGCGGCCCGCTGCCCCGCCGGGCGAACTCCGCGACCGCCGTGTAGGCTCCGGGCACCTTCACATTCACGCGCCGGGCCGTTCACTGCGCCGGGCGCGACTTGGTCAGGCGGGCTCGGAGGGAGCCCTCCCGTCGAGGGGGGCCGTGCTGCCGCGCAGAACCAGCGAGCCGGGGGAGACCGAGGTGTATGCGGCGTCGTTGCCCGGCTCGGTCTTCAGGCGGCGCAGGAGCCACAGCGCGCAGCCGGTCGCCATCTCCTGGATCGGCAGGCCGACCGTGGTGAGCCCCGGGCCCCACCAGGAGAAGCCGGGCTCGTCCCCGAACCCGACCACGGACAATTCGTCGGGCACCTTCACGCCCTGCGCGGACAGTTCCTCCAGGACGCCCAGGGTGAGCTGGATCGATCCGAGGACCAGGGCGGTGGGAGCCGCCGGTCCCTGAAGCAGCCGGCGCACCGCCTCGCGCCCGTGCCGCACGGAGGACGGCGGCCCCAGTTCGGCGCGTCCGGCGTCGTCCGGAAGGCCGCCCTCCCGCAGGGCGGCGCGGAAGCCGCGCAGACGTTCCGCGCCCGTGGGCAGTTCCTCCGGGCCGCCCAGGTACCCGATGCGGGTGTGCCCCAGTGCCACCAGGTGGGCCGTGGCCCGGCGCAGCGCCTCCTGGTCGTCCACACCGAACCACTGGGAGCCGAGCGAGGGGTGGCGGCGCAGCAGCTGCAGGTGCGGCACGGCACGCAGGAGTTTGACCGACTCGCTGTGCGGGCGCGCGGTGGGCACGATGATGACGCCGGCCACGCGGTTCGCGGACAGCTCCCGCAGATGACGCAGCTCCACCGTGCGGTCGTCGTCGGTCTCCGAGAGCATCAGCTGGAAGCCCTCGGCCTGCACGTTCTTGGAGAGCTCGTGCGCGATGGTCGAGTAGAAGCTGTTGCGGATGTCCGGGATGACCAGCGCGACCACGTTGCTGGACGCGCCGCGCATCATCCGGGCCGCCCGGTTGCCGACGTAGCCCATCTCGGAAGCGGTTTGGCGGACCCGGAACTTGGTCTCCTCGCTGATGCGCGCGTCGTCGGCGAGCGCCCGGCCGACTGTCGAGACCGAGATCCCGAGGCGTTCGGCGATGTCCCTGGTCGTGATCACGTGAAGGTCCCCTCCGGCTGACTCGTTCCGCGCCCGTCACTTTCCGTATGCCAACGATAGCACTGAAGTCGCGCTCCGTGATCGTGGAAGTGGGTCGAGAGTTCGGGTCAGGCCTGTTGTGCTAACGTTAGCATTGCTGAATGGGCCGTGCAGCCGCCCGCGGCTGCCCAAGTACGGAGGTGTCCGTGCGGATCGTCAGATATGCCGTCGGCGGCGTGTGCCATTACGGAGCACTCGAACCCGGTGACGTCACCATCGCGAGATTCGAGGGCGATCCCTTCACGGGACTGACCCCCGCGCATCATGTCGACGAAGTGGGCGACGTCGTCGTTCTCGCACCGGTCGAGAAACCCCGGATCTTCGGATTCGCCTACAACTACGCCTCACATGTCGACGAGACCGACCGTGAGATTCCGGAAGTTCCCGTGTGCTTCATGAAACCGAGCACGGCGGTCGTCGGCCCGTCAGACGCCATCATTTATCCGGCGGACGGCGAACTGATTCACTTCGAGGGCGAGTTGGTCGTCGTCATCGGAAAGGAAGCCCGTCATGTGAAGCCTTCCGAGGCTCATGAATACATCCTCGGCTACACCTGCGGCAATGACGTCAGCGACCGGATCGTCCAGCGCAGGGAAAGCAGATACGGGACGCTGCTGATCGGGAAGGGCCAGGACACCTTCGCTCCCCTCGGGCCGGTCCTCGCCACGGAACTCGACCCGTCCGCGCTGTCGTTGACCACCCGCGTGAACGGGCGTGTCACACAGTCGGCGAGCACGGCCGACCTGATGCTTCCCGTGCCCGAGCTCGTCAGCTACCTCAGCCGGTACCTGACGCTGCTGCCCGGAGACGTGATCATGACCGGCACGCCCGCCGGTGTCGGACCGATCCGCCCCGGGGACGAGGTCGAGGTCGAGATCGAGGGCATCGGCGTCCTGCGCAACCCGGTCGTGGCCGAGAGCCGTTGACCGCGCGGATTGCCATGGCGACCGCACAAGGGGGATGCCCACCGCTCGGCGGTGGGCATCCCCCTTCGGCGCGTCAGCGGGCCGCGTTGTTGAACTGCCCGGGACGGACGAAGACCAGGGCGACGACGCCGGCCAGCGGCAGGAGTGTGACCTGGAGGAGCCCGGCCCGGTCCCAGCCGAAGGAGTCCACCAGGGCGGCGAAGAGCAGACCCGAGAAGGCGGCCGGACCGTAGTAGCTGGTGACGAACAGACCGGAGGCGCGTCCGATCTGCGAGGGACGCACGGCCCGCTGCATCACGCTGTTGGTGTTGGGATAGACGAAGCCGAGGCCGAACGCGCCCATGAGGAAGGCGAACCCGCACTGCACGCCGACCCCCGCCTGCGTCTCGTAGATGCACACGCTGATGGCGGAGACGGCCAGCAGGCTCAGGATCAGCAGGTTGCGCTGGTTCACGCGGTCCCCGAGCCAGCCGCCGAAGACGGCCGTCATACCGCCGAAGCCGAGGAAGCTCATGGCCAGCGCGGCCTGCCCGGCGGAGTAGTGCAGCGAGGTGATGAGATACGTCGGGTAGAGGCCGAGGAAGCCGTAGATGGCCACACCGCTGACGACGGAGTGGACGGCCAGCGCGATGGTGTTGCGGTTGTACGCCGAGGCGGGCATGTGGTCGTAGGTCCTGGTCGAGACGGCTTTCTCGGCGCGGTGCTCGGTCAGGCCGGTCTTCAGCAGGAACAGGGAGGCGGCGGCGATCAGCAGTCCGGCCGTGCCGAACAGGTAGAACGGCGAGTGCCAGGTGCCGTGGCTGCTCGCGAGCTCGACACCGATGAGCGGGGCGATGAACACGCCCACGGAGTAGCCCACGCCGATCACGCCGAACGCGAGCCCGCGCCGGTGCGCGAAGAAGGCGCCCATCGCGGCGAAGATCGCGGCGGACTGCATGCCCTCACCGAAGCCCGAGACCACCCGGTACAGGGTCATGTCGGCGAAGCCGGTCGCCAGCGGGGTGGCCATCGTGCCGAGGGAGTAGATCACGATGCTGACCAGCAGCACGGTCTTGCGCCGGAACCGGTCCAGCAGATAACCGGCGGGCAGGCCGGCCAGGGCCATGCCGAGGGTGAAGTTCGTCGCGAGCAGCCCGCCCTGCTCCAGGGAGAACCCGTACTCCGCGCGGATGTCGGGCAGCAGCGGCGGAAAGACCTGACGGTCCATCGCGTTGACCATGTAGGAGAGGACCACCAGCAGGAAGCCCACGCCGATCATGGTCCGGGAAACGGGTGGCCGGCTGCTTTCCTGGGTGCCCTCGACGGGCACGGCACTGGTGTCGACTTGCGCTGCGTGAGTCATTGCGGCTCCTGAAGAGGAAGGGGCCACGGCAGGCCGTGGCGGATCCGTCGCCGTACGGGGATCGCGCGGCGAGGACGAGAAGCGGTGAGCTGAACACGGACTCGAGTCGGCGACGGCGAAATAGGTGCCGTCCGACGGAATGCGGGCGACGGCCACCGCGCGGTCGGACACCGCGTGCGGAATTCAGCCGTACAGCGCCCGTCGGGGACGTCCGTGGCTATGGAGTCTTCGACGACCGGACCGTGCGCGGAAGTTTTTCGGCCGCGCGGTCGGGGTTGCAGAAACCATGAAGGGAAGTGCCCGGCGCGTCAAGACATGCGCACGGATTTCTTGGAGTGCCACCGTTTTCCCGGCATGGGTGGGTCGTCGTCTTTGGGTCGCGGTGCAGGTGGGTCGGCCGCGTACCGGAGTGCGCACGCATTCTTGACGATGCGCAGACCCTTAGTGCTATCGTTAGCATCGCGTGGCTGTGACAAAGTGATTCGACGTGCCCCGGCATCTCGTGACCCAGTTCCAGGGGCCAGCGGTGGCGCCTCCCGACCACGAGTCGGAGGGCGCCGGCGACACCCGACTGATCCCAGCGACACTCTCCACCCGCGTTCACGGCGGCCGTAGGCCATCGGACAGGCCGACGGCCGCCGCAACGGGTGACGCTCAGACCTGCTGACCGGACGCACCGGGCATCGAGCCCGGCCGTCCCGCGGCGGCCGTACGATTCTGCGAGGACGATCTGCCATGACACCACCGAGCCGCCCAGAGACCGTGCTGCTCACCGACTACGCCTGGCCCGACGACTCCGTCGAGCGATCCGTCATCGAGGGCGCGGGCCACACCCTGGTGTCCGGCCCGGCGGAACCCGCCTCCGCCGAGGCCATCGAGGAGCTGGTCGCCGAGCACCGGCCCGCCGGCATCCTCACCTGCTGGGCGCCCGTCTCCGCCACCGCGATCGGCACCTCACCGGACCTGCGGATCGTCGCCAGACTCGGCGTCGGCCTCGACAACATCGCGGTGGGCACCGCCACCGAGCGGGGCGTGTGGGTCACCAACGTGCCGGACTACTGCGTCGAGGAGGTCTCCGACCACGCCGTGGGCATGGTGCTCGCCTGGACGCGGGGCCTCGCCGTGTTCGACCGGGAGGTCCGCAGCGGGCGGTGGGACCCCGCGGGCGCCCGGTTGCGCCGGTTGTCCACGCTGACCTGCGGCGTCGTCGGCTTCGGCCGGATCGGACGCGCCACCGCCCGCAAGCTCGACGCGTTCGGCTGCCGGATCCTGGCCCACGACCCGCACCCGCCGAAGGGCGAGTACGGAGTCGAGATGGTGGGCCTCCAGGAGCTGCTGCGCCGCAGCGACGTGGTGATCCTCCACGTGCCGCTGACGCCCGGCACACACCACCTGATCGGCGCCGAGGAGCTGGCCCTGATGAAGCCCGGCGGGCTGCTGGTCAACGTCAGCCGCGGCGGCCTGGTGGACACCGACGCGGTCGTCAAGGCGCTGGACGGCGGCCAGTTGGACGGGGCGGCCTTCGACGTCCTGGAGAGCGAGCCCCACGTCCCCGCCGGGCTGCTGGACCAACCCGGCGCGCTGCTCACCCCCCACGTCGCCTTCTCCTCCGACGCCTCGGTCACGGAACTGCGCCGACGCGCCGCGGAGGAGGTCGTACGGATCCTGGCGGGCGAGGCACCGGCGCACCCCTGCAACGCCCCGGGCGTCCCGGCGGCCGGAGCGGGGGACCGGCGATGAGCCCCGCAGCCCCGAACCAGGACCCCGCCCTGGCCGGCTTCCTGGCCGCCCACGAGCTGGCGCACCCCGACGAGCCCGCGCGGTGGACACCGCTGGCCGGCGGAGTCTCCTCCGACCTGTGGCGGGTGGACCTGCCGGGGCGCTCCCTGTGCGTCAAGCGGGCCCTGGCCCGGCTGCGGGTCGCGGCCGACTGGGAGGCGCCGGTGTCGCGCAACGCCTACGAATGGGCGTGGATGCGGTTCGCCTCCCGCCACCGCCCGGACAGCGTGCCCGAGCTGTTGGCCCACGACCCAGGCGCCGGGCTCTTCGCGATGGCGTACCTGCCCCCCGAGCGCTACCCCGTGTGGAAGACCCAGCTCCTGGCCGGCGAGGTGGAGGTGACGACCGCGGCGGCCGTCGGAGAGGTGCTCGGCGCCCTGCACGCGGCGAGCGCGGGCGACAGGGTCCTCGCCGCGGAGTTCGCCACGGACGACAACTTCCACGCCCTGCGCATCGAGCCGTACCTGCTGGCCACCGCGGCGGCACACCCCGCTCTGGCCGACATCCTCCGGGACCTCGCCGACCGCACGGCCGGCACCCGCCTGGCCCTGGTGCACGGCGACGTCAGCCCCAAGAACATCCTCGTCGGCCCGTCGGGGCCCGTGCTCCTGGACGCCGAGTGCGCCTGGTACGGCGACCCGGCCTTCGACCTGGCCTTCTGCGTCAACCACCTGCTCCTCAAGAGTCTCGTGGTGCCCGGTCGCCGCGCCGAACTCCTGCGCTCGGCACGGGTGTTGGCACAGGAGTACGTCCGGCAGGTCGACTGGGAACCCCGGCCGGCCCTGGAGACGCGGGCCGCCTCGCTGTTGCCGGCCCTGCTGCTGGCCCGTGTGGACGGCAAGTCCCCGGTGGAGTACCTCACGGACGACCGGCACCGGCTGTTCGTCCGCACGGTGGCGTCGGCCCTGCTGCGGGCGCCCGCTTCCACGGTGATCGGTGTGCTGGACGCCTGGGCGGCCGCCCAGGAGGCTCCGACCGAGGCCCGCGTCGGCCGCCACGCGTGACCGACCGTCCGGCGGATCCGGCGGACTGAACGAGGAGAGACCATGCGCAGAGTCGTCACCGGCCATGACGAGAACGGCAAGTCGGTCGTCGTCAGCGACGGCCCCGTCCCGCGCAGCCGGGAGTTCACCAGCCTGCCGGGCTGGGTCTCCCGCCTGCCGTGGGCCACCGACCCCGGCGAACCGGTCAGCCGGGCGGGGGAGGATCCCACACCGAAGGTGACCAGCCTTCTTCCGGCGCCCGGTGGCACCCGGTTCATCGTCCTGACCTTCCCCCCGGAGGCCGCGCTGGCCGATCCGGCCTTCGACCCCGTCGCCTTCGACCGGGAACAGCGCGCCGACTCGCCCGGCCTCGCCGAACTCATCGAGCCCGACGGCATGCACGCGACACCGACGGTCGACTACGGCATCGTGCTCCAGGGCGAGATCGTCCTCGAACTGGACGACGGCGACTGCACCCCGCTCTCGGCGGGCGACATCGTGATCCAGAACGGCACCCGGCACGCCTGGCGCAACCGCAGCGACCGACCGGTGACGATGGCCTTCGTCCTCATCGGGGCCGAAGGCGACGGCTGACGGGCGACGTCCGTCAGGGAAGGGTGGGGCGCGGCGACGAGGGCAGGATGCGGACCTGGGTCCCGCCGGTAGCAGGGCCGGCCGCTCCTCCTCCGCAGAGCGGATGGGCCACCGCCGCGCGCGTGGCCGGTCAGCGCGGTCCTCGGATGCTGTCGATGATGCGGGTCCAGTTGTCGCCGCCGTGCCCGTGCTCGATCGCGTGGCGGTAGTGGGCCTGCACGGCCAGGGGGAGCGCGAGGTCGAGGCCGAGTGACGCGCTGGTCTCGACGATGTGGTCGGACGTCGCACCCATCATGGTGACGGTGCTGAGGTCGCCGGGATGCTCCCCGGCATCGAGCGCGGCGCCGGGTTTGCCCTCACCGGCCCTGAGGATGGCGCCGATCGAGTCGGTGAAGGAGAGCAACTCCGGCAGCGCTTCCGACGCTTTCAATCCCGCGGTACCCAACATCGCGGTGGCGTGCATCAGTGCCGACAACGTGGTGAGGAACACCGCGAGTTGGGCTTGGTACATCATCTGGGCGAGGCCCGGGTCATCGCCCAGATACTTCGGCGTTCCGAGCGGCGCCAACACCGCCCGTTGGTTCTCCATCACCTGCTCGCGGCCGCTGTAGTAGATGTAGGACGCCTCGGTGCCGACCATCGGCGCGGGAACCATGACACCTCCGGTGAGGAAGTGGGCGCCGTGGCCCGCCGCCCAGGTCGCCGCCTCGCGTGTGCGGTCGGGGGTGTCGCTGCTCAGGTTGACCAGTGTGCGGCCGGCGAGCGATGCGGTGGCGCCGCCGAGGATGTCGTACATCGCCTGGTAGTCGGTGAGGCTGAGGATCACGAGGTCACTGGCCTCGACCGCCTCGCCGGGTGTCGCCGCGAGCGCGGCTCCGTCGGCGACGACGCCGTCGGCCCGACCGGCGGTGCGGTTCCAGACGGTGACGGGACGGTCGGCGGTGAGGAGGGTGCGGGTCATCGCCCGGCCCATCGGACCGAGCCCGATCACGGTGACAGCGCTGTTCTGCCTGGTGGGGGCGTTCAGTTGTTCGTTCACCCCTCCATGGTCGGAGAGCGCGGCTACTGTCGGAAGTACCCACTATCTACTGCGGTACTTACCTTTTAGTAAGGGGTTCAGTGATGGCCAGGACACCGAGATGCGGGCCTTACATCTGTGGCATCGACGCCGGGCTCGACGTGGTGAGCGGGAAGTGGAAGGGGCTGATCCTCTGGGAACTCGACGCCCACGGCGTACGCCGCTTCGCCGAGCTTCGTCGCGGCTTACCGGGAGTGAGCGAGAAGATGCTGACGCAGCACCTGCGGGAGATGGAGGAGGACGGCCTCGTCCACCGGAAGGTCTACGCGGAGGTGCCGCCGCGCGTGGAGTACTCCCTGACCGAGCACGGTCATACGCTCAATCGAGCGCTTGAGCCGCTCGGGGCGTGGGGGCTGGAGCGGATACGTCGGGAACGCTCCGAAAGGGTTGAGGTGGCCGAGGCCTCACACAGCTGAGCGATCGCGCGGGCACGGATCGTCGTTCGCGAGCGTCGCAAACGGCGGATGCCTCACAAGGCACGGGAACGCACGGCTCGTCGGCGCCGGTAGCCGTGCGCGCGCAGCAGGTCCTCGACGCGGGCGAGGAGCGCGGGCGCGACGTCGGCCCGCCCGTTGAGGACCTTCGAAACTGTCGGCGCGGAAACGCCGGCCTCCCGGGCGATCTCGCCGAGGTGGCGGTCTGCGTCTCGATGTTCCTTCTCCCAGCAGTGCCTGCCGCGCTGCCTCCCGCTCCTCGCACGACACGATCGGCTGCGGCGTCATGGGTTTTCTCGTTGCGCCACGGCGCGGCCGATGAGTTTGTGGCCCCGGGCCGGTCCAAGCTCGTGACACCTCAGGAAAGGACACCGCCATGTCGGAGCTTCTCGTCGACTTCATCACCTCCCTCGACGGCTACGCATCGGGAGAGGGATGGCCCGGGTTCTGGGGCCTCGAGGGCCCGGAGTATCTCGCATGGCTCGGTGAGCAGCCCGAGGCCACCTACCTGATGGGAGCGAACACCTACCGCCTGATGTCGGGCTTCGCCGCAGGCGAGGTCCCGAAGGGCCAGGACGAGTTCAGGCCCGAGGAAGAGGCGTCCGTCGACGAGCTCACCCAGGCGTCCAAGGTGGTGTTCTCCTCCTCCCTCGACGAGCCGCTGACGTGGGCCAACTCCACGCTCGTCCGCGACGACGCCGTCGAGGCGGTCCGCGCCATGAAGTCGAGTGGCTCGGGACTCCTCAGCACGATCGGCAGCCTGAGCCTGTGCCGGTCCCTGCTACGAGCCGGACTCGTCGACCGCTTCCGGGTCGTGATGTTCCCGGTGATCACCGGGGCCACGGGTGAGGAACGCATCTACGACGGCTATCCCGACGTTGCCCTCGAGATGATCGAGCACCGCACCTTCGACGGCCGCATCCAGCTCGTGGAGTACAAGCCCCGCGTGCTCGAACACCCGCCGCTCGTCGTCCCTGAGTGACGCCGGGTCGCAGTTCCGGTACGGCCGCACCGGCCGAGGTAGAAGTCCTTGCGGGCGGCGACGAACTCCTCGACGGACAGGGGCCGTTTGCCGGTGATGCATGGGCCTGCCGCAGCACACCCTTGCAGTGGGACGTCCAGAACTACGACACGCGAGCAACGGCTCTGCCGGCCGACCATCCTCTGGCCGCCCAACGGACCGTACAAATTGCCCAGTTGGCGCACTCGCCCTTCGTACTGCTGCCCCGCAGCGTCGGGCCCGTCACTGCACGACCAGATCATCGGCCCGTGCATCGCGGCCGGTTTCACACCGCGAGTTGTCCAGCACGCGGTGGAGTGGCAGACAGTCTGCGCCCTCGTGGAGACCGGTGTCCGGTGGTGAGTCTCGGTGAGGGTGGCCCGCCAGTGCTGCGGGGCTTCGGGCAGGCGGGCGAACTGTCAGGTCGCGGTCAGAACCGGCCCGCCGACGGTGACGACGAGCCCGGTGGTCGCGGCAGTCCCCGGCGCGCGCAGCCTCACATGCGGGATCTCAGCACGTCGACCTCGCAACCCGGCGCGAACGGGTCGAAACCGTGCTCGGCCAGCCAGCGGACGATCAGCAGGCTCCGTAACGACCACCAGCCGCGGATCACGTCGAGATCGATGTCAGTGCCGTAGCCGGCGATGACGTCGTCAAGGCGCTCCTCGTGTCCGAGCGTGAAGGTGGCGAGGTCGTACAAGGCATCACCCTGACCCGCCTCGGACCAGTCGATGATGCCCGTGACCTCGTCGCCGTCGACGAAGACGTGCGCGATCTGAAGGTCGCCGTGAGTGAACGCCGGCGTCCACGGCCGGAGCGCGGCCTGGGCGACCTGGCGGTTGCGGGCGATCAGGTCCGCGGGCAGGACGCCGTTCGTCACGAGCCGCTCGCACTCGTCGTCGAGTTCCGCCACCAGCGCGGTGATGCTCCGGCCCGCCCGGCCGGGCCGAGGAGGCAGCGGCGCGTCGTGCAACTTCCGGATGGCGGCGCCCGCCGCGGCCCATGCCGCCGGCGACCCGGTCGACGGGCCGCCGAGGCTGCCCAGCGTCGTCCCTGTGAGCGCGGCGATCGCGAGCACGGGCGGCTTGCGCCACAGGACCTGCGGCGTCGGGACCGGCGCGAGGGACATCGCCTCGACCTCGGCGTCGAGGCGCGCCTGATCGACGTCCACCTTCAGAAACACATCGCCGACACGCAGGGTCGCACGCTCGGAATGGGCGACGACGACTTCGACCTCATCCATGCGCGACCAGTATCCCGAGGATGACCGCCGACGTCGCCGGGTTTCTCACGTGCGATGACTTGGCGGACCGCGTCACGCTCAGACCGGTCGGCGTGCGGACGTGGTCGGTCGGCCGGGGAGGCTGGTCCACGGCGTGGAGATCGGGTGCCGCTCACGCCTCGCCGCTGCCCGCCCCGGACCCGGGGCGGCGGGGTTGGCGCAGCCCCGCGATGAGGAGTGCGACCAGGGTGCGCGGGTCGTAGTCGGGATCGTTCTCCGCGCCGACGCAGAGGTTGCCCACGCCTCGCATCAGCTCGAGGCCTCCGATGCGGGAGTGGATCTCGCCGGCGGTCGCGGCTGCGTCGAGGAGTTGGGCGCACACCGGTACGAGGTGGTCGATGAAGTAGGCGTGCAGGGTCTCGAAGCCGGCGTTGTCGTGCTGCAGGGCGGCGGCGAGCCCGTGTTTGGTCACCAGGAAGTCGACGAAGAGGTCGATCCACTGTTCCAGTGCGTCGTAGGCGGTGGGGCTGCTGGCCAGCAGGGCGGGGCCGGCCTCGGCGCAGGTCTCGACCTGGTGGCGGAAGACCGCGACGATCAGATCCGCCCGGGTGGGGAAGTGGCGGTAGATCGTGCCGATCCCGACGCCTGCCCTGGCCGCGATGTCGCGTACCGGTGCGTCGACGCCCGAGGTGACGAAGACGGCGGCGGCCGCGTCCAGCAGGATCTGCTTGTTGCGCCGGACGTCCTTGCGCTGGGACGCGGCGGCCTTCTCCGTGCCCTGGCGGCTGTCGCTCACCGTGAGGCTCCTCTCGTCGGATCGCAGGGTGGATCCGGATCCATGTCGTCCTGGAACGAGGTTCCGTTTCGGTCATGATGGCAGATCGCGCCAACGGACCAGCCGATGCCTCTACGGCCGCCGCGAGCACCACGGTGATCGACTTCACGGTGATCGACTCCGTGGTGCTCGCGCCCCTCCATGGCCAGGGGCTACCGACCGCCCGACTCTCCTGACAGCCCTCTCGACTGCTCAGGCCATGTCACCGTGCGGGCTGCCGAACCACCGGGTGAGGTGGGCGTCCAGGTCCTGCTGATCGTCGCCGATCCAGGCGACGTGGCCGTCAGGACGTAGCAGGACGCAGGGGACATCCAGCTGGGCGGTGGGGTCCGCGAGGTGATCGACCCGGTCCGACCAGTCGCCCACAGCCAGGCGTTCGGTGCGGTCCAGCAGCAGACCTCGGCCGCGATGCAGCAGACCGTAGAGGTGCCCCTGACGCACGTCGATGTCGCGCAGGCGGCGGCCGAGCAGGTCGGGGCCTGCGCCGAAGTCGTAGCGGACGCCGATCGCCGTGATCTTCTCGATCAGGTGGCGGTTCACCTCGTCGAAGTCCATGAGCTCGGTGAGCAGCCTGCGCACGGCCTGCGCACCCGGTTCGGGGGACAGGAGTTCCGTCTGGGCGCGGGTGTTGTCCAGTACGTCCGCGGCGACGGGATGACGTTCGGACTGGTAGGTGTCCAGCAGTGTTTCCGGCGCCCAGCCGCGGATCTGAGCGGCCAGTTTCCAGCCGAGGTTGAACGCGTCCTGGAGGCCGAGGTTGAGGCCCTGTCCGCCGATGGGCGGATGGATGTGTGCCGCATCGCCGGCCAGCAGCACCCTCCCCACCCGATAACGTTCGGCCAGCCGGGTGGCATCGCCGAAGCGGGACAGCCAGCGGGGGGAGTGCACGCCGAAATCGGTTCCGGCGACGGCGCGCAACTGCCGTCTGAAATCGTCGAGGGTGGGCGGTGTCGCGCGATCGCTGACTCCGGCCGCGGGGACCACGACGCTGTAGACCTCTCCACCGAAGGGCCGGAGCCAGAAGCGGTGATGGGTCTCGCGGAGTTCGGCCATCTTGGTGGCGATCTCCTGGTGCGGCACACCCACTCGCATCTCGCCCATCAGCGTCTCGTTCCGGGAGGGCTCGCCGGGAAAGCCGACTCCGAGCAGTTTGCGCACCGTACTGCGCCCGCCGTCACAGCCGACGAGGTAGCGCGAGCGCAGCGTTTCGCCGTCGGCCAGTTTGAGCGTCACCCCCTCGTCGTCCTGCTCGAATCCGGCGACCGCGCACCCGCGTCGGACCTGTGCGCCGAGGCGGATCGCGTGCTTTTCGAGCAGATCGACGAGGACGGGCTGCGGGATGCCCAGCAGATAGGGGTGCGCGGAGTCCAGGCCCCGGGGCACGGGTTTGTCGATGGCGGCGAAGAAGCCGCCGGCCGGACGCTGCCTTCCGTGCTCGCGAAGCCGATCCAGCAGTCCGCGCATCGCCATCAACTCAAGGCTGCGCATGTGCAGACCGACGATGCGGACGAACGACACGGGCTCGGTGTCCTTCTCCAGAACGAGTACCCGCACATCGTGCAGCCGTAGTTCGGCGGCCAGCATCGCGCCGGTCGGCCCGCATCCGGCAATGATCACGTCGAAGTCGAAGTCGAAGTCGAGGGGCGGGTGGGAGAACTGCTGAGAGTCCATAGGTGTTGCCCTTCAGGAGTGCCTGGTTGTCGAGGCGCTCCCGGCGACACCTACGTCATTCGCCGGCCGTGACGCAAAGGCGGAGCACCCACATCGCTACAGCGTTCATGGGTCTCACCTCCTCGGGCCGTGTCACGGACAAGCGCAAGCTACAAGCCCGACCATCGCCCGTCCAATTCTTTTCCGGGCCGGTGGTCAACGCTCGGCTCGTGCACGTCCGTTTGAGCGCCATGCCGGCGTGGCGGTCAGGCGACGGGCTCCAACCGGACGCAGCACCGGCCCGGGGCGGGCGACAGGCAGGCTGTGTACGCGCGCTCGCCCAGACCGTTCAGGACACCGCGCAGCAGGTGCAGGTTCATGCCGCACACCGTCTGGGTGTGCTCACGTGCCAGTGCGTGGAAGGGGCAGTTCCCCAGCACGATGGCGCCTGAGTCCTCGTACCGCGGTTCGAACCCGTACCGCTCCAGCAGATCGAAGAGGCTTACGCTGCCTGGCTCCTCCAGCCGCGTACCGAGTTCTTCGGCCTTGCGGTGCAGCACCTCCCGCACCGGTGCGCCGGTCGCCGCGGATTCCTCCACGGCCTGGGCCAGGAGCCGCCCGGCGAGTTCGTAGCGCCGGTCCGGCAGGCTGACCGCGATCTGTTTCCCCGAGCGCCGGTACAGCTTGGCCGGTCTGCCCGCGCCCGGCCCCGTCCGCCCGCTGCGCCGTTCATAGACCACGTCGAGGAGGGACTCATCGGCGAGCCGGTCGAGGTGGAACGCCGCGGTCTGCCGCGCCAGGCCCAGTGCGGCGGCCGCGTCGTCGCGGCTGACGGGCCCGGGCTGGCGCACCACATGGTCGTACAGCCGCCTGCGGGTCGGCTCGTCCAATGCGGCGATGGCCGAGACATCGGTGTCACGTACTTCCTTCGGGTCCTCCACGAACACCAGTGTAAAACCCAGGGCCATTGACTAAAGAAGGAATCGGGGCTTCTATAAGTGATGAGAGTTGTCGTTAGAAGGAGAGGTTGCCATGTCCTCCGCAACCGCAAGCACCCCGTCCGCCGCCGCCCCAGGGCGCGCGCGGCTCGCTGACCCCGGCTACCAGGCGTTCGTGATCCTGCGCACGGCGTTCACCGTGGCGCCGATCCTGTTCGGGCTGGACAAGTTCGCCAACCTGCTCGTGGACTGGCCCGCCTACCTCGCGCCGTGGATCAACGACCTCGTCCCCGGCAGTGGCCAGGCGGCCATGTACGCCGTGGGCGTGATCGAAGTCGTCGCCGGAATCGCCGTGGCCCTCGCGCCCCGCTTCGGAGCCTGGTTGGTGGCCGGCTGGCTGGCCGGCATCATCGTCAACCTCCTGACCATCCCCGACTACTACGACATCGCCCTGCGGGACTTCGGCCTCCTGCTCGCCGCCGTCGCCCTCGCCCGCCTCGCCGAGCGCTACCACGGCAGGAGCGAGCACTGAACGGGCGGTACTCGGACTGCTGAACGGTCGGTACTCGGGCTGATGTCTCCGGTGGTCGGGCTCCGCAAGGCCTGGCGGCTACCGGAGACATCAGTCTGCGAGCGATACGCCCCCGGCCGGTTTCGGCAAGCCTGGAAGGCGCGCCGGCACCTGGAAGGTTTCCGGCGGTTGTCAGTCCGTGTCCGTGCGAGCGATCGGGGAGCGTCACCGGGCCGGTGACTCGGCTGCTGCTCGCTGCGGGACGCCTGGCGTGCCGCAGCGGCCGGCGGTGGGTACGCGGCACGCCTCTTCGGCAGCCCGCATCCGCGTCCAGGGCGAGACGGCAGCACAACCGCCATGCATATGAGCTGAGTTGGGGCGCGAGGGGGCGGAAGTGAGCGCTGATCGCAGCGCCATCGCGCACCTGGCTCCAGCCCCGGCTTTCGTCTGCTCCGCAGAGAGACGCCTGCCCAGATGCAGGCGTCTGCCATGAGAAAGGGCCTTGCAGCACCACGGGGGAACAGTGCTGCAAGGCCCTGCACCTCCTCGTCTGCCCGGCATCACTCGGTCCATGCACGCACGGCCACAACCTTTCCGGGCGACGGCAGCGCAGGTGGGGCACGGGCGGCGGCCGCGCTGGTCGACCGCAACGTGGCCGCCCGGGCGGAGTTCACGGCGAAGAGGAACGCCATGCGGTGACGGGCGTCTATTCATGTTGTGTGACTGCTCGTGAATGTAGTACTTCTTATACATGAGCGAGCAGGTGCACAACAGGCTGGCGGTGGTGAGGGCTGAGCGCAAGGTGTCGCGGCAAGCCCTCGCCGAGACGGTGGGGGTCCACTACCAAACCATCGGCTACATCGAACGGGGGCAGTACAACCCCAGCCTCGACCTGGCACTGAAGATCGCCAGGTTCTTCGAGCTACCGGTGGAGGCACTGTTCTCCCTCGAGCCGTTCCGGCCGCTCACCGACGAGGTCTATGGGAGGAAGCAGTGACGACCGCGACGAAGTACGACCGGCGGATGTACGCCATCATGAACAACCGGGCGGCGGCCCCGATGTACGCAACGGCCACGCGCAGGCGGGCCGTCATCGGCGCCCATCTGCTGCTCACCGCGGCCGGTTTCACCGCCTGGGCCACCACGGTCTTCAGCGATGCCCGCTGGCCGCTGTTCGCCATGCCGGCCGTGCTGCCCCTTTGGGTGGTGGCCACCGGCGTCATCAACGGGGCCACGCGCGGACTGCTGGAGCTGCGCGGTCGGATGCTGGACGAGCGTCAACTGGCCGAGCGGGACCGCGTCCACGCCGTCGCCCACCGGATCACCGGGGTGCTCCTGTTCCTGGCGGCAGTAGGCGTGGGCGCGGCCGGATGGTTCGCGGACGTGCGGGCCGAAGGCCTGGTCGCACCGGTGCTGTTCGCCGCCCTCGCCGTGCACTTGCTGATGCCGCTCTGGGTGGCCGGCCTGCGGATCCAGGACGACCCCACCGAGGACTGACCCGCCACAAAAGTGGTGTCCGGGCGCTCTCATGAGTGAAGGCCGTGTGCGTACCGCTGGGCCTCGGCGAGTGTGTCGACCTCGGAGGCGGACCTGTCGTTCCTCTCGCCGATCCACGGGCCGCACGGTGGGCGATGGCCCGCCGGTCCGGCGCATGCTGGATCCCGACGAGGCGGGGCGCGTCACGCTCTTGCGGAGCCCTCCGACACCCCCGGACATCCACGCAGACCAAGGGTCAGGCGCTGCTCAGGATCCGGCGGCACACAAAGAGGTGCCGATGCCAACGGGCCGGGCCGGCGCCGTCTTGTTCCCCGCGTAGGGACACATCGACCCGCGCCGGCCGAACTCCCCGTTCGCAGCCGGGACCACGTTCACCCGGGGAGTACCCGTCACCGACGTGGACGTCGCCCGACTGCCCGGACGTGCCGTTCCCGCTCCGCCCCGCCTGGACCGATTCCCCACCCCCGGCGAACTGTGGGTCTCCCCGGCGCTCGGGAGGCTGCTCCACCGGCTACCCACCGACCGCCGCCCGGTACCCGCCACGCCCTGTTCCTCCAGCCCACGGGCACCGCGACCGGCGCGGATATCGTCCAGCAGGCCGATACCAGCGCCACCAGCCAGCAGTGGCGCGTGGTCGACCACGGCGGTGACGTGATCAGCCTCGTCACCCGGAAGCCCGACCTGGCCATGGATGTCTGGTAGTACTCGACCGCCGACGGGTCCCGCATCGCCCAGTGGACGTACGACGGCACCTCCAACCAGCGCTTCACCCGCCGCCGTGTCTGACTCGGGGCCTTGGGCGACCAGCGTCGCCGGGCAACCGCCGTCCCGGTAGCTGAAGTTCGGTTGGAGCCCGCCCGCTTGCCCGAGCGGTGGCCGCCGCTGTCGTATGCGCTGTCATCGGAGCCCCGGTCACACCAACACTGTGACCGGGGCTCCGAGTTCAGCTCCCAGGAAAGGTGCCGACCCCCACTAGTTGCGGTACCGGAACACGATCCGGCCGCGTGTCAGGTCGTACGGTGGGAGCTCGACCAGCACCCGGTCCTCCAGCATGATCTTGATGTAGTGCTTGCGGATCTTCCCGCTGATGTGCGCGAGGACCTGGTGGCCGTTCTCCAGCTCCACGGTGAACATGGCGCTGCGCAGGCACTCGACGACCCTGCCCTCGACTTCGATGACGTTCTTGTTCTTCGTCATCGCACCAGCTCCAGGTTGCTGCTCATCGGCCGGGCGCCGATGCCCTCGAACAGGGCCGAGCCTGCCCGGTTGGACTCCTGGACTTCGGTCCAGGCCTCGGGGAACCCGGAGTGATGCAGCGTCTCCAGCGCATGGGCCAGCAACGCCCGCGCGATGCCGCGACGCCGCTCGTCGGCAAGGACCGCGATCAGACCGATGCGCGGCCGGATCGCCGTCACGACCCGGATCAGGCCCAGGTAGCGGTCGGGTGTCGCGGCCACCGCGTACTTCGACGGGTCGACGATGGTGTCGCCTTCGCTGCGGGGGATCACCTCCGCGGGCATCGACTGCCACCCGACGGCCGCCTCGACTTCGTCACGGATCGCGCGGTCCACCGCCCGCAGCAGACTCTCGTCCGCCTGACCGGCGGGAACGATCGTCACGCCCCGGGGCGGCAGGGCCGCGTCGAGCCCGGTGAACTGCGTATCGGTCGGTACGACGTACTCCCACTCGCGGCGCCGCACCCTGAAACCGGCCCGCCGCCAGGCGGCTGTCAGCTCGACGTCGGCTTCGTCGACCACTGTGTGCAGCGGGGCCGGAAGGTGCGCCGACATCGCTGCGGCGAGACGGTCGAAGGCGGTGTCGTGCCAGGCGTCGATGCTGACGAACAAGCGTCCGTCGGGCCGGTGTTGCGCATGCCCGCGGCCGACCACCAGGTCGTCGTCCAGCGCATGCCATTGCCTGTCCGCGACGCGCGTGATCACGACCGCGTCCTCGCTCAGGCCGGATGGGAAAGGCGTTGTGTTCATCGGAGTCTCCCTCCAGGAGTGCCTCGATCTCAGGCGCTCCTGGCGACACCGAACGTCAGCCGCCGGACCGTGACGGATTGAGGGAGCACCCACGGGTAACTGTGTTCACGGGGCTCACCTCCATACGACGACTTCACGGTCCAGCGAGAAAGTAGCAGCGGAGCGACGCCAGGCTCAAACCCTTTTTGACGCCGGTCCGCTTCACCTGAATGACCTCGATCAACCGCAGGTCGGCCCATTAGGGTCAGAGGCATGACGCTTCCCCTTGCCGACAGTGCCTTCGACTTGCTCAGCCTCGACGCCGTGCGCGACCAGGAGGCGCTGCGGCAGGTCTACGAACTCCCCAACGCCACGGCCGTACGCAAGCAGATGACGGAACTCACCGACCAGACCCGGCAGTTGATCGGCTGTGCCTCACTGGTTCTGGTGGCCAGCGCGGACGCCGAGGGCAACTGCGACGTTTCCCCGCGCGGCGGCCCCGCCGGGTTCGTATCCGTCCTGGACGCGCGCACGGTGGCGATACCGGACGCGACCGGGAACAAGCGGTTGGACACCCTGCAGAACGTCATGGTCACCGGACGGGCCGGACTGCTGTTCATCATCCCGGGGCGGACCACGACGCTCCGAGTGAACGGCCGGGCCTGCGTCTCCACGAACCCGGAGCTCCTGTCGCGGCTGACCGCCGTGGGCAAGCCGCCGGCCAGTGCCCTGGTGGTGGGGATAGAGGAGGTCTACCCGCACTGCCCCAAGGCGCTTCTGCGTAGCTCGGCCTGGAAGCCGGAGCAGTGGCTGCCGAAGGACGCCCAGCCGACCTCGGCCGAGGTGACGCTGGCCCAGTTGCGGATGCCGGAGCTGACGATCGCCGACATCGAGCAGGCGGAGGCGGACTCGCTGAAGTACCGGTACGAGTAGCGGGCGGGCGGGACAGTACGCGCTCGGGCGAGCGCGGTCACCGTACACCGTGGTCGGCCCTCGTCGCTTCGAGGTCTTTCCCGACCGGACGGACGGGGAGAGTCAGGCGCCCGTTCCCGCCGCCAGTCGTGTGGTGGTCTCCACGAGCGACCTGGTGAACGGGTGGCCCGGCGCGGTGAGGACCTGTCGGGCCGGCCCCTGTTCGACGAGTTCGCCGGCGTCCAGGACGGCGATGCGGTGGGCCAGTGCGGCGGTGTCCAGGTCGTGGGTGATCAGGACCAGGGACAGGTCGTCGCGGTCGTGGAGCAGGGTGGTGAGGAGGTCGAGGAGGCCCCGGCGGGTGATCATGTCGAGGCCGGAGGTGATCTCGTCGCAGATGAGGACGCGTGGGCGTGCCAGGAGGGTGCGGGCGAGGGCGGCGCGTTGGAGTTCGCCGCCCGAGAGCTGTCCGGGACGTCTGTGGGCAAGGTCGTCGGACAGGCCCAGATCGGTCAGCGTGGTCAGGGCCTCCCGCGTCGCGGCGGAGGTCTCGGTGCCGCGCAGTCGGATCGCCGTGCGGGCGATCTGGTGCAGGACGGGGCGATGTTCGTCGAAGGCGGCGCGTGCGTCCTGGAAGACGTACTGGACGGCGGCCAGTTGGGCGCGGTCACGGTCGCGCACGCTGCGCGGCAGCGCGGTGCCGTCGAGCAGGATCTCTCCCTCGTGGCCGCGGTGGAGCCCGGCGAGGCAGCGGGCGAGGGTGGTCTTGCCGCTGCCGGACCGTCCCACGACGGCCAGGCATTCACCTGTGCGCAGGTCGAGTTCGGGGACGTGCAGGACCTCGGTCGAGCCGTGTGCGCCGTCGCGGTGACGGGCGGTCAGGTCGCGTACGCGCAGCACCGGTTGACCGTTCGCGGCCCGCGGCTCCGTGAACCGCGGCTGTCCGGCGAGCAGTTCGCGGGTCCACGCGTGCCGGGGCGCGAGCCACAGGCGCTGTGCCGGACCCGACTCGACGACCGCGCCCGCCCGCATGACGAGCACCTCGTCGGCGAGCGCCCGTACGACGTCCAGGTCATGACTGAGCAGGACGACGGCGATGCCGCGTGCCGCGACGGCCGCCAGTTGGTCGACGACACGGCTCTTGGTCAGGGCGTCCTGACCGGTGGTGGGCTCGTCGGCGACGATCACCGGGGCGCCGAGCAGCAGGGCCTGGGCCAGGACGACGCGTTGCTGCTGGCCGCCGGAGAGCTGATGAGGGTAGCGGCGCAACAGGGACGCGGGGTCCGGAAGGTGGGCCGCGGTGAGAGCGTCCAGCACACGATCGCGGGCCGCTGCCCGGCGACGGTGGCGGGGCAGGTGGCGCACCTGGGCGCGGGCGATGTCCGTCAGCAGGGCGGTCACGCGCCGGGCCGGGTTGAGGACGGCGGCCGGGTGCTGCGGGATGTAGCCGACCGGGCCGTCGGACCTCAGGCGTACGTCGCCGGTGACGTGCGCACCGGGCGGGTATGCGCCGAGCAGGGCGAGGCCCGTGGTGGTCTTGCCGCTGCCGGAGGCGCCGACCAGGGCGGTGACCTTGCCGGGCAGGGCCCTGAGGCTCACGCCGTCGACGATCGCTCTGCCGTCGATCTCGACGCGCAGGTCGCGGATCTCGGCCACGGGTTCCCCGGTGGTGTCGTCTGTGAGGTTCACGAGCGTGCTGTGCTCCCTGGCCGCTGCGGATGGTCCTGGCCGCTTCGCCGGTCACCCGCGAGCGCGGCGTCGAAGAGGACATTGGTGCCCATGGTCAGGGCGACGATGAGCAGGGCGGGGACCACGACCGCCCAGGGCTGGACGAACAGCCCGGTGCGGTTGCGGTCGACCATGACCGCCCAGTCGGCGGCGTCCGGGGCGACCCCGACACCGAGGAACGCGGCCGTGGCGACGAGGTACAGCACGCCGGTCAGACGGATGCCGGCGTCTGCGGCCAGGGTGCGCAGGATGGAACGGCCGACATAGCCGACGGCCATGCGCCACCAGGTCTCGCCCTGCAAGCGCAGTGCCTCGACGGCGGGGCGGGCGGCCGCCTCGGTGGCCGCGGCGCGGATCAGGCGGGCCGCGTCGGGCACGTTGACCAGTGCGACGAGGAGGGCGACGCCGACCGCGTCGGGGGTGAAGACCGTGGCGGCGAGCAGGACCAGCAGCAGGGACGGAACGGCGAGCAGGATGTCCAGCGGCCGCATCAGCAGCTCTTCCAGCCATGGACGATGGGTGAGCGCGCCGATCAGCCCGACCGGGAGCGCGACGAGATAGCACAGAACGGTTGCGGCGAGGGCGGTCAGCACGACCGACCGGCCGCCGTGCAGCACTTGCCGCCACACGTCCCGGCCGACGAAGTCGGTGCCGAGCCAGTGACCGTCGCCGAGCGTGAAGGACGCCGTCCGCGACCCCGCTTCACCTGCGAACAACGGGCCCAGCAAGGCGAGTACGAGGGGTACGGCGACCACCGTCATACCTAGGGCGAAGCGGCCCGTACGCACATGCCTCATGCGGCCACTCCTGCCCGGGGCGCGAGCCGGTGGGCGACGAGATCGGCGCCCAGATTCAGTACGACGGTCAGGACGCCGAACACCACGGCGAGCCCCTGCACCACCGGCACGTCGCGTTCGGCGACGGCGTTGAGCAGGACGGTTCCCAGTCCGGGGATCACGAACAAGGCCTCCACGACGATGACGCCGCACAGCAACCAGTCGATGGTGCGGGCGAGTTGCTGGGCGGCCGGGGCGAGAGCGTTGGGAAGGGCGTGGCCGTGGCGGATGCGGGCGTCCGGGATGCCGTAGCGGCGGGCGTGCGCCACGTAGGGCGAGGCGAGTGCGTCGATCATGCCGGCCCGCACCAGGCGGGACAGGGAGCAGACCGGGCGGGAGAGCAGGACCAGGACGGGCAGGACGAGCGCGGTCGGGTGGTCGAGCAGGTCGGTGCCGTAGCCGACGGCGGTCGGTGGCAGCCAGGCCAGCTTCAGTGCGAGGACGGTCACCAGCAGCACTCCGAGGGCGAACTCGGGCACCGCGTACACGGCGAGCGTGACCGAGGTGATCACCTGGTCGGTCGGGCGGCCCTCGTGCCGGGCGGCGAGCACGCCGAGGCCGAAGCCGAGCGGGACGAGCAGGGCCACCGTGAGGGCGGCCAGCAGGAGGGTCGGGCCGAGGCCGTCGGCGATGTACCGGCTGACCGGGCGGCCGGAGGTCAGGGAGGTGCCCAGGTCGCCGTGGAGCAGGCCCGTCGCCCAGTCGGTGAGCCGTTCGTACGCGGGCCGGTCCAGGTGCATGGCCTCGCGGATCGCGGCGATCCTGGCCGGGTCGGGCTGGTCGCCGGCCAGGGCGACGGCGGCGTCGCCCGGCAGTGCCTCGGTGAGCGCGAAGACCAGCAGCACGACGGCCACGGTCTGAAGGGCGCCGAGAAGCAGCCGCCGGGCGAGGAAGGAACGCAGTCCGCTCACGCGAGCCAGACCTTGTCGAAGCGGGCCCAGTCGAGCGTGTTGGCGGGCGCCTTGGTCGCAACTCCCTTCACGTTGCGGGCCGTTCCCAGGATCCAGTCGGCGAAGCCCCAGATGAGGAAACCTCCCTCGGTGTACAGACGCCGCTGCATGCGCTGGTAGACGGCGGCGCGTGCGCTCGGATCGCGGGTGGACTGCGCCTGCTGGTAGAGCGCGTCGAAGTCCTTGTGCTTCCACTTGGTGGCGTTGGTGGTGGAGTCGCTGAGCAGGCGCTGGGAGATGTGGGCCTCGATGGGCATGGCGCCGGAGCGGTAACAGCACAGGGTGCCGTTGTCGAGGATGTCGGCCCAGTAGGAGTCCTTGCTGCCCATCTTGACGTCGATGGTGACGCCCGCCTTCTTCGCCTGGTCCCGGAAGATGCTGGCGGCCTCGGTGAATCCGGCGGCCACGGCCGAGGTGTCGAGGGTGACCCTCAGGTTCTCCGCTCCGGCCTGCTTGAGCAGAGCGCGCGCCTTGTCCAGGTCCTGCTCGCGTTGGGGGAGTCCGTCGGCGTAGTACTCGTAGCCCTTGCCGAACAGGTCATTGCCGATCACACCCGCGCCGGACAGGGCACCGTCGACGAGTTCCCGGCGGTCGGCGATGAGGAAGAACGCCTCGCGTACGTGCTGGTCGTCGAAGGGAGCCCGGTCGGTCTTCATGCAGAACGCCTGCATGGCGCTGTTGCGCAACCGCACGATCTCGATCTGCCCCTTGCCGTCGTGGGCGCGGGCGGTGGTCGGGTTGAGCTCGTGGGCGTACTCGACCTGGCCGCCGAGCAGGGCGTTGACGCGGGCCGACTCCTCGTTGGCGACGACGAACTCGACCTCGTCGAGATGCGGGGCGCCCTCCCAGTAGCCGTCGTAGCGGCGGAAGACGGCCGAGCGGCCTGGGGCGAACGAGACGAAGCGGAAGGGGCCGGAGCCGATCGGCTTCCGGTCGAAGTCCTTCGCACCCGAAGGGACGATGTATGCCCCGAACGAGGCCAGGACGTTGGGGAATTCGGCCGTGGGGCGCTTGAGGACGAACTCGATCGACCGCCGGCCGGTGGCGCGGCTGGCGTCGAGGTCGATGGGGTCCAGGGACGCCTTGGCGCGGAACGTCTGATCGGGGTCGGCGATGCGGCGGTAGCTGTAGAGGACGTCCTGGGCGGTGACCGGCTTCCCGTCGTGGAAGGTGGCCTCGCGCAGGGTGACCGTCCAGCGGTCCAGCGCCTTGTTCGCCTCCCACTTCTCGGCGAGGCGGGGCTGGGCGGACAGGTCGGCGCCGAAGTCGGCGAGCTTGTCGAACAGGGCCTTGGCGCGGGCGACGTCGGCGAACAGGTTGGCCAGGTGCGGGTCGAGGGTCTCGCCGGCCCCACCGCCCGCGAACGCGGCGCGCAGCCGCCCGCCGCGCTTGGGAGTGCCGTCGCCCTTGGCGGCGGAGTCCTCGTCGCCGGAGGCGCCGCACCCGGTGAGGGCGAGCGCGCCGAGTGAGGCGGCGCCCGTGGCGGCGAGGAAGCCGCGGCGGCGCAGGCCGGGAAAACGTGCGTCGTACATGAACGTCCTTGGGGTGTGGTCTCAGCGGGTGGTGGTGTCCAGGCGGGCGACGACGTGCAGCCGGTCCGCGTCCGTGGTGGCGCCCGGCAACCGGCCGTCCCGCCATGGCGGTTCGGTGCGCGGGCCGGGTCCGTCGTGGAGTTCGAGGACCTCGAAGCCGTAAGTGGTCAGCAGGTGGCGCAGCTCCTGCGGGAACAGCAGGCGCCACGCGGAACGCTGCTCGACCGGCTGCGACCCGTCGCTCGCGGTCCATACGCGCGTACGGCGCAGGAGTTGGGCCGTGCGGTCCACGGTGAGCGTGGTGCGGGAGCGGTGGACGGTGCCCTGCCAGGTGAAGGAGTGGACGGCGGGCGTGTCCAGCAGGTCGGTACGGCCGAGGAAGTAGGCGCCGTTGCGCATCTCCGCGATCAGCAGACCACCGGGGGCCAGAGCGCGGCGGCAGGAGGTCAGGAAGGCGTCGAGCTGTTCGTTGGTGTGGCAGTACAGCAGGGCGCTGTCCAGGCACACCACGGCGTCGAACACTTCCCGGCCCAGGTCGAATCCGTGCAGGTCGGCGTGGACGTACGTGGGCCCGGGGTGGTGGGTGCGGGCATGGGCGAGCATCGCCTCGGAGAGATCGGCGCCGGTGACCGTACGTCCGGCGCGGTGGAGGTGGGCGGCGTCGCGGCCGGTGCCGCAGCCCAGGTCGAGGACGCGCGGTCCCGCGAGGTTCCGGCGCAGGCAGTCCTCGGTCCAGCGTGCGGCGAGACGGTCGGGGTCGGGGAAGCGGGCCTCGTACAGGGCGGGGTTGTCGGTGAGCAGGTTCGTGGCCGTCATGGCGTCTCCCTCCTCAGACCGTGGCCGCAACGGCGGGCATCGAGGGGGCGGGCAGCGACCCGAGCCGATGCAGCCAGGCCACGCCCGTCGCCGAGACGAGTCCGAACAGAGCGCAGCACGCCCACGGCAGCCAGTCGGCGCCGTCCTGCCCGGTGTCCATGGCGTAGCCGACGGCGGTGTTGCCGACGGCGGCGGCGATGCCGGAGACCACGTAGAAGACGCCGAAGTAGGTGCCGGTCAGCTCGGGCCGGCCGAAGCCGGGGATCAGCTCCATCACGAACGGCTGGGCGACCATCACCCCGAGGGAGAGCAGCAGGGCACCCGTCAGGACGGGCAGGACGCTCAGCACCGGGTTGTCCGGGGGGTTGGTGAGCAGGGCGGGCGGCAGGAACGCGACCGCCATGAGGACCAGGCCGCCCGCGATCCAACGCGCCCTGTTCGCACGCTCCTTGAGGGCTCGCGTGATGCGTAGCTGGAGCAAGAGGTTGGTGACCGTGCCGACGAGGAAGACGAGTCCGGCGGCCCCCTCCCAGCCCGTGGCCCGGCGGGCGCCGTCGGGCAGCAGCAGGTAGAGCTGGTTCTCCAGGGTGAACATGCCGACCATGGCGAGCGCGAAGGCGAGGAACGCGCAGTTGCCCAGGACCTCGCGCCAGTCCCCGAGGACCGTGCTCCCGCTCGGCTCGACTTCCCGGGCGGGCAGCACCACGGCCTGCGCGACGGTGAGCACGGCGAAGATGCCGGCCGCCGTGAGCGCGGAGGCGCGGAAGTCCACCAGCAGCAGCGCGCTGCCCAGCAGCGGGCCGATCAGGGCGCCGGTGGTGGCGAACACGTTGAACAGGGCGAACGCCTCGGCCTTGCGCCCGTCGGCCTCCTGCGCGATGTACGTGCGCACGGCGGGATTGAACAGGGCACCGGCGAGCCCGCTGAGCACCGAGGCGGCGAGGAGCACGGCCAGGTCGTCGCCGAGCGCGAACAGCGCGAACCCGACGGTGCGCAGGGCGCAGCCCGTGATGATGACACCGCGCGCGCCGAGCCGGTCGGAGGCGGAGCCGCCGAGGATGAACAGCCCCTGCTGGCTGAGGTTGCGCACCCCGAGGACGATGCCGACGACGGCCGCCGACATGCCCAGGTTGTCGGTGAGGTGGGTGGCGAGGTAGGGGATGAGGAGGTAGAAGCCGGTGTTGACGCCGAGCTGGTTGACCAGCAGGAGCTGGACCGCGAGCGGGAAGCGGCGCATCTCATGCCACGTCCTCATATGCCTCCACCTCCCGAACTCCCAGTCCGGGCTGGTCACTTGCCCGGACGACTCCGTCGGTGCCGCCGATGCCGGTCCACGGGTCGCGGGCCAGCAGCAGATGTCCGTCGAGGTCGGCCCAGCGGGCCCGGTCGGCGAGGTGCACGGCGGGCGCGAGGCCGAGGCTGCTGGCGGTCAGGCAGCCCAGCATCAGTTCCGTGCCGCTGCCGTCGATCAACTCGGCGATGCGCAGGGCCGCGTGGACCCCGCCGCACTTGGCGAGCTTGACGTTGACGCCCTGCACGCGTCCGGCCAGGCGGCGCACGTCGTCCAGGTCGACGGCGTCCTCGTCGGCGATGACCGGCAGCGGCGAGCGTTCCGCCAGCGCCGCCAGGGTGTGGGGCGAGCCGGGTCTCACCGGTTGTTCGACGGCCTCGACGCCGAGTTCGGCGAACCGCGGCAGCAGTGCTTCGGCCTGCGCCACGGTCCAGGCGCCGTTGGGGTCGAGCAGGATCCGGGCCCGGGGCGCGGCGTCCCGGACGACACGGAGGCGCTCGACGTCGTCCTCCGGGTCGGGGGTGCCCGCTTTCACCTTGATGATCGTGAAGCCGCTCGCCGCGAGGCGGCGGGCCTGTGCCGCCGCGTGGGCGGGGGAGGTGATGCCGATGGTGCGGGCGGTGGCGGCGATCGGAGCCCTCGGCGCACCCAGGAGCCGGTGCGCGGGCAGGTGCGCGCGCTTGCCGACGAGGTCGAGCAGCGCGGCCTCGACAGCGGCGGTCACGGTCGGGGGAGTGCCTTCGCGTGTCAACTCGCCCGAATGCAGGGCGCTTTCGGGATCGGGGAAGCGGGCAAGGTCCCTGCCGGCGGTGGCGAGGAGCCGCCCGAGAGTGTCGGTGTCCAGCCCGTAGTAGGCACTGGTGACGGCCTCGCCGTGGCCGGTGGCGCCCTCGTGCTCGACACTCAGCCATACGGCGTCGCGGGCGGTCATGGTGGCGCGGGAGATGCGCAGCGGCTCGGCGAGTTCGAGACGTACGGTGCGCAGGCTGGCCTTCACGGGAACCTTTCCGGGCGGGGTAGGGCCTTGAGGGGGTCGGTGACGCGGGTGCAGCGCACCCAGCCGGTCGCCTCGGCCGCGCGGGGGTGCGGGATCTCGACGGGGCGGATGGCCGCCGTGGCCGGATCGAGGCCGTGGGCGGTGGTGAAGTCGTCGTCGAAGACGGTGCCGAGGTAGCGGTGCGGACCGTCGGGGAAGACGGTGGCGACGACCGCGCCGGGGTGGACGCGGGCGGCCCAGGCGGCGACGCGGGCGGCGGCCCCCGTGCTCCAGCCGCCGCTGACGAAGCTGCCCCGCGCGAGTCGGCGGCAACTGTCCACGGCCTCGGCCGGGCCGACCCAGTGGACCTCGTCGAAGGCGTCGTAGGCGACGTTGCGGGGGTGGATGCTGCTGCCGAGGCCGCGCATCAGCCTCGGCCGGGCGGGCTGGCCGAAGATGGTGGAGCCGGTGGAGTCGACGCCGATCAGCCGCAGCGCGGGCCAGCGCCTGCGCAGCGGGCCGACGATGCCCGCGCTGTGGCCGCCGGTGCCGACGCTGCACACCAGGATGTCCAGATGATCGAGCCGGTCGACGAGTTCGGCGGCGAGAGAGGCGTAACCGGCGCTGTTGTCGGGGTTGTTGTACTGGTCCGGCCAGTACGCGTCCGGCAGTACGGCGAGCAGCTCCCGCAGCCGGTTCAGCCGTGCCGTCTGCCAGCCGCCCCGGGTGGCGGGACGGTCGACGATCTCCAGCCGCACACCGTGGGCGCGCAGCAACTGCCGTACGGACGACTCCAGTTCGCAGTCGCCGACCAGGACGACGGGGTGCCCGAGCGCCTGTCCGGCGAAGGCGAGCCCGATGCCGAGCGTGCCCGATGTGGACTCCACCACGGGGGCCCCGGGCCGCAGTTCGCCGCGTTGCCGGGCGCCCAGCAGCATCGACACGGCCGCCCGCGCCTTCATCCCGCCGGCGGCGAGCCCTTCGAGTTTGGCCCAGAATCCGGGGTGCGGGCCCGGCAGGTCGGCACAGATGCGCACCAGGGGCGTGCGGCCGAGCAGGGCGAGGAGTTCCGGGCGGGCCGTGGGGCGTACGGCGGCCGTGGTCATCGCTCGCCCTCCGGACCCGGGCCGCCGTAGCGGTGCACGGTGCCGGGGCCGCCGTCGAGCCAGAAGAAGGGGTACGGCTCCGCGCACACCGCGCTCACCCCGTGGCCGAGGAAGCGGGGCAGGACGGCGCTGCCGGTCTGGGCGAACATGACCAGTTGCTTGCCGTGCGCGAGGGCGTGTCGCCGCAGCGGCTCGAAGGTTCCGTTGCCCAGCGTCATCCCGGACACCAGCAGGGCGTCGCAGCGGGCGGTCTCCGCGAGCGCGTCGGTGGCGACCGCCTCGCCCCACTCGGTCCGCCCGCCCTTGAGGTCACAGGCCACATAGCGCAGACCGCGTGTGCGCAGCGCCTCCAGCAGGGAGTTGACGACGCCCACCACCAGTACGTTCGCGCCGGCCGGAACATCGAGCAGCTCGACGACGGCCTTCGCCCGGGCCCTGGACCTGTCCAGGGAGGAACCGGCGGCCAGGTGCACGGGCCGCGCTCCGTTCTCGGGGACGTGCGGAGTGACGTGCATGAGATAGGCGTCCAGTGCGGCGACGCGCACGGGCGGCAGCGGATGGCCCAGCAGCAGGGCCACGTCGGCGCCGACGCAGTCGTCGATCGCGTCGTCGGGCAGGGCTCCGGGCTCGACCGAGCACGAGCCGACGACCCCGCCCAGCCGCAGGCTGAGGACCTCGTTGCGGTAGCCGGTCCCGCGCCCCTCGTGTCGAACGGCCTGTCTCGTGCTGAACGCCACGTCGATCCGTCGGTCGGCCGGATCCGGGCCGAACTCACCGGCACGCACGCGCGCCACCAGTTCGTCGTACGACGCACACGTCCGGAAGGCCGTTGGGCGGGCCGTGCCGGCGGGGGCCGTCATCGGATCACCAGTCCGGACCGCAGCTGGTCGAGCAGCTCCTCGACCCGCGCGCGGGCGCCCAGTCCCTCGGCGTCGCCGACCATGACGTGACCGAGGTAGTCGTTGTTGCTGCCCGCCGCCGTCACCCGCTTGCCGGGCTCGGCGAGCTGCACCTCCAACACGCCTGGAACGTCGAGGAGTTGCGCACCGTCCAGTGATGCGAGCGTGCCCGACCTCCGCGGTACGAGGAACCCGATGGCCGCGCTGCGCAGCCCGGTGTCGGCGCCCCGAAGGTCGGGTTCGTGGCCGAGGGAGACGTCCACGAAGGCCGCGGCCAGGTCGATGCCGGTCACATGGCGGACCAGCTCGGTGATGCGGTTCCCGGCGGGACGGGCGTTGACCTCGACCACGCGCGGGCCGTCGGAGGTCAGCTTGATCTCGGTGTGCGCCACCACGCCGTCGGTCAGACCGAGGGCCTTCAGCGCGGCGAGCGCGGTCTGCTCGGCCGCCTCGGTGTCGTAGGAGGTGAGAGCCGCCGGGAACATGTGCCCCGTCTCGACGAACGCGGGTGCCCCGCCGATGCTCTTGTCGGTCACGCCCACCACGTGGACCGCACCGGCGTGCGACACCGTCTCGACGCTCACCTCGGGGCCGTCCAGCAGCTCCTCCAGCAGGACGAGCGGCTCCCGCCGCTGCCCGCGGGCGTTGACCGGGAAGTCGGCCAGCGCCCGTACGGCGGCGGCCAGTTGCTCCTCGTCGTCCACGCGGCGCACGTACATGCCCGCGCACAGGTCGACCGGCTTGACGACCAGCGGATAGCCGATCTCCCGCGCGGCCCGCGCGAGGTCGGACCACTCCTGGTGGGCGGCGTAACGCGGCCCGGGGACGCCCGCGTCCGTGAGGATCCGGCGGGTGGCGTCCTTGCGGCAGGCGTTCTCGACCGCTTCCGGCGCAGGACCGGGCAGTCCCAGATGCGCGGCGATCTTGGCCACCGTCGGCAGGTAGTAGTCGCAGGAGGTGATGACACCGTCGAAGCGCAGCACGCCGTGCAGCCGCTCGATCTCCGGCAGGAGAGCGCCCACGTCGTTGGTGTCGGTGGTGAGGACGTTGCGTGCGCCGAGCAGCGGGTGCGCCGCCCCTTCGGGTGCCGAGCGGAGGTAGTGGTGGAGGTCGCGGGTGAGGAAGGTGAACTCGTGGCCGCCCTCGCGGATCGCGAGTGGCAGCAGCCTGCTCATCGACCCGACCCAGCTCTCGACCATCAGCAGATGAGCCACAACTCCCCTTTTCGTGCGCTCGGTTCAGGCGTCAGCGCAGCTCGGTGAGCCCTCACATGGAGGGTCCGGGCTGCGCGCACCGCACACGCTATCGATAATCATTTTCATTTACTAGTCTCTTACTGGAGCCGATGTCTCCCGGTGCCGTCCGGAGTGGGCGCTCGGGGCGGCTTGCGGACGCCGAACAGTGCGAGCGGCGCTTCCGGACGCGGGTGCTCGGCTGGATGGTGGCGGGATGGGGAAACGGGAGAGCGGGGAGGAAGTGGTCCGTCGGGTGGGGCGGGACGCCTTGGGTTTTCTGACCGAGGCGGGGTTCGCTGCGCCGTCCGCATTCGTGGAGGTGGCGAAAGATTCCGCAACCGGACGTTGCCGGGCCGCCGTTGAGGGAATCTACGCCGAGTGCGGGCTTGGGGCGCCGAATCATCTGCCGGGGACCGCGGGCAACGCGCGCCTGACGGAGGTCAGGGTGCGGGCGTTCGCGAGGGCCCTGAAGGAGCTGCTGCCGTACCTGCTCGGCCCCGACCGGGACGCAGTCGTTCGTAGGGCCGCCGCCCGCTGACACCGGCCGTACGGTGGATCCGTCCGGACCGCCCCCGATGCCGGCCAGCCACCTCACTCCGTCCTCCGCGGCCAACTGGCCACGACCGTCGAGGACGAGACCGCCGACGATGCCCCCGTACGGGGGCAAGCCGACCGCGCGCCGTCCGCATCGGGTCTCGACACGCGCGGCTGCACGGTCGACGGCTCCCGGGCCGTCAGGCCGGTCGTCATCTGGTCCCGGGACATCGTCCAAGGACCGGGAGAGCTCTGGTGCGGTTCGGGGCGTTCGCGACGGGCGGGTGGTCTCCCGTCATCCGGCGTCCGCCAGGGGGAACTCCGGCGGGATCGTCGTCTGCTTGAAGAGCTTGACGGGGACAGCGTCGGCGAGGGCCCGGTAGCCGGTGGGGTTGAGGTGGAGGTGGTCGCCGACGTCGTAGACGGGGGAGAGGCGGCGGGGGTTCTGCGGGTCGCGTACCACCTTGTCGAAGTCGATGACGGCGTCGAACCGGCCGCTGGTGCGGATCCACTCGTTGACCGCCTGGCGGGAGGACTCGTGGATGCCGGCCGCGTCGTCGTAGCCGTTGCCCCCGAAGGGCGTGAGCGTGGCTCCGTAGACACGGATTCCCTGGGCGTGGGCCCGCGTGATGATCTGCTGGTAGCCGGTGATGAGGTCGGCTGTGATCTGCTTCCCGGCGGAGTCCGTCGTCGCGCCGGGGATGTCGTTGATGCCCTCGAAGACGATCAGCCAGCGGACGCCGCTCTGTGCGAGGACGTCACGGTCCAGTCGGGCCAGGCCGTTGGGGCCGAGGCCGTCGTGGAGGAGCCGGTTGCCGCCGGCCGCCTGGTTGAGGACCCCGATCTCGGAGGTGGCGGGCTGGGACCGGAGTCGGTCCAGGAGTTGGTCCGGCCACCGGTCGTTCATGTTGGTGGTGGATCCGCGGCCGTCGGTGAGTGAGTCACCCAGCATCACGGCCGCGCCGGTGGTGGGCCTGGACCAGGACTCGACGCCGCTGATGAAGTACCAGTGGTCGACCGCGGTGGCGCCGGGCAGATCGGTGTCGTCGAGGTGGTCGCCGGCCAGCATGTAGGAGGTCGTCCTCGAGCCGGGGTGCGAGGTGATCGAACCGGACGCCTGGCCGTCGGCGAGGTAGAGGGTCAGGGTCAGGTTGGTCCCCGGCTGGAAGGGGAAGTCCAGCGGGTCGCTGACCGCCTGCGCCCCCTTCGGGATGTCGATGCCCGGCTGTCCGCCGAACGTCACCGGCCGCTCGCTACCGGGTACGACGGAACTGACACCCGCTTTGCCGTCCTTCGGGCGGGCCAGCGAGACCGACGTGATGGGCAGGTTCGTACCCCCGAACGCGTTGGAGAGGCGTATCCGCGTGTACCGGCCGCCGACGGAGACGCGCACGGTCTGGCGCAGCGTGGTGTCGGCGAGGACGCGATCTCCCTGGGTGAACGGCGGGGGCGGCATGTTGGCGGGCTCGGTCAACTGGGGCATGGCTGTCCAGGTGTTGACCCAGTGGGCGTCCTTCGTCGTCGGGGTGGCGTGGCCGGCCGGGCGGGGCGCCTTGCCGCGCTCCGCGCCTGCCGCCACGGGAATGAAGTACGCGACGACGGCCACGGCCAGGGTGGCGATGACGCTCGCCAGCGCCGAGGTTCGGTTCATGGAGGACATGTGGCTTCCCGTCATGCTCGGTCGGGCCGGTACCTTCCGGGGGCGTTGAGTGCGACGTGTGCGTCGGGCAGGGCTGTTCACGGTCGCTGTACGGGGTTGGGCACGGCAGGCGAGCGCTTGCCGTGCCGGCGGGACCGCCGCGTTTCACTGCCCGGTCAGCCGCATGCTCTCCGGAGGGCCGAGGTAGCTGTACTTGAGGCCGCCGGTGTCGATCACGATCTTGTTGAGGACGACGGTGGGATCGACCATCCAGAACCTCAGTACGTGCCGTCCGGGGCTGCCGATGCGGTGCGTCGTGCCGGTGCGGTTGACGTTGTCGGCCGTGTTGCGGCCCCACTGGTTGTTCATGGTCGCGTCGTCGGAACCGGTGGCCGCGATGACGTCCACGCTCTGCGGTGCCTGGTCGTCGAGTGCCACGGCGTACCTGAGCCCCGCCGTGGACAACGCCGCGTTGCGGGGCGCGAGATGGGCCCAGACGGTGACGGTACCGGTGGTGAAGCAGGTGAAGTCGTACTCGAGCCGGGGCCCGGCGCCGACAGCCCGGCGCGTGGCGGTCACGGGAAAGGGCTCCATGCCGTCGCCGGTACGGCCGATGCCGGGAACCCGCTGCCAGGAGACGCCGTCGGCGGGGACGTTGCGGGTGAAGTGCGCGGCCTCGATGGCGACATAGCCGTTCGCCTCGATGAACCCCGCGAGCCGGGAACGGGAGATCGCGGGGTTGTCGATCACCGCCTGCACGGTGACCGTCGTGCCTTCCGAGCCGGTGACGGTGACCGGGACACGGCTGGAGCCCTTGGGAGCACGGCGCCAGTCGACCGCGAGGAGGAGGCGTTGCCCCTTGAGGACCGTACCGCGGGGCCGGTCGACGGTCAGCCACGGTGCGCCCGTGCTGACGCTGTAGCGGAAGGAGGTGGTCCCGCGGTTGAAGACGTCGATGTACTGCGCCGGTTGGGTCTGGAAGGGGCTGAACGCGGGCAGTACGGCCTCTCCCTGGTCGAGGGGCCACCACTTGTCGGAGCCGTCGACGGCCACCCCCATCGCGGCGGCGGTCGGCACGGTGATCCGACGGACGGCGGGGTAGATCTGATCGGGCTGCGGCGGGTCGGCCCAGGAGGCGTTGGAGCCGTAGCGGTCCTTGTCGCCGTATCCGATGTGGGTCTGGGTCTGGAAGCCCTTCCACTTGCCGCCGGCGATCCGCTGGTTGAAGCGGTCGGCGAGCGCGAAGTCGTCGGCCAGCCGGGCCTCGGCGGCGTCGGCCTGGTCATTGGTGTCGGCCCTGCCCTGGGCGGCGTGGAGGAGGTTGGTGAACTGGGCCTGCCGCAGCAGGTAGACGTTCGCCGTCGCCCGCACCGCGTAGCCCACCAGCTCGAACCACGCGTCCTTGTCGCTCGCGGGCAGCTTGGAGGCGATCGTGTCGGCCCGGGCGGCCAGGTCCTGCCACTCCCGCGTGACCCGCTCGATCTCCTGGTAGTCGGTCTGGCTGAAGGGGGTGGCCCGGTCGTTCGTGACGATCGCGGACGCACTCGCGGGATCCTTCGCCGGGTCGAGGCTCTGCCGGCGGTTGAGCAGCTCCGGCTTGCGGCGCGCCTGCAACCGCTCGTATCCGCGCAGTACTTCGGCGATGTCGTCGGCGAGCCGGCCGTCGAAGTTCTGCCGCGCGTACTGCAGATCCCACTCCGGCAACGTCTCCGGGGTCCATCTGTCGGGCGCCCAGGCGTAGTCGAGGAAGAACTGGGTGGGCCGCTCGTTGCCCTTGACGTCTCCAGCGTTGGCGACCCACAGTCCGCGTCCGCCGTAGGCGTAGGTCTGGTGGAGCTGGTCCCGGATGTCGGGCACGGAGTTGGTGTCGATCCACTTGTAACTGCGGCTGCCGCCCACGTAGTCGAAGTGGTAGTAGAGACCGTAGCCGCCGGTGCGTGGGTCGGCGGTGGGGTTCGGCAGCTTGCGGACGTTGCCCCAGTTGTCGTCGGTGAAGACGACGGTGACATCGTCCGGAGCGCGCAGTCCGCTGTCCCAGTAGTGCTGCACCTCCTTGTACATCGTCCACACCTGCGGGACGGTGGTGACGTCCTTGCCGGTGACGTCGGCGAGGATCTGGCGCTGGGCGGTGATGATCTGCCGCATCAGCTCGATGCCGTCGCCGTCGCTCAGCGCGGTGTCGCCGTTGCCGCGCATCCCCAGGGTCACCACTGCTTCGAAGTCCTGGTCGACCATCCGCTGGATGCCTTCGCGCCAGTACGCCTTGAGGGCCGGGGCGTTGTAGCGGAAGGACCATTCGCCGGTGCCCCCGTAGGGGTCGTGCCCCGGCGTGACGATGGTGCCGTTGCCGTCCCGTACGGCAGCCTTCGCGTGGCGGTTCCATTCCTCGATGCCCCGCATCATCGGTGCCTCGTGAGACGTGCCCATGACAATCCCGTACGCCTTCGCGGTGGCGTGGTTCTGCGGATCGTCCTCGGCGAAGGCGCGGCCCCAGACCGCGGGCCACAGGTAGTTGCCCTTCAGTCGGAGCAGCAGCTCGAAGACCTTCTCGTGGAACGCGGCATTGAATCCGCCCGGATAGCCAGGCGCCTTGCCGGGCCCGAACGTCGCCGGCGCCCAGGTGCCCAGGGCCGGGTTCTCGTCGTTGATGAAGAATCCGCGGTACTTCACCGCCGGGGTGCCCTGGGTGTGGGCGCCGGGCAGGACGTAGAGCGCGTCCCGGTGGACGGGCACGACGTCGTCCCAGTAGTGCCAGGGGGAGACCCCGATGCCGCGTGAGACGTCGTAGGCCCCGAAGACGGTGCCGCGCTGGTCGCTCCCCGCGATCACGAAGGCCCGCTCGACCCCCGGCATCGGCCGGTCCACCACGGTCTGGAGGGACGTCTCCCACTTGCCCCGGATGGCTTGCACATCGAGTTTCCCGGCGGCGACGAGACCGTCGATGAGCGGGCTCCGGCCGAGGGTTCCGATGAGGGTGATCTCCGCTGCCCTCGGCACCTGGTCCCGTAAGAGGACGGGCCGCACCCCGCTCACCCGCTCGATGTCGGCCTGCAGGTCACCGGCCACACGCACGACCCCAGGCCAGTCGTCACCGCTGACCAGGAGGGGCCCCGCACGGCCGGCGCGCACCAGCGGGAAGCTTCCCGCGGTGGGCGTGAAGGAGATGTAGGCCCCGGGATCGGTGGGGCGCGCGGGCCGGCTCGCCGCGGACGCCTCGTCCGCGAGTCCCAGGGCGGCTCCGAGCGGGGTGACGGCAGCGGCTGCGCCTGCCGCCCAGCCCAGTACCGATCGTCGGCTCAGCGGGTGCCTGGCGCTGTCGTCCATGACAACTCCTCGTGAGGGGGCGGCGTTGTGCGGCTTCGTCAGATTCGGGCGGTGCCTCTGCTGCTCACGCAAGATTAGGAGGATCTTCCGAAGATTTCGGTGCCGAGGGTGGGACGGAGAGAGGGGTAGTGCGCGCTCGTCCGGTCTCACCCTTGCGTGGTTCATGTATGTAGATGCATGCCATGCCTGCGAACCGCTTGTGGGAATGTAGAGGCGCGCGCTCGTGGCGGTCAAGATGTGCGCAACGTGGGGCGTCAGCGATCCGGTGGAGTGGTTGCGGGTGGTGAACCCGCGGGCCGGCGTGGATCCGTCGATCCCCCGAGGTGGGCGACGAATGTTCCGATCGATACCAGAAAGTTTCGCTGCACGGGGGCACTTAGGCCACTTACATGGCGCGTTCCATGCAGACCAGGTGGTCGCGCTCGTCCCACGACTCGGTGACGGTGAAGCCGAGCCGCTCGTACAGGGCTATCGCACCGGCGCGCCACTTCCACACCGAGAGCCGCACTGTGCTGACGCCGCTTTCCGCAGCATGCGCGAGTGCTGCGCCGACCAGCGTGGACGCGATGCCCCGGCCCCGGAAGGCAGGGTCGGTCCAGAGCCTCTTGATCTCGGTATGTCCGTCGACGGGGGCGGTCACCACCAGGCAGCCCACTGCCGTGTCCCCGCTCAACGCCAACAGCACAAGCTCATCTGCAAACGCGGCCTGCGGCTCGATGACCTCCGCCCGGTAGCGGTCAGGCAGCTCGTCGACACCGGCGACAGCCTCACCCTTCTCGGCCTGCGTCTGCACGTGGTAGCCCGCCAGCAGCTCGGCCGGCCCGTTCTGGGAGGAAGGGGCTTCATCCGGCCAGCGGACCACGTCAACCTCGCGTCGATCAGTCATGACGTCAGCATCACATGCGCGTCGGTCACTGTTCGGCGGCGGTGCAACCGCTACTGAGCCGGTGCTGTGGCGGGACTACGGCGAGGTGGACCGGTTCGGGGAGCGAAGCACGAGCAGGGTGATCTCGCTGGGGGCGAAGACGCGGAACGGCGGGCCCCAGAACCCGGTGCCGCGGCTGGTGTAGAGGAGGGTGCGGGGGCCGTGGTGGCTGAGGCCGGCGAGGGCCGGCTGGTCGGTGCGGACCAGGTAGTGGAAGGGCCAGATCTGGCCGCCGTGGGTGTGGCCGGAGAGTTGGAGATCGACGCCGGCGGCTGCCGCCCGGTCGATGAACTTGGGCTGGTGTGCCAGGAGCAGGACGGGCAGGTCGGGGTCGGCGCCGTCCAGAGCACCGGCGAGGTGCGCGCGGTGGCCTGGCAGGCCGGAGGACTCGGCGGTGACGTCGTCCACGCCGGCGACCACGAGGGTGTCGCCGCCGCGTTCGAGCAGCAGATGGCGGTTGCGCAGCGGCTCCCAGCCCAGCTCGTCCATCAGGTCGACCCAGCCCTGGGCCTCGCTGTAGTACTCGTGGTTGCCGGTGACGTACACACGGGCCCGGGTCGCCTGCACGGTACCTAGGGGGAGGGCCTGGGCGCGGCGGCGTTCGGCCGTACCGTCGGCGATGTCGCCGGTGTGGCAGACCAGGTCGGCTTCCAGGGTGTTCACCGTTTCGCACACCCGCGCCGACCAGCGGGCGCGATCGAGGGGACCGTAGTGGGTGTCCGTGATGAGGGCGACCCGGATGCCGTCCAACCCGGCGCCGAGTCGGGGGAGTTGCACGTCGAGTCGGCGCACCCGTGGCACGCGGCGGGCCTCGACGTATCCCCAGGCGAGCAGTAGGGCGGTTACGCCGAGGGCGGCCCAAGTGACGATTCGGGCGCGGTCCTGACCCCCGCCGACGCCGGCCACCGCCAGGGCGAGCCGCAAGAGGACGCCGAGCAGAACGGACCAGGTGAACAGGATCCAGATGGCGCCCAGGAGGGTGTCACCGATGATCGCCGCCCGGTCCTGCTGGCGCCGGCCGTGGCCGCGCACCATCGCGAGCGGCATACCGGCCAGGCCGAGGGCGAACAGGGCGGTGCCGGCCGACGTGACGGGCAGCGGCCAGTGCTGGCCGGTGTGCAGGAGCACCCAACAGGGCACGGCCCACAGCAGAACAGGGGCGATCAGGGGGATGTAGCGCATCAGGCGGTCCAGTCGGCTCCGCCGCGGCGCTTGCGCTTCACCCTCGGCGGGCCGGGTGTTGCTGGTGTCGGTCACGCTTCCCCTCCCTGACAGGGCTGCCGTCTCGCGCACTGTATCCGGTCGCTTTGGAACGGCCGGACTGGCGTCCAGCGCTGGCCCTCGGCACTCAGGGCGCCGCGTGCCGGACCTCGTGCACAGTCGGCGCTGGGCTGGACGAGCTCCACCCAGGCGTCAAACAGTGTGGTCCCTCGCCCGACGGCGTCCTCCCTGAGGGGGCTCCGGCGGTGCGGGGTTGAGCGGGTCGTCGATCAAGCCCCCCACCCGGCGCATCTCATCGAACGGGTCTACGGCCATCTCGTGCGCCGCCTTCGTGAGAGCCGTCAGCGCGGGAACGAGCCCGGCGCGCGCTTCGGCGGGCAACCGCTCGACGAGCGAACGGATCTCGGTACGCCGGTGCGCCAGGACCCGCGCCACGAGGTCCCGGCCGGGGGCAGTGAGACTCAGAATGACTTCACGCCGGTTGTCGGGGTTGGTCCTGCGGTCGGTGAGCCCGGCGGACTCGAGGCGTTCGACCATGCGCAGGGCGGTTGAAGGGTTGACTCTCAACGTCGCGGCCAGAGCGGCGAGCTTGACCGGTCCGCAGGTGTCCAGCACCACGAGGGCGCGTAGCTGGGGCAGAGTGAGCGATTCGTCGGTGGAGGCGAGGGCGCGTGCGGAGATCGCGACGAGCAGTCTTGATGCAGACATGATCGCCATGGTGACCTCCTCGGCCTCTTGGTCGAGTTCGGAATGCGTGGGCGGTCTTTCCGAGGGGTGCGGGTGAGGGGAGTCCTGGCGTGTCATCGGGTCCGTTCCGCTTCTCCGTCGGGTGGCGCTGGGATCGCCTTGGTTTCCGCTCCTGAATCCTTGCAGGATGCAATTATGAGTGGGGTCAGGCGTCGCGTCGCGCGAACTGTGCCATTCAGTGCCAGGGGAGCGATGACCGGGCTTCTCCTCTCGGCTCGCGGTGATCACGGACGGGGCCTAACGTCTGGATTGCCGTGAGCACCCATACGAAGGAGAGCGCCAGGAAGGCCCAGGAAAGCCCAGGAAGGCCCACGCAAGGTGCCCCGAGCGCGTCGCTCGCGAACTCCGGCGCGGAGGGCGACGGCCTGTCACCCATCTCTCATCTGCCCCGCGGCTCATGCCGCGGAGTGTGCACGACCTGGCGCAGCCGCGAAGTGAAGGCGGCGGCTCCGCCTGAGCCGCGCATGGCGCGGGCCCGCTGAAATGTCCCACGAAAAACATCATTGCAGAATGCAATGGTGGGTACCCGCCGGTCGGAGGCCCGCCGAGCGGCCCGCTTCCAGCCGGAAGGCGAGGAGCACGCCCCAGTCGACGAACCCTCCAGAACATGATCTCGCCTCGCACACGGGGCAGGCCGAAGGAATGGTTTTCCCGATGACTCCTACATCGCGACACGGCACCCGCGGCCCGAGGAGCGGGCGGACCGCGTCGGTCGACGTGGCGGAACTGGAGACCGCGCTGCGAGACGCGGTCGACGGCGAGGTCCGCTTCGACGCGGGCAGCAGGGGAGCGTACGCCACGGACGGCTCCAACTACCGCCAGGTCCCTCTGGGCGTGGTGATTCCACGCACCGTGGACGCGGCCGTACGGGCGGTGGAGGTGTGCCGGCGGTTCAGGGCCCCCGTGCTCTCCCGGGGCGGGGGCACCAGCCTGGCGGGACAGGGGACCAACACCGCGGTGGTCATCGACTGGACGAAATACTGCGATGCGCTGGTCTCCGTGGACCCCGCTGCCCGCACCTGCGTGGTGGAGCCCGGAATCGTCCTGGACGAGCTCAACCGGCGGTTGTCGGAACACCGTCTCCAGTTCGGGCCGAGGCCCTCCACGCACAGCCACTGCTCCCTGGGCGGCATGATCGGCAACAACTCGTGCGGGGCGTCGGCGCAGGCCTACGGCAAGACCGTGGACAACGTCCGGCGACTGGAGATCCTCACGTACGACGGCACCCGCATGTGGGTCGGGCCGACGGACGCGGGGGAGCGGGAGCGGATCGCGGCCGAGGGAGGTCGCCGGGCCGAGATCCACACCGGCCTGGAGCGGATCGTCACCGAGTACCTGGCCGACATCCGGCAGGGCTTCCCCAAGATCCCGCGCCGGGTCTCCGGCTACAACCTGGACTCCCTGCTGCCGGAGAACGGCTTCGACCTGGCCAAGGCGCTGGTCGGCAGCGAAGGCACCCTGGTGACGGTGCTGCGCGCCGAACTCGACCTGGTGCCGGTACCGGCCTGCCAGGCACTGCTGGTCCTCGGCTACGACGACATCTGCCGCGCCGCCGACGACGTACCCGAACTCCTGCGGCACTGCTCGCCCGGCCAACTGGAGGCGCTCGACGGCCGGATGGCGCAGCTCATGCGTGAGGAGGGGGCTTACCTCGACTCGCTCGACGCCCTTCCCGACGGCGACAGTTGGCTGATGCTCCAGTTCGTCGGCGACAGCCAGGACGACGTGGACGGGCAGGCGCACGCGCTGCTGCGTGCCCTGGGGCGCAGTGAGAAGGAGGCCACGGTGGCCTTCTCCGACGACCCCGAGCGCGAGCAGAAGATGCTCAGGGCGCGGGAGGCGGGGCTGGGAGTGACCGCGCGCCCGCCGGACGACCAGGAGACCTGGGAGGGGTGGGAGGACTCCGCCGTACCGCCGGAGCGGCTGGGCGACTATCTGCGCGATCTGAAGAAGCTGTTCGCCGAGTTCGACTACGACCACCCCTCGCTGTACGGGCACTTCGGTCAGGGCTGTGTGCACACACGTATCCCGTTCGGGCTGAAGACCGCCGAAGGCGTCGCCGACTTCCGTCGCTTCCTGGAGCGGGCCGCCGACCTCGTGGCCTCCTACGGAGGGTCCCTGTCCGGCGAGCACGGGGACGGGCAGTCCCGCGGCGAGCTGCTCACCCGCATGTTCGGAGAACGGCTGGTGACCGCGTTCGGCGAGGTGAAGGCCCTCTTCGACCCGGACAACCTGATGAACCCGGGCAAGGTCGTCGATCCGAACCCCGTGGACGGACAGCTGCGGCTGGGTCCCGCGTGGCGGCCGACCGCCTCCGACACGCACTTCGGCTACCCGGACGACGAACACTCCTTCACCCGGGCGGTGATGCGCTGCGTCGGCATCGGCAACTGCCGCAGCCACCAGGGCGGCGTCATGTGTCCCTCCTACCGGGCCACGAAGGAGGAGGAGCACTCCACCCGCGGGCGCTCCCGCCTGCTGTTCGAGATGCTCGACGGACACGCCGACTCGGCGGTCACCGACGGCTGGCGCTCGACCGAGGTCCGCGACGCCCTGGACCTGTGCCTGGCCTGCAAGGGCTGCAAGTCCGACTGCCCGACGGGCGTCGACATGGCGACGTACAAGGCCGAGTTCCTGGCCCACCATTACGAGGGTCGCCCGCGTCCCGCGGCGCACTACTCCATGGGCTGGTTGCCGCTGTGGGCCCGCCTGTCACGGATCGCTCCGTCATGGGTCAACGGCGTACTGCAAGCGCCCGGCCTGGCCCGCGTCGGCAAACGGCTGGCCGGCGTGGACGACGCCCGCCAGGCGCCGCTCTTCGCACCGCGGTCCTTCCTGGAGTGGTGGCGGGCCCGGGAGGGCGAGCAGGCGGATCCCGCCGACCCGCGCACGGTCGTGGTCTGGCCCGACACCTTCAGCACCTACTTCCACCCGTCGATCGCGATCTCGGCGGTGCGCGTCCTGGAGGACGCCGGTTTCCGCGTCGCCGTGCCCACGGACGCCGTGTGCTGCGGACTGACGTGGATCTCGACCGGGCAGCTCACCGTCGCCAAGAAGGTCCTGCGCCGCACGCTCGACGTCCTGCGCCCGTACATCGAGGCCGGCACCCCGGTCATCGGACTCGAACCGTCCTGCACCGCCGTGTTCCGCTCCGACGCGCCGGAACTGCTGCCCGACGACCAGGACGTGCGGCGTCTGGCCGCCCGGTTCCGCACCTTCGCCGAACACCTCGTGCACCACGCGCCGAAGGACTGGCAGCCACCCGCGCTGACCCGCCAGGCCGTCGTGCAGACCCACTGCCACCAACACGCGATCATGAAGGACGACGCCGACCGCGAACTGATGCGCCGCGCCCACCTCGACGCCGACGTGCTGGACGAGGGCTGCTGCGGCCTGGCCGGCAACTTCGGCTTCGAACGCGGCCACCACGAGGTCTCCATGGCCGTGGCGGAACAGGGCGTCCTGCCGGCGGTGCGCGCCGCCGCCCCCGACAGCCTCCTCCTCGCCGACGGCTTCAGTTGCCGCACCCAGATCGAACAGGCCGACACCGGCCGCCGGGCCCTGCACCTGGCCGAGGCACTGGCCCTGGGCCTCGACGGGAACCTGCCCAGCGAGCACCCCGAACGCCTGGCCCGGCGGCCGTCCGAGCCGTCCCGGTCCGCGCGCTGGGCGATCACCGCGGGCGCGGCGGCCCTGACGGCCGGCGCTGCCGCCGTGGCCGGCCGCAGCGCCACGCGACGCCTTCGACGCCACCCGTGACCCCCAACCGCCGCACGCACACGTCCGATCGGAAAGGTCAGCACATGTCCATGAAGGTCTCCGACCACATCCTCGAGCGACTGCGCGCCTGGGAGGTCGAGCACGTCTTCGCCTACCCGGGCGACGGCATCAACGGACTGCTCGCCGCCTGGGGACGCGCCGACAACAAGCCCCAGTTCATCCAGGCCCGGCACGAGGAGATGGCCGCCTTCGAAGCCGTCGGATACGCGAAGTTCTCCGGCAAGGTCGGCGTGTGCGCCGCCACCTCCGGCCCCGGCGCCATCCACCTCCTCAACGGGCTGTACGACGCGAAGCTGGACCACGTGCCCGTCGTCGCGATCGTCGGGCAGACCAACCGCAGCGCGATGGGCGGCTCCTACCAGCAGGAGGTCGACCTGCTGAGCCTGTACAAGGACGTCGCCTCGGACTTCTGCGAGATGGTCACCGTCCCCGAGCAGTTGCCCAACGTCCTCGACCGCGCCATGCGCACGGCCATGGCACGCCGCTCGGTGACGGCCGTGATCGTCCCGGCCGACGTGCAGGAACTCGACTACTCGCCGCCCGGGCACGCCTTCAAGATGGTCCCCTCCAGCCTCGGCATGTCCCACTACGCCCCGGTGCCCGCCGACCCCGACATCGAGCGCGCCGCCGAGGTCCTCAACGCCGGGGAGAAGGTCGCCGTCCTCATCGGCCAGGGCGCCCGCGGGGCCCGCCAGGAGGTCATGGAACTCGCCGACCGGCTGGGCGCCGGCGTGGCCAAGGCCCTGCTCGGCAAGGACGCCCTCGACGACGACCTGCCCTACGTCACCGGTTCGATCGGCCTGCTGGGCACCCGGCCGTCGTACGAGCTGATGCAGGACTGCGACACCCTGCTGGTCATCGGATCCAGCTTCCCCTACACGCAGTTCCTGCCCGAGTTCGGCCAGGCGCGCGCCGTGCAGATCGACATCGACCCGCACATGGTCGGCATGCGCTACCCGTTCGAGGTCAACCTCGTCGGCGACGCCCGCACGACACTCCAGCGACTCCTGCCGCATCTGCGGCCGGCCAGGAACGACGCCTGGCGCAAGAAGATCGAGAAGAACACCGCCCGCTGGTGGGAGGTCATGGAGCGGCGCGCCGCCGTGGACGCCGAGCCGATCAATCCGGAGTACGTCGCCCACGCCCTGAACGGCCTGCTGCCCGACAACGTCATCCTGGCCGCGGACTCCGGATCCGCCGCCAACTGGTACGCCCGCCACCTGCGGCTGCGCGGCGACATGCGCGGGTCGCTGTCCGGCACGCTGGCCACCATGGGACCGGGCGTCCCCTACGTCATCGGCGCGAAGTTCGCGCACGGCGACCGCCCGGCGATCGCGCTCGTGGGCGACGGGGCGATGCAGATGAACGGCCTCGCCGAGCTGATCACCATCGCCAAGTACTGGCAGCAGTGGGCCGATCCGCGCCTGGTGGTGGCCGTGCTCAACAACCAGGACCTCAACCAGGTCACCTGGGAGATGCGCGCCATGTCCGGCGCCCCGCAGTTCCTGCCCTCGCAGTCCCTGCCCGACGTCGCCTACGCCGATTTCGCCCGGTCGCTGGGCCTGGGCGGGATGCGGATCGAGAAGCCGCAGGACGTGCAGGGCGCCTGGGAGACGGCACTGGCGTCCGACCGGCCCTTCGTCCTCGACTTCCGCACCGACCCGGCCGTGCCGCCCATCCCGCCGCACGCGTCCCTCGACCAGATCGAGGCCGCGGCGCTGTCCGTGCTCAAGGGCGACAGCGACCGTGCCGGCATGGTCCGCCAGGGCTTCAAGGCCAAGGTCCAGGAAATGCTGCCCGGCCACCGCCACCGCGAGGACCGGCCCGGCAGCGGAGAGGGTCAGTGACACGCAAGGAGACGGTGGAACGGCTGGAGACGGCCGTCTACACGGTGCCCACCGACGCGCCGGAGGCGGACGGCACCCTGAGCTGGGACAGCACGACCCTGGTGCTCGCGACCGTGCGGTGCGGTCCGGTCACCGGGATCGGCTACACCTACGCGCCGGCGGCCGCGGCCCGCGTCATCGACGACCTGCTCGCCGATGTCGTCGTCGGCCGCCCCGCCCTCGACGTGCCGGGCATGAACGAGGCCATGCAGCGCGCGGTACGCAACGTCGGCCTGCCCGGGGTCGCCGCGCAGGCGGTCTCCGCCGTGGACATCGCGCTGTGGGACTGCAAGGCGCGCCTGCTGGATCTGTCCCTGGCCGACCTGCTCGGCGCCGCCCGCGAGGACGTGCCGGTCTACGGGAGCGGCGGGTTCACGACCTACGACGCCGAGCGGCAGGACCGCCAACTGCGGGGCTGGGCACAGGAACAGGGGATCCCCCGCGTCAAGATCAAGATCGGTGAGTCGTGGGGGCGGTGCGAGGAACGCGACCTGCGGCGTGTCGCCGCGGCCCGCGCGAGCATCGGCGACACGACGGAACTGTTCGTGGACGCCAACGGCGCCTACGGTGCCAAACAGGCCGTCCGGGTCGCCGCAGTGCTTGCCGACGAGGGCGTGACCTGGTTCGAGGAACCCGTCTCCTCCGACCACCTCACCACCCTCGCCCGCATCCGCGACCGCGTCACGGCCGACGTCACCGCCGGCGAGTACGGCTACACCCTCCCGTACTTCGAGCACATGCTCGCCGCCGGCGCGGTGGACTGTCTCCAGGCGGACGTCACCCGGTGCGGCGGGATCACCGTCTGGCTGCGCGCCGCCGCCCTCGCCCAGGCCAGGGGGGTGGACATCTCCGGCCACTGCGCCCCGCACGCCCACGCACACGTCGCGATGGCGGTGCCCAACCTGCGGCACCTGGAGTGGTTCCACGACCACGTCCGCATCGAACGCCTCCTGTTCGACGGCGTCCTCGACCCCGTCGGCGGCAGCATCGACCCCCGCGGCAGAACGGCGCCCGGCCTGGGCCTGACCCTGAACAACGAGCGCGCCCAGCGGTACCGGGTGAGCTGAACGGCCGGAAGGCCGCCCCCGTACGCGAAGGATCCCGATCCCGCCGGGCGCCGGCTGGGGGACGGCCTGCCGCAGGTGTTCCTGCAATGCCTCCCGCCGGAGCACCGCGCGCCTTGCGGGATCCCGGTCCCGGCGCAAACGGCGCTGAGGACACGGGAGTCGACCGTGGCCGCGCAAGTCGTCATCACCGGCGGGCGCGGCGATGGCCGCCAGGACGACCGCCCGCCCCTACGGCAGCGGGGCGCGAATGCCATCCTCGTCGTCAGGGTGCTCAGCGGCCTCCCAGCCGCCGGCGACGAAGTCGAAGCCGTGTGCGGCCGCCCGCCGGAGGAGGTCGTCGACACCGGGGACGTGCAGCGTGTCGAGGCTGCCGGGCGCGGCTACGGCGGAAGCCTTCGGCCTGTCGACGTACTTCGACGCTGCCCGTGGCCGCCCTGCTGGGGCCGAGGCGCAGGGCGGCCACGGGCGAATGCTGCCCCGCCGTTGCGGGTTGGGGACCCTTCTTGTCAGCGCACCTTGGCGAAGAACTCGCGGACGTCGTTGACGAGCAGTTCCGGGGCTTCCATCGCGAGGAAGTGGCCGCCACGGTCGAGTTCGGTCCACCGCACGATGTTGTGGTCGCGTTCGGCCCAGCGGCGGATGGTCACATCGTGGGCGGAGAGCAGCACGGCCGTGGGCACGGTCCCGCGTGGGTCGGCTGCCCAGTCGCCCTGACCGTCGCTCCACCCGCTGTCGTGCGCGGCGCCGGGGACACTTGAGTCGTCGGCTGCCGCTTCGCTCCAAGTGCTCGCGGACATCTCCTCGTAGTAGACCTGAGCGGCTGAGGCGGCCGTTGCGGTCAGCCAGTACAGCGAGACGTCGGTCAGGATGCGGTCCCGGTGGATGCCGGCCTCGGGCAGGGCGTCTTCCGGGTAGGTCAACTCCTTGAATTTCTCCACGGTCCAGGCCAACTGGCCGACGGGGGAGTCGGTGAGGGCGTAGGCCACGGTCTGCGGACGTTTGGAATTGCACTGCAGGTAACCGTCGTTGACGTTCTGCATCCGATGCCATCGTCGTTGTTCGGCCTCCGTGAGGCCGTCCATCTCGCCCTCCGCCCCGGCGGGAAATGTGATCATGGCGTTGACGTGGACGCCGATCACGTGATCCGGTGCCTGCTTGCCCATCTCCGGGGCGATCCATGAGCCGGTGTCGTAGCCGTGAACGCCGTAGCGCGGGTAGCCGAGGCGGGCCATCAGCTGGGTGAACGCCGCACTCATCCGGGCCGTGTCCATACCCGGCCCGGCCAGCGGGGTGGAGAAGGCGAACCCCGGCAGTGAGGGAATGACCAAGTGGAACGCATCGGCCGGATCACCGCCGTGCGCGTCGGGATCGGACAGCGGCCCGATGACATCGAGGAAGTCCGCCACCGAGCCCGGCCAGCCGTGCAGCAGCATCAGCGGCGTGGCATCGGCCCTGGGGGAGCGCACATGCAAGAAATGGATGTTCTGCCCGTCGACGGTGGTCATGCACTGAGGGAACGCGTTGAGCTCCGCCTCGTGCGCCCGCCAGTCGTAGGCAGTGCGCCAGTATTCGGCCAGATCCTTCAGGTAAGCCACCGGGACACCGCGGCTCCAGCCGACACCGGGCAGCTCATCCGGCCAGCGGGTGACGGCCAGACGGGCTTGCAGATCATCGAGCTGGGCCTGGGGGATGTCGATGCGAAAGGAGCGGATACCGCCGGGTGTTGTGTTCGCCATGGCCGCGAGGCTAGGGCCCGCTTAGGTCAGTTCCGGTCCTCACCTTCCGGCACGCTTACGGCATGCTGGAGACCTCCGGGCGGCTGCTGAAGCTGCTTTCCCTGCTGCAGGCCCACCGCGACTGGTCCGGGGCCGAACTCGCCGAACGCCTCGGTGTCAGCCGACGTACCCTGCGCCGTGATGTGGAGCGGCTGCGCGCGCTCGGCTACCCCGTCAACGCCACCCAGGGCACTGCGGGCTACCGGCTCGGGGCCGGGGCCACGCTGCCGCCGTTGCTGCTCGACGATGACGAGGCTGTCGCCGTCGTCGTCGGCCTGCGCACGGCGGCCGGTGGCTCGGTCGCCGGCATCGAAGGGTCCTCGCTGCGCGCGCTCACCAAACTCGAGCAGATGCTCCCACCCCGGCTGCGGTACCGAGTGAACACCCTGCACACCGCTACCGTCCGGGCCGGCGCGGCCCCGGCTCCCCAGGTCCGCGCGGACACCCTCATGGCCATCGCGGAAGCGTGCCGCCGACGCGAGCGGCTGCGCTTCGACTACGCCGGCCCTCGCCGCAGCCGCGGCCGCAGCACGCGCTCGGTCGAGCCGCACAGTCTCGTCAGCTTCGACCGCCACTGGTACCTGGTCGCCTGGGACACCGACCGCGCCGACTGGCGCACCTTCCGCGTCGACAGACTCACGCCGCGCACGCCGACTGGACCGCGGTTCACCCCCCGCGAACTCCCCGACACCGACGTGGCCACCTACCTGGCCCACCGACTGTCGTCGCGGACCTGGCCGTTCCAGGCCACCATCACCCTGCACGAGCCCGCCGCAGCGGTCACCGACCGCGTCTGGCCCGGCATGGGCGTCATCGAACCCGTCGACGACGACACCTGCCTGCTGCACCTGGGCGCCGACACCCCGCGCGACCTCGCCTGGATGATCACCTCGGTCGACGCCGATTTCACTCTCACCCACGCACCACCCGAACTCGCCGACGCCCTGCGCGCCCACGCCGCCCGCTGCTTGAACGCCGTACGCAGCGCATAGGCACCGGTGCCGCCACGCAGGCGTCGCGGAACCTCGGGACGCGACCACCAAGCCCGATCACTGCTCAGCAGGCCGATGAGGTCGGGAACGCAGTTAACCGGGGAACGGCTTGCTCGAGTCTTCCTCAGCCTTGATGCACGCGTGGAGCCTCTTCTCGAGAGCGGTCGCGTCGCTGAGCGCCTTCCGCGCCGCCGCGGTCTGGCCCAGTCGCTTCAGCTTCGCGGCCTTGTTCTTGAGTTCGTCGATCTGCTGGCGCAGCTGGTTCTTGTCACAGGTGACGGAGGCCTTGACCGAGACCTGGCCTTGCTCGGCCGACGTGGCGGCGTGAGCGGGCACAGAGGTGATGAAGAAGCCTCCGGCGATGGCCGCGGAGACGACGAGAGCGGAGATGCGCTTTGTCATGAGTTGTTCCCCCAAAGTGGGCTTGCGTTGGTCGAAGTTGATCTTACGCACTGTTTGAACCCGCCAGTAACCGGCCCGCGACGCGCTGACCAAGCGGGCTTTCCGCCGTCCGCGCCGACATGCTGGAGCTGGTCGCGCGACTCGGTGACCGTTGCGCGGCCGAGGCCAGGCCGACCGCGCCTGGACTCGACATTGCGGTGCGCCGACGGCAGCACTCGGGGAGGGGGTTCGCGGCCTGGCGCCGTCGGCCCACGAGGAGGACCTGCGGCAGCTCCCTAATCACCTGATAGCCGCCGCCGGCTGGCAGTGCGCCTGCTGACCAGGCTCGTGCCGCAGGACGAGGACCTCGTCGCCGTCGACCGAGTGGCTGCGAGGCGGGCGTCGTGTGCGCTCTCGGGGAGAGAGCTGCCTGGCGCCGAAACCGCCGCCGACCTTGTGCGCGACAAGTTCGGCCCTCGCACACGCGGACCCGCCGCCGTCTTCCGCCGCGCTTCGTGACCCGACCTCGCCACTCGGGCCCGTTTGAGGTGGGACCGATGCTTGGCCCGCCGGGACTTCGCAGCCATGCTCGGCAACTGCCGCACGACGTGGCCGTCGACGTCTCCCTCCACCGCACAGGGCATCCCACCAGGCACCGTCCGGGCCGTCCGCAGGCCCGTCGACTGCGGTCATGTCGCCGAGCCGGCGAGAGCTCCACCGGCAGCACCGTGCCCAGCGCTTGGCGGCGCTCGTCACCAGGGACGACGGTGCGGATTCTCTTGGTGATCAGTAAGCCGCCGTCGTCGCCGGACGGTCGGCTCGGCAGGCCGAAGTTCGGCCCCCGTCGTCTTTGGGCTCAGGATGAACTTGCCCCCGAGCCAGAGGACGAAGAGGTGATGGCAGCGGCCAGAAGGGTGTCGATCTTCTTCGGTGACATCGCTCTTCTCCCTGCGTGCCTTGGTGAGCTGGGGCTGGTGACCGGGCGGTGAGCCGTGGGCTCAGGTGAGGGCGGTGACCAGCAGGGCGAAGGCTGCAAGGATGACGGCGAGGCGGACGTAGTGGAAGCGCTCCCAACGGTTGAGCTGCTGCTTCCAGTCTGCGGGGCGGTTGTCGGGGGTCCACGTCTTGTTCCGGTTGTTGATCGGGACGAGCAGCAGGACCGACATGACCACACTGAGGATCAGCAGCGCGCCCGCGGTGACGACGAGGCCGGTGCCGTGGTTTTGCCACCCGGCGGCAGCCCAGACGCCGGCGAGGACGAGCGAGCCGATGTACCAGACCGGCATCACGGCGCCGAGCATCCGACCTCCGTGGGCATGGCCGAGTTGGGCGCTGTCCTCCGGGAGGGCGTTGAGGATCCGGTTCATGACGAAGGCGACGGAGAACTCCACCCCCACCATCACGCCGACGACCACGGTGGTGATGACCTCAAGTGCGTTGAGCATGATGAACCCTCTCGGAATCTAGTGTTGCTAGCTGATGTGGCAACGCTAGACCTGCTGCCGCTCTGTTGTCTAGCGGTGCTAGGATCGGATCATGTCGGTACAGGAACGCAAGCAGCGCGAAAGGGCGGAGCGCGAGCGCCTCATCGTGGCGACGGCCCGTGAACTAGCCGAGCAGCAGGGCTGGGACGCGGTCACCACCCGCCGACTCGCCGAGCGCATCGAATACAGCCAGCCCGTCCTCTACAGCCACTTCCGCGGCAAGCGCGAGATCATCGGCGCCGTTGCCCTTCAGGGCGCCACCGAGATGGCCACGGCGGTGCGGGCCGCGACCGCCGCCGTGGACGGCCCGCGCGAGCGGATCGCCGCCCTCGCGCACGCCTACCTCGACTTCGCCGAACGCAACCCGGCGGTCTACGACGCCATCTTCCAGCTCGACGGTGGCCTGGCGTACGCACAGCAGGACACCCCGGAACCTCTCAAGGACGCCTTCGCCGCGTTGCTGGAGAGCCTCGGCGAGGGCGCCGGGGACGGCGTCGATCCGGGGCTGTTCACCGAGACGTTCTGGGCGTCCCTGCACGGGCTGGCGACCTTGACCCGATCGGGACGGCTGCCCCCACAGCACACCGAGGCGAGGGTCAGGCTGCTGGTGGACCGACTCGCCATCCTCTGACAGGCCGTCCCGGTCGGCACGCGGCGGGGGCTCTCGGCTCCGGCCGCTGGTTGCCTGCGGCGTCGCTTTTCGGCCACTCGCGCCCACACAGCCCAGATCGCCGAGCCGCGTACGCCCGATCGGTCACCCGCCCCGAAGCGGCGGTGCTCATTGATCACGACCCGATACGTGGGGCTGTCCGCGATGCACCGACGGCCCCGTGTCATAGGCAGCTCCCGTCAGAGCAGGTCGAACGTCTCCTCGATGAAGTAGAGGAAGCCCGCCAGGCAGGGAAGGTGCCCGCAGGCAGAGGGGGGTGCCCAGGTAGCGGGGCTAGGAGCCGCGGAAAGTCACCTGAGCGACAGGGGAAGAGATCCGCCCAATCGTCCTGGGGATGGGCAGATCATGCGCCGGGTGATCGCGGGGCGGCGAGATACTGCGCGGACTGTCCGACCAACTACGGGAGAACATCCAGCCGTTCGGGCGCGCGGAGTGACCAGACGTGTCCGATCCACGAAACGCAGGCGCCGATACCGCTGACGCAACCGCACTGGCAGCGTGAGCAGGCCACATTGCCGGACCGTCTCGCCGGCGCGCCATTCGCCTCTCGACCCCTTACGCCGTACCAGGCGGAGGTTCGCCTGATAGCGCGAAAGTGGTTCGGTCGGCGGTTCAATCACGACTTTCTTTCCGGCGCCGTGTCACGGTGCCACGCAGGTCACGGACAGGGGTCCGAGCCAGTCGACAGGGATGGAAGGCGGACATGTCTCACGTGAGTCCTGCCCGTACGAAGCTGCGGGACGGCGCTACGGCTGATCTCAGTACCGGATGGGTGGACATCAACGATCGTCAGGGATTGCAGGACGCTCTGCAGACGGCGCTGGCCCTGGAGCACGCCACGATCCCGCCCTATCTGTATGCGCTGTTCTCTCTCCGGCCGGGCAAAAACCGGGAGGTCGCCGGCATCATCCGCAGCGTGGTGATGGAGGAGATGCTGCACATGGCGCTGGTGGCCAACATCCTCAACGCGATCGGCGCCACACCTCAGATCGCCCACCCCAGCGCAGTCCCGCGGTATCCGGGGCCCCTGCCGGGCGGGGTCATGCCCGGTCTGACCGTCTCCCTGCGCCGCTGCTCCGTGGAGCACGTGAGGGACGTCTTCATGGCCATCGAGACGCCTCACGTCCCGCTGAATCCGGCCGGCCGCCAGGCCCTGGCCGCCCTGGAAGCCCACGACATCGTCCTCACCGAGCAGGGCGAGATCCACGACTGCCCGGACCATGTCCTGCTCGCGCCGCGGGAGTTCTTCCAGCAGGCCCTGTACGACGACGGCACGCTGGGCTGGTTCTACCAGCAGATCGCCTCCGCCATCATCGACCTCGACAGCCGCGAGGATCTGTTCAACGGCGACCCCGCTCATCAGGTCATCTGGCCCAAGGCACCCGGCCGTCTCTACCGGGTGACGGACGCGCATACCGCGCTCTGGGCCGTCCTGGAGATCATCCGCCAAGGAGAGGGCACCCCCACCGATCCGACCACAGGGTCGCTTCCCGACAGGTCCGGCTCCGGTCCGCAGTCTGCACCCGCCCAGGAGGACACCCGCCGATGAACCCGGAGATCAGCCGTCGTACGGCACTCGAAGGCGCCGCCGCACTCGCGGTGCCCACTGCGGTCGCCAGTGCCCCGACGGTCCAAGCGGCAGACGGCCGCCGTCCCGCCCTCACCGCCGACGACGGCGCGTCGGGAGGGGTTCCTGCAACCGCACCATCCGAGGAACTGGCGCACTACTACCGGTTCCAGGAGATCGTCGAGGGGCGCCGCATGGTCTACCGCAGCGGCCAGTGGCGCTTCGAAGGCTCTCCGGTCGAGTTGGACCCCAAGGGGATCTACCCGATGGTCGACGACCCGGACCCCACCCGCTTGCCCGAAGGATCACCCGAACGGAAAGCCGCCGAAGCCTGCGACCAGACGTACACGACGATCCTTGCTGTCCTGCAGCGTGTCTTCGACGGCCACCCCGGCGAACTCAGACACGCCGCCGACCTGATGACCCGACTGGAGAAGCAGGCACATCAACTGGCGGAGATGCCGCGCACAACGGGAGGCCGCACGGTACTCGGCCCGGCCTTCCGGCTCGTCGAAACGGACCGCGGCGCCGACGCCTGATCCGACGCATCCGCAACGGCCCAGCGTGATCAAGCAGGTCAGAGCGTCTGTGGGGGTGTTTCGCGTGCCGTTCTGAGGGCAGCGCAGGATCGACAACAAGCAGCGCCCGACCCACAGGGGCCGGGCGCTCAGAGCACGCCGTTCGATAGTCGACCTTCCAGCCAGTTCAGTCCTCCACGACGAACGTGAACAGCACGCCGTAGCCGTAGTGCAGGACATTGTGCGAAATGACGCGTCCGTTTCCGAGGGCCTGTGCCAGTTGCGGTCGTTCTTTGGACAACGACGCGTAGTCCAGGTTCATGGAAGCAACTGCCCCCAACTTGTCGGGCATGAAGCCGTGTTCGTTCCAGGCCACCAACCGTTGCGCCATGTGCCACCCCTCGACGTAAGATCCCGACACCCCTCTGAAATGAGCCGGGTCCGGGGATGCTACCGATCTAGTGCCGGTTCACGCCTGGTCCAACTCATAGACGCCGGCGCCAGCGACGGTCGCTGACGGGTGTTGTTCTCGGGCGTGTGCGCACGCCGAGTGGGCCAGAGTGGTCAGGAGGCCCTGCCGGGACGCGTCCACCCCCTGACATGTCCGGCGAACAGGCCGTGTACTCAGCTCGCCGATCGGGAGCGAGCACGAAGGCTGCGTAGCCGACGAAACGCAACGGTGCGTCGGGCACCTGACCGGTCCTCTCCAGCAGTTCGCCTGCCGCAACGCGCCCACCGGGCGAAGCAGGCGGGTTCGTTGCTTTCTGGCCGGTGAGTCGCAGGAACCGACGCGTGAGTGGTTCACCGACAGCTATGAGTATGGCGGGTTCGCGGCCGAACGAGCTCGGGGCGAGCGGCCCGTCGTCGCTGCGGTGTGTCTGGCCGGTCGGCGATCTGAGTGCCGCGGTCGGAACGGGCTTGACCTTGACGCTGGGTCAACCCTCCATCCTTCCGAAAGGAGCTTCCGCGCAGTCGCCTGGAGCAGCTCCGCGAAGGAGGAAGATGACCATGACAGCCCAATCGATCGCCGGTCCGGCGATTCGCGTGCAGGGTCTGGAGAAGTCGTACGGGCAGCTCGAAGTGCTGCGCGGTGTGGACTTCGACGTGGCGCCGGGCAGCATCTTCGCCCTGCTCGGTTCCAACGGAGCGGGCAAGACCACGACCGTGAGAATCCTCGCCACGCTCCTGAAAGCCGACGCGGGGGCGGCGAACGTCAATGGCTTCGACGTCGCCACGCAAGCGGCGAACGTGCGGGAGTCCATCAGTCTCACCGGACAGTTCGCGGCCGTCGACGAGATCCTCAGCGGTCGGGAGAACCTCGTACTCGTCGCCAGACTGCGCCACCTCAAGGACCCCGGTGCGACCGCGGACGACCTGCTGAGGCGTTTCTCGCTGACCGAGGCGGGCGCGCGGAGAGTGTCCACGTATTCGGGTGGGATGCGCCGCCGGCTGGACATCGCGATGAGCCTCATCGGGAATTCGCCGGTGATTTTCCTGGACGAGCCGACGGCCGGTCTTGACCCCGAGGCGCGCATCGAGGTGTGGGACGCAGTCAAGGAGCTCGCCGGCCACGGAACGACGGTGCTGCTCACCACGCAGTATCTGGACGAGGCAGAGCAGCTGGCCGACCGGATCGCGATCCTCCACCAGGGGCGGATCATCGTCAACGGCACCCTCACCGAGCTCAAGCAGCTCTTCCCACCCGCCAAGGTCGAGTACGTCGAGAAGCAGCCGACCCTCGAGGAAATCTTCCTCGCAGTCATCGGCGGCAGCGACAAGAGCGAGGTCACTGGCACGACAACTGGGGGACGAGGATGACCACGTACTTCTTCAACGACACTGCCGCGCTCACGGGGCGGACCCTGCGCCATGTCACACGCAGCATGGACACCATCATCACGACCGCCATCACGCCGGTCGCCATGATGCTGATGTTCGTCTACGTGTTCGGCGGAGCCATCGACACCGGGTCGGTTCCGTACGTGAACTACATGCTGCCCGGCATCCTGCTCATGACCATCGCCTCAGGCATCTCCTACACCGCGTACCGGCTGTTCACCGATGTGAAGAGCGGGATCTTCGAACGATTCCAGTCCATGCCGATCGCGCGGTCGGGTGTGCTGTGGGCCCACGTCGTCACCTCGTTGGTCGCCAACCTGATCGCGCTCGTGCTCGTCGTAGGCGTCGCTGTGCTCATGGGCTTCCGCTCCGGGGCAGGAGTGTCGGCATGGCTCGCTATCACCGGCATCCTGCTCCTGTTCACCCTGGCGCTGACCTGGCTCGCCGTGATCCCCGGGCTTTCTGCGTCGTCGGTCGAGGGCGCTGGCGCGTTCGCCTACCCCCTCATCTTCCTGCCGTTCGTGAGTTCGGCGTTCGTGCCCACAAAGACGATGCCCGGCCCGGTGCGCTGGTTCGCCGAACATCAGCCGGTGACGTCGATCGTCAACACGATCCGAGACCTGTTCGCCCAGCAGCCGGTCGGTGACGACATCTGGACCGCCCTCGCGTGGTGCGTCGGCATTCTCGTCGTGGCGTACATCTTCGCGATGGCCGCCTATCGCCGGAAGATCGCCTGAGGCAGGCTGAGCCCCATGCTCACCATCAGCCAGCTTGCGGCGTACGCCGGCGTGACGGTGCGGGCGGTACGTCACTACCACCGGATCGGGTTGCTGCCGGAGCCTGAACGCGACCGGTCCGGATACCGGACCTACGACGCTGCCGCGGTTGTGCGACTGATCCGGATCCGCACCCTCGCTGACGCCGGCGTGCCGCTGGCCCGCGTGCAGGAACTCCTCGACGCCGGCCCGGAGGAGTTCGCCGACGGCGTCCAGGAGATTGACAAGGCCCTGCGTGCCGAGATCCGGCGGCTGCAGGACACTCGCAGCCGGCTCGCCAGGCTCGCCGCCGGAGAGCACCTGGCGCTTCCGCAGAGCGTCGTGGACTACCTCGACCGGCTGCGCGGTCTCGGCGTCGAGGAGCGGTACATCGAGATGGAGCGGGACGCCTGGATCATGATCGCCGCCCAGGTGCCGCATTCGATCGACTCCGTGATCGCCAAGAAGCACGAGGAGCTGGACGACCCCGACATGGTGAAGCTCTACAGCCTTCTCAGCGGGGCACTCGACTGGCCGGACAACGATCCGCGGATCGTCGAGGTCGCCGACATCATGGAGCGTCTGATGATTCGCGCTGTGGAGGCCGGAGAGGTGGGTGCCGACGACGGTATCGACGACCAGTTCGTCGAACTGCTGGACTCGACCATGGTCGAGTCCTCACCGCACGCCGCAAGGCTGTTGGCGATCCTGGAGGAGCGGGGCTGGAGGGGCTGGACCCGCATCGAGCGAGTGCCTGCCACGAGACTCAACACTGAGCTGCCGCCATCGTGACGCTGTTTGGGGGTGCACATGCTTCTCGGGACGGCCGTCTGCCTCAGTGAGGAACAGGGCCGAGGCGGTAGGGGTGGGCAGCGTGGATGTACTTCATGGCAGTGGTGATGGAGATTTCGAAGACACGGACGAGGTGGAAGGGATCTTCGGTCTCGCGGACCTCATCCAGGATGCTGTCGGCGCGAACTGCGCGCAGAGTCAGACCGGCGGGGTCGAAGCGCCTGTAGATGTAGTCCGCGGAGACAGGATCGGTCGCGCTGGCGGTCTGTTGAGTGACCAGGAGGTGCGCGTTGACGGTGCGTGGCCAACGCTGATGGCGGTAGCGGAGCCAGGCATGCAGTAGGGCATCTGTGGTGTCGTCGAGGTGGACGAGGTTGCGCAGGTCGGTGCCGCTGGTTGCGTGGAGGGCGACCAGGGCGAGAACCAGGCGGGTAGCCGGGTTGGAGCTGATCTCCAAGAGCCCGGCCAGCCGGTCGGGGCCAGAGTTGTGGGCAACAGTTCCTGACGGGTTGTGCGAACGCCGCGGGTGGGGTCGGCGAAGCCGAGCTTGGTGTGCTTCAGGGCTCGAAAGAGCGACCGGATCGCCACAGCGCGCTCGCGGGCGCGTGGGCCTTTGACCGCGGTGACAGCGGTCGTGACGTCAGCCTCCGTCACCTGACGCAAGGTCGTGCAGCGGGTGGTCCAGCCAGCGAGCGGCGCGGCCAGGTAGATGAGGTAGCGGCGCATAGTGGCGTAGTCAGTGACGCGGTGGTGGGGCCTGCTGAAACGTCACGCATGACACCGACCCACGTGCCGAGTTCGTCGCTGATTCGTGGAGAGAAGGCGGCGATGGTGCGCTGGACGAAAGCCTCGTGGCGGTTGCGCCGCAGGGGAAGTTGAAATTACAGCAGTGAATCCTGAAATGCAGGAGAACGGCCCAATATCCTGAGAGGCCGATGCAGGAGACCATCGAGCCTCCTGCCAGCTGAAATGGAACGACGCGTCGATCAGCCCCTCAGGGAACCCGCTCGTACTCCAGTTGGCTCCCACGACTGGCGGTAGCGGTCGAAGACCATCAGGACTCGATCGGCGCGCCAAAGGGCGATCAACGCCGCCGGTAGCGGAGCGTCAGCCGGTGGCAGGTTTCCGTTCCGCTTGCGAGGGAGATCAGGGTGTTTCCGCGATCGTCAATTGCAAGCGGTGGGGCTCCGGTGTGAGACACCTCGTCAGGATCCCAGTTCTTGGCCATGGAAGTTGTGCCCATCAGGACGCGTGAGCCGCGATGCGGACGAGGGCCTTTCGGAAACCGCCTCCGCTACTGAACTCGTCGCCGATGCGAAGCGGTTCACCCGGACCGAATCCGACTCGCCCCCTGATCCGTTCGGTCCCGCGGTCGGTCGAGAAGCGGCGGCGTCCCTTTCCACGTGCCACGCGGTATCAGAAGGACGACGGGACCGGGAGCCACACGCTCATCCAGTGTTCGACGCCCCACTCCTCGAACCGCTCCACCTCGGTGAACCCCAGCTTCGCTGCCAGGCGCATCGAGCGGTCGTTGGCGGTCTGGGTGCAGAGCTCCACCGGCTCGCCGGGAAGCACGTCGGCGAACCAGCCGAGCGCTGCCGCGCACGCTTCGGTGGCGTACCCGCGTCCCCACACCTTCGGCAGGAACAGGTAGCCGAGTTCGGCCGCCCCGGTACCCGGACGGACCTGGCTCCGGTGCTCGGCGTCGCGCCGGTTGAGCTCGATGACGCCGATCATGGCGCCGTCGAGCTCGATCACGAACAGTCCGAGCCGCCGCCCGGGCACCGCGGGCATCTCGCGCTCCAGCTCATCACGCGGTCGAGGGCCACCGAGGTAGGCATTCACCTCTGACGATGAGAACAGCTCGACGAACGCCGAACGGTCCCGGGCCTCGGACTCGCGCAGCACGAGCCGCTCAGTCCGTATCGGCTCAGGTGGCCAGGCGACGGATTCCAGCTCAGTCATGGCGGGCAACTTATCCAATGGGGGGAGTTGCAATACGCCTACTGAAACAACTTCCATCGGCCCTCGGAGACTACTTCGACGACGCCGTCGGCCACCTTGATGGCGGTCTGTTCGTCAATCGCGTACGCCGGACCCGCGATCCGAGCCGCCCACCGTTCTGCCTCGGCCATGGTGTTCTCCGGACAAGCCGGATGATCCAGGTGCGGGAAGATCGAGAAATCAACCGCGCCTAGCGTGGTGTCGCCGCCGGTCGGTGGCTTCCAGCCGATGAAGTTCTCTCCGATGCGCGGGGTCATCACCATGCTCCCGGCGCTGAGTCCCACGTAGACGGTGTCAGACAGTGACGGCAGGAGGTCAGCCAAGCCGGATTCCCTCATCCAGTGGCACAGGTACAGCGCGTCGCCGCCGTTGACCAGCAGGGCGTCGACCTCCCGGACCCAGGAGCCCCAGAGAGCTTTCTCGATACTGGGCAGAGCCGTGAGCTCCAGCACACCCACCGATTTCCACCCCAGGTCGGTCATGGGGCTGGGGGATCGTCCGCTGATGAATCGCCAGGGCCCGCCCGGATCGGCGTCCGGAGCTCCGTACCCGGCGGTGGGGACGCACAGGGCGCTGGACTCGGCGATCGGCTTGCCCAGGAGGTCGACCAGCGCGTCCTGGATGCTCGCGTTCTTGATACCGGAGTCGGTGAGGAGAAGCTTCATCGTGTCCTTCCCGAGTGCTGGCCGCATGCGTTCAGCAACCAGCCGTTCGCCTACGCGTCAGGACTGCCACCATGTCATGGCTGCAACAGGGACAGGCGGCCCTTCTTCCTGATCGGTCTTGTGCAGAGGGCGAGGGAGTGTGTGCCCGAGCACGTCCGTCCGCCGGTGGTTCTTGCACGGCCGGTCAGCTCGTTTGTGTCGCGCCGTACCGCGGCGCCGCCTTCGGTGGGCGTCGGCCGGAATCGGGGTGGTGTGACGTGTCCGTGGGCGGTGACGGATCATCAAACACATGTCTGACACATCTCGACGAAGATTTCTCGCCGCCTTCGCGGCCTCTGCCGCTGTTTCGCTCACCGGTGTGGAAGCCGCCTCCGCGCGTGCCGCCGCGGCTGTTGACGTGCCGGCCTTCCCGGGGCCGGGAAGCCTGCCCTCGGCCCGTTCGTGGGTCTCCATGGCGCCGCTCGGCGCCGCGCACTTCACTTCGTTGGCCCTCACCGTCCCCCTCACCGCCACCGTGCTCTCCGGCACCCCGGCCCGTACCGAGGTGACTTCCGGGGGCAAGCGCGTCGCGCTGCTCACGCACGGCGCGCGGACCGTCGTACTGCCCGGCCCGCAGCGGACGTTCGCGGAGAACAAGCGGCCCTTCGTGGACGACTTCCAGCGGACGTTGCCTGACCTCGCGCTGGGCGAGGAGGAGCGGGTGTACTGGGGCACCTCGGCCGGGGGTGGCAAGTGGGTCACTTCCGAGACCTTCAAGTCCGACTTCTCGGTGGTGCCGGGCGCCGGGATCATCGACCTCACGAGCGCCGGGTCCAGCCGGCACGCCAGTTTGCGCGACGACGAGATCACCGACGTCGACGCACGCTGCACGGCCCGCTTCGACAAGGTCCCCACGGGGCAGGCCTGTTCGTTCGCGCTGACCTTCGGCTACACCAGCACGCAGAACCACTACCGGGCGCGGCTGTCCTTCCTCACCTCCGGGGCGGTCGAGATGCGGTTGGAGAAGGAGGTCAGCAACGGCGTGGAGCCGTTGGAGACGGCGATCACCCTGGCCACGGGCGTGCCGGCGAGGACCGACTGGACGATCCGGGTGCGGCGGGAGGGCACCCGGATCCAGGCGAAGGCCTGGCAGTCGGCGTCGGCGGAGCCGTCATCGTGGGCCTTCGACGTCACCGACTCCACGTCCACCTTGGTCAAGGGCCGGGTCGGAGTGCGCGCCTTGGCCAACGAGGGCTGCACCAACCTGCCCGTCCGGTTGTCCGTGAGCCGCCTGGAGGTGGACGCCGCGAACTGGGCGGTCCTGCCGTCCGTCACCCACGGCGACTGGGTGCGTGTGCTGCCCGAGCCGTTCGACGGCACCTGGACGCCCGAGCTGGAGCAGACGATCCGCGGCTGGGCCGGATCCACCGTCCCGGACGTGCTGGCATACGCCGCGATGTTCCTCGGCGGCGGTGCGGCGGTCACGGCCGGCGCGGGACCCGCCCAGGGCAAGCAGGTGCTGGGCGAGGCCGGGTACGGCTATCTCGACGCCCACGGCTACCGGCTCGAGGGCGCCGATTTCCACGAGTACATGAACGTGGGCTGGACCTTCCCGGACGGCACGTACAGGGGTCCGTCCAGCAAGCAGGTCGGCAACCTCGACTGCTCGGGCTACACGCGCATGGTCTACGGCTACCACCTCGGCGTGCCCCTGGCCGCCGGGGAGGACACCTCCGGTACGCGGATCCCGCGCAAGTCACGGCACATCGCCGACTACGCGCCGGGCGTGGTCGTCGACCGCTCCACCGGGAACACCCCGCCCGCCGCAGCCCTGCTGCAGCCCGGCGATCTGGTGCTGTTCAACGCCGACTCCAGTGACGACGGGGCCAGCCTGACGATCGATCACGTCGGCATCTACTTGGGCCTCGACGCCGGCGGCAAACGCCGCTTCCTCTCCAGCCGCAAGACGGTCAACGGGCCCACCATGTCCGATCTCGGCGGCGCGTCCCTCCTCGACGGCTCGGGGACGTACGCCAGGACGCTGCACACCGTGCGCCGTATCTGAATCAGGGCAGTGGGCACGGGCGGCCTGTGAGGAATGGGTGAGTGTGAAGAGCGGAACAAGGCAACCATCGCGCCTGTCGCGAAGGCACGCGCCGAGCCGCCGTGCACGGCCACTGCCACGGCCGCTGTCACTGCCATGCGCAGGGTCGTGCACCCTCTCGGAGTGCTGGAGCAGGCGGAGTTGCCGCCGGCCCAGCACTCCCCAGACGTGGCGCAAGAACGACACACACCACCTCTGCCTCCAGAGTGATCTGTGACACCGCTGTGACCGGAGGTGTGGGTTCCGCCACAGCCCGCGGAAGCGTCCGCCTGGTGGGGTGGGCGGATGACGACCGTCTCCCGCACCGCTCCCGCCGTCCTCGCCGCTGTCCTGCTGCTCGCCGCTTGTGGTTCCCAGAGCGGCCCGCCCGGCGGGGATGTCGACGGCGGCCCGGTCCGGGTCGAGGCGCAATGCCCGCCGGACGTCGCCCAATACGGCAGCTCCCCGTCCTTACAACCATCCCCTCGGCCCTCGGGCACGCCCACCCCGTTGCCCGTGCCCCCGGTGGAAGGTGACGGCGGGGCCGAGGACGGCGTCAAGATCACCGCGCTGTACGCCTGGGGCCCCAACAGCGGCTGCGCGGGAGCCGACTACAGCGCGGACTTCGAGATCACCAACCAGCAGAAGCAGACCGCCACTTACACGCTGACCATCGGGTTCCTCTCGGCCTCCGGAGGCCCGGTCGACAACGCGGAGCACACCGTCGAGGCGGTCGCGCCGGGACGGACCGTCAAGGGCACCGTCGTAATGGGGGAGAGGGCCGGGAACGCACCCGAGGTGACGGGAGCGGAGGTGAGCAAGGTGCGGAGCGTTCCCGAGGACGAGGCGCCGTCCGCCTCGGGAGACTGCCCGGAGTCGGGCATGCACCTCTACGCCGACGAGGGGGACGCCGCGATGGGGCTGCGGGTTGTCGGCCTGCACCTGGTCAACTGCGGTACCCGGCCGATCCGGCTCAACGGCTACCCGAAACTCGCGATCCAGGACGAGGACCACCACCCCGTGGACGGCGTACGGATCCTTGAGGGGACCGACCAGATCAGTACCGGCCTCGGCGGGGACAGCAGCCCGCGACCCGTGGTCCTGAGTCCGGGCGAGGCTGCGGTGACCGGGCTGGCCTGGCGCAACACCACTCAGTCCGGCGAACCGGTGAACGCGCCCTACGTCCGCGTCTGGGCCACGCCCGCTGCTGATCCCGTAATGGTCGTGCCGGAACTCGACCTCGGGACGACCGGGAAGCTCGGCGTGGGTCCGTGGCGTACGGACGAGACATACAGGGACCCCGCCGACACCACCGACGTGCGTCCGTGATCGAGCTCGCCGCGCTGATCGCGTGCGCGCTCGGCGTCTACCTGCTCGCCAACCCGCGTATCGCCTCCGGGATCAAGGTCGTCGTCCTCACCGCGCCACCGGTGGCCGGAGTCGTATGGCTCCTGGACGAGGTGTTCGACAGGCCGTTCACCGGCGGGGCCGTCGCCGCGGTGTTCGTGGTCGTACTGATCGCGCTGAACGGGCTCCTCGGCCACCCTCGCCTGCCGACCTGGACGAAGATGATCGTGTTCGGCACGGTTCCGGTGACGGCGCTGGCCTGGTTGCTGATCGTCACGGCGGACGACACCATCAAGGATCCCGGCGAGGACCCGTGCTCCATGTACTACGGAGGCGTGGGCAGCTCGAAGGCGTTTCCCCCACAGGCGTACTGCCGCTATGAGGACGGCAGCACCCACGACCTCGCCACCGGCTCCCAGTTCGTCTTCTGGGTCTGCTTCGCCGTCAGTCTGGTGCTGCTGTCGATCGGACTGTGGCAGGTCGTACGGGACCCGGGGATGCTCGTGCGGCAGTTGCGCTGCAAATGAGAGCAGGTCACCGCCCAAAGCCGAGACCGCCTGACACGACGCCCCACGACACGACACGACACAGACGGGGGCGGGACGGCCGGCCTTCCCCCCTCAGTCCCACCCAAAAAACACAGGAGACGACATTGAGCGAGGGCATCACGTGGCTGAGTGACGCCTGGCGCGGAGACGCCCCCGTCCTGTTCGTCACCTTCGCTCGCGGCATCGGCCCCCGTGACCTCGTTGTCCGGCTCGGTGCCCGGCCGGGAGAAGTGCTCGACCCGATCACCTTCGCCGAGGCTGAGAGGCTGACGTTCAACGAGCGAGAATCAGCGCGCGTGGCCCGCTTCGGTGAATGCGCGGGCTGGTCGTACGCGGTGGAGCAGGGCCGGCCCTCCAAAGCGCGGTGGGCTCACTCCGCCATCTCCGCGGGCGGGGTCGAGGTCCTGCACTTGACCCCGAAGCCGGACGACCCGCCCAGGGAGTGCTGGTACTACCGCGACGGCCGAACGGTCGGTCGCTTCGACATCGGCGACACCCCGGACGAGGACATGGCGTTCCTGCTCCCGGCCTTCGAGGAAGCCGGCCTCCTCGATGATGACGCGAGCGAGGACTTCGACTCGTTGCATGCCACTCTGAGCGCCTTGCAGCAGCACTTCCGGCTGTCCCTGCCACGCCAGGACATCCTGAACGGCCGACTGCCCGCAGCGGTGACCGCGACCGTGCCGCCGGAAAACCTGGGGGATTGAAGTGCCTCAGGGAGCTTGTGCAAGCCCCAGGTCTTGTCGCTTCGAGGCGAGGCCGTTCGTCCGGGGCCGTAGCCGAGGCGGATCACATCCGGGCGCGGTGAGGACGGGCGTCTTTCGAGGGGATGAGCCGTTCACCCTGGTCAGGCCACTCCAGGGCCTGGCTCAGGAGCCATGGGCGGATTCCGTGCGCGGTGGCGAGGAACAGGACCCGTTCAAGGGCCTGGCCTGCGCGGAGCCAGTCGGTGCGGCGGTCGTGTGCGGTGGTCAGTGCGACGATCGTCGGCCGTTTCGAGAGGGAGCGTGCGGCGAATACCTCGGGATGCGTCCCAGGATGCCTGGGGCCGAGCGCCTCGGGTGGCATGCCGAGGCCGAAGCCGTCCGCTTCCCGTACCCAACGGCGGCTTTCCCGCGCCCTGTCCGCGTCGCTGGTGTCGCGGTGCTCCGCCTCCTGGCGAGGCGCAGCACGCGGCTGGTCCGGAGAGGGGAGAGGTGGTGCAGTCGGGCGCTTTCCGTGTGTGCCGCCTGAGGGAGTTCGGTGAGTGCGGGGGCGGACAGTGGCCGTTCCGAGAAGGGGTAGCGGCTGGTGTGCCGACGCCACACGGAGGCATCGGGGCGTCCGGCTACGGCTGGAGCGCGGACGACTCGACGTCGAGGTCCCGACATCCCACGTCGGCCCCATCGACCTCCGGCTGCCGGACGGGCGGTGAGCGTGGAACCGGGGGAGACTTGCCGGCTGATCCTGGCGGACTCAGAAGGGCAGGGCGGCGCCTCGCGGTACCGACAGCCTCTCGCCGGTGGGGTCTCGGTGCGAGCAGCGCGCAATGGCTGCCGATCCCCGACAGGTGCCGCCCCCGGCGGGTCGAGCGTGACGCTCGGACTCGACGAGCGGCGTACTGGTGATCATGAGTACAGATTGGTTCGCTTGTGGCGGATCCCGCCTGTGGCGCCTGGTGGTGCCGGCACCCGGGAGAGCCGCGCGACAGGAGGACTGGTGCATGGCTCATGACGGCAACGACCGAGGCAATGGCGCAGATTCTGCTCCTACGCCACCGAGTGGGACGCGTCCGCTGCGCATGACCTCGATGCCGGTGACTCGGACTCAGAACCTGCGCGTGCTCGAGGGCCGTTTCGTTCTCGGGCGGGTGTCCGACGTCCGCACGGTCGCTGCCGATTCCGGCCTGCTCGCGCTGGTGCTCGGCCCGGACGGAGGGGCGGCGATGGTGCGCGACGACACCGCCGAGGACGGCTGGGCGGCGCTGTGGAACGGCGATGACGCGCACGACCCGGAGGCGACGGGGATGCTCAGCGCCATCGTCGCACCGCTCGCCGCCGGCGAACTCCCGGTCTGGACGGCCGCCAGCTACGACGGAGACCTCGTGCTGGTCCCGCCCGACCGGCTCGAGGAAGCGGTAGGAGTACTTCGCCGGGCCGGGCACCGGGTGACCGTATGACGGAGGCGGGCCGAGCAGGACCTTTCTCGCACCCGGCCGGCCGGCGGCGCAGACATGTGACCCGAAAGCGTCCGCCGCCCTCCATGTGCGCCCACTCAGTCCTGCGAGTCGGTACGACTTTTCTGTCGCCCGACCCGCGCCGGTGATGTGTCCAGCCCGTAGCCTGATCGCCGTACCCGACAGAACCTGAGCGCGCCTGATGCCGACTGCCCTGAGAGTGCGGCGTGCTCTACCTAAGTGCGGCGCTTGTGCAGTTCGACTGCCAGCGGCGTGGCGGTGAACATCGACGAGTACGTCCCCACTGCGAGGCCGATGAGGAGGGCGAGAGCGAAGTCGGTGAGGGTGTCGCCGCCGAGGACGGCCAGCGCGGTGAGGATGAACGCGGCGCCCATGCCGGTGTTGACGGTGCGGGGCAGCGTCTGCAACAGCGCCTGGTTGCCGATGCGGTCGAGGGGCGCCCTGCGGTCACGGCGTCCGAGCTCCCTGACCCGATCGAAGACGACGACGGAGTCGTTGACGGAGTAGCCGATCACGGTCAGCAGCGCGGCGAGGAAGGCGCCGTCGATCGTCTTGCCGAGCCAGGCGAAGACGCCGATGAGGATCACGACGTCGTGGGCGAGGGCGACGACCGCGGAGGTTCCCAGCAGCCAGCGGAAGCGGGCCGCGAGATAGATGAGTTGCGCGCCGAGGGCGACGACGAGAGCTGTGAGGGCGCCGTGGCGCAGTTCCTCGCCGAGGCTGGGGCCGATGGCTTCGTCGCGGATCTTGTCGGCTCGGTGGGTCAGGTCGGTGACGGTGTCGGTGATGGCCGCTGCCTGGGTGTTGCTCAAGTGCTCGGTTCGGACGGTGAGTTGGTTGTCGCCGGAGGTCTGGACGACGGCTCGGGGGAACCCGGCGTCGGCGAGAGCTGCGCGGGCCCGGCCTGGGTCGACGGGGGCGGCCGTGGTGTATTCGATGAGGCGGCCACCGGTGAACTCGACGCCGAGGTCGAGCCCGCGTACCGCGATGCCGGAGGCGGCCAGGACGAGGGCGACGCAGGAGGCGGCCAGCCACCGGCGCGGGTGGCGCATCAGGTTCGGGTTGGTGCGGCTGAGGCGGGCGCGGACGGCGCCGGTGTGGGCGATGCCCGTGAGGCGGGGCAGGCGGCGCAGGCGGGGGCGGGCGATGGCGTAGTCGGCGAGGGCACGGGTGATGACGAGCGCGCTGACCATGGAGGCCAGGACGCCGATGCCGAGCGTGACACCGAAGCCGCGCACGGGCCCGGAGGCGAGGAAGAACAGCAGTCCGGCGGCGATGAGAGTGGTGATGTTGGAGTCGGCGATCGCGCTGAAGGCCCTGCGGAATCCGGAGGTGAGGGACGATCGTGGGGTGGGGCGGTGACCCGAGGTGTACTCCTCACGGGCGCGTTCGAAAACGAGCACGTTGGCGTCCACCGCCATGCCGATCGCCAGCACGAAGCCGGCGAGGCCGGGCAGGGTGAGGGTGGCGCCGAGAGCCGCGAGGGCGGCGTAGGAGATGAGGCCGTAGCAGGCCAGGGCCACGGTGGCGAGAACACCCATGATCCGGTAGACGGCGATGATGAACAGCGAGCTCAGCGCGGTGCCGATGACGGCGGCCCAGGCGCTGGCCGTGATGGCGTCGGCGCCCAGGGTGGGGCCGACGGTGCGCTGTTCGATGGTCTCGACCGGTACCGGCAGGGCGCCGCCGTTGATGAGCAGGGCCAGCTCCTTGGCTTCGCTGTCGTCGAAGGTGCCGGTGATCCGGGTGGAGCCGCCACTGATGCCGGAGCGGCAGGCGACGGAGGGATCGACCTGCGGCGAAGAGATGATCTTGTCGTCCAGGACGATGGCGACCCGGCGGCCCGGGTCTCCGGCCGCATGGCAGGCGGCCTCACCGGTCAGGCGGGCCCAGCCCCTTTCTCCTGCTCCTCTGAAGTCGACGGTGACATGCCATCCGCCGCCGCCCTGCTGGTCGAAGCGGGCGGCTGCCTCCTCGACGTCCTTGCCGGTCAGTGAGGCCGCTCGCAGGCGCAGTAGTTGGCCGGACTCATCCGCCAGCACCTGCTCACGGGGCCGCTTGGGCAGCGGTTCGGGCAGGTCGTCGGCGTCGGCTGCCGTGCCCAGTACCTGGTGGAAGGTGAGCTGGGCGGTGCGGCCGAGCACTTCGGCTGCCTTCCGGGGGTCCTGGAGGCCGGGCAGTTCGACGATGATCCGGTCGTTGCCGGAGCGGGCGATGGTGGGTTCGGCGACACCGAGAGCGTCGATACGGCCGCGCAAGACCTCAACGGTGCGGTCCGTGGCCTCGGTGTCAGCGCCTGAATCGGCGGTGGGCCGGGTCTCCAGCACGATCTGGGTGCCGCCCCGCAGATCGAGTCCGAGATGGACGGGGACGGTGAGCGCAACGAACAAGGACAGGGCGACGGCAGCGAGGGCGATCAGCCCTCTGATGTGCGCGGATCGGTTCACAGGGGCCTCCGGCAGGCACACCGCGGCCACGACAGTGACCGCGGTCAGGAAAGGAGAGGGGCGGGGGAAGGGTCAGATGCCGGAGGGCGAGGGGGTGCCCGTACCCCGTGAGAGTGCGCCGGCTGCTGTGGTGCCGGAGGGACCTCCCGGGGCACTGAGGTCTGCGCCGGCCGGAGCGGCCCGGCGGCTGTGCCAAGGGACTCGGGGAAACCGGAAGTCGGCGGAGCATGGCGTTCGTCGGTCGCATCACGCTGATTGCGAACGGCCGGGGTGGAAATGGCCGGGTCCGCGTTGTCTGCGTGACGCATGCCGTGCGATGACTTGTTGTCCGCCGGGTGCCCCGCGCCGACCTCTGCATGGAAGTGCGCACTACTCAGGTCACAGGGGCCGAGCAATGTGAGGACAACGGCGAGCAAGACGGCCCATACCGGGGCCGAGCCCGGGCCGCGCGTGCGCGGAATGGCATGCGTGAAGTGGGTCATCCCCCCTTCCCACTCCATATCGGTGACGGCCTTGCCGGCAGCGTGCGGACTCCCAGGCCCGGCCGGGTATCGGGCAGAAGCCCTGACGCGGATGGCCGTTCAGGCTTCGATGAGGCCGGCGCGGATCGCGTAGCGGGTGAGTTCCAGGCGGTCACGCAGGCCGAGCTTGTGCAGCAGGTTCTCCCGATGCCGGTGGACGGTCTTGATGCTGATGAAGAGCATCTCGGCGATCTCCTTGGAGGAGTGGCCCTCGGCCACGAGTTTGAGGACCTCCTCCTCGCGAGCGGTCAGCACCTGCTCGGGCGGCTCCTCACCATTGCGGACCCGGTCGAGGTAATTGCGGATGAGGGCGGTGACCGCACCGGGGTAGAGGAAGGGCTCGTCCCGCATGGCGGCCCTGCACGCCGCGACCAGGTCGCGGTCGGCCACGGACTTCAGCACGTATCCGCCGGCGCCGGCCTTCAGCGCCTGGAAGAAGTACTGCTCGTTGTCGTGCATCGTCAGCATCAGCACCCGCACTCCGGGCTTCAGGGCGAGAAGTTCCCGGGTGGCCTGCAGGCCGGTCATCCGGGGCATGGCGATGTCCATCACCGCCAGGTCGACCTCATGGGTGCGGGCCAGCTCGATGGCCTCCGCGCCGTCGCCGGCCTCGGCGACGACCTCGAGGTCCGGCTCCCGGTCGAGGATGAGCCGCACGCCGCGACGTACCAGCGCGTGGTCGTCGGCAAGGAGGATACGGATCACGGATGAGTGGGGCGTGGTCATGGCTGCTTCCTGAGGAGGGGCACGGTCAACCGGACCGCCGTACCGGCCTGCGGCTGGGAGGTGACATCCAGGGTGGCCCCGATCAGCAGGGCCCGCTCGCGCATTCCGCGCATTCCCGCCCCTTCTGCGGCGCCCCCGGTGCCGCGGCCGTCGTCGACCACGGCCAGCACCACCGCCCCGTCGGTGTGACGCACGCTCACCTCCACCTTTTCGGCCTCGGCATGGCGAGCCGCGTTGGTCAGGGCTTCCTGGGCGACGCGGTACAGCACCAGTTCCGTCTGCTGGTCCAGCACGGGCAGCCCGGTGTCGAAATGGCGCACCACGCGCAGCCCTACGTGGGTGGCGAACTCACCGGTCAGCGAGGTCAGGGCGCTGACCAGGCCGAGGTCCTCGAGCACGCCCGGCCGCAGCCGGCGTACGAGACGCCGTACCTCGTCCAGGCTCCCTCGGGTGATCTCCTGCACCTGCCGCAGTTCACCGCGCAGGGGCTCGTCCGCCTCGTCGGCGGCCCGCTCCAGCGACAGCAGGATCGCGGTCATGCTCTGGCCCACCTCGTCGTGCAGTTCCTGGGCGATACGGCGTCGTTCCGCTTCCTGCGCGAACAGGGCGCGGGCGCTGCTGGAGGCCCGTTCGTGCTCGAGGCGCTCGAGCATGGCGTTGAAGGTGCGGATCAGGTCGGCTGTCTCACCGCGGCCGCGTTCCGGCAGCCGTTGGCCGGGACGCAGCAGATCGACGGTGGTCATCAGCCGCGTGAGCCGGTCGAGGGGGGCCAGGCCGATCCGCAGCAGGGCCGCGTTGGCGACCAGCATGACGGCCAGACCGGCCACGAGGATGATCGCCTCGGTCAGCAGGACCGGTACGGAGACGGTCACCGGAGCCCACAGCAGCAGCGCGGTGGCGCTTCCCAGCACGACCGCGTTGAGCGCGAAGATCCGCCAGAACAGGGACACCGGGACGACGCCTTTCTTCATGTGACGCGGCTTTGTTTCTACTGTCGGTCACCGCACACCCCGAGCGAGAGCTGCGTCCACTGGTTCTGACCGGCCTGCTGTCCAGGCTGCCCGCTGTCCGTTGCGCCGTCGATGGGGCCCAGTGCCCATTTCTCAGCCCTGGCCTGCCCACGCCGCGATGGGGCCTGGGCCGTGCCGCAGATGGGTATCGCGCCCGATGGGTTCCGCGGGGCAGTGCGGCCACGGTGGAGGCAAGAACCCCCGTCTCTGACTTCTGGGCCCCACCGCAAAGCCCCCTCCTCGCCGTATCCGCTTCGTTGAAAGAAGGAACCGTCATGTCGCTCGATACGCCCCAGGCCGGAACCTGCCGTGAGCGGCTGACGGCACACGAGGCACGTCAGCGCCTCGAACACGAACGCACATCCCGCGTTACGCAGCTACAGGCCATCGACGAGGCCGGGTCGGCGGCGGAGGAAGGGGTGATGTCCGCGCAGAAAGACACCATCCAGCGGGTCCTCACCGAGGTCGAGGCTGCCTTCGCCCGTGTCCAGGACGGCAGCTACGGCATCTGCCGAAGCTGCTCCAAGCCCATTCCCGTCGAGCGCCTGGAGATCCTGCCCTACACGCCGTTCTGTGTCCCCTGCCAGCGCAACACCGTCTGACGACCGCCCGTCCGCCCGCCCTGCCCGAGGGGTGAATTGGTGAACCATCAGATCATCGACGACCGGCACGCGACCCTGTCGATCGAGGACCTCGCCGCACTGCGCGAGAACCTCCACGAGCAACGCCTGTTCCGCCAGGAACAGCTGCAACAGCTCTCGGCCGCCGCCGCGTCCCGCGCCGACGCGCTGCGTGCCCCTCAGGCGTCTTCCCAGATCGAGGTCCGCGTCAAGCTCGCCGCCTCCGCCCGTATGGTCCTCGCCGACGTCGAAGCCGCCCTCGAGCGGATGGACCAGGGCCGCTACGGCACATGCGACCTGTGCCGCAGGCCCATCGCCCACGCACGACTGATGATCGTGCCGCAGGCCCGCTACTGCGCCCGCTGCCAGCAGGTGAGGGAGGCCGGCCGGTGACCACCGCCCCCGTTCCCCGTTCCGCGCACACCCGGCACCGTTCGTGGCCCTGGTGCCGACGGTGCCACGGCATCGCCCTCGACCTGGGCAGCGCTCGCACCCGGGCCTGGACGTCCGGACGGCGCATGATCCTCGACGTGCCCACCGTCACCTTCTCGGGCGCCGGCGCCACTCACCCCGTCCAGCGCGGAGCGATCGTCGACACCCCTGGAACGGCCCGGATGCTCGACCGGTTGCTCGGCCACCGCCTGCCCCGCTTCGGCCGCCCCCTGCTGATCCTGACCACTCCCGTACTGGGCGGCATCGCCTTCCGAGCCGAAGCCCGCATCGCGGTCGGGGTCCTGCGCCCGCGCACCGTGCTGACCGTCCCCACCGCGCGGGCCGTGGCGATGGCCGGCCCCCTGCTTGTCGTCGACATCGGCGCCCATCTCACCGAGGTCACCCTCCTCACCGACGGTGCGGTGACCGACGCCCGCTGCACGACCCTGGGCACCAGCGACCTGGACAGCCTCATCCCACCTGCGCGGATCACCGAAGCGGTCGTCGCCATGGTGAACGCCATGCGCGACCAGGACCCGACCTCCCAGACGCTCGACGCCCTCCAACGGGGTGCACTGCTCGCCGGCGGGGGCGCGCTTCGAGCCGACGTGACCCATCGCCTCACCGGCCAGTTGCAGGCTCCCCTCCGGCCCGTGCCCGCCCCGCACACCGCGGCGGTCCGCGGCGCCGCCCGTCTTCTGCAAGCCGCCCACGCCCACCCCGCAGCGAGCGGAATCCCCGACGCCGCACACCACCCCTAGCCCGCCCCCGGTCTGCTCCCGGCCCGAGCTCGAGCAAGCGCCCGGCGAGGTGTCAGGTTCGTGCGGAAGGAGAGACATGGCCCGCGCACTACCCCCGGCACACCCTCCCGAAGAGCTCCCGCGCGTCCTGTTGTGGCGATGGCGGCGCAACCCGCTGCGCCGTCGTACCGATCTTGCGCAGGCTTGGATCGCCCTGGGCCTGTTCGTGGCCGTTCTGGCCGCCACCCCCGCCGCCGTGATCCTGGTGGGCGACAAGGCCCACCGCCACTACGAGGAAACCGCCCGGCATCAGATCGCCACCCGGCACGACACCCCCGCCGTACTCGTGCACGATGCTCCTCGGCATCCAGAACCGGGATCCGATGAGGCGAAGAAGGCGCTGTACCCGGTCACCGTCCGCTTCACCGACGCCCGAGGCCACATCGGCACGGCGAAGACAGACGTCGAACCCGGCCTGACCGCCGGCAGCACGACCCGCATATGGATCAACGCTGAAGGAAAGATCACCGACACACCGCTGACCACCGAACAGGTCCGCAACAGCGCCATCGTCTGTGCAGTCCTCGCCGCCATGGCCGTTCCCCTCCTTGGCCTGGCCGCATACACCTACGCGAACCGCAGGCTGGAACGGTACAACCTCGCCCAATGGGATTCGGCTCTGGCAGAGTGGCGCGCCAGCTCCTGAACTGGTCGCGGCGTTCCCCCCTCGCACGTCATGGTCACCAAAGGCCCAGGGATCCGGGAGACGGTGCGCGCCGCCCGACTGGTTCGTAGCAGCCCGGCGAAGCATTGAGTTGTAGCCGTGGAACGCATCCGAGCACCACTTCCGTGCCGAAGTATTGGTGCAGGACGCGCATCCGCACGGAAGGGACGGTCATCCGTTGTGCTGGACGCCACGACAGCGCCTCGGCTGGCCTTCGATGGCCACCGCGGGCATCGCGGAAGGCGGCTCGTGCGTCGCCGCCGTCGAGGAGGCTGGGCAAGAAGGCGCGGACCGGGTGGACGCTGCCGGGGTCCGGTTGACGTCGACGGGGGCTTGATTCGTTGCCGCGCGCCTGGTCGACAGCAAGGAGCGGCGCCGTACGACTGTGCGCACGCCCGCCGCCCGCAGCTCACCCAACCGGCTCGCGCGGCCCTGCCGCCCGTGGTGCGCTGTGGGTGTCGCGTGTCGTGCGCTGCCTCGTACGGAGGCCGGACACCCCTTGAGCACAGGGGCGCACTCGCACCGGGCGATGACGTCATGGACGGAGAGGAACTGAGGAACCGCGATGACGAAGAAGGCGAAGAAGGCGAAGAGCAAGGCCAAGAGCGAGAAGGTCACCCGGGGCGACAAGGTCACTTGGAAGAGCCACGGCAGCACCGCCGAAGGCACGGTCGTCCGCAAGCTCACTCGACGCTCCGAGGCGGCGGGCCGCACCGTGGCCGCTTCACCGGACGAGCCGCAGTACGAGGTGCGCAGCGCCAAGTCCGGCAGTACGGCGGTCCACAAGCCGTCCGCGCTGCGCAAGAAGTGAGCGGGCTCGATGCAGACCTTCTTGCCCCACCCGGACTTCCGTCAGACGGCCCTGCTGCTGGACCGGCGTCGACTGGGCAAACAGCGGGTCGAGGCTTTGCAGGTCCTGCGCGGCCTGACGGTGCCGGGATACGGCTGGCGTCGGCATCCGGCCGTACGGATGTGGGCGGGGTACGAGGAGGCCCTCGTACGGTACGGCCTGGAGGTCTGCCGGGTCTGGCGCGAACAGGGGCACCAGGACAGCTGCGCCGCCTCGCTGGTGGCCGGACTCGCAGCCTTGCACCCTGGCACCCCGGTGCGTGACCAGCCGGCGCTGGCGGCCGCGGGCGAACTGCCTCCCTGGCACGGTGATGAGGCCTTCCACGAAAGTCATCGTTCGGCCCTGGTCCGCAAGGACCCGGAGGTGTACGGCGAGCGGTTCCCCGGCGTACCCGACGACCTCCCCTACGTGTGGCCCGCGTCCGACAGGGAAGGGCTACCACGCTGACGGCGGTCCGGGAACAGCCGGGCCGGGCTCAGTTCCGACGCGTCGCGGGTCCAGGCGGACCGGCGAGAACCGGGCGCGCCTCCTCGACACCCGCCTCTCGACCCCCGCCTCCTCGACACCCGCCTCCTCGCCCCCCTGGCCCGATCCGGTTCGCACCGGACCCGCTGTCCGACGCCGCCGCACTGCCCTTGGTGGGCCTCACCGCGTGGCAGGCCCTGTTCGACCACGGCAAGCTGACGGCCGGACAGCGGGTGCTGATCAACGGCGCGGGCGGGGCGGTCGGCGGTCACGCCGTGCAGTTGGCCAAGAGCACTCGTTCCTGCGTGGTGGCCACGGCCGGCCCGCGCAGCGCCGAGGCGGTCAAGTCCGCCGGTGCCGACGAGATCATCGATCACACCACCACGAGTGTGACCAGCGAGGTGACCGAGCCGGTCGACATGGTGCTCAACCTCGCACCGGTCGATCCGGCCGAACTCGCCGCGCTCGTCACGCTGGTCCGTCCGGGCGGGGTCCTGGTCAACACGACCGTGTGGATGCCCGCTCCCAGCGACGAGGAGCGTGGCGTGCGCGGCATCGACCTGTTCGTCCGCAGCGACGCGGACCAGTTGGCGCACCTGGTCGAGCTGGTGGACCGCGAGGAACTGCGCGTCGCCGTCGCCGAGCGGGTACCGCTGGCCGAACTGCCGGCGCTGCACGCCCACGCGTCCGAAGGCGCGGTGCACGGCAAGGCCATCGTTGTCCCACTCACCGCCTGACCTCCGACTCCAGAGACCAGAGAGAGGGGGCTCGGACACGGTGACGCGGACGTGGACGCGGTCGCCGACGACTACGGACGACCGCGATGATCGACTCCGCTTCCGTGAGGTCGCCGCAGTGTCAAGGAGCAGGGCGGTGGAGTACCTGACCGTCTGGTCGTACTGCTGGGTGATCAGGCCGCACGGGACGGCCCGGGTCGTCAGCGAGGCGCCGAGTGCCGGCCGGCCGGGCGGGGCGTCGTCTGGCCGGGACGGGCAGACGCTGCCGATGTTCTTCGGCCTCGGCGGCAGACGGAAGCTGAACAGGTCGGTGAAGGCGAACGCGACCACCATCGCGCCGTGCGTGTCGACCTAGATCGACTCGATCTCGGCCTCGCAGGGTTGGCGGTCGTGACCGGGGCGGGTGGCGGGCTGTCCTCGGAGGACGCCGAGTGGAGGACGGACCTCCTGGTGGACCGGGTCGCCATCCTCTGGCGCGCCGTCCGGCGGACACGCGGCCGGGGTCCTCGGGCCGCGCGGCCCTCTTGGCCATCGCTCCTGGTCGTGCGCGCCAACGCCGCGCAGCCGCAGATCGCCGAGCCTGTACCCCGGCCGGGTCAGCACAAGGGGCATCCGCCCGGAAGCTGCGGTACTCATTGATCACGACCCGATACGCGGCCCCGGCGCCGTACCGAAGCCGCGATGAACAGGAAGCACTTCCGGAGGCGGTCATCCGATTGCTGCGGATGAGACAGCCTTCGCGAGAGTCGGAACGGAACGTCCAAAGCACAACGAGACACGTGGTCCGTTGTCTCGGTTTGGGGGAGCGTTCATGCTCAAGGTGAGCATCGTGGTGCCCGTGTACAACGCGGGCCGTTATATCGACATGTGTGCGCCGTCGCTGTTAGGCCAGAC
>NZ_JBEXQX010000030.1:0-66215 GCF_040612795.1 Streptomyces sp. NPDC006335
CAATGCCTGAGCGCGTCAGGAGTACCGGGAGGCGCCGAGGCGGAATTCAGACGTGTCCATGGTGATCAAGTCTTCATGCAGGGGCTTCGGCGTAGGCGCTCCGCAGCCACGGCGCCTGTCGTTCCCTATGCGGTTGTACCAGCCCGAGCCGTCTCCCCGAGTGGACGGCGCCGGGCGGCTCTGTGCGCCCTCGCCTAGCTTTCCGCCAGGATGTGCGAGAGCTCCTGATCCAGATCGAAGTGGCGGTGCTCCGTGCCCGGGGGCACGGCGGCGTCCGTCCGCTTCAGGAACGACTCCAGGGCCCGCGCCGGGGCCTCGAGCAGTGCCTCGCCCTCCGGGGAGCTCAGGGCGATGCAGACGACGCCCTGACCGTGGCTGCGCGACGGCCAGACTCGGACGTCGCCGGTTCCGGTGGGCCGGTGGAGGCCCTCCGCGAGAAGGTCGCGGGCGAACACCCACTCGACGGTCTCCTCGGCTCCGGTGTGGAAGGTGGCGTGCACGGCGTAGGGGTCGGCCGTGTCGTACCGCAGGCCTGCGGGGACAGGCAGGGAGGACTCGCTCGACACAACGAGGCGCAGGTGCAGCTCGCAGCTGACCGTGGTGTTCATAAGCGCCAGGGCCTTTCGCTCAGTGTGCGCTCGGGGATTCGCACGTCGGCGAAATCGACATGCCACCTACGGTGCCGTTGTAAACCCCTCTGAGTGTTTTGCGTGCCTTTACGTAACTCATCCGGCCGAGAGCGTCTTGGGGAGGTACGACCATTCCGGTGACTGGTTTCTCTCCGGTAGGGTTCGGCTGTATGAATACGGGGAGTGACGAGCCGCGCGAGGTCGCTGTGGCACCGGACGAGCAGACCGGCAAGAAATCGGACGAGGCGCAGGACGAGCAGGGGCTCGGGTCCAGGGCGCCGGAATTCATCAAGTCGCGGCGGCTGCTGCACCTGAGCTGGCAGGTCCTGGTCTTCGTGATCGGCCTCGGGGTCGTGGTCGTCGGCATCATCATGCTGCCGCTGCCCGGGCCCGGCTGGGTCGTGATCTTCGGCGGTATGGCGATCTGGGCGACCGAGTTCGTCTGGGCCCAGCTCGTCCTGCGCTGGACCAAACGCAAGGTGACCGAGGCGGCCCACCGCGCCCTCGATCCCAAGGTGCGGCGGCGCAACATCATCCTGACCTCGGTCGGCCTGGTGATCATCGGCGCGATCCTCGGGGTCTACCTGTGGAAGTTCGGCTTCGAGATGCCCTGGAACATCAAGGACCAGTGAACCGGGCGGGGGTGCCGGGGCTGTCACCGCTGGTCACAGGCACCCCCTGACATGGGGTAATGTTCTTCCTGCGTCCGGGCGATTAGCTCAGTGGGAGAGCGCTTCGTTCACACCGAAGAGGTCACTGGTTCGAACCCAGTATCGCCCACCCGGACCGACGGCCCGTCTGCGAGATCGCGGACGGGCCGTCGGCGTGTGCGCGCACCGGCTGAAGCCCGAGTGCTGCCGGCTCCGACCCGCGTGCCGGTCCCCGGCGTGCTCTGTCGCCGCCCGTCCTTTTTTCGCCGCCCGTCGATCACGTACGACAGCCTGCGGGGCGTTCGATCGGTCGACCCCGCCGCTCTCACCTGGGGCGTCGTCAGTTCTCCGGTGCCCGGCGGCCGTTGGAGGCGCTCCGGTCTCTCACCACCCTCACAACAAATTCCTGTCCGAATCATTGACGCACCTCCGAGGCCTCCGTAACTTGTGCCAGCAAGCGCTTACTTGAAACGATTCATGCAGGCGGCGACGCTGCGGGGAGGGGCTCGACTGTGGGAACCAGCAGGAATGTTGAGAGGCGAACGATCCTGAAGGCGGCCGGGGCTACGGCGGCGACGCTGGGGCTGGCCGCGACGACCGGGTGCGGTGGCGACAGTGGCGGTTCCGGAGACGGAACGGTGACACTGCGTTACGCGTGGTGGGGTGGCGAGCCGCGCACCATCGCCATCAAGAAGACGATCGCGCTCTTCGAGAAGAAGTATCCGAAGATCAAGATCAAGCCTGAATTCACCGACTACGAGGCGTTCTGGGAGAAGTTCCAGACCCAGGCCTCCGGCGGGAATCCGCCGGACGTTTTCCAGAATGCGGTCGGTTTCCTGCGCAAGTACGACAAGCGCGGTGTTCTGCTGGATCTCAAGTCGCAGGCGGACGCCGGGAATCTGAGCCTGGACAACTTCCGCAACGGCGTCCTGGCGAACGGTCAGGTCGACGGCAAGCAGATCGCCATTCCGGTCGGCGCCAACACCATGTCGCTCGTCATCGACCTCAAGGCCTTCAAGAAGGCGGGCGTCGAGGCGAAGTTCGGCTGGACCTGGGACGAGTACTTCGCCGCGCTCCAGACGATCCAGGACAAGCTGAAGATCGCCGGCGACACCGGCTACTTCAGCATCATGTACCTCTACGACCTTTACCTGCGCCAGAACGGCAAGGCGTTCTTCACCGATTCCGATCTCGGCTTCACCGAGGACGACCTGACGCAGTGGTGGACGGACGGCTACAAGCGCGTCAAGTCCGGGCTGGTCGCCGACCCGAAGAAGATCGAGCAGGTCAAGCCCAAGTCCGGGCTCTCGGCGGGCCTCGCCGCGTCCGAGTTCACCTGGGACAACTTCTCCATCCGCTACGAGGGCGAGGGCGAGTCGGACTACGGGCTCGCGCCGATCCCCACCACGGACGGCAAGAACACCGGTCAGTACCTCGGCTCGCTGATGCTCAGCGGCTTCTCCGGGACCAAGCACCCCAAGGAGGTCGCCCAGTTCATCAGCTTCATGGTCCACGACCCCGAGGTCGGCAAGATCATGGGCTACGACCGCGGCATCCTCGCCACGACCGAGCAGTACGACGCGTTCAAGCCCACCGACCCCAGCAACAAGGGTGTCGCGGCCTACGAGGAGGAGGTCGCCAAGGCCGGGGTGCTCGGGAAGATCACCCCGCACCCGTCCGGCGCCGACGTCATCGAGGCGGCGTTCCTGCGTCTCGGCGGTGAGGTCGCCCAGGGCAAGTCCAAGCCGGCCGACGCCGCCAAGGCGCTGTTCAGCGAGGCCAAGGCCGCGTTCGCGGGCTGAGGGGACGTACCACCATGACGCTCGTCAAGGAAGCGCCCGCGCGCCCGGCCGGGAAGCGGCCCGCCGCTCCCGCCGCCGGGCGGCGCGGGCGGCGCCGCGAGAACCTCGCCGGCTATCTCTTCATGTCGCCGTGGATCGCGGGATTCCTGCTGCTCACGGCGGGGCCGATGATCGCGTCGCTGTACTACGCGTTCACCCGGTACAACCTGTTCACCCCGCCCGAGTGGGTGGGCTTCGACAACTTCACGACGATGTTCCAGGACCCGCGCTGGCAGAAGTCGGTGGAGGTCACGCTCAAGTACGTCGTCGTGGCCACTCCGCTCAAGCTGCTGCTCGCGCTCGGCGTCGCGCTGCTGCTCGCGCAGAGCCGGCGCGGCCAGGGCCTGTACCGGGCCGCGTTCTACATGCCCTCGCTCATCGGCGCCAGCGTCTCCGTCGGCTTCGTGTGGCGGGCGCTGTTCTCCGACGACGCGATCGTGGACCGTACGCAGAAGATCTTCGGCGTCGAGGTGGGGGGCTGGATCGGCAACCCGGACTACGTCCTCTACTCCCTGGTGGCCCTGAGCATCTGGCAGTTCGGGGCGCCGATGGTCATCTTCCTGGCCGGACTCAAGCAGGTCCCGCGGGAGCTGTACGAGGCGGCCGAGGTGGACGGGGCCGGCCCCTTCCGCCGGTTCTGGAACATCACCCTGCCGATGATCTCCCCGGTGCTCTTCTTCAACGTGCTCCTGGAGTCCATCCACGCGTTCCAGGTGTTCGGCTCCGCCTATGTCGTCTCCGACACCCGGTGCGGGCCCGCCGACGCCACCCTCGTCTACACCTGTTACCTCTACCAGAAGGGCTTCAAGGAGGCCCAGATGGGCTTCGCCTCCGCGATGGCCTGGTCGCTGGTGGTCGCGGTGGCGCTGGTCACGGCGGTCCTGTTCTGGTCGCAGAAGAAGTGGGTGCACTACGAGGAGGCCGCCAAGTGACCACTGTCAGCACCCCCGCGGTGCGCACCGCCAACGAGCGGCGGCGCACCGGATCGATCGCCTGGCACGTGGGCGCGCTCGCCGTCCTCGCGGTCGTCCTGTACCCCGTGATCTGGGTCCTCGGCGCTTCGTTCAAGCCGAGCAAGGACATCATCGCCAGCATCGACCTGCTGCCCACCAAGCCGGTCTGGGCGAACTTCTCCGGACTCGCCGACGGCATCTCCGGCATCTCCATCGGCAGCTTCTTCACGAACTCGCTGATGTACGCGGGCCTCGCCGTGGCCGGCGTGGTGATCTCCAGCTCGCTGACCGCCTACGCCTTCGCCAAGATCCGCTTCGCCGGGCGGAACCTGCTGTTCACCATGATGATCGGCACCCTGCTGCTGCCGTATCACGTGCTGCTCATCCCGCAGTACGTGATGTTCCGCAAGCTGGAGCTCGTCGACACGCTGGTGCCGCTCGTGGCCGGCAAGTTCCTGGCGACGGAGGCCTTCTTCGTCTTCCTGATGGTGCAGTTCATGCGCGGGTTGCCGCGCGAGCTGGACGAGGCCGCCAAGCTCGACGGCTGCGGGCACCTGCGGACGTACTGGTCGATCGTGCTGCCGCTGTGCCGGCCCGCCCTGATCACCAGCGCGATCTTCACCTTCATCAACGCGTGGAACGACTTCATGGGGCCGTTGATCTACCTCAACACCCCCTCCAAGTACACCGTCTCGCTCGGCCTGATGATGTTCCGCGACCAGGAGGGCATCTCCAACTACGGCAGCATGATCGCGATGTCGCTGGTGGCGCTGGTGCCGGTCATCGCCTTCTTCATGGCCTTCCAGCGGTATCTGATCGACGGCATGGCGACGTCCGGACTGAAGTGAGGCGGTCAGCATGGCGCAAGCGCGTGTGAAGGCCCGTCGCAGGGCGTCCGTGTTCGGTGGCGAGCGCTTCGCGCTCTTCGCCGAGGCGCTCCTCACCGGCGTGTGGATCGCCGTGGCCTGTCTCGGCCTGGTCACCTATCCGGCGGCCTTCGCCGCGGGCGCACGGCATCTGCGCCGCCGTACGAGCCATGAGGCCGGCGGCTGGCGGGAGTTCGTCGCGGACTTCCGTACGGCCGTGCGCCGCGGCTGGCTCGTCGGGGTCGCCGGGTGGGTCGCCGCGGCCGCGGTCTGGGTGGACGTCCAGGCCGCGCGGGCCGGGATCCCCGGCGGTCCGCTGGTCGGGGCGGTCGGGTTGTTCGCGCTGATCGCCCTCGCGGTGGCCGGGCTGCGCGCGGCGGCGGTCTGGACGCCGGGCGCCTCCTGGCGCGCGCTGCTCGCCGACGCCGTACGCCGGACCCTGCGCGACCCCGCCGGGTCCTTCCTGATCGTCGCGGGACTGGCCGTCGTAGCCCTGTCCGCGGGGTTCGTCGCGCCCCTGGCGGTCCCGGTCCTCGGGGCCGTCGCGGCGGCCGCCGTGGCCGTGGAGGAGCGCTACCGGCACCGCTGACGGGCGGTGCCCTCGTCACCAGGTCGGCGCCTCGGCGCCGTACCTCTCTCTGTCATGCCCCTGACCAGCCTGTCCATGGAAAGGAATGGCCATGTCCCCCATCCCCCGCAGGTCCATCCTCAAAGCCGCAGCCGTCGCCGGTGCCGCCGCGCAGTTCAGTTGGGCGCTAGGGACCAAGGACGCGCAGGCCGCGCCCAGAGCCGCCGAGGCCGACGACGCTCCCGTGACCCTGGACTGGCTGGAGGACAGCGGTCTCGGTGCCGCGCCCGGCTCCACCGTCGGTGTCCCCTGGCCCAAGGGCGTGTACCAGGAGGGTCAGAAGTTCGCGGTCACGGACGCCGACGGCAAGGCCGTGCCGGTCCAGTCCTGGCCGATCGCCTACTGGCCCGACGGCTCCCTCAAGTGGACCGCCCACGCGGTCAGTTCGGGCAACGGCAAGCTGTCCCTGACCGCGGGTGCGGCCGCCGTACCCGACAAGAAGGTCACCGTCGACAAGAGCGGCGGCACGATCACCGTCTCCACCGGCGTGATCACCGCGAAGATCGGCAAGTCGGGCGCCACCCTCATCAAGTCGGTCACCCGCGGGTCGACGGAGATCGCCAGGAACGGGCGGCTCGTGCTGATCCGCCAGCCCGAGATCGAGGACGAGGACCAGGGAACCGTCAGGACCGAGCGCTTCGAGGGGGCCATCTCCGAGGTCACCGTCGAGCAGTCCGGCCCGGTCCGCGCGGTCGTCAAGATCGACGGCAAGCACCGCAAGGGCAAGCGGAGTTGGCTGCCGTTCTCGATCCGCCTCTACTTCTACGCGGGCGCCGACTCCTTCCGCATGGTGCACACCATCACCTTCGACGGCACCCAGGAACCCGGCAAGGCGAGCGGCGACTTCATCCGCGGCCTCGGCGTCCGCTTCAACGTGCCGATGCGCGACCAGTCCTACGACCGCCACATCCGCATCGGCGGCGAGGGCACCGGTCTGCTGCGCGAGGCCGTCAAGGGCATCACCGGACTGCGCCGCGACCCCGGCATCGCCGTGCAGGAGGCCCAGTACGCGGGCAAGAAGCTGCCCGACCCGTCCACCTGGGACCAGCGGGTCACCACCCGGCTCCAGTACATCCCCGAGTGGGGCGACTACACCCTCTCCCAGCTCTCCGCCGACGGCTTCACCGTGCGCAAGCGCACCAAGAAGGGGCACGGCTGGATCGGCGCCGGCGGGGGCGGGCGGGCCTCCGGGTTCGGTTACGTCGGCGGCGCGAGCGGCGGACTCTCCTTCGGGCTGCGGGACTTCTGGGAACGGCACCCCTCCCAGCTCGACATCCGCGACGCCCAGACCGACGAGGCCGAGGTCACCCTCTGGCTCTGGTCGCCCGAGGCCCAGCCCATGGACCTGCGCTTCTACCACGACGGCATGGGCCAGGACACCTTCGCCGAACAGCTCGAGGGCCTCAACATCACCTACGAGGACTACGAGCCCGAGTTCGGCACCCCCTACGGCATCGCCCGCACCTCGGAACTGATGTTCTGGGCCAACGAGTCGACACCGGCACCGGAGGTCCTGGCCCAACAGGTCGAGGCCGTACGGGTCTTGCCGCAGCTCGCCGCGCCCCCCAAGCAACTCATCAAGGCGAAGGTCTTCGGTCCTGGCCTCTACTCCGAGCCCGACCGCTCGACCCCGGCCAAGGCCAAGATCGAGGACCACCTCGACTTCCTCTTCACCTACTACAAGGACCAGGTGGAGCAGCGCCGTTGGTACGGCTTCTGGGACTACGGCGACATCATGCACACCTACGACACCGTCCGGCACCAGTGGCGGTACGACATCGGCGGCTACGCCTGGGACAACTCCGAGCTCTCGCCGGACCTGTGGCTGTGGTTCGCGTACATCAGGTCGGGCCGCTCGGACATCTTCCGGTTCGCCGAGGCCATGACCCGGCACACCGGTGAAGTGGACGTCTACCACCTGGGTCAGTGGGCCGGACTCGGCACCCGGCACGGGGTGCAGCACTACGCCGACAGCGCCAAGCAGCAGCGCATCGCCAACACGACGTACCGCCGCTACTACTACTTCCTCACCGCGGACGAGCGCGTCGGCGACCTCATGCACGCCAACGTCGACTCCGACGAGACGTTCCTCGTGCTCGACCCGCTGCGCAAGGTACGCACCGACCCGTACACACCCGACCGGCACGCCCTGTCGGTCGGCTTCGGCACGGACTGGAGCGGGCTGGTCTCGGCCTGGCTGACCGAGTGGGAGCGCAAGGGCCCCAAGTGGGAGAAGGCCAAGGCGCGCGTGTTGTCGACGATGGAGGGCATCGCCGCCCAGCCCAACGGGTTCGTGCAGGGCAGTGGCCTGTACGACCTCGACACGGGCAAGTTCGCGGTGGCCGCCGCTCCCGCGGTGTCGGTCTCCCACCTGTCCGCCGTCTTCGGTCTCAACGAGCTGTGCGCCGAGCTCATCGACCTCGTCGACATGCCGAAGTTCAACGAGGCGTACTTCGACTACTGCCGCTACTTCAACGCGACCAAGGCGGAGCAGGCGGCGCGCTACGGGTCCAACTTCGGGTCCCTGCTGCTGTTCCAGGGGCACTCGCGGCTCGACGCGTACGCGGCCGTCAAGACCGGGGACGCGAAGCTCGCCGCCCGCGCCTGGGACAAGTTCTACAACTCCGACGGGTACAAGGAGTCGGCGCCCTGGAAGACGGAGAAGCTGAGCGGGCCGGTCGCGTTGGTGGCGGGCAGTGAGGCGGCCTGGGTGGCGACGAACGACACCGCGCTGTACGGGCTCGCCGCCATCGAGAACCTCGCACTGCTCGGGAACAAGATGCCTTCGTAGGGGGTGAGGTGGTGGGGAACTGCGGGACCGTCGTGGCTGGTCGCGCAGTTCCCCGCGCCCCTGAGGTGGGATTCAGCGCAGGTTTCCGAGGAAGTCCCGCATCTTCCGGGCGTCCCGCAAACGCTGCTCGTAGGTCGCGCCGAGTGCCAGCAGGAGCAGGCCCGCGAGAGCCGGCGGGACCCAGCGGGGGAGGGCGTCCGTCACCTGGACGAGGTACGGGGCCAGTTCGTGCAGGGCGTCCAGGAGCAGGACCGCGCCGCCCAGCAGGAGCGGAGCCTGGAGGTGGTGGCGGGCGCCCGCGAGGGTGACGGCCAGCGCTGCCAGGCCGAGGAGCAGGGGGCGCGTCCAGTGGGCGTCGCCCCAGGCCGCGAAGAGGCTCGGCACGAGCGTGGCGGCGAGGCCCGGGGCGTACGCCGTCCAGGACGAGGTCCGCGGGTCGCGGCGGTGGCGCAGGGCACCGACCAGCAGCGCCGGGATCGTGACCGGGAGGGTGTAGGCCTCCGGGGCGGCCACGTCCCAGGCCGCCAGGCGGACCCAGGTGGCCAGGACGAACAGAGCCGCGGCCGCGTAGCCGACGGGGCGGCGGTCCGCGCGGACCGCCGTGCCCGCCGCGATCACTGCGCACAGGGCCAGGACCGTGGCGAGCAGGGGCAGGTCGGTCGCGGCCAGCGCGATGGCGAGCACCGCGGCCGCCGCTCCGGCCACCTCGACCGGCACGGTGGCCTTCGAGTCGCCAAGTCGCCCGGCGAGGAGGGCCGCGGTCGCGGGAACGACCAGGACCAGCAGGGCCGTGTGCGACGGCGGCCACTCCGCGGCGGCTCCGAGCGCGACGGCGAGGGCGGTGCCGTGGCCCAGGGCGGCCGGGGCCGTGAAAGGGGCCAGGCGCCAGGAGGCCGCCGTGAACAGCGCGACCAGGGCGCAGAGCACGATGAGCGTCGCCGTCTGCGAGGCGAGGGCCAGGAGCGCGAGGCTCGCGGAGGCGCCCAGCGCCAGGATCAGGGCGGTGAGGCGCTGTCGCAGGAACACCACGGCGGCCGCGAGGGTGCCCGCAGTCGTGGCGCCCTGGATCAAGAGAGCGGCGGTGTAGGGGAGTTCCAGAACCGCGGGGAGGATGAGCGCGGTCGCCCAGACCAGGCCCAACGCCCCAGTCAGGGCCCGTGGGCGCCAGGTCGTCTCCCGTACCGCCAGGGCGAGCACGCCCGCGACGGCGGCCAGCACTAGGGGCACCGCCTCCGCGTGCGGCGGCCAGGTCACGTCCACGGTCACCGCGGTGCGGGCGTCCGACGGGGCGCCGGTCCACGCTCGCGAGGCCCAGGCGAGCGGGCCCAGCACGACGACACCGACGACCGGCAGAGCCCACAGCAGGGACAGCGCCTGTACGGCCCCGGAGGCCCAGGCCAGACCCCGCCGTACCGTGCCCGGCAGGCGATCGAGCCTCAGTGCCGCCAACAGGGCGATGCCGAAGGCCAGATGGGCCGGAACCGTCCACAGCTCGGGGAGCGCCGAACGTGCCACTCCGCCGAGGGCGGCCACGGTGAGGAGCCCGGAGGCGACGGCGAGACCGACGGACCGGCCGCCCGCCGGGGTGGAACGGCCGGGGCCGTCGGTCTGCCAGGCCGCCGTCAGCGCGATCGCGCTCGCGAGGAGAAGGAGCGCCGCCGCACGGGCGGCGGCGCTCGGGCCGGAGGCCGACCAGGTCAGCCAGCCGGCGGCCAGGACGCCGAGGGCACCCACTCCGTACGCGCCGATCGCGGCGACCACGCGCAGGGGCCGGGACGTCAACCGGAGGGCCACGGCCGTGTCGAACCCGGCCGTCACCAGGAGCGCGGCCGTGAGCCCGTACGAGCCCGCGTCGGCGGCGACCGCCCAGAAGAACAGCGGGAGTTGGGCCGCGACCAGGGCGGCCGGCCGGGGCAGGCGCAGCTCGGACGCGCGCGGCAGCAGGCCGTACGCCGCCCAGAGTCCCGCCAGCAGCGCCGAGACGAGCGCGGTGTACGGCGCCCCGGAGGTCTCCGGGAACACGGCCCCGTGCAGCGCGACCGCGTCCAGGACCGTCAGAGCCAGACCCAGGCCCGCCACCGACTCGGCCGTCGAGCGCAGCCCGCGCCCCAGCAGCGGGAGCGGCGCGGCGAGCGCGGCCACCGTGACCGCGCCGAGCACCAGGGCCCGGCCGGCGATCCCCAGGTGACCCCAGCTCACCAGCGTGAACACCATCGCCGCGACGGTGAGCAGGACACCGCCGAGAACCAGGAGCACGTTCTGGACGCTCGGTGCGCTCGCCTCGGGGCGAGGAGGTGCGGCGGGGGTCGGGCCGGTCGGCTGCGGCGCCTGCCACTTCGGCTGGAGGGCGGCGACCAGCCAGGCCCGGCGGGCCAGCAACTGGGCCCGGCGGGCGTCCAGTTGCCACAGCTCGGCATCGAGGAGCCGCAGCTCCTCGGCCGGGGGCGGGGTGTGCGTCATGCCCTGAAGTGTGGGCTCGGTCACGCGGCGCGACATGAGTACACGTACTCAGAACGTACTCGGATCCGATGCCAGACTTGCCCCATGGACTGGACCCGATACCGCTTCCGCAGCCTGTGGTCCCTGCCCGCGAAGCCCGCCGTCGTCTACGACGCGCTGGAGCGTGCCGAGGAGTATCCGCGCTGGTGGCCCCAGGTGCGCGAGGTGCGCCGGCTCGACGACACCACGGGCGTGATCACGATCCGCGCCGTGCTGCCGTACGACCTGGTCTTCACCGCCCGGGAGGTGCGGCGCGACCCGGCGGCCGGGGTGCTGGAGATCGCGATGGACGGCGATCTCGACGGCTGGGCGCGTTGGACGATCACCCCGGACGGCGACGGCAGCCTCGCCCACTACGACCAGTTCACCGAGGTGAACAAACCGCTGCTCCGGCGCTTCGCCGTGCCCGGCCGGCCGGTCTTCCTGGCCAATCACCGGCTGATGATGCGCGCCGGCCGGCGGGGGCTCGTCGCCCACCTGGAAGCGGTTTGAAGGAAGGCCGCGGGGACCTGTATTGTTCAGTGCGTTCCCGGGCGATTAGCTCAGTGGGAGAGCGCTTCGTTCACACCGAAGAGGTCACTGGTTCGAACCCAGTATCGCCCACCCGGAAAAGACCGGTCTGCATCCGCAGGCCGGTTTTTTGTGTCCGGTTGTGTGTCCTGTGGGGGCGGCATGAGCGGTGGGGCAACGTGGCCGCGTTGGCGCTGGGCCTCGTCCTCGCGCTCACCGGCGGCATCCTGATCGGCCGACGGATCGCGGCCGGAATGCCCGTCATGCTCCTGGGCGCCGTCGTCGCCGACCAGCGCACCCCACGCGGCACCCGACTCTGGCTCCAGGTCGAGGCGTTCCGGCGTTACCTGGCCGACCCGGGCAGCCGTCCCGACGCACCGCCCGTCGGGAGCGGGCGGACCGCGACGCGGCCTGGGCGGTGGCCTTCCGCCTGGGAGCGGGCGGTCAGCCCGTCGACGGCTCGACCTGGGCGGGGCCGGTGCTTCTCCCTCGACGTCACCGACGTCCTGCTCACCGGGGTCGTGCTGTCCGCCGTGAGCCCGTCTTCCAGCTCCGGGCGGAGGTGCCAGGGCGGTGGCGGCGGCTCCTGGTGACTGATGCGGACGCGGTTGCTCCTCGTGAGGTGCGGGGCGTCGGTTTCGGCGCCCCGTCCCGTCACGCCGCCGCGGGCAGATCCGGGCGCAACGGCCACGCCGGGTCCACCGACTCCTCCGAGCCGCTGCGCGCGAACCAGGCCTGCAGGCCCCGCGCCTGGGCCGCGTGCCACACCGCCTGGAGGCTGTGCAGCTCCGGCGGTTCCAGCCGCTCCAGCCGGGCGGCGAAACGGCGCCCGACCGCCCGTACGACCTCCAGCGCGGCCTGGGCGTCGGCGGCGGCGTCGTGCGCGCCGTCCAGCGCGACGCCGTAGTGCTCGCACAGGTCGGTGAGGGTGCGGCGGCCCTTGCGGTAGCGGTCCAGGTGTTTGTCCAGGACCCGTGGGTCCAGCACCAGCAGCGGTGTGGAGTCCAGCCAGCGGTCCAGTGACGAGGCGCGGTGGCGGCGCAACTCCCGGTCCAGGATGGTCAGATCGAACGGAGCGTTCATCACCACCAGCGGCCGGCCCGCGGCCGCCTGCTCCGCCAGTGTCTCGGCTATCTCGAACATCACCGGCGCCGGCCAGCGGCCGTTGAGCTGGAGATGCTCATCCGTCAGCCCGTGCACCGCAGTCGCGCCCGCAGGCACCGGCACACCCGGGTTGACCAGCCATCGGCTCACCCGCGGCCGGGTGCCCGCCGCGTCCTGGACGACGACGGCGGCCGACACGATCCGGTCGGTCTCGACGTCCACGCCGGTGGTCTCGGTGTCGAAAGCGGCCAAGGGTCCTTCGTACCAGCACGTCATAACTCACAACCCCTCGTTCACCCACGGCAGGTGACGCACCGTCTTCTGCCCGTTTGGTGATACCCGGGCTGTTTGCGACGTACGCCGGAAGGACACAACAGGAGTGCGGGTCTTTGCAGTTCAGCGGCCCGGTGTGCGATTCCTGTGGCCCCTGTGCGGGCATGTCACTTGGCTGGGAAGGCTGTTGGTCATGGCGATAGCGCAGCCCGAGCGGGGCGGGCTGCTGCCCGAACGCACGGGCCCCCTTCGCGGCACGCTCGCCACCACCGCCTGCATGGAGACACTGCAGGTGGGCTATCTGCACGCCGTCGCGGCGGCGGCCGGCTGCTCGTTGTCACAGCCCTTCCCGGACAACGGCATCGACTGGCACGTCAGCCACGGCTCGCCCGGACACACCGTCGACGACGAGGTCACCATCAAGGTGCAGCTCAAATGCACCTACCAGGTGGCCCCCAACCCGGCCGGGCGCTTCTTCTCCTTCACGCTCGACAACGACCACCTGCGCAAACTCGCCCGCACCCCGGTGTCCGTCCACAAGATCCTCGTGGTCATGCTCGTGCCCAGGACCCAGGACGACTGGCTGCGCGCCGGCCACGACCGCCTGGACCTCAGACACTGCTGCTACTGGGTCAACCTCGCCGGCCACCCCATCACCGGCCGGACCCGGACCACCGTGCGGATCCCCACCAACCGCATCTTCGACGACCGGGCGCTGTGCGAGATCATGACGCGGGTCGGGACGGGAGGCAGACCATGACCCACCGCCCGCTTCAGGAGCCACTGCGCGCGGTACGCCCCCATCCGGAGGCCCACTGGGACCGTCCGCCCACCCCCGCCGAGGTCGACCCCGCCGTCCTGAGCGCCCTGCTGCACCGGCACGGCTGGCAGCGGCGCGGCGGCGCCCCCGGCCGCTACGGCCGCTGGACCCCGCCGGGGCCGGGCGGCGGCGGAACCAGCCTGCTCGTGCCCGAGAGCCGCGCCTTCCCCGACAGCGAGGACCTCCTCGGCGAGGCCCTCGTCGCCCTGTCCCGCAGCGGCACGCCGTCCGCGCGCGAGGTGCTCGTGGGCCTTGCCGTGCCCAGCGACGAGATCCGCTGGTGGCGGGACGTCCCGACCGGCCCCGCCGACGCCACGCCCTGGGCGGTCGAGGAGCAGCTGCGCGCCGCCGCCCGCCAGACCCTCCTCGCCGGCGCGCTCGCCACACGCGCGCGTGCCGGCTACTACGGCGCCCGTTACCGCCGTACGGCCGCCGCGTCCCTCGACACCGTCCTGGTCGGCTCCGCCGTCGGCGGGCGCCGGCTCACCGCCTTCGTGCCCGTCGGCACCGCCCGCCCGCTCGCCGTCCGCCTCCACCAGGCTCTGTACGCCACCCGCGAGGCCATCGACTACCAGCGGGCCACCGGCGGCATGGACGCCTTCGACGGGGCCGTGGAGGCGGGCGTCAGCCGGGAGCTCACCGAGGCGCTGATCGCCCTCGTGCGCGGTACGGAGGGCGCGCGCGTCGCCGTCGAGTGGGCGCCCGCGGCCGGGGTCCCCGCAGGATGCGCGGCGTCCGCGGAGGCCGTCGAGTTCTCGCCCGGCGACCTGCCCGTGCTGCGCGAGGCCGGAGCCCGCTTCCTGCGCGAGGAGCCTTCCGTCCCGGTGCGGATCACCGGCACGGTGGTGCGGATGCGCAGGTCGGGGCCGCGCGGGGACGGGTCGGTACGGCTGCGGGTGATCGCCGGTGCCGAGATCCCGCACCTGCGACTGACGCTGGACGAGGAGGCGTACCGGATCGCCGGGCACGCCCACCTCGTCGGGCTCCCGGTCCGCGTGCACGGCAGGCTGGAGAGCCGCGGCGGGTTCCGCAGGCTCACCGGGGCCACGGGCGTGGCGCCCGTGCAGGTCGACGAGGCCGAGCGGGACCGGCTGATGAAGTCCCTCCAGGAGAATCTCGACTTCTTCGAGGAGGCATGCGGGGAGTCCGGCGAGGAGTCTCTCGGAGGGGACTGATTTCGCGGAGGTGGGGGCCGGGTCGGTACGATCCCCTATTGCGCGCGCTCCCGGTATGGCGCCGCACCCACCTTCAGTCAGGAGAGACCGGTGTCAGACGTCCGTGTGATCATCCAACGCGATTCCGAGCGGGAAGAGCGCGTGGTGACGACGGGCACTACGGCCGCCGAGCTCTTCGCCGGCGAGCGCTCGATCGTCGCCGCGCGCGTGGGAGGCGAGCTCAAGGACCTCGCGTACGAGCTGAGCGACGGCGAGACCGTCGAAGGCGTCGAGATCTCCTCCGAGGACGGTCTCAACATCCTGCGCCACTCCACCGCGCACGTGATGGCGCAGGCCGTCCAGGAGCTCTTCCCGGAGGCCAAGCTGGGCATCGGCCCGCCGGTCAAGGACGGCTTCTACTACGACTTCGACGTCGAGAAGCCGTTCACGCCCGAGGATCTCAAGGCCATCGAGAAGAAGATGCAGGAGATCCAGAAGCGGGGGCAGAAGTTCTCCCGCCGCGTGGTGACCGACGAGGCGGCCCGTGAGGAGCTCTCGGACGAGCCGTACAAGCTCGAACTGATCGGCCTCAAGGGCTCGGCCTCCTCCGACGACGGCGCGGACGTCGAGGTCGGCTCCGGTGAGCTGACGATCTACGACAACCTCGACGCCAAGACCGGCGACCTGTGCTGGAAGGACCTCTGCCGCGGTCCCCACCTGCCGTCGACCCGAGCGATCCCGGCCTTCAAGCTGATGCGCAACGCGGCCGCCTACTGGCGCGGCAGCGAGAAGAACCCGATGCTCCAGCGCATCTACGGCACCGCGTGGCCCACCAAGGACGAGCTGAAGGCGCACCTCGACTTCCTCGCCGAGGCCGAGAAGCGCGACCACCGCAAGCTCGGCTCCGAGCTCGACCTGTTCTCCATCCCCGAGCAGATCGGCTCCGGCCTCGCCGTCTTCCACCCCAAGGGCGGCATCATCCGCCGCGTGATGGAGGACTACTCGCGCCGCCGCCACGAGGAGGAGGGCTACGAGTTCGTCTACACCCCGCACGCGACGAAGGGGAAGCTCTTCGAGCAGTCCGGGCACCTGGACTGGTACGCCGACGGCATGTACCCGCCCATGCAGCTCGACGAGGGCGTGGACTACTACCTCAAGCCCATGAACTGCCCGATGCACAACCTGATCTTCGACGCGCGCGGCCGCTCCTACCGCGAACTGCCGCTGCGCCTGTTCGAGTTCGGGACCGTGTACCGGTACGAGAAGTCGGGCGTCGTGCACGGCCTCACGCGTGCGCGTGGCTTCACGCAGGACGACGCGCACATCTACTGCACCCGTGAGCAGATGTCGGAGGAGCTCGACAAGACGCTCACCTTCGTCCTCGGCCTGCTGCGCGACTACGGCCTGACCGACTTCTACCTGGAGCTGTCCACCAAGGACCCGGAGAAGTTCGTCGGCTCGGACGAGGTCTGGGAGGAGGCGACCGAGACCCTGCGCCAGGTTGCCGAGAAGCAGGGCCTGCCGCTGGTCCCTGACCCGGGCGGCGCCGCCTTCTACGGCCCGAAGATCTCCGTCCAGACCAAGGACGCCATCGGCCGTACCTGGCAGATGTCGACGATCCAGCTCGACTTCAACCTGCCGGAGCGCTTCGAGCTCGAGTACACCTCGCCGGACGGGTCCAAGCAGCGCCCGGTCATGATCCACCGCGCGCTGTTCGGCTCCATCGAGCGGTTCTTCGCGGTGCTCCTGGAGCACTACGCGGGCGCCTTCCCGGCGTGGCTGGCCCCGGTCCAGGCGGTCGGCATCCCGATCGGCGACGCGCACGTCGAGTACCTGGAGAAGTTCGCGGCCGCGGCCAAGAAGCAGGGCCTGCGGGTCGAGGTGGACTCCTCGTCCGACCGGATGCAGAAGAAGATCCGCAACGCCCAGAAGCAGAAGGTGCCCTTCATGGTCATCGCGGGCGACGAGGACATGTCGGGCGGCTCGGTCTCCTTCCGCTACCGCGACGGATCTCAGGAGAACGGCATCCCGTTCGACGAGGCCATCGCGAAGATCGTGAAGGTCGTGGAGGAGCGGGCGCAGGTCTGATCCGCGTACGGCGGGGCCCCCGGGGAGTTCAGCTCCCCGGGGGCCCTTCGTCGTCCTCCCGCGCGAACACCTGGAGCAGCCAGGAGGCGAAGGTCCCGGTCACCGCGCCGAGCAGGGCCAGCCCGACGGCCATCACACCGACCGCGACCAGACGCCCCAGCGGGGTCACCGGTACGACATCGCCGTAGCCCACGGTGGCGAGGGTGGCGCAGGTCCACCAGACGGCGTCGCCGAAGGTGCGCATGGTCGTACCAGCAGCGTGGTGTTCCTGCTGGTAGACGGCGAGGGCGCCGGTGAAGCCCAGCAGCAGGGCCGACAGACCGGCGTACACCATCACGCGCGCGTGCAGGGCGAGCCGGGGCCGGCCGCGGCGGCGCTGCACGGCCTCGTACAGCTTCACGACCCTGAGGGGGCGCAGCAGCGGCAGAAGCAGGACCACGGTGTCCAGTGCGTGCGTCCGTACGAAGCGCAGCCGTTGCCCGCTGAGGCGCCAGCGCACCGCGTAGTCGACGGCGAACGACGCCCACGCGGCCAGGGTCACCGCCAGGCAGAGGTCGAGCGCGGCTTTCGGGAGATCGTGCGCCAGGACCCGGAGCGCGTAGGCGGCGAGGAAGGCCAGGGCGGCCACGGCGAGGGGGATCTCGGTGCGCTGCTCCCAGCGGGTCCGGCGGTCGGCGGTGTCGGCGGGTTCGGGGCTGCCGGTGCCGGGGCGGGCGGGGCGGGAGGTCCGGCCGTCGTCGGCGCTGTGGGGCCCGTGATCTGCCGTCGAGTGGGCTTCTCGCCCGGCGGTGCGGTGGGCTTCGCGGGGGTCGGTGGCGTGGGCTTCGCGGGGGTCGGTGGCGGGGGTGTCGTGATCGGCTGCGGTGCGGTCTTCTCGCCGGGCGGTGCGGTGGGCTTGGTGGGCGTTGGTGGCGTGGGCTTCGCGGGGGTCGGTGGCGGGGGTGTCGTGATCGGCTGCGGTGCGGTCTTCTCGCCGGGCGGTGCCATAGGCCTCGTGAGAGTCGGTGCCGTGGGCCTCGCGAGCGTCGGTGCCGTCGGTCCCGTGCCCGTCGCCGCCGGGGCGCGTGCCGCTGTCGTCGTCCACCCGCCCAGCTTGGCCCGGGCCGCTTTTCCCACAACCCCGCCGACACGGCGCGAACGGGCGAAGCAATATGCTGCTTCGCATGACGAGTGAGCCGGAGCAGCAGTTGGGAGTGGGGACGCAGGACGCGTTCCAGCGTCTGTGGACACCCCACCGGATGGCCTACATCCAGGGCGAGAACAAGCCGACCGGCCCGGGCGCCGACGACGGCTGTCCCTTCTGCTCGATTCCGGCCAAGTCCGACGAGGACGGTCTGATCGTCCGGCGCGGCCGGCTGGTGTACGCGGTGCTCAACCTCTACCCGTACACCGGTGGCCATCTGATGGTCGTGCCCTACCGTCATGTGGCCGACTACACCGACCTCACCGAGCCGGAGACCGCCGAGCTGGCGGCGCTGACCAAGCAGGCGATGACGGCCCTGCGGACGGCCTCCGGGGCGCACGGCTTCAACATCGGCATGAACCAGGGGACGGTCGCCGGCGCCGGCATCGCCGCCCACCTCCACCAGCACATCGTCCCGCGCTGGGGCGGCGACACGAACTTCATGCCGGTGGTCGGCCACACGAAGGTGCTGCCGCAGCTCCTCGGCGACACCCGCAAGATGCTGGCGGAGGCCTGGCCGACGGTCTGATCCCGGCCGAGGCCGGCAGCTCCCGTCCCAGCCGACTCCGGCATTTCTTCAGCCCGTCCGGCGTTCGAGGACGAGGCCGCCAGACTCAAGGGGGGTCTGGGCGCGCAGCCCCCAGGGCCGGCACCCGGACCCACCCGCACCCAGACCCGGCCCGACCGCCGCAGGCCTACGCGTCGTACAGGTCCGCCTGGCGCGGCGACACGTCCTGCACCTGCGTGCTCAGGAAGCCCGCGCGCGTGCCGAACTTCTCGGTGTCCACGCCGTTCTCCTGAAGGACCCGGATCGCCGCGGAGTGCACGACCCGCAGCACCGGCGTCGCGGCGCGCAGCGCGTCGTCGGCCATGAAGCGGTGCCGCCACGGCTTGTCCGCCCAGGCGTGCCGCAGACCGAACGGCTCGGGCAGCGCGAGCGAGCCGCCGAGCCAGTTGAGCAGCGGCGGATACCAGGTCAGGGGCGCCCGGGCGGTGAGGCGGACCACCTCGTCCGCGTCGACCAGCGGCAGCTTGATCTTCTTGGTCTCCCAGAACCGGAGCTGCTTGGCGACTTCCTTCTCCTTGGCCGCCGGCTTCGAGGTGAACAGCCCGTGCACCGGCCCGAGCGCGTGCCCGGTGACCTCGATGCGCAGCGTCTCGTGCAGCACGGTCACCGTGATCAGCATGGTCAGGACGAGCTGCCCCTCCCACAGCGTCCACTGGACGCCCAGGTAGTGCCGGTCGCCGCCGCCGAACTGCTGCTTGTTGCAGATGTCCTGTATCGCGTGGGACTTGACCTGGTACGCGTCCACGTCGGTGCCGCCGGGCCGGGACACCTCCTTCGCGCCCTCGGCGATCGGGGTGACGATCCAGTGCCGTACGGACGGCTTCGGGAAGCCGCCGGTGTTGATGGTGTTGCGTTCCAGCATGCGGAGCTGGTCGTGGATGGAGCGGATGACGTCCCAGCTGCGGAACGGGTGGATCTCCCGGGTGGGGTCGGCGGACACCAGGTCCTCGGCCAGCTGCCAGCTGCCCCACCGGGTGCCCATGCCGAGTATGCCCTTGGGGCCGGCGTAGAAGACCGAGTTGGACTGCTGCTCGGCGCTCAGCATGGCCAGGGACTGGCGCAGCTGCTCGGCCGCGGTCTCGCCCGGGTTGCTCGGCACCGCCTCGGGCACCTTGGCGCCCACGCTGCTGCCGGCCAGCAGACTGGCCCAGCGCTCCCGCAGATCCCTCGCGGTGCGCTCGCAGATCTGCTTGGCCCAGAACCAGCCGACCACGGGAAGAGCCACGCACGCGCGTGCGTACCAGCCCCAGAAGCCTCCGAAGGGCATCTTGATCAGGAAGAGCAGGGCCAGCGCGCCCATCGCCACGAGCAGCGCGGTGGCGAGCGCGCCCGCCTGCTTGTTGTCCTCGCGCTTGGCGATGGTGGTGCGCAGCGTGAACACCAGCAGCCAGACGAGGAGCCCCGGCAGGAAGAGCACACCGCACAGCACCATCACGGCGGTCAGCCAGTTGTCCCGCTCTCGGCGGATGTTGTTCGCCGCGAGACAGTGCTCGACCACGACCTGCGGCTCCGCGCCGAAGGACTGGATCAGGGGCTTGCGGCCCGCGCCGAGCATGCGGGTGATCACCGCCGTGGAGAACGCTTCGCCCAGGTTGGGGCGGAAGATCTTCGCCCACCTGCGGCCGCCCTTGACGGCCGACTCGTGCCACTCGTTGTTGGCCTTGAGGATCTCCTCCACCGGATTGTCGCGATAGGCTGCCGAGGCCAGGGCGAACGTCGCCGTCTGCGCCTCGTCGCCCGTGCGCGGCACTTGCGGACCGAAGATGTCCGCGTAGCCGCTGTCAACGGTCATTCCCGCCCCCGATCGCCGCCGGACTCACCCACTGCGGCCTTCCCGACTTCCTTGCTTCGCACACCTGTTGATCAGGTCATCAGCGTATCGCTCCGTACTGACATCGATCGGCGGACGGCCGAAGCCGCCCGCCGATTCGGAGGGGAGCGTTCCTCAAACGTCACCCGTGGGGCCCCGAACGCCACTTGTGCGGCGCCCGGACCCAACTACGAGGCGACCCGCGCCTCTTCGCGGATCCTCTCGGCGATCTGCGGCGGCATGGGTTCGTGCCGGGCGTAGGAGCGGCTGAAGCGCGCGGTGCCGTGCGACAGGGACCTGAGGTCGACCGCGTACCGCCCGATCTCGATCTCGGGCACCTCGGCCTTGATGAGCGTGCGCCCGCCGCTGGTCTGCTCGGTGCCGAGCACCCGGCCGCGCCGCCCGGACAGGTCGCTCATCACGGCGCCCACGTAGTCGTCGCCGACGAGCACGGACACCTCGGCGACCGGCTCCAGCAGATGGATCTTCGCGTCGGCCGCGGCCTCCCGGAGCGCCAGCGCCCCGGCCGTCTGGAACGCGGCGTCCGAGGAGTCCACCGAGTGCGCCTTGCCGTCCCGCAGCGTCACCCGGACGTCGATGAGCTGATGACCGGTGGCGACTCCCTTGGCCGCCTGCGCCCGTACGCCCTTCTCGACGGACGGGATGAACTGCCGCGGCACCGCGCCGCCGACGACCTTGTCCACGAACTCGATGCCCGAGCCGCCGGGCAGCGGCTCCACCTCGATCTCGCAGATGGCGTACTGCCCGTGCCCGCCGGACTGCTTCACGTGCCGCCCGCGCCCGGCCGACGGGCCGGCGAAGGTCTCCCGCAGGGGCACCCGGTGCGGTACGACGTCCACCTGCACGCCGTAGCGGCTGCGCAGCCGTTCGAGGGCCACGTCGGCGTGTGCCTCGCCCAGGCACCACAGGACGACCTGGTGGGTGTCCTGGTTCTGTTCGAGCCGCATGGTGGGGTCCTCGGCGACCAGCCGGGCCAGCCCCTGGGAGAGCTTGTCCTCGTCCGCCTTGCTGTGCGCCTGGATGGCGAGCGGCAGCAGCGGATCCGGCATCTCCCACGGCTCCATGAGCAGCGGGTCGTCCTTGGCCGACAGTGTGTCGCCGGTCTCCGCGCGGCTGAGCTTGGCCACGCACGCGAGGTCGCCCGCGATGCAGTGCGAGAGCTGGCGCTGCTGCTTGCCGAAGGGGGCGGACAGGGCGCCGATGCGTTCGTCGACGTCGTGGTCCTCGTGCCCGCGGTCGGCGAGCCCGTGCCCGGAGACATGGACCGTCTCGTCCGGACGCAGGGTCCCGGAGAAGACCCGCACCAGCGAGATCCGGCCGACATACGGGTCGGACGCCGTCTTCACGACCTCCGCGACCAACGGCCCCTGGGTGTCGCACGCCTTGATCTCGCGCGGCTTGCCGTCGATGGTCGTGACGCCCGGCGTGGGGTGCTCGAACGGCGTCGGGAACCCGCCCGTGATCAGTTCCAGCAGCTCGACCGTACCGAGCCCCTGCCGGGCGCCCTCGGCCGCGGGGGCGGCGGCCAGGACCGGGTGGAACACCCCGCGCGCGACGGCCCGCTCCAGATCCTCCACGAGGGTCTTGAAATCGATCTGCTCGCCGCCCAGATAGCGGTCCATGAGGGTCTCGTCCTCGCTCTCCGAGATGATCCCCTCGATGAGCCGGTTGCGGGCCTCCTCGATCCCCGGCAGCAGGTCCTCGCCCGGCTCGGACTCCTTGCGCTCCCCGGACGAGTAGTCGAACAGCTTCTGCGACAGCAGTCCGGTCAGCCCGGTCACGGGCGCGTGCCCGTCAGGTCCCTGCGGTCCGCGCAGCGGGAGGTAGAGCGGGAGCACGGCGTCGGGGTCGTCGCCGCCGAACGCCTCCGCGCAGATCCGCGTCATCTCCTCGAAGTCCGCCCGCGCGGCCTCCAGGTGCGTGATGACGATCGCCCGGGGCATCCCGACGGCCGCGCACTCCTCCCACACCATGCGCGTGGAGCCGTCCACCCCGTCCGAGGCCGAGACGACGAAAAGGGCCGCGTCCGCCGCGCGCAGACCGGCCCTGAGTTCTCCGACGAAGTCGGCGTATCCGGGGGTGTCCAGAAGGTTGATCTTGTACCCGTCCCATTCGACGGGCACCAGGGAGAGCTGTACCGAGCGCTGCTGCCGGTGCTCGATCTCGTCGTAGTCCGAGACGGTGCCGCCGTCCTCCACGCGGCCCGCCCGGTTCACTGCTCCCGCGGTCAGCGCGAGAGCTTCCACCAAAGTCGTCTTGCCCGATCCGGAGTGGCCGACCAGCACCACATTCCGTACGGACGCGGGGTGGTCGGCCGCTGTTGCCCTGCCGGCGGCTCCGGGGTGTGCGTTCGCCTTGTCGCCCATGGCCTTGCCTCCCGTGCACGGTGAGGTCTCTGTGGGCGCGGACATGCGGACCCGCGTGCGGTGCGGCTCCGGTGACGCCCGCGGTTCTTCGAGCTTTCCACTCCCGCCACGGCTCGTCCATACGAGTGACGCGATCGCGCCGTGACCGGGATGCCACGGGCCCGTGACACGGGCTCCGGGTGCCCGGCCGTCGCCCACGCGCGCGCGTGGCTACGATGGGCCAGCCGGTGGCCAGCAGGGGCCGAGCCGGCCACACCGACCGTCGGGAAGGCCATGCTGAACAAGTACGCGCGTGCATTCTTCACGCGTGTTCTCACTCCGTTCGCCTCATTTCTGATCAGAAGGGGCGTCAGCCCCGACACGGTCACGCTCCTCGGCACCGCCGGAGTGGTCGCGGGCGCGCTGGTCTTCTATCCCATGGGCGAGTTCTTCTGGGGCACGGTCGTGATCACGCTGTTCGTGTTCTCCGACCTCGTCGACGGCAACATGGCCCGTCAGCTCGGCCGCTCCAGCCGCTGGGGTGCCTTCCTGGACTCCACGCTCGACCGGGTCGCCGACGGCGCGATCTTCGGCGGCTTCGCCCTCTGGTACGCGGGCGGGGGCGACGACATCGCCCTGTGCGCGGTCTCCATCTTCTGCCTGGCCAGCGGCCAGGTGGTGTCGTACACCAAGGCCCGTGGCGAGTCGATCGGACTGCCGGTCGCCGTCAACGGGCTCGTCGAGCGCGCCGAGCGCCTGGTGATCTCCCTGACCCTGGCGGGCCTCGCGGGCCTGCACAAGTTCGGCGTGCCCGGCATCCAGTACCTGCTGCCGGTCGCCCTGTGGATCGTCGCCGTCGGAAGCCTGGTCACGCTGATCCAGCGGGTCGTCACGGTCCGCCGGGAGTCGGCGGAGGCCGAGGAGGCGGCCGCGGAAGCGGGTGCCGCGTCGGATACGGCATCAGGGACCGCCGAGCCGGACGTGGCCGGCGAGCCGGACGTGGCCGGGGAGACGTCCCGGCAGCAGGGGAGCGAGGCCGCGAAGTGAGCGCCCAGGACCGGCTGACCGACTCGCTGTACGGCCTCGGCTGGGGCGTGGTCAAGAAGCTCCCCGAGCCGGTCGCCGTGCGCCTCGGCCGGAGCATCGCCGACCTGGCCTGGAAGCAGCGCGGCAAGGGCGTCCTGCGTCTGGAGAGCAACTACGCGCGCGTGGTGCCCGACGCGAGCCCCGAGCGCCTCGCCGAGCTCTCCCGCGCGGGCATGCGGTCGTACCTGCGCTACTGGATGGAGTCCTTCCGGCTGCCCGCCTGGAGCAAGGACCGCATCAAGGCCGGCTTCGACCCCAAGGGCCTGCACCACCTCACCGACGGGCTCGCCGCCGGCAAGGGCGTCATCCTCGCGCTGCCGCACATGGCCAACTGGGACCTCGCCGGCGCCTGGGTCACCACCAAGCTGGAGACGCCGTTCACCACGGTCGCCGAACGGCTCAAGCCGGAGACGCTGTACGACCGTTTCGTCGCCTACCGCGAGGGCCTCGGCATGGAGGTGCTCCCGCACAGCGGCGGCACCGCCTTCGGCACGCTGGCCAGGCGGCTGCGGGACGGCGGCCTGGTCTGCCTGGTCGCGGAGCGTGACCTGTCGTCGTCCGGCGTCGAGGTGCGGTTCTTCGGCGAGGCCACCCGCATCCCCGCGGGCCCGGCCCTGCTGGCCCAGCAGACGGGCGCCCTGCTGCTGCCGGTGACACTCTGGTACGACGACTCGCCCGTCATGCAGGGAAGGGTTCATCCCCCGGTCGAGGTACCCGAGTCAGGTACGCGGGCCGAAAAGACGTCTGTCATGGCACAGGCGCTGGCCGATGCCTTCGCCACCGGGATCGCCGACCATCCGGAGGACTGGCACATGCTGCAGCGTCTGTGGCTGAAGGACCTCGAGCCCCGACCGTCGGACGGGGCCCGCCCGTGAGGATCGGCATCGTCTGCCCGTACTCCTGGGACGTGCCGGGTGGCGTCCAGTTCCACATCCGCGATCTGGCCGAGTACTTCATCCGCCTCGGCCACGAGGTGTCCGTCCTCGCCCCGGCCGACGACGACACCCCGCTGCCCCCGTACGTCGTCTCGGCCGGCCGAGCGGTCCCGGTGCCGTACAACGGCTCGGTGGCCCGGCTGAGCTTCGGCTTCCTGTCGGCGGCACGGGTGCGTCGCTGGTTGCACGACGGCGAGTTCGACGTGGTCCACATCCACGAGCCGTCCTCGCCGTCGCTCGGTCTCCTGACCTGCTGGATCGCGCAGGGGCCGATCGTCGCCACCTTCCACACCTCGAACCCGCGCTCGCGGGTCATGGTCGCCGCGTACTCGATCCTCCAGGCCGCCCTGGAGAAGATCAGCGCCCGGATCGCCGTCAGCGAGTACGCCCGCCGCACGCTCGTCGAACACCTCGGGGGGGACGCGGTGGTGATCCCCAACGGCGTGGACGTCGACTTCTTCGCCAAGGCCGAGCCGAAGCCCGAGTGGCAGGGCGACACCATCGGTTTCATGGGCCGCATCGACGAGCCCCGCAAGGGCCTGCCGGTGCTGATGAAGGCCCTGCCCAAGATCCTCGCCGAGCGCCCGCAGACCCGGCTGCTGGTCGCCGGGCGCGGCGACGAGGAGGAAGCGGTGGAGTCGCTTCCCGAAGAGCTACGCGCGCGTGTCGAGTTCCTCGGCATGGTCAGCGACGAGGACAAGGCCCGCTTCCTGCGCAGCGTCGACCTGTACGTCGCCCCCAACACCGGCGGCGAGAGCTTCGGGATCATCCTGGTCGAGGCCATGTCGGCGGGAGCCCCGGTGCTCGCCTCCGACCTCGACGCCTTCGCCCAGGTCCTCGACCACGGCACGGCGGGCGAGCTCTTCGCCAACGAGGACGCGGACGCGCTCGCCGAGGCGGCGCTACGACTGCTCGGCGACCCGGCGAGGCTGGCCGAACTGCGCGAGCGCGGCAGCGCGCACGTCCGCCGGTTCGACTGGTCGACCGTCGGAGCGGACATCCTGTCCGTCTACGAGACGGTGACGGCGGGCGCGGCGGCGGTGGCGGCAGCGGACGACGACGACCGGTGGACGGGGTTCAGGGCGCGGCTGGGGCTGGCGCGGGACTGACCTGGCCTCCGGCGACCGGGGACCGGCTGAGGTCGGCCCAGCGTGGTCGGGGCTGTTGCTGCCAGGGCCGACGGGGCGAGCGTGCGGCGTAGGCAGGCCACGGGCACCCGCACTGGCTGCACGGACCAGGCCGAGCCACCTCGCCCCGACGGCGTTCAGGCGGGCCGTTGACGTGGTCGGGGCCGGTGTGGTGGTTGCCTTGGTGTCACTCGTGACAGGGCCGCCGATGTGCAGGCACGCTGGGGGCGAGGCGCAGGCGCAGGCGCGGGACGGAGTCGGCGCGGGTGCGGCGTAGGGGTGGCCGAGTGCCGGGGGAGGCCGCACTGACCGTACGGCCGGGCCGCCACGTCGACGGCCTCCGGGTGAGCCGTGACGTGTGGCTCCATGGCTTCGCAGTTCTCGTGCCCGCCGCCGTGCGGTCACGCGGCTGGGGCGGCACTCTCGCCGGTTCGGTCCCGCATGCGCGGGCGGGGTTGGCGTGGGTCCATGGCTTCGCAGGTCACGCGCTTGCCGCTGTGCAGGCACGCGGCTGGGCGGCACCCTCGCCGGTTCGGTCTCGCACGCGCGGGCGGGGCTGGCGTGGGTCCATGGCGCCGCAGGTCACGTGCCCGCCGCCGTGCCAGGCGCGGGACGGCTGCGCCGAGGGCCGGGCGAGGTGTTGCGGGCCAGGGGCGGCTCGCGTGGGACGCACCTCGCCGTCGCCGCCGTAGTGCCGGGGACCGCGTACGCCCGCCGCCAACGCGCCCGCACACGTCCTCCCCGTCCCGTCCTGACCTGCCCCGCCCGACCCCGCCCCGATAGCCTTGCTGCCCGTGACTCCCACCCTCATCTGGATCATCGTCGCGCTCGTCGCGGTCGGCCTTTATCTGAGCTGGACCGCGGGCCGTCTCGACCGGCTGCACGCCAGGATCGACGCCACACGCGCGGGCCTGGACGCGCAGTTGCTCCGCCGGGCCTCCGTCGCCCAGGAGCTGGCCACCGCGGGCGTGCTCGACCCGGCCGCGTCGATCGTCCTGTACGAGGCCGCGCACGCCGCCCGGCAGGCCGAGGAGGAGCAGCGGGAGGTCGCCGAGAGCGAGCTGAGCCAGGCACTGAGGGCCGTGTTCGCGGAGTCTGCCCAGGTGGAGGCGGTGCGTGAGGCGCCCGGCGGAGAGGCGGCCGCGCACGAGCTCACCGAGGCGGTGCGCCGGGTGCCCATGGCCCGCCGCTTCCACAACGACGCCGTCGGCGCCGCCCGCCGACTGCGCCAGCACCGCAAGGTCCGCTGGTTCCGCCTGGCCGGTCACGCCCCCTTCCCGATGGCCTTCGAGATGGACGACGAACCGCCCGCCGCTCTGGTGGACCGGGCCGCGTAGGACGATGACCGACGCGCGGCGCCGGGTCTTCCTCGACCTGGAGGGCAACGAGAACGGCACGGTTTCGTGATCGTGGCGGCGCCCACCGGCGTCGTCCACGAGGTGCAGGGCGGCGGCCACGGCTGCGTCCCGTACGAGCAGGAGGGGTAGCTGCTCCCCGTGCCGGGACGCGCCCTCGACCAGGAGCTCAAGGAGATCTTCGCCGACGAGCTGAAGGGGTCCGGCTCCCGTGGCCCGCCCTGGCCGCCCGAACTGCTCGACCGGATGAGGAGCGCCGTCACCCTGCACGTCCACGGCTCCGCGAACCGCGACGACCTGTGGCCCGCGCCACCGGTCCTCGACGCGTCCCGCCCGGCCGAGGCCGACGAGGCATGGGTGCCGGTGCTCACACCCGACGGCCCCGGCGTTCTGACCTGGGAGAACTCCGACTGACCCGGCCCCTGGGGGAGCAAAACGAGCCACCTCCTCCCCATTGGCCCTTGCTGTGGCCTGCTGCGGTGACGTTTCCTCGGTGCTGCAGTAATCCCCCTTTCACTTCAGCGAGGTCAACCCGTGTCCAGCACCGAGAACCAGGCTCCCGAGACCGGCACCGCGCGCGTGAAGCGCGGTATGGCGGAGCAGCTCAAGGGCGGCGTGATCATGGACGTCGTCACGCCGGAGCAGGCGAAGATCGCGGAGGACGCGGGCGCCGTCGCCGTCATGGCCCTGGAGCGGGTCCCCGCCGACATCCGCAAGGACGGCGGCGTGGCCCGGATGTCCGACCCGGACATGATCGAGGGCATCATCGAGGCCGTCTCGATCCCGGTCATGGCCAAGTCCCGCATCGGCCACTTCGTCGAGGCCCAGGTCCTGCAGTCCCTCGGCGTCGACTACATCGACGAGTCCGAGGTCCTCACCCCGGCCGACGAGGTCAACCACTCCGACAAGTGGTCCTTCACGACCCCCTTCGTCTGCGGTGCCACCAACCTGGGCGAGGCCCTGCGCCGCATCGCCGAGGGCGCGGCCATGATCCGCTCAAAGGGCGAGGCCGGCACCGGCAACGTCGTCGAGGCCGTCCGCCACCTGCGCCAGATCAAGAACGAGATCGCCCGCCTGCGGGGCTACGACAACCACGAGCTGTACGCCGCCGCCAAGGAGCTGCGCGCCCCGTACGAGCTCGTCAAGGAGGTCGCCGAACTCGGCAAGCTCCCGGTCGTGCTGTTCTCCGCCGGCGGTGTCGCCACCCCGGCCGACGCCGCGCTGATGCGCCAGCTCGGCGCCGAGGGCGTCTTCGTCGGCTCCGGCATCTTCAAGTCCGGCGACCCGGCCAAGCGCGCCGCCGCCATCGTGAAGGCCACCACCTTCTACGACGACCCGAAGATCATCGCGGACGCGTCCCGCAACCTCGGCGAGGCCATGGTCGGCATCAACTGCGACACCCTCCCCGAGACCGAGCGCTACGCCAACCGCGGCTGGTAACCACTCATGAGCACTCCTGTCATAGGCGTCCTGGCCCTCCAGGGCGACGTCCGGGAGCACCTCGTCGCCCTGGCCGCGGCCGACGCCGTGGCCAGGCCGGTGCGGCGCCCCGAGGAACTCGCCGAGGTGGACGGCCTCGTCATCCCCGGCGGCGAGTCCACCACCATCTCCAAACTGGCCGTCCTGTTCGGCGTGATGGAGCCCCTACGCGCGCGCGTGCGCGACGGCATGCCCGTCTACGGCACCTGCGCGGGACTGATCATGCTGGCCGACAAGATCCTCGACCCGCGCTCGGGCCAGGAGACCATCGGCGGCATCGACATGATCGTGCGCCGCAACGCCTTCGGACGGCAGAACGAGTCCTTCGAGGCGGCGGTCGACGTCAAGGGTGTTCCGGGCGATCCCGTGGAGGGCGTCTTCATCCGCGCCCCCTGGGTGGAGTCCGTCGGAGCCGAGGCCGAGGTGCTCGCCGAGCACGACGGCCACATCGTCGCCGTGCGCCAGGGCAACGCGCTCGCCACGTCGTTCCACCCCGAACTGACCGGCGACCACCGCGTGCACTCTCTCTTTGTCGACATGGTGCGCGCGAACCGGACGCGGGAGTCCTTGTAGGATCTCAGGCGTTGGTTGCAGGGATGGGTTACGCGAAGGAGACAGGCAGATGTCCGGCCACTCTAAATGGGCTACGACGAAGCACAAGAAGGCCGTGATCGATGCCAAGCGCGGCAAGCTCTTCGCGAAGCTGATCAAGAACATCGAGGTCGCGGCGCGCATGGGCGGCGTGGACCTGGACGGCAATCCGACGCTGTACGACGCCGTGCAGAAGGCCAAGAAGTCGTCTGTTCCCAACAAGAACATCGACTCCGCGATCAAGCGTGGCGGCGGTCTCGAGGCCGGCGGCGCCGACTACGAGACGATCATGTACGAGGGTTACGGCCCGAACGGCGTCGCGGTGCTCATCGAGTGCCTCACCGACAACCGCAACCGCGCCGCCTCCGACGTCCGCGTAGCCATGACCCGCAACGGCGGCTCCATGGCCGACCCCGGCTCGGTGTCGTACCTCTTCAACCGCAAGGGCGTCGTCATCGTCCCCAAGGGCGAGCTGACCGAGGACGACGTCCTCGCCGCCGTCCTGGACGCGGGCGCCGAGGAGGTCAACGACCTGGGCGAGTCCTTCGAGGTGCTCAGCGAGGCCACCGACCTGGTCGCCGTCCGCACCGCCCTCCAGGACGCCGGGATCGACTACGACTCCGCCGACGCCAACTTCGTCCCGACCATGCAGGTCGAGCTGGACGAGGAAGGCGCCAAGAAGATCTTCAAGCTGATCGACGCCCTCGAGGACAGCGACGACGTGCAGAACGTCTTCGCCAACTTCGACGTCAGCGACGAGGTCATGGAGAAGGTCGACGCGTAACGCTGCCGCGAACTGAGCGAGTCCGGCGGGCCGGTGGGACACACCCCACCGGCCCGCCGCCGTTGTCGGTGGCAGCGGATAGCCTGCACAAACAGGAGATCGAAGGAGGGGGGCGCGGTGCGCGTACTCGGGGTGGACCCCGGTCTCACGCGATGCGGTGTCGGCGTCGTCGAGGGGGTCGCGGGCAGGCCGCTCACGATGATCGGCGTCGGGGTCGTACGCACGCCCGCGGACGCCGAGTTGGGGCAGCGGCTCGTCGCCGTGGAGCAGGGCATCGAGCAGTGGCTGGACGAGCACCGGCCCGAATGCCTCGCCGTGGAGCGGGTGTTCAGCCAGCACAACGTCCGAACGGTGATGGGCACCGCTCAGGCCAGCGCCGTGGCCATGCTCTGCGCCGCCCGCCGCGGCCTCCCCGTCGCCCTGCACACCCCGAGCGAAGTCAAGGCCGCCGTCACCGGCAGCGGCCGCGCCGACAAGGCCCAGGTCGGCGCCATGGTCACGCGCCTGCTGCGGCTGGACGCGCCGCCCAAGCCGGCCGACGCCGCCGACGCCCTCGCACTCGCCATCTGCCACATCTGGCGCGCCCCCGCCCAGAACCGACTCCAGCAGGCCGTCGCCCTGCACACCGCCAAAGCAGCACCGAAAGGCCGTCTCGCATGATCGCGTTCGTCAGCGGCACCGTCGCCGCCCTCGCCCCCGACGCCGCGGTGGTCGAGGTGGGTGGTGTGGGCATGGCCGTCCAGTGCACCCCGAACACCCTGTCCACGCTCCGGCTCGGACAGCCCGCCAAGCTCGCCACCTCCCTCGTCGTACGTGAGGACTCCCTCACCCTGTACGGCTTCGTCGACGACGACGAGCGCCAGGTCTTCGAACTGCTCCAGACCGCCAGCGGAGTCGGCCCGCGCCTTGCCCAGGCCATGCTGGCCGTGCACGCGCCGGACGCGCTGCGCCGAGCCGTGGCCACCGGTGACGAGAAGGCGCTCATCGCCGTGCCCGGCATCGGCAAGAAGGGCGCCCAGAAACTGCTCCTGGAGCTCAAGGACCGGCTGGGCGAGCCGATCGGCGCCCCCGCCGTCGGCGCACCGGTCACCCAGGGCTGGCGCGACCAGTTGCACGCCGCCCTGATCGGCCTCGGCTACGCCACGCGCGAGGCCGACGAGGCCGTGACCGCCGTCACCCCGCAGGCGGAGGCCGCCGAGGGCACCCCCCAGGTCGGCCAACTCCTGAAGGCCGCCCTGCAGACCCTGAACCGCGCCCGCTAGGAGAACGTCAGTGAACTGGGACGACACCACCGACGAGACCGCCGCCGAGCGGCTCGTCGGTGCGTCCGCCGACCGCGAGGACCAGGCCGTCGAGGCCGCCCTGCGCCCCAAGGACCTGGACGAGTTCATCGGCCAGGAGAAGGTCCGCGAACAGCTCGACCTGGTCCTGCGGGCAGCACGCGCGCGCGGCGCCACCGCCGACCACGTGCTGCTCTCCGGTGCCCCCGGCCTCGGCAAGACCACCCTGTCGATGATCATCGCGGCCGAGATGGAAGCCCCCATCCGCATCACCAGCGGCCCCGCCATCCAGCACGCCGGCGACCTCGCCGCGATCCTCTCCTCCCTCCAGGAGGGCGAGGTCCTCTTCCTCGACGAGATCCACCGCATGTCGCGGCCCGCCGAGGAGATGCTCTACATGGCGATGGAGGACTTCCGCGTCGACGTCATCGTCGGCAAGGGCCCCGGCGCCACCGCCATCCCACTGGAGCTGCCCCCGTTCACCCTGGTCGGCGCCACCACCCGCGCGGGACTGCTGCCGCCCCCGCTGCGCGACCGCTTCGGCTTCACCGCGCACATGGAGTTCTACGAGCCCGCCGAACTGGAGCGCGTCATCCACCGCTCGGCCCACCTGCTCGACGTCGAGATCGGCTCCGACGGCGCCGCCGAGATCGCGGGACGCTCCCGCGGCACGCCCCGTATCGCCAACCGTCTGCTGCGCCGGGTCCGCGACTACGCCCAGGTCAAGGCCGACGGGGTCATCACCCGCGACATCGCCGCGGCGGCCCTCAAGGTCTACGAGGTCGACGCCCGCGGCCTCGACCGCCTCGACCGCGGAGTCCTGGAGGCCCTGCTCAAGCTCTTCGGCGGCGGCCCGGTCGGCCTGTCCACGCTCGCCGTCGCGGTGGGGGAGGAGCGCGAGACCGTCGAGGAAGTGGCCGAGCCCTTCCTCGTACGGGAGGGCCTGCTCGCCCGCACCCCGCGCGGACGGGTCGCCACTCCCGCCGCATGGGCCCACCTCGGCCTCACCCCGCCCCGCTCGGCCTCCACCGGAAACGGACAACAGGACCTGTTCGGGACGTGATGCCTTTGTGACGGCGAAGCATTGGCCCGGTCCGGAACCCAGGTGCGATGCTGAGCGTTGTTCCCTGCGCGCGGACTCGCTTAGACTCCGCCGATGCCGCCTTTGTCGGCGGTGCACACACCCCCAACCATCAGGCCGCTCACCATCGCGGTCGCGTGAAGGAAGTTCCGACCCGTGAGTCTCGTGACCCTCCTCCCGTTCATCGTGCTCATCGGGGCCATGTTCCTGATGACCCGGTCGGCCAAGAAGAAGCAGCAGCAGGCCGCCAACATGCGGAACGACATGCAGCCCGGCAGCGGCGTCCGCACGATCGGGGGTATGTACGCGACGGTCAAGGAGGTCAACGACGACACCGTCCTCCTCGACGCGGGCCCGGGTGTGGACCTCCTCTTCGCGAAGAACGCCATCGGTGCCGTACTGACGGACGACGAGTACAACCGCATCGTCCACGGCATCGAGCACGACCTGAAGTCCGACTCCGACGTCGTCCCGGACGACGCCTCCTCTCTCGCTGACCTCTCCGACACCGACGAGTCCGCCGACGAAGCTGCCGCCGCCTCCGACGAGAAGTCCGTCGACCTCGGTAAGAAGGACACGGCCGAGGAGCCCGCCGTCGACGCGCCCGCCAAGGCTGACGCCGAGACCGGGACCGCGGAGGCGAAGTCGGACGACGAGCCGAAGAAGACCGACGGCGACTCCGACGCGAAGTAGTCGCACTCCGGGGCGCGCGCCACGAGCTCGGCGCGCCCCGGACCTGCGCGGATCGCATGGGGTCCCGACACCAGTCATGGCCGCCCGCCCGCCGACCCGGCGCGAGAGCGGCCCGAGAGGGAGTACGAGAAGGTGGCAGCACCTAACAGGGGCCGGAGCGCGAGTGCCCAGAGCAAGCCAGGGCGCACGCTGGCCCTGATCCTGATCGCCATCGTGGCGCTCACCGGTGGAATGTTCCTCTCCGGACACACCACCCCGCGCCTCGGCATCGACCTCGCCGGAGGCACCAGTATCACGCTGGAGGCCAAGGCCGACCAGGGGTCCGCGATCAACAAGGCCAACATGGACACCGCGGTCGACATCATGAACCGCCGTGTCAACGGTCTGGGCGTCACCGAGGCGGAGGTGCAGACCCAGGGTGATCGCAACATCATCGTGAACATCCCCAAGGGCACCAACTCCAAGGAGGCCCGCGACCAGGTCGGCACCACCGCCAAGCTGTACTTCCGTCCGGTCCTGGCCCAGGACGCCACCGGCCCCGCCGCGGCCGCCTCGCCGAGCCCGTCCGCCAGCGGCTCCTCGAAGGCCTCGCCGAGCCCTTCCGCGAGCAAGTCCGGTTCCACGGGCGAGAAGGCGACCTCGTCGTCCTCCCCGTCGGCCTCCGCCACCTCGCAGGGCCGCGCGGTCACCGACGCGCTGAAGGCCGACTCCACGCCGTCGGCGTCCGCGAGCGCGTCGAGCTCCGCCTCCCCGTCGGCCCCCGCGAGCAGCGCCCCCTCCGACGCCCAGGCCAAGCTCCAGGCCCAGTACGCCGCCCTGGACTGCTCCAAGAAGGCACAGCGCACTACCGCGGGCGAGGGCGCCAAGCCGGGCGAGCCCACTCTGGGCTGTGGCGAGATGTCCGGCGTCTGGTACAAGTACCTGCTCGGCCCGGCCGCCGTCGACGGCACCGAGGTCAAGAAGGCCCAGGCGGTCTTCGACACGCAGACCGCGGCCGGCTGGCAGGTCACCATGACCTTCAACGGCAAGGGCGCCAAGAAGTTCGCGGACATCACGGGCCAGCTCGCGAAGAACACCCAGCCGCAGAACGAGTTCGGCATCGTCCTCGACGGCGAGGTCGTCTCCAGCCCCTACGTCAGCTCCTCGATCACCGGCGGCAACGCCCAGATCTCCGGCAGCTTCACGCAGGACGAGGCCCAGAACCTCGCGAACATGCTGTCCTACGGCGCCCTCCCGCTCTCCTTCCAGGAGCAGAGCGTGACCACGGTGACCGCCGCGCTCGGAGGTGACCAGCTCCACGCCGGTCTCCTCGCCGGTGCCATCGGCCTCCTCCTGGTCGTGGTCTACCTGGTGGCGTACTACCGGGGCCTGTCGCTCGTCGCGATGGCCTCGCTGCTCGTCTCCGGCATCCTCACCTACGTGCTCATGGCCCTCCTCGGCCCGGCCATCGGCTTCGCGCTGAACCTGCCGGCCGTGTGCGGTGCCATCGTCGCGATCGGTATCACCGCGGACTCGTTCATCGTGTACTTCGAACGCATAAGGGACGAGATCCGCGAGGGCCGCTCGCTGCGCCCCGCCGTCGAGCGGGCCTGGCCGCGTGCCCGGCGCACCATCCTGGTCTCCGACTTCGTGTCGTTCCTCGCCGCCGCGGTGCTGTTCATCGTGACGGTCGGCAAGGTCCAGGGCTTCGCGTTCACGCTCGGTCTGACCACCGTGCTCGACGTCGTCGTGGTCTTCTTCTTCACCAAGCCGCTGATGACGCTGCTGGCCCGCCGGAAGTTCTTCGCGAGCGGCAGCAAGTGGTCCGGCCTCGACCCGAAGAGCCTGGGTGCCCAGCCGCCGCTGCGCCGCACCCGCCGCCCCGCCCCCGCCCACACGAAGGAGGCGTGAGCATGTCGAAACTCGGCAACATCGGCGCCCGACTGCACCGTGGCGAGATCAGCTACGACTTCATCGGTCACCGCAAGCTCTGGTACGGCATCTCGATCCTGATCACCATCACGGCGATCGTGGGCCTCGCGGTACGCGGCCTCAACATGGGCATCGACTTCCAGGGCGGCGCGGTCTTCACCACCGAGAAGACCAGCGTCTCGGTCTCCCAGGCCGAGGAGTACGCGAAGGAGGCCTCCGGCCACGACGCCGTGGTGCAGAAGCTCGGCAACGGCACGTTGCGCATCCAGATCGCCGGCATGGACACCAAGCAGTCCGACGAGATCAAGACCGATCTCGCGAAGGACTTCAAGGTCGACCCGGAGACCATCGCCGCCGACCTTGTCGGACCGAGCTGGGGCGACCAGATCGCCAACAAGGCCTGGCAGGGCCTGGCGATCTTCATGGTCCTCGTCGTGATCTATCTGGCGATCGCCTTCGAGTGGCGCATGGCCATCGCGGCGCTCGTCGCCCTGATCCACGACATCACCATCACCGTCGGCATCTACGCCCTCGTCGGCTTCGAGGTCACACCGGGCACGGTGATCGGTCTGCTGACCATCCTCGGTTACTCGCTCTACGACACGGTGGTCGTCTTCGACTCCCTCAAGGAGCAGACGAAGGACATCACCAAGCAGAACCGCTGGACCTACAGCGACATCGCCAACCGCTCGATCAACAGCACCCTGGTCCGCTCGATCAACACCACGGTGGTCGCGCTGCTGCCGGTGGCGGGCCTGCTGTTCATCGGTGGCGGCTTCCTCGGCGCGGGCACGCTCAACGACATCTCGCTGTCGCTGTTCGTCGGTCTCGCCGCCGGTGCGTACTCCTCGATCTTCATCGCCACGCCGCTCGTCGCCGACCTCAAGGAGCAGGAGCCGGCGATGAAGGCCCTCAAGAAGCGGGTCCTGGCCAAGCGTGCCCAGGCGTCCGTCGAGGAGGACCTGACCGACGCGCGTCCCGTCTCCGACGACGAGCTGGACGACGGCACCGCCCACGCGGTCGTCGGTCCGCGCACCCAGCCCGCGTCCCGGGGCCGTGGCCGCGGCCGTCCTTCGGGGAAGCGCCGATGACGGGCATCGAGGAGCTGCTGCTCAGCCGTATCCGCGACGTGGCCGACTACCCGGAGCCGGGCGTGATGTTCAAGGACATCACCCCGCTCCTGGCGGACCCGGCGGCGTTCACGGCGCTCACCGACGCGCTCGCGGTGATCGCCGCGAACACCGGTGCCACCAAGGTCGTCGGTCTGGAGGCCCGGGGCTTCATCCTCGGCGCCCCGGTCGCCGTCCGCGCGGGACTCGGCTTCATCCCCGTGCGCAAGGCGGGCAAGCTCCCCGGGGCCACCCTCAGCCAGGCGTACGACCTGGAGTACGGCTCGGCGGAGATCGAGGTGCACGCGGAGGATCTGTCCGCGGGTGACCGCGTCCTCATCGTGGACGACGTCCTGGCGACGGGCGGCACGGCCGAGGCCTCGATCGAGCTGATCCGCAGGGCGGGTGCGGAGGTGTCGGGCCTCGCGGTCCTGATGGAGCTGGGCTTCCTGGGCGGGCGGGCCCGTCTGGAGCCGGCGCTGGCGGGTGCCCCGCTGGAAGCGCTGCTGGTGGTCTGACCGACAGAAGCACTGACGCAACGGCCGTTCCGGGACACCGGGACGGCCGTTGCGTTTGCGGGAGACAGGTGCTCCGTCGTCTGTCGCGCCGTCGTGGCTGGTCGCGCAGTTCCCCGCCCCCCAGGGGGTGTGCCGCCCCCGGAATTCCGATGGCGGCCTCTCTTGTTCCAGAGGTAGACGCCTCTCACATCGGCCTGAAGGCGATCCCGGGGCGCAGGATCGCTACCATGGGTTCTCCGGAGCCTGACCGGGGGACCCGGATCGCGCACGAGGAGTCCTCTTGCCAGACGAGGCCCAGCCACTGACCGCCGCCAAGCCCGAGCCCGCCTCGGCGCCCGCGGCGAAGCCCGCGCCGGACGCGAAGACCGCGACGAACGACGCCGGCGGGCCGGTCGAGCACGCCCCCGCGCCCGTCGACAAGCCGGCCGAGCCGCCCCGGCCCAAGCCCGCCTCGCCCGAGCCCGCCGCGTCGGCGCCCCCGGCGGCCCGCCCGAGCGCGGGCCAGCCCGCCCGCACCGGCTCCTCCAACCGCGTCCGCGCCCGCCTGGCCCGCCTCGGCGTGCAGCGCTCCAACCCGTACAACCCGGTCCTCGAGCCCCTGCTGCGGATAGTGCGCAGCAACGACCCGAAGATCGAGACCGCGACGCTCCGCCAGATCGAGAAGGCCTACCAGGTCGCCGAGCGCTGGCACCGCGGCCAGAAGCGCAAGAGCGGCGACCCGTACATCACCCACCCCCTTGCGGTGACCACGATCCTCGCCGAGCTCGGCATGGACCCGGCGACCCTCATGGCCGGGCTGCTGCACGACACCGTCGAGGACACCGAGTACGGCCTCGACCAGCTCCGCCGCGACTTCGGTGACTCGGTCGCCCTGCTCGTCGACGGCGTCACCAAGCTGGACAAGGTCAAGTTCGGCGAGGCCGCGCAGGCGGAGACCGTGCGCAAGATGGTCGTGGCCATGGCCAAGGATCCGCGCGTCCTGGTCATCAAGCTCGCCGACCGCCTGCACAACATGCGCACCATGCGCTATCTCAAGCGCGAGAAGCAGGAGAAGAAGGCGCGCGAGACGCTGGAGATCTACGCTCCGCTCGCCCACCGCCTCGGCATGAACACCATCAAGTGGGAGCTGGAGGACCTCGCCTTCGCGATCCTCTACCCCAAGATGTACGACGAGATCGTACGGCTGGTGGCCGAGCGGGCGCCCAAGCGGGACGAGTACCTGGCCATAGTGACCGACGAGGTGCAGTCCGACCTGCGCGCGGCCCGGATCAAGGCCACCGTCACCGGCCGCCCGAAGCACTACTACAGCGTCTACCAGAAGATGATCGTCCGCGGCCGTGACTTCGCGGAGATCTACGACCTGGTCGGCATCCGCGTCCTCGTCGACACCGTCCGCGACTGCTATGCGGCGCTGGGCACGGTCCACGCCCGCTGGAACCCGGTTCCGGGGCGGTTCAAGGACTACATCGCGATGCCCAAGTTCAACATGTACCAGTCGCTGCACACGACGGTCATCGGGCCCAACGGCAAGCCGGTCGAACTCCAGATCCGCACCTTCGACATGCACCGTCGCGCCGAGTACGGCATCGCCGCGCACTGGAAGTACAAGCAGGAGGCCGTCGCCGGCACCTCCAAGGTCCGCTCCGACCAGCCGAGGACCACCGGCAAGGACGACCACCTCAACGACATGGCGTGGCTGCGTCAGCTCCTCGACTGGCAGAAGGAGACCGAGGACCCCGGCGAGTTCCTGGAGTCCCTGCGCTTCGACCTCTCCCGCAACGAGGTGTTCGTCTTCACCCCCAAGGGCGACGTCATAGCGCTGCCGGCCGGCGCCACACCCGTGGACTTCTCCTACGCCGTGCACACCGAGGTGGGCCACCGCACGATAGGAGCCCGCGTCAACGGCCGACTCGTGCCGCTGGAGTCGACGCTCGACAACGGCGACCTCGTCGAGGTCTTCACCTCGAAGGCGCCCGGTGCCGGGCCCTCCCGGGACTGGCTGAACTTCGTGAAGTCGCCGCGGGCCCGCAACAAGATCCGCGCCTGGTTCTCCAAGGAGCGCCGCGACGAGGCGATCGAGCAGGGCAAGGACGCCATCGTCCGCGCCATGCGCAAGCAGAACCTGCCGATCCAGCGGATCCTCACCGGCGACTCCCTCGTCACGCTCGCACACGAGATGCGGTACTCCGACATCTCCGCCCTGTACGCGGCGATCGGCGAGGGCCATGTCTCCGCGCAGAACATCGTGCAGAAGCTCGTCCAGGCGCTCGGCGGCGAGGAGGCGGCCACCGAGGAGATCGACGAGTCGGTCCCGCCGACCCGCGGTCGCGGCCGCAAGCGCCGCTCCAGCGCCGACCCCGGCGTGATCGTCAAGGGCGTCGAGGACGTGTGGGTCAAGCTGGCCCGCTGCTGCACCCCCGTCCCCGGCGACCCGATCATCGGTTTCGTCACCCGGGGTAGTGGCGTATCGGTTCACCGCAGCGACTGCGTCAACGTGGAGTCACTGTCCCGCGAGCCCGAGCGAATCCTCGAGGTCGAGTGGGCGCCCACGCAGTCCTCGGTCTTCCTGGTCGCCATCCAGGTCGAGGCCCTGGACCGCTCCCGGCTCCTGTCCGACGTCACCCGCGTCCTGTCCGACCAGCACGTGAACATCCTCTCCGCGGCCGTCCAGACCTCCCGCGACCGCGTCGCCACCTCCCGCTTCACCTTCGAGATGGGCGACCCGAAGCACCTCGGCCACGTCCTGAAGGCGGTCCGGGGCGTGGAGGGCGTGTACGACGTCTACCGCGTGACCTCGGCGCGGAACCGGTCGTAGGGCATACGACGAGAAGGGCCCCGTACGCGACGTACGGGGCCCTTCTCGTCGTAGCAGGGGCAGCTGATCAGCCGCCGAACTCCTGCAGACCCTTGAGCGCCTGGTCCAGGAGCGCCTGGCGGCCCTCCAGCTCACGCTCCAGCTTGTCGGCCTTGGCGTTGTTGCCCTGGGCGCGCGCCTGGTCGATCTGGCCCCGGAGCTTGTCCACGGCGGCCTGGAGCTGGCCGGTGAGACCCGCGGCACGCGCGCGTGCCTCCGGGTTGGTCCGGCGCCACTCGGTCTCCTCGGCCTCCTGGAGGGCGCGCTCCACGGCGTGCATCCGGCCCTCGACCTTCGGCCGGGCGTCCCGCGGGACGTGCCCGATGGCCTCCCAGCGCTCGTTGAGCGCACGGAAGGCGGCGCGGGCGCTCTTCAGGTCGCCGATCGGCAGGAGCTTCTCGGCCTCCTCGGCCAGCTCCTCCTTCAGCTTGAGGTTCTCGGTCTGCTCGGCGTCCCGCTCGGCGAAGACCGAGCTGCGGGCGGCGAAGAACACGTCCTGGGCGCCGCGGAAGCGGTTCCACAGGTCGTCCTCGTGCTCGCGCTGGGCGCGGCCCGCGGCCTTCCACTCGGCCATCAGCTCGCGGTAGCGGGCGGCCGTCGGACCCCAGTCCGTCGACCCGGACAGTGCCTCGGCCTCGCCGACCAGCCGCTCCTTGGTCCGGCGGGCCTCCTCGCGCTGCGCGTCCAGCGACGCGAAGTGGGCCTTGCGGCGCTTGGAGAACGCCGAGCGGGCGTGCGAGAAGCGGTGCCACAGCTCGTCGTCCGACTTGCGGTCCAGGCGCGGCAGGCCCTTCCAGGTGTCCACCAGCGCGCGCAGCCGCTCACCGGCGGCCCGCCACTGGTCGGACTGGGCCAGCTCCTCCGCCTCGACGACCAGCGCCTCCTTGGCGTGCCGGGCCTCGTCGGACTGCTTGGCGCGCTGCTGCTTGCGCTCCTCGCGGCGCTTGTCGACGGTCTCCACGAGTTTGTCCAGGCGCACCTTGAGCGCGTCCAGGTCGCCGACCGCGTGATGCGCGTCGACCTGCTCGCGGATGTGGTCGATGGCCGCCTGCGCGTCCTTCGCCGACAGGTCGGTGGTCTTCACCCGCTTCTCGAGGAGGCCGATCTCGACAACCAGGCCCTCGTACTTGCGCTCGAAGTAGGCCAGGGCTTCCTCGGGGGAGCCGGCCTGCCAGGAACCGACGACCTGCTCGCCGTCGGCCGTACGCACGTACACGGTCCCCGTCTCGTCGACGCGGCCCCACGGGTCGCTGCTCACAGCGCCTCCTCCACATGATGCCTGCGAGGGGCTTGTGCTCCCCCGGGCATCGTCCACAGTTTCGTCACGGCCAACATAGGCGACCGGCGGGTTGCCTGTCCGCATCCCGCGCGACCGAAATTTCGCACTTGACGGTCAGGATTTGGTGACGGTCGCCTTGTTGATCACGACGGTCGCGTTCGGCGCGCCGTCGCCCGCGCCGGTGCTCTCACCAGCCGCGGCGATCTTCTTCAGCACCTTCATACCGGATTGAGAGATGGTGCCGAACGGGGTGTAGCTCGGAGGGAGCTGGCTGTCCTGGTAGACGAGGAAGAACTGGCTGCCGCCGGTGTGCGCCTGACCGGTGTTCGCCATCGCGACGGTGCCCGCCGGGTAGACGTTGGACTTGAGGCTCTTGTCCTTCAGGTTCTCGTCCGGGATGGTGTAGCCCGGTCCGCCGCTGCCGGAGCCCGTGGGGTCGCCGCACTGCAGGACGTAGATGCCGTTGGTGGTGAGCCGGTGGCACTTGGTGTGGTCGAAGTAGCCCTTGCCCGCGAGGAAGTCGAACGAGTTCACGGTGTGCGGGGCCGCCGACGCCTTCAGCGCGATGTCGATCTTCCCGCACGTCGTCGCGAGGTCCAGGGTGTACTTGGCCGACTTGTCGATGGACATCGCCGGCTCCTTCTTCCAGGTCTCCGTCTTGACCTTGCCGGGGGCCGCCTTGTCGCACGGGTCCGGCGCCTTGCTGGTGGGCGCCGCGCTGGGGCTCGTCTCGGAGCTCGCGTTGGCCTTGTCGTCGTCCTTCATGACCCCGGACGTGTAGAGCGCCAGACTGCCCACCAGGATCACGCCGAGCACCGACGCGATCACAGAGTTGCGTACACGGGCCTTGCGGCGCGCGGCCGTGCGCCGCTGCTGCTGCCGCAAGAACTTCTCCCGCGCGAGCTGCCGCTTCCGCTGTTCCTGGGTGACCACGGGGTTCTCTCCTCATGCGTCTCGTACGCCGACCGGTACGCATGCGTCCTATGAACCGACCGCCTGCGTGTGCCCCGTACCGTATATGGGTTCGCTGAGGAATCGGCAGCGCCGGTAGGCTCTGACCACTGGGGCAGCCGCCCGGAAGACCGCCCGTACCGACACAAACCGAGGACGATCGTGCTCATTGCCGGGTTCCCCGCCGGGGCCTGGGGGACGAACTGTTATCTCGTCGCCCCCGCCGCCGGTGAGGAGTGCGTGATCATCGACCCCGGCCACCAGGCCGCCGAAGGCGTCGAGGAAGCACTGAAGAAGCATCGGCTCAAGCCCGTCGCCGTCGTCCTCACGCACGGCCACATCGATCATGTGGCCTCGGTCGTCCCGGTGTGCGGGGCGCACGACGTGCCGGCCTGGATCCACCCCGAGGACCGCTACATGATGAAGGACCCGTCGATGGGTCTGGGGCGTTCCGTCGGGATGCCGCTCATGGGCGAGATCACCGTGGGGGAGCCGGACGACGTACGTGTGCTGTCCGACGGCGTGAAGCTGGAGCTCGCGGGCCTGGAACTGTCCGTCGCGCACGCGCCGGGCCATACCAAGGGGTCGGTGACCTTCCAGATGCCGGAGACGGCCGACATCCCGTCGGTGTTCTTCTCCGGGGATCTGCTCTTCGCCGGCTCCATCGGACGCACCGACCTGCCCGGCGGTGACATGGCCGAGATGCTCGACTCGCTGGCGCGTGTGTGCCTGCCCCTCGACGACTCGACCGTGGTGCTGTCCGGCCACGGCCCCCAGACGACCATCGGCCAGGAGCGTGCCACCAACCCGTATCTGCGGCAGGTGGCCGCAGGCCGCCAAGATCGCGGAGCGGGTTCGAACACCCCTCCCCGACGAGGAATGTGACGAGAGACTTCGTGAGCACCTTTCAGGCCCCCAAGGGCACGTACGACCTGCTCCCGCCGGACAGCGCCAAGTTCCTGGCCGTCCGCGAGGCGATCGCCGCGCCGCTGCGCACCTCCGGCTACGGCTACGTCGAGACGCCCGGCTTCGAGAACGTCGAACTGTTCGCGCGCGGTGTCGGTGAGTCCACCGACATCGTCACCAAGGAGATGTACGCCTTCGAGACCAAGGGCGGCGACAGGCTCGCCCTGCGTCCCGAGGGCACCGCGTCCGTGCTGCGGGCGGCGCTGGAGGCGAACCTCCACAAGACCGGCAACCTGCCGGTCAAGCTCTGGTACTCCGGCTCGTACTACCGCTACGAGCGTCCGCAGAAGGGCCGCTACCGGCACTTCTCCCAGGTCGGCGCCGAGGCGATCGGCGCGGAGGACCCGGCGCTTGACGCCGAGCTGATCATCCTGGCCGACCAGGCGTACCGCTCGCTGGGCCTCAGGAACTTCCGCATCCTGCTCAACAGCCTGGGCGACAAGGAGTGCCGGCCGGTGTACCGGACCGCGCTCCAGGACTTCCTGCGCGGCCTGGACCTCGACGAGGACACCCTGCGCCGGGCGGACATCAACCCGCTGCGCGTCCTCGACGACAAGCGCGAGTCGGTCCAGAAGCAGCTCGGGGACGCCCCCCTGCTGCGGGACTACCTCTGCGACGCCTGCAAGGCGTACCACGAGGAGGTCCGTGAGCTGATCACCGCGGCGGGCGTGGCTTTCGAGGACGACCCGAAGCTGGTGCGCGGCCTCGACTACTACACCCGTACGACCTTCGAGTTCGTCCACGACGGTCTGGGCTCGCAGTCCGCGGTGGGCGGCGGCGGACGCTACGACGGTCTGTCGGAGATGATCGGCGGTCCCGCGCTCCCGTCCGTGGGCTGGGCGCTCGGCGTCGACCGCACGGTCCTCGCGCTGGAGGCGGAGGGCGTCGAGCTCGAACTCCCCTCCACGACCAGCGTGTTCGTGGTGCCGCTGGGTGAGGAGGCCCGGCGGATCCTCTTCGCGAAGGTCACCGAGCTGCGCAAGCTGGGCATCGCGACGGACTTCTCCTACGGCGGCAAGGGCCTCAAGGGCGCCATGAAGAACGCCAACCGCAGCGGTGCCCGCTACACGATCGTGGCCGGTGAACGCGACCTCGCCGAAGGCGTCGTACAGCTCAAGGACATGGAGTCCGGGGAGCAGTCGGCGGTCGGGGTCAACGAGATCGTGGCGGAGCTGGAGTCCAGGCTGGGCTGAGGTCAGTCCAGGAGGTCGTACCGCATGGCGCTGGTGACAGCTGCCGTGCGGTCGGCCACGCCCAACTTGGCGAAGACACGCAGGAGATGGGTCTTCACCGTCGACTCCCCGATGAACAGGCGCCTGCCGATCTCCGCGTTGGTGCAGCCCTCGGCCACCAGCCGGAGCACCGCCGTCTCACGGGACGACAGGCGGGGCCGCTCCGGCTTGGTGCGCAGCTGGTCGACCAGCCGCGCCGCGACCGACGGGGCCAGCACCGTCTCCCCGCGCGCCGCACGGCGTACCGCCTCCGCCAGTTGGCCGCGGGGCAGGTCCTTCAGGAGATAGCCCGCCGCCCCCGCCTCCACGGCCCGCAGGATGTCCCGGTCCGTCTCGTACGTCGTCAGGACGATCACCCGGCAGGGCAGGTTCGCCTCCGTCATCCGCACGATCGACTCCACGCCCGAGCCGCCCGGCATCCGCAGGTCCATCAGCACGATGTCGGGCCGCAGTTCGGCCGCCAGCGCCTCCGCCTGCGGTCCGCTGGACGCGTCGGCGACCACCTCCAGGTCCGGGTCCGCCGTCAGCATGGCCCGCAGGCCCTCCCGCACGACCGGGTGGTCGTCGGCCAGGATGATCCGGATCATGAACGGCTCCTCGGGGACGGCACGGGCAGACGGACGGTGACCGTGGTGCCGGCGCCGGGCGCGCTGTGCACCTGGACCGTCCCGCCGACCTCGGCGGCACGGGCGCGGAGCCCCGCCAGGCCGTAGCCGTCACGGACGGCCCCGGGGGCGAAGCCGTGACCGTCGTCCCGTACGACGAGGGTGAGGCTGTCGTCGGCGTAGGCGAGGTCGATCCCCGCCGTCGCCGAACCCCCCGCGTGCTTACGGCAGTTCGTGAGCGCCTCCTGGCACGAACGCAGGGCGACGACCTCGCCTCCCGCGGGCAGCGGACGGACCTGTCCGGTCACCTCCAGCTTCGCGGAGTGCCGGGCCGCCAGCCGGAACAGGGCGTCCGGCAGCGTCGCGCCGTCCAGGTCGGCGGGGGTGCCGTCGGCGACCAGGGCCCGTGCCTCGGCGAGGTTCAGCCGGGCCGTCTCGTCCATCAGGGCCAGGTGACGCCGGGCCTGCGGCACGTCGTGGTCGAGTTCCGCGTCCACGGCCTGGACCAGCATCAGCAGGCTGGTGAAGCCCTGCGCGAGGGTGTCGTGGATCTCCCGGGCCATCCGCTCCCGCTCGGCCAGCGCCCCGTGCGCCGCCGACAGCCGCGCGACCTCGTGCCGACTGGAGTCCAACTCGGCTATCAGGGCCGCCCGTTCCTGGCTCTGCTCGATGATCCGGACGACATAGCTGCCGACGGCCACCGAGAAGACCAGGGTGACGACGGCGAACAGGCCGTTGAAGAAGACGTCCTGGTCGCTCGGCCACCACACCAGGGCCCAGCCCAGCACGGGCGCGAGATTGATCACGGCCACGGCGGTCAGGGCCCACCGCATCCGCAGCGTCATGAAGCACTGGGGTACGAGCGCGAAGGTCATCAGCCGGGTCTCGCCGACCAGGATCGCCGACGGCAGGAACAGCGCCATCATCGCGCCGAGGTAGGTGAGGGCCTCGCGCGCGTCGGGCGGATCCTGCCGGAGCAGGGGGCGCCCGACCCGTACGAAGAGCGGGACCAGCGGCACCAGCAGGGCCGCCGCGGTGACCCGGACCGGCCACCCCGGATGTGCCGTGCCCAGCACGAACACCAGGGTGGCCAGCCAGATCAGCGCGAAGTAGGTGTCCCAGAGCCGGAAGGAACGGTCCCAGGAGTACGCGCCCCCGGCGTCCGCCGGACCGCTCATCCGTCGCGCCGGTTCTTCCACCGGAAGGTCAGCAGACACAGCAGCAATCCTCCGACGCACCACGCCCCCAGCACCAGGGCGGTGCGCCCGAACTCCCAGCTTCCGGCCTGCTCCAGGACCTGCGCCGAGTCCGGCAGGAACACCCCGCGCAACCCCTGGCACATCCACTTGAGCGGGAACAGCGCGCCGATGTCCAGCATCCAGCCGGGGATCGTGTCGATCGCGATGTACACCCCGGAGATGAACTGGAGGACCAGGAAGGGCAGGACGACCACGGAACTCGCGCTCTTGCTGGACTTGGGCACCGAACCGATCGCGATGCCGAGCAGCGCGCACGCGATGAGGCCGAGCACGAAGATCCAGGCGAAGGCGAACCACCGGCCGGCGTCCGACGGCAGCGGGATGTCGTACAGCGTGGTGCCGACGAGCAGCAGGATCGCCGTCTCCAGGATGCCGGTGGCGAGAACCAGCCAGATCTTGCCGAGGAAGTACGCCGCCGGCGGCATCGGGGTCCCGCGCAAGCGGCGCAGCACCTTCTCGTCCCGCTCCACCGCGATCGAGACGCCGAGCGACTGGAAGCTGGTCGACATGATGCCGGCGGCCATCATCGCCGGCACGTACAGCTGCGAGGCCTTGATACCCGCCCCCTCCACGTCGTCGCTGAAGATCGACGCGAACAGGAACAGGAGGACCACCGGGAAGGCGAAGGTGAACACCACGTGGTCGCGCTGGCGGAAGAACTGCCTGAGCTCCAGGGCGCCCCGTCGGAGTCCCAGCCCCCACACGCCGGGCAGTCGTACCTGGACATGGCTGCGGGCTTCCCTCGCTGCGGCCGTCGTCACGACCCGTCCTCCTGTCCGGTGAGCCGGAGGTAGACGTCCTCCAGCGTGGGGCGGCGGACCTGGAGTCCGGGGATCTCGCCGTCGAAGCGGCGCGTCAGCTCGGCGAGCGTCCTGGTCGGCGTCTCGGTGCGTTCCGCGCGTGGGGTGCCGTCCGGCTCGGTCCACTCGACGGTGGCGGCGGTGCCGTGCCGCTCCCGCAGCGCGGCCGGCTCGCCCTCGGCGACGACCCTCCCACGGGCGACCACGGCCAGCCGGTCGGCGAGCGCCTCGGCCTCCTCCAGGTAGTGCGTGGTGAGCACGATCGTCGTGCCCTCGGCGGCCAGCTTGCGGATCAGCTCCCAGAACTGCCGCCGGGCCGCCGGGTCGAAACCGGTCGTCGGCTCGTCCAGGAGCAGCAGCTCGGGGCCTCCGATCACACCGAGCGCCACGTCGAGACGTCGGCGCTGACCGCCGGACAGGGCCTTGATCCGGCTGCCCGCCCTGGCCTCCAGACCCACCAGGGCGATGACCTCCTCGGGGTTCCGTGGCCGCGGGTAGTAGCGGGCGAAATGCCGGACGGTCTCGGCGACCGTCAACTCGGCGGGCGCGGATTCGTCCTGCCAGACGATTCCCACACGGTATCGCCACGCGCGTGTGCCGTGCGCCGGGTCCGCGCCGAGCACGGACACCTCACCGGCGTCCCGGTCCCGGTTGCCCTGGAGGATCTCCACGGTGGTGCTCTTGCCCGCGCCGTTGGGCCCGAGCAGGCCGAAGACCTCGCCCCGACGGATGCCGAGATCGATTCCGTCGAGCGCGGTCACGTCGCCGTACCGCTTGCGCAGCCCTCGAACGTCCACCGCCAGTTCGTTCGCGTGTGTGGCCATGTCCACGAGCATCGGCCGGAACCGAACGCTCGGGGACGACCACGCGTACTTCCTTATGTCCACCGAACGGTGGACAAGCCCCCGCGTGCGGCACAATGGCCCCTGCCCGAAGAAGGTCCAACTCTCAAGCAGACGGATCGGCGTGATGAGCAAGACCACAGTGAAAGACGTCTCCACGGAGCCCGAGCCCGCGTCGGCGAGCACCGACGCCGCGCACCGGACAGTGGGGGGCAGCCGTGCCTTCGCGCTCCTGCTGGTGATCACCGGCGCCGCCGGACTGCTCGCCGCGTGGGTCATCACGATCGACAAGTTCAAGATCCTCGAGGGGAAGGTCAGCGGCAAGACGTTCACGCCGAGCTGCTCCCTCAACCCGATCGTCTCCTGCGGCAGCGTGATGGAGAGCAAGCAGGCCGCCGCCTTCGGATTCCCCAACCCGATGCTGGGCCTGGTCGCCTACGGCATCGTCGTCTGCGTCGGCATGAGCCTGCTGGCCCGCGCCACCTTCCCGCGCTGGTACTGGCTCACCTTCAACTTCGGCACGCTCTTCGGCGTGGCCTTCTGCACCTGGCTCCAGTTCCAGTCGCTGTACCGGATCAACGCGCTGTGCCTGTGGTGCTCGCTGGCCTGGGTCGCCACGATCACGATGTTCTGGTACGTCACCTCGTTCAACATCCGCAACGACCTCCTGCCGTCCCCGGGCTGGCTCAAGCGCTTCCTCTCCGAGTTCACCTGGGTCCTGCCGGTCACGCACTGCGGCATCATCGCGATGATGATCCTGACCCGCTGGGGCTCCAGCCTCTGGGCCTGAGCCCGGGGCGTTGTCAGTGCGGTGACATAGGGTTTTGGACGTGGAGCCCGATCTGTTCACCGCCGCGGCGGAAGAGCGCCAGGAGAAGGACCCGGCCGGCAGCCCCCTGGCGGTCCGGATGCGCCCGCGCACCCTCGACGAGGTGGTGGGCCAGCAGCACCTGCTCAAGCCCGGTTCGCCGCTGCGCCGGCTCGTCGGCGAGGGCAGCGGCGGCCCCGCCGGACCCTCCTCGGTGATCCTGTGGGGCCCGCCCGGCACCGGCAAGACCACCCTGGCGTACGTCGTCTCCAAGGCCACCAACAAGCGTTTCGTGGAGCTCTCCGCGATCACCGCCGGTGTCAAGGAGGTCCGCGCGGTCATCGACGGCGCCCGCCGCGCCACCGGCGGCTTCGGCAAGGAGACCGTCCTCTTCCTCGACGAGATCCACCGCTTCAGCAAGGCCCAGCAGGACTCCCTGCTCCCCGCGGTCGAGAACCGCTGGGTGACCCTGATCGCCGCGACCACCGAGAACCCGTACTTCTCGGTGATCTCCCCGCTGCTGTCCCGCTCCCTCCTGCTGACCCTCGAACCCCTCACGGACGACGACCTCAGAGGCCTCTTGAAGCGGGCGCTCGGCGACGAGCGCGGCCTGAAGGACGCCGTCGCCCTCCCCGAGGACACCGAGGACCACCTCCTGCGGATCGCCGGCGGTGACGCCCGCCGCGCCCTGACCGCCCTGGAGGCCGCCGCCGGGGCCGCCCTCGACAAGGGCGAGCCGGAGATCACCCTCACCACGCTGGAGGAGACGGTCGACCGCGCGGCCGTGAAGTACGACCGCGACGGCGACCAGCACTACGACGTCGCCAGCGCCCTCATCAAGTCCATCAGGGGCTCCGACGTGGACGCGGCCCTGCACTACCTGGCCCGCATGATCGAGGCCGGCGAGGACCCCCGCTTCATCGCCCGCCGACTGATGATCTCCGCCAGCGAGGACATCGGCCTCGCCGACCCCAACGCGCTGCCCACAGCCGTCGCCGCCGCCCAGGCCGTCGCGATGATCGGCTTCCCCGAGGCCGCGCTGACGCTGAGCCACGCGACCATCGCCCTCGCCCTGGCCCCGAAGTCCAACGCGGCGACCATGGCGATCGGCGCCGCCATGGAGGACGTACGCAAGGGACTGGCCGGTCCGGTGCCGCCGCATCTGCGTGACGGCCACTACAAGGGCGCCGCCAAGCTCGGGCACGCGCAGGGGTACGTCTACCCGCACGACCTGCCCGAGGGGATCGCCGAGCAGCAGTACGCCCCGGACGCCATCAAGGACCGCGAGTACTACGAACCCACCCGGCACGGAGCCGAGGCCAGGTACGCGGACGCCGTGGAGTGGACCCGCAGGCACCTCGGTCGCAAGCGGTCCTGAGCACCCTGTAGAATCCCTCGAAGTGCTGTGTCCCGTGCAGTCAGAACGGGACGGTCAGCCGGAACCCCTTGTGGGTTCCAGGAGCGTCGCGCACCGTTCGAAAGGTGTCGCGGGCAGCCCACCACCACTCGTCGCACGACGGGACCGGTCGGTGGGCCACTCGCGTGCTGCACGTATGTGCCCAGACCAGGGGAGCGGCTGCCCACCAGGTCCTCGCGGATCCGGCGGGTTTCCCCGGCTGCGGATTGCGACCTCCCATAACTCTGACGAGCCGAACACCAAGAGATGAGAGATCGTGGCGAACCAGTCCCGCCCCAAGGTCAAGAAGTCGCGTGCCCTCGGCATCGCGCTGACCCCGAAGGCCGTCAAGTACTTCGAGGCCCGTCCCTACCCCCCGGGTGAGCACGGCCGTGGCCGCAAGCAGAACTCGGACTACAAGGTCCGTCTGCTCGAGAAGCAGCGTCTGCGTGCGCAGTACGACGTGTCCGAGCGTCAGCTCGTCCGCGCCTACGAGCGTGCCTCCAAGGTTCAGGGCAAGACCGGCGAGGCCCTGATCATCGAGCTCGAGCGTCGTCTCGACGCGCTGGTCCTGCGTTCGGGCATCGCCCGCACGATCTACCAGGCCCGCCAGATGGTCGTCCACGGCCACATCGAGGTCAACGGTCAGAAGGTCGACAAGCCGTCCTTCCGCGTCCGTCCCGACGACGTCGTGATGGTCCGCGAGCGCAGCCGCGAGAAGACCCTCTTCTCGATCGCCCGTGAGGGCGGCTTCGCCCCCGAGGGCGAGACCCCGCGCTACCTCCAGGTGAACCTCAAGGCCCTGGCGTTCCGCCTGGACCGCGAGCCGAACCGCAAGGAGATCCCGGTGATCTGCGACGAGCAGCTCGTCGTCGAGTACTACGCCCGCTGATCACCGGCAGGCCGTAATACCCGCACCACTTCAGCCCGCCGTCTCCCCACCCTTGCGGGTGGGCGGGGCGGCGGGCTGCTGCGTGTCCAGGCTCACCCCGGTGCGCCGCACGGCGTCCCGCGGCGCCGGCAGCCCGTCGAGCGGACGTCCGCGGCCCAGCGCCTGGGACACCGCAGCCTGGCGCCCGAGCGCCCGGCCCTGTCGTACGCACTCCTCGTACCGTTCGTCGCCCAGCCGCTCCCGGACCGTCGCCTCGCACAGCTCGTGCGGGGCGTTGTAGTAGGCCGAGCCGAACAGGGGCAGGCCCACCGACGGCCACAGCGAGGCCGCCGCGCCCTGGAGCACGGCGGCCTCCACCGCGTCGCCCTGCGCCACCGTGACCAGGGCGAGGAGCTCGATGGACAGCACCGAGCCCAACAGGTCGTGGAAGGTGTGCGCGCAGGTCAGACAGTCGGTCAGCAGCTCACGCGCGCGTGCCGCGTCCCCCTCGCTCCAGGCCGCGTACGCCAGCACGTACAGCGCGTACGACCGCGCCCACCGCTCGCCGTGGTCCTCGCACACCCGGCGCACGTCCTCGCACAGCTTCACCGCGTCCGGCAGATCGCCCAGGAAGGCGCGGGCCATCGCCAGCTCGACCTGGGCCATCAGCACGTTGCTGTTGAGCTCGCCGATCTCCTGATACCGGTCAAGCGACGAGCGCAGCAGCCCCTCTGCGCGGGGCATGTCGTCCGAGACGAGCGCCAGACAGCCGGTGCGGTGCTCGGCGTAGGCCACCGCCGTCGGGTTCGCGGACCGCTCCGCCTCCTCCCGGCACTCCCGCAGCGCCGTCAGGGCGGCCACGGTGTCGCCCTGGAGGATCGCCACATAGCCGAGGACCCACAGGGCCTTCAGGCGGGTGTGCTCATGGCCCGGCTCCAGTTCGACGCTGCGCTCCAGCCAGTGCCGTCCCTCCGAGAGCCGGCCGCAGCCGACCCAGCAGAACCAGAGGGAGCCCGCGAGATGCCGGGCCAGCTCCGCCCCGTCCGGCTCGGTCAGGCAGTACTCCAGGGCGCAGCGCAGATTCGGCAGCTCGGCCTCGATCCGCGCGGCCACCTCGTTCTGGCGCGGCGAGAACCAGTCGAGCTCGCACCAGGTGGCCAGGCCCACGTACCAGTCGCGGTGCCGCCTGCGCAGCCGTACCGCGTCGCCCGTCGCCTCCAGCCACTCGGCGCCGTACGCCCGGACCGTGTCCAGCATCCGGTAGCGCACGCCGCTCGCGGTCTCCTCGCGGGCCACCACCGACTGGGCCAGCAGCGCGGACAGGACGTCGAGGACGTCGTCGGAGTGCAGACCGCCGCCGCTGCACACGTACTCCGCGGCCTCCAGGTCGAACTGCCCCGCGAACACCGACAGCCGTGACCACAGCAACCGCTCCTCGGGCGTGCACAGTTCGTGGCTCCAGCCGATCGCCGTGCGCAGCGTCCGATGGCGGGGCAGGGTGTCCCGGCCACCGCCCGTCAGCAGCCGGAACCGGTCGTCGAGCCGCTCCAGCAACTGCCCCAGGGACAGCGCCCCCAGTCGGCCCGCGGCCAGCTCGATCGCCAGCGGGATGCCGTCCAGACGTCGGCACAGCTCCCGTACCCGCGGGTCGTCAGCGGCCGCTACCGTCTGCGACCCGGCCCGCTCCGCGAACAGTTCCACGGCCTCGTCCTCGTCCAGGGGGCCCAGCGCGAAGACCCGCTCGCCCGCGACGGCCAGCGGCCGTCGCCCCACGGCGAGGACGGCCAGACCCGGCACCCGCCCCAGCAGGTCGACGACCAGGGCCGCGCACGCCTCCACCAGGTGCTCGAAACCGTCGAGGACCAGCAGGAGTTCACGCCCGGCGAGGTGGGCCAGGAGCGTCTCGCGCGGGGGCCGCGCGGTGTGGTCCGTCAGCCCCAGCGCCTCCACGACGGCGTAGTCGACGAACTCCGGATCGCGTACGGCGGCCAGTTCGACGCGCCACACCCCGTCGGGCGGCGCGCACCGGCCACCCGCCACCCGCGCCGCGAGCCGGGACTTGCCGATACCGCCGGGGCCCGTCACCGTCACCAGCCGTGAGGTGTCGAGCACCCGTGTCAGCCGCGGGAGTTCCGCGCGCCGGCCCACGAAGCCGTCGAGCTCCAGCGGAAGATTGCCGTTCACCTCGGTGCCGTCGGGCCGATGACTGCGCATGGGACACGGAGCGTACTCAAGCGTATGCACTCCGTACAATCGTCATGGGCAACTCGGGTGCGGGCACGGGGTAATCCGGTGCGGACCGCCGTCCCCGGCGCGATAGGCTCGGCGGAGACTTTTTCCATAGACAGCACGTATTCAGGGAGCGGGTGCACACAGTGTCCGGTGGAGAGGTTGCCGGCATCCTGGTGGCCGTCTTCTGGGCGATCCTGGTCTCCTTCCTCGCCGTCGCGCTGGCGAGGCTGGCCCAGACGCTCAAGGCGACCACCAAGCTCGTGGCGGACGTGACCGACCAGGCCGTCCCGCTGCTGGCCGACGCCTCCACCGCGGTGCGCTCCGCGCAGACGCAGATCGAGCGGGTCGACGCGATCGCCTCGGACGTCCAGGAGGTCACGTCCAACGCCTCCGCGCTGTCCACCACCGTCGCCTCCACCTTCGGCGGCCCCCTGGTCAAGGTCGCGGCCTTCGGCTACGGCGTGCGCCGCGCGATCAGCGGCCGCAAGGACGACGTGCCCGCCCGGGAGCCCCGGCGTACCGTGATCGTGGGCCGCACGGTCTCTGGGCGGGGCAAGCGAAACCTCCGCGGAAAGAGGGACTGAGAGCCAGCATGTTCCGCCGTACCTTCTGGTTCAGCACGGGCGTCGCCGCCGGTGTGTGGGCCACCACCAAGGTCAACCGCAAGCTGAAACAGCTCACCCCCGAGAACCTCGCCGTCACCGCGGCGAACAAGGCGATCGAGACGGGCCACCGCATCAAGGACCGCGCGGTGGGCTTCGCGCTCGACGTCCGGGACAACATGGCCCAGCGGGAGGAGGAGCTGGGGGAGGCCCTGGGCATCAACAGCGACCCCGAGCTCCCCGCGCCCCGGCGGTACACCGCCATCGAGAACCGCACCAACCCGAAGTCCGTCGACAGCGACAGGACGACGTACTCGTACAACCGGAATGAGGACCACTGATGGAGTCGGCCGAGATTCGCCGCCGCTGGCTGAGCTTCTACGAGGAGCGCGGTCACACCGTCGTCCCTTCGGCGTCGCTCATCGCGGACGACCCGACTCTGCTCCTGGTCCCCGCCGGCATGGTCCCCTTCAAGCCGTACTTCCTCGGTGAGGTCAAGCCGCCATGGGCGCGCGCCACCAGCGTGCAGAAGTGCGTGCGCACCCCCGACATCGAAGAGGTCGGCAAGACCACCCGCCACGGCACCTTCTTCCAGATGTGCGGCAACTTCTCCTTCGGCGACTACTTCAAGGAAGGCGCCATCAAGTACGCCTGGGAGCTGCTCACCACGCCCCAGGACAAGGGTGGTTACGGCCTGGAGCCGGAGAAGCTCTGGATCACCGTCTACAAGGACGACGACGAGGCCGAGCGCATCTGGCACGAGGTCGTCGGGGTGCCGAAGGAGCGCATCCAGCGCCTCGGCATGAAGGACAACTACTGGTCCATGGGCGTCCCCGGACCCTGCGGACCGTGTTCCGAGATCAACTACGACCGCGGCCCCGAGTTCGGCGTCGAGGGCGGCCCCGCCGTCAACGACGAGCGGTACGTGGAGATCTGGAACCTCGTCTTCATGCAGTACGAGCGCGGCGAGGGCATCGGCAAGGACAACTTCGAGATCCTCGGCGAGCTCCCCAGCAAGAACATCGACACCGGCCTCGGACTCGAGCGCCTGGCGATGATCCTGCAGGGCGTGCAGAACATGTACGAGATCGACACCTCCATGGCCGTCATCAAGAAGGCCACCGAGCTGACCGGTGTCGCGTACGGCGACGCCCACGACTCGGACGTCTCCCTGCGCGTGGTCACCGACCACATGCGGACGTCCGTGATGCTCATCGGCGACGGTGTCACCCCCGGCAACGAGGGCCGCGGTTACGTCCTGCGCCGCATCATGCGCCGCGCCATCCGCAACATGCGCCTGCTCGGTGCCACCGGTCCGGTCGTGCTGGACCTGATCGACACCGTGATCGCCATGATGGGCCAGCAGTACCCGGAGCTCGTCACCGACCGCGAGCGCATCGAGAAGGTCGCCGTCGCCGAGGAGAACGCCTTCCTGAAGGCCCTCAAGGGCGGCACGAACATCCTCGACACCGCCGTCACCGAGACCAAGGCCGCCGGTGGCACGGTCCTCGCCGGCGACAAGGCGTTCCTGCTCCACGACACCTGGGGCTTCCCGATCGACCTCACCCTAGAGATGGCCGCCGAGCAGGGGCTGTCCGTGGACGAGGACGGCTTCCGCCGCCTGATGAAGGAGCAGCGGGAGCGCGCCAAGGCCGACGCCCAGGCCAAGAAGACCGGGCACGCCGGCGCCGGTGCCTACCGTGAGATCGCCGACAGGACCGGCGAGACGGAGTTCATCGGTTACAGCGACACCGAGGGCGAGTCCACGATCGTCGGCATCCTCGTCGACGGCGCCTCCTCCCCGGCCGCCACCGAGGGCGACGAGGTCGAGATCGTCCTGGACCGCACGCCCTTCTACGCCGAGGGCGGCGGCCAGATCGGCGACACCGGTCGGATCAAGGTCGACTCCGGTGCCGTCATCGAGATCCGCGACTGCCAGAAGCCGGTCCCGGGCGTGTACGTCCACAAGGGCGTCGTGCAGTTCGGCGAGGTGACCGTCGGGGCCAAGGCGCACGCCTCCATCGACAGTCGCCGGCGTACCGCCATCGCCCGCGCCCACTCGGCCACCCACCTCACCCACCAGGCGCTGCGGGACGCGCTCGGCCCGACGGCCGCCCAGGCCGGTTCCGAGAACCAGCCCGGCCGCTTCCGCTTCGACTTCGGTTCCCCGTCCGCCGTTCCCACGGCCGTGATGACCGATGTCGAGCAGAAGATCAACGAGGTGCTCGCCCGGGACCTCGACGTCCGCGCCGACGTCATGGGCATCGACGAGGCCAAGAAGCAGGGTGCCATCGCCGAGTTCGGCGAGAAGTACGGCGAGCGCGTCCGGGTCGTGACCATCGGCGACTTCTCCAAGGAGCTGTGCGGCGGCACGCACGTGCACAACACCTCGCAGCTCGGCCTGGTCAAGCTGCTCGGCGAGTCGTCCATCGGTTCCGGGGTGCGCCGTATCGAGGCGCTCGTCGGTGTGGACGCGTACAACTTCCTCGCCCGTGAGCACACGGTCGTCGCCCAGCTCCAGGAGCTGATCAAGGGCCGTCCGGAGGAGCTCCCGGAGAAGGTCTCCGCCATGCTCGGCAAGCTGAAGGACGCCGAGAAGGAGATCGAGAAGTTCCGCGCGGAGAAGGTGCTCCAGGCCGCCGCCGGTCTCGCCGAGTCCGCCAAGGACGTCCGCGGGATCGCCGTCGTCACCGGGCAGGTCCCGGACGGCACCACCGCAGACGACCTGCGCAAGCTCGTCCTCGACGTGCGGGGCCGCATCCAGGGCGGCCGGGCCGTCGTCGTCGCCCTCTTCACGGTCAACAACGGCAAGCCGCTGACCGTCATCGCCACCAACGAGGCCGCCCGTGAGCGCGGTCTCAGGGCCGGTGACCTGGTCCGCACCGCCGCCAAGACCCTCGGCGGCGGCGGTGGCGGCAAGCCGGACGTCGCCCAGGGCGGTGGCCAGAACGCGGCCGCGATCGGTGAGGCCGTGGACGCCGTGGAGCGCGCGGTCGGGGAGACGGCCAAGTAATGCGCAGAGGCCGCAGGCTTGCGATCGACGTCGGGGACGCCCGTATCGGGGTCGCCTCGTGCGACCCCGACGGGATCCTCGCCACCCCGGTGGAGACGGTCCCGGGCCGGGACGTCCCGGCGGCCCAGCGCCGGCTGAAGCAGCTGGTCGAGGAGTACGAACCGATCGAGGTCGTCGTCGGTCTCCCTCGCTCCCTCAAGGGAGGCGAGGGCCCGGCCGCCGTGAAGGTCCGCGGCTTCGTCCAGGAGCTCGCCCGGGGGATCGCGCCCGTGCCGGTCAGGCTGGTCGACGAGCGGATGACGACCGTCACGGCCAGCCAGGGACTGCGCGCATCCGGAGTGAAATCCAAAAAGGGCAGATCGGTCATCGACCAGGCAGCGGCCGTGATCATTCTCCAGCAGGCCCTGGAATCCGAACGGGTGTCAGGTAAAGCACCCGGCGAGGGCGTCGAAGTGGTCATCTGATCGCGATACGGTAACGTTCCGCGCGATGCGGCGACATTCGAACAGTCACCGCACAGAAAGAGGCGGAACCGGTAGCCGGATCGTGGAAGCAGGAGACCGCCGCCTCGCGGCTCTAGGGGATCGATGACTGAGTATGGCCGGGGCGAAGGCTCCGAACCGTGGCATCCGGAGGACCCGTTGTACGGGGATGACGGATGGGGTGGACAGCAGGCCCACGCGGGCCAGCAGTCCCCCTACGGCGGCCAGCCGCAGCACTACCCGCAGCAGCCGCAGCAGACGCAGTACGACAACGGCGGCTGGGCCGACGGCCAGCAGGCCGCCTATGGCCAGGGGCAGCAGCAGTACCCGCAGCACGACGGCCAGTACGACCAGCACCAGCAGTACAACCACCAGTACGACCAGCAGCAGTACGGTCAGCAGCAGTACGACCAGCAGACCTACCAGGACCAGTCGCAGCAGTCGTACGACCACAACGGCTGGGCGAGCGGCACCCAGGCGCAGGTCCCGTACCCCGCCGACCCGTCGGACCCCTACGGCCAGCAGGCCGCCGCGTACGGCGCCGAGCAGCAGGACCAGTACGGTGGCCCGGACGCCTACCCGCCGCCGGAGCCGCCGAGCCGCCGACAGGCCGAACCGGAGCAGCGGACCGACTGGGACCCGGGGCCCGACCAGGGCGAACACGCCTTCTTCGCGGGCGGTGACGCCGACCAGGACGACTCGGACGACCCGCAGGGCGGCCGCGGCGACCGGCGCGGACGCGGCGGCAAAGGGACCAAGAAGCGCAAGAGCGGCTGCGCCTGTCTGGTGGTCCTGCTGGTGTTCGGCGGCGGCACCGGAGTCGCCGGGTACTTCGGGTACCAGTTCTACCAAAATCGTTTCGGCGCGGCTCCGGACTTCGCCGGGGACGGCACGAGCGAGAAGGTCACCGTCCAGGTCCCCAAGGGCGCGGGCGGGTATGCGATCGGGCGGCTGCTCAAGGACGCGGGTGTCGTCAAGAGCGTCGACGCCTTCGTGTCCGCCCAGGAGCAGAACCCCAAGGGGAAGGCGATCCAGGCGGGCGCTTATATCCTCAAGAAGGAGATGTCCGCCGCGAGCGCCGTCGCGATGATGCTCGACCCGACGAGCCAGAACAACGTGCTCGTGAAGCCGGGTCAGCGGAACATCGATGTCTACAAGGCGATCGACGAGAAACTCGATCTTGCGTCCGGTACGACCAAAAAGGTCGCCGAGCAGAAATACAAGAGTCTCGGACTGCCGAGCTGGGCGAACGACAACGAGGACATCAAGGACCCGCTGGAGGGCTTCCTCTATCCGACCACCTATCCCGCGGCGAAGGGCATGAAGCCCGAGACGGTGCTGAAGGACATGGTCACCCAGGCCGCCCAGGTGTACGGCAAGTACGACCTGGAGGCGAAGGCCAAGGCCCTCCAGCTGGACAGTCCGCTGCAGGTCATCACGGTCGCGAGCCTCGTCCAGGCGGAGGGGAAGACCGAGGACGACTACCGCAAGATGGCGGAAGTGGTCTACAACCGCCTCAATCTCGCGAACCCCGAGACCTACGGTCTGCTCCAGTTCGACTCGACCTTCAATTACCTGAAGAACGAGAGCAACATCCACATCGGTGAATCGGAGATCAAGAGCAACAAGGACCCGTACAACACGTACACGAACAAGGGTCTGCCGCCCGGCCCGATCGACAATCCGGGCGATGTCGCGCTGAAGGCGGCGCTGAATCCGACCGATCAGGGCTGGTACTACTTCGTCGCGACCGACGGTGTGAAGACCACCGAATTCGCCAAGACGCACGCCGAATTCCTGAGGCTCAAGGACAAGTTCGATGCAAGCACGGGCAACTGACGCCCGCCGGGCCGCCGTCCTCGGCAAGCCCATCGCCCACTCCCTCTCGCCGGTCCTGCACCGCGCCGCCTACGAGGAGCTGGGGCTCACGGGCTGGTCGTACGACCGGTTCGAGCTCGACGAGGCCGCACTGCCCGGATTCGTCGAGAAGCTCGGGCCGGAGTGGGCCGGGCTGTCGGTGACCATGCCGCTCAAGCGGGCGGTCATCCCGCTGCTCGACGGGATCAGCGACACGGCCGCCTCGGTGGAGGCGGTCAACACGGTGGTGTTCGCCGAGGACGGCCGTCGCCTCGGCGACAACACCGACATCCCGGGGATGGTCGCCGCCCTCCGCGAGCGCGGCATCGAGCAGGTGGACTCGGCCGCGATCCTGGGCGCCGGTGCCACCGCCTCCTCCGCGCTCGCCGCGCTCGCCCGGATCTGCACCGGCGAGGTCGTCGCCTATGTGCGCAGCGAGGCCCGGGCCGCCGAGATGCGGCAGTGGGGCGAGCGCCTCGAGGTCGAGGTCCGCACCGCCGACTGGGCGGACGCTGCCGAGGCCCTGCGCGCCCCGCTCGTCATCGCGACCACGCCCGCCGGGGCGACGGACGCCCTCGCCCACGCCGTACCGGAGCGCCCCGCCGCCCTCTTCGACGTGCTCTACGACCCCTGGCCGACCGAGCTGGCGGCCCGCTGGTCGATGATCGGCGGAGCCGTGGTCAGCGGCCTCGATCTGCTGGTGCACCAGGCGGTGCTCCAGGTCGAGCAGATGACGGGCCTGACGCCCGCGCCCGTGGAGGCCATGCGCACCGCGGGCGAGCGCGCGCTGACGGCCCGCTGAGGTCCTGCGGCACAGCAGGACACAGGGCGCGTGTGAGCGGGCGGCGACGTTTACCGACGGGGGTCCACGTCCGTCTGCTGGACCGGTGACCGGCTGTCCCCGTCGAACGTGGGAGGATCGGAGGTGGCGGGCCGGGGCCGCGCACCTGGTCGCGCCGTTGCCGTACGCGAGGACGCGCGTAAGCAGGGCAGTACCAGGGCGCGAGCACTGAGGAGCACCGTTGAGCAGGTTGCGCTGGCTGACCGCGGGGGAGTCCCACGGTCCCGCACTCGTCGCGACGCTGGAGGGTCTTCCCGCCGGCGTGCCCATCACCACGGAGATGGTGGCGGACCACCTGGCGAGGCGTCGGCTGGGCTATGGCCGCGGTGCCCGGATGAAGTTCGAGCAGGACGAGGTCACCTTCCTCGGCGGTGTCCGGCACGGGCTGTCCCTCGGATCCCCGGTCGCGATCATGGTGGGCAACACCGAGTGGCCGAAGTGGGAGCAGGTCATGTCGGCCGACCCCATCGACCCGGAGATCCTCGCCGGTCTCGCGCGCAACGCCCCGCTGACCCGCCCGCGCCCCGGCCACGCCGACCTCGCGGGCATGCAGAAGTACGGCTTCGACGAGGCCCGGCCGATCCTGGAGCGGGCCTCCGCGCGGGAGACGGCGGCCCGGGTGGCGCTGGGCGCGGTGGCCCGGTCGTACCTGAAGGAGACGGCCGGCATCGAGATCGTGAGCCATGTCGTCGAGCTGTGCTCGGTGAAGGCCCCGCAGGGCGTCTACCCGACCCCGGCCGACGTCGAGAAGCTGGACGCCGACCCGCTGCGCTGCCTGGACGCGGACACCTCGAAGGCGATGGTGGCCGAGGTCGACCAGGCCCACAAGGACGGCGACACCCTCGGTGGCGTGGTCGAGATCCTGGCCTACGGAGTGCCCGTGGGCCTCGGCTCCCACGTGCACTGGGACCGCAAGCTGGACGCCCGCCTCGCGGGTGCCCTGATGGGCATCCAGGCGATCAAGGGTGTCGAGCTCGGTGACGGTTTCGAGCTGGCGCGGGTGCCCGGGTCCAAGGCGCACGACGAGATCGTGAACACCCCCGAGGGCATCCGGCGCGTCTCCGGCCGCTCCGGTGGCACCGAGGGCGGCCTGAGCACGGGTGAGCTGCTGCGGGTGCGGGCCGCGATGAAGCCGATCGCGACCGTGCCGCGGGCCCTGCAGACCGTCGACGTGACCACCGGCGAGGCCGCGCAGGCCCACCACCAGCGCTCCGACGTGTCCGCGGTCCCGGCCGCCGGCATCGTCGCCGAGGCCATGGTCGCGCTCGTGCTGGCGGACGCGGTGGCCGAGAAGTTCGGCGGCGACAGCGTGCCCGAGACCCGCCGCAACGTGCAGTCGTACCTCGACAACCTGGCCATCCGATGAGCCCTGTGGTCGTCCTCGTCGGCCCGATGGGCGTGGGCAAGTCCACCGTCGGGCGGCTGCTGGCCGAGCGGCTCTCGGTGGGCTACCGGGACACCGACGACGACATCGTCGCCGAGCAGGGCCGTGCGATCGCGGAGATCTTCGTCGACGAGGGCGAGCCGGCCTTCCGGGCGATCGAGAAGGCCGCCGTGCGGCGGGCGCTCGCCGAGCACGACGGCGTCCTCGCGCTCGGCGGCGGCTCGATCCTCGACGAGGGCACCCGCGCCCTGCTGGCCGGACAGCGGGTGCTGTACCTGTCGATGGACGTCGAGGAGGCGGTCAAGCGCACCGGCCTGAACGCCGCTCGTCCACTGCTCGCCGTCAACCCGCGCAAGCAGTGGCGCGAGTTGATGGAGGCGCGCCGCCACCTGTACGAGTCGATCGCCACGGCGGTCGTCGCCACCGACGGCCGCACCCCCGAAGAAGTCACCGAAATCGCGCTGGACGCACTGGAGTTGAAGGAAGCATGAGCGAGGCTGTGACGCGCATCCAGGTCGGCGGCACCGCGGGCAGCGAGCCCTACGAGGTCCTGGTGGGACGTCAACTCCTGGGTGAACTGGGCGCGTTGGTGGGGGAGAAGACCCAGCGGGTGGCCGTCATCCACCCCGAGGCGCTCGCCGACACCGGAGAGGCGCTGCGTGCCGACCTCGCCGAGCAGGGTTACGAGGCCGTCGCCATTCAGGTGCCGAACGCGGAGGAGGCCAAGACCGCCGAGGTCGCCGCCTACTGCTGGAAGGCGCTCGGCCAGTCCGGCTTCACCCGCTCCGACGTCGTGGTCGGCGTGGGTGGCGGCGCGACCACCGACCTGGCCGGGTTCGTGGCCGCGACCTGGCTGCGCGGGGTGCGCTGGATCGCCATCCCGACCACCGTGCTCGCCATGGTCGACGCGGCCGTCGGCGGCAAGACCGGCATCAACACCGCCGAGGGCAAGAACCTCGTCGGCGCCTTCCACCCGCCCGCCGGAGTCCTGTGCGACCTGGCCGCCCTGGACTCCCTGCCGGTCAACGACTACGTCTCCGGGCTCGCCGAGATCATCAAGGCCGGCTTCATCGCCGACCCGGTGATCCTGGAGCTCATCGAGTCCGACCCCGAGGCCGCGCGCACCCCGGCGGGCCCGCACACCTCCGAGCTCATCGAGCGCTCGATCCGGGTCAAGGCCGAGGTGGTCTCCTCCGACCTCAAGGAATCGGGCCTCAGGGAGATCCTCAACTACGGCCACACGCTCGCCCATGCCATCGAGAAGAACGAGCGGTACAAGTGGCGGCACGGCGCCGCCGTCGCCGTGGGCATGCACTTCGCCGCCGAACTGGGCCGTCTGGCGGGCCGGTTGGACGACGCGACGGCCGACCGCCACCGCACCGTGCTGGAATCGGTGGGCCTGCCGCTGCACTACCGCTACGACCAGTGGCCCAAGTTGCTGGAGACCATGAAGGTCGACAAGAAGTCCCGCGGCAACCTGCTGCGGTTCATCGTCCTCGACGGACTGGGCAAGCCCACCGTTCTGGAGGGCCCGGACGCGGCCGTGCTGCTCGCCGCTTACGGCGAGGTCGGCCAGTAAGTCCGGCGACGGGCGTTCCGCCTGATTCGCCTTGCGCCAGGGGCACTTCGGGGCGCCCCCGGTCGTTTCACCAAACGTGGACCGGGGGCGGTACCGTTCGATGGCGAACGGGGTATGCACCACCCCGTAACCAGCGCCGATCAGCCTGACGCGAGTGAGCCGGAGGGGCGCGTCGGAGACGAGAGGACGAGCGGGCGGAGGCCTTCGGGCCGCGCCCGGTCGAGCTCCCGGCACCGACGCGAGCCCCGGGGCGAGCGAGCCGAAAAAGACGAGACGGAGTGGCACCGGATGCAGCACGCAGTGGGTTCTCCGCTGCCGCCGCCCCACCAGCCGGGGCACGGACCGGCCGCCGGCTGGTCGTCGGCCGCACACCACCCGGGACCGCATCACCCAGGTGCGCACCAGGGCTCCGCCCCGGTGCCCCCACCGCCGTCGGCACCGGGCTTCTCCCCGGCCCCGGTACCGCCGACGCCACCGCACTCGCAGGTGCCGCCGGCGCCGCAGCACTCCCCGGTCCCGCCCGCGCCACAGCACGCACCGGGGCCGGTACCCGACACCACCGGCCATGTGCCGCTGCCGCCCGGCGCCCCCGTGGGCGCCCCGGGCACTCCGCCCGTCGCCGCGCCCGACCCCGCGGGCACGACCCTCGCGGTGCTGCTCATCGGACCGGCCGGCGCCGGAAAGACGAGCGTCGCGAAGTACTGGGCCGACCACCGCCGGGTCCCCACCGCCCACATCAGCCTCGACGACGTACGCGAGTGGGTGCGCTCGGGTTTCGCCGACCCGCAGTCCGGCTGGAACGACCACTCCGAGGCGCAGTACCGGCTCGCCCGCCGCACCTGCGGCTTCGCCGCCCGCAACTTCCTCGCCAACGGCATCTCCTGCATCCTCGACGACGCGGTCTTCCCGGACCGGCCCGTGGTCGGCCTCGGCGGCTGGAAGCGGCACGTGGGCCCCGGGCTGCTGCCGGTGGTCCTGCTGCCGGGCCTGGAGATCGTCCTGGAGCGCAACGCCGAGCGCTCCGGCAACCGCCGCCTGACGGACGATGAGGTGGCACGCATCCACGGCCGGATGGCCGGCTGGTACGGCTCGGGTCTGCCGATCATCGACAACTCCCAGATGGACGTACCGCAGACGGCGAGGGTCCTGGACGACGTACTGGCACGCTCCATCGCGAGCCCGCCGAGCTGGTAGCGCCCCTGAGGGGCGCGGGGATCTGCGCGATCCCCCCAAGCACCCGCCGACGACAAGCGACCCTCCCCACTCGGACTCTCTCAAAAAGCGACATACCGGCAAAACTTCTACGCTCAACTCATGTCAGAGGTGTACGCCACCCGAAGAGCCCGCCTACGCGACCGCTGCCAGGCCGGCGGCAGCCAGGCCGCGCTGATCTCCCGCCCGGCCAACGTCCGCTACCTCGCGGGTGCCGCCCCGCAGGGCAGCGTGCTGCTGCTCGGCAGGACCGACGATGTGCTGGTGTGCGCCGGCCCTCCGGACGACCGCCCAGGCCTCGGCCGCCCCGACGAGGCCCTGCGACAGCACCATCTTTCCGGCGCCGGGGGTGACCCCGCCGTTGCCGCTGCCGACGTCGCCACCGGTCAGGGCGTGGACTCGCTCGCCGTGGAGGAACAGCACCTCACGGTCGCCCGGTACCGGGCGATCCGCTCGGTCGTCCCGCGGCTGCGCCTCGCCGACCTCGGTGGCGCGGTCGAACAGCACCGTGTCATCAAGGACGAGGAGGAGATCTCCTGCCTGCGCATCGGCGCCGAGATCGCCGACCAGGCGCTGGGCGAGCTCCTGGAGTCCATCCTCGTGGGCCGCACCGAGCGGCACCTCGCCCTCGAACTGGAGCGCCGCCTCGTCGACCACGGCGCCGACGGCCCGGCCTTCGCCACGTCCGTCGGCACCGGCCCGAACTCCGGCCGCCCCGCCCACCGGCCCACCGATCGCCGGGTCGAGGAAGGCGACTTCCTCTCCGTCTGCCTGGGCGCGAGCTACCGCGGCTACCGCTGTGAGATCGGCCGTACCTTCGTCATCGGTACGTCCCCCGCCGACTGGCAGATCGAGCTCTACGACCTCGTCTTCGCCGCTCAGCGCGCCGGACGGGAGTCGCTGGCACCCGGCGCCGCCTACCGTGACGTGGACCGTGCGGCACGCCAGGTACTGGAGTCCGCGGGCCATCACGAGGGGCTCCCGAGCCTCACCGGACACGGTGTGGGACTCGAAATCGACGAGGACCCGCAGTTGGCCCCCGCGGCCATGGGTAAACTGGACGCTTGCGTGCCGGTCACCGTCGAACCGGGGGTCCACCTCCCGGGACGGGGCGGCGTCCGGATCGATGACACGCTCGTCGTACGCCCCGAGGCGGACGGCGGACCCGAGCTACTCACCATCACGACCAAGGAGCTGCTCGCACTATAGGCAACGTGCGTGCGCCGGGGTCGTCCACGTCAGTCCAGGAGATTCCGCAACCGTGGCTTCCACGAACGACCTCAAGAACGGCCTGGTGCTCAAGCTCGAAGGCGGCCAGCTCTGGTCCGTCGTCGAGTTCCAGCACGTCAAGCCCGGCAAGGGCCCCGCTTTCGTGCGCACCAAGCTCAAGAACGTGCTGTCCGGCAAGGTCGTCGACAAGACGTTCAACGCCGGCGTCAAGGTCGAGACGGCCACTGTCGACAAGCGCGACATGCAGTTCTCGTACATGGACGGCGAGTACTTCGTCTTCATGGACATGGAGACCTACGACCAGCTCATGGTCGACCGCAAGGCCGTCGGCGACGCCGCCAACTTCCTGATCGAGGGCTTCACGGCCACCGTCGCGCAGCACGAGGGCGAAGTGCTCTTCGTCGAGCTGCCGGCCGCCGTCGAGCTCGTCGTCCAGGAGACCGAGCCGGGCCTGCAGGGCGACCGCTCCACCGGCGGCACGAAGCCCGCCACCCTGGAGACGGGTCACCAGATCCAGGTCCCGCTCTTCATCACCACCGGTGAGAAGATCAAGGTCGACACCCGCACCAGCGACTACCTCGGCCGGGTGAACAGCTAACCGTGGCTGCCCGCAACACGGCCCGCAAGCGCGCCTTCCAGATTCTCTTCGAGGGCGACCAGCGCGGCGCCGACGTCCTGACGGTCCTGGCGGACTGGATCCGGCTGTCCCGGGAAGACACCCGGCAGCCGCCGGTGAGCGAGTACACGATGCAGCTCGTCGAGGGCTACGCGGAACACGCGAAGCGCATCGACGAGCTGATAGCGCAGTACGCGGTCGGCTGGACGCTGGACCGGATGCCGGTCGTCGACCGCAACATCCTGCGTCTGGGTGCCTACGAGCTGATCTGGGCCGACGAGACGCCGGACGCGGTGGTGCTCGACGAGATGGTGCAGCTGGCCAAGGAGTTCTCCACGGACGAGTCGCCCTCGTTCGTGAACGGCCTGCTGGGCCGGCTCAAGGAGCTGAAGCCGTCCCTGCGCCGGGACGAGGCGTAGGCCGAGGCGCTTACACGCGTATCGCCTGAGGGCCCGCAGCACGACCGCTGCGGGCCCTCAGGCGTTGCCGGACGTAAGAGGTCCACGAGGGCCGCAGAAAGCCGCCGGCCCTCGGCCACCATGCGGCGGGCCAGCGCGGTGGCGGGCACCCTGCGGTAGTTGAAGCCGACCATCGCCAACTGACCGCGCCCGAAGGCCTCCTC
>NZ_JBEXQX010000031.1:0-61466 GCF_040612795.1 Streptomyces sp. NPDC006335
CGGCGCTCGTGGGCCTGGTCGAGGTTGGCGCGCAGCTGCTCGGCGGTCTGTGCCGGCGTGCGGTCGAGGTCGGCCAGCGCCTGCTCCAGGGCGGGGTGCCCGGCCTCCTGGATCTGGCGGTACGCCGCGTCCTCGCGGCCCGACGCGCAGAAGAACGGCCGCTTCAGGGCGGCCTCGGCACGCTCGCGCCACATGTCGATGGCGATGCGCGCCTCGTCGACCGCGAGGACGTAGGCGTGGTGGGCAGCCAGCCACGCGGCGGCGGTACTCAGCGCCTCCCAGCGCAGCTCGACCTGGTGCAGCAGGCGGTCGCGCTCGGCGCGGGCCACTTGCTCGTGGGCAAGGAGGTCACGGACGTCGGCGTAGCGGAAGGTCGTGTCCATCAGGGCTGCCAGCCTCCTGCCCTCGGTCTGGCCCTCCTCGCGGGTGGCGGTGGGGTGTTCGGCCGCCCAGCGTCGCAGCGCGGCATCGAACTCGGTGTCCAGGCGTTCGCCCACGCCGGTGAAGCCCTCGATGTCGAGCGGGGAAATGGTGATCACGCTGTTGCCCTTCGGTCGGTGGTCGGGGTCGATGCCCCTCGATCGCAGATCCGCGTACACGGTCGGCCGGCTGATCCGCGCGGCCTCGGCAAGAGCGGAGACGTTGGTCTCGCCCGCCTGCCACGCAGCGGCGAGCAGATCGGCCCGGCGTCCGGGCTTCGACCAGTCGCGCAGTGCGGCCATCACGTCGTCTCGTCTCGTACTCACACAACGACGGTGCTGTAAAACGGCTTTACATGACAAGCGGCTTTACAGTGCTCGGCCGGAACCCGTCACCGAGTGTCCGGATCGCCCCTGTGGAAGGGAGTTGGGACGAACAGTCGCGGCTTGAGGAGAAGTGGGAGACAGAGGCGCAGGGGCTCCCGGACAGAACGGCTCCGCACGGCAAAGGGCCCCTGTTCTCCGGGGCCCTCCTTCGTGCTTGCTGTGCGGGGGCCCGTTACATCTGACGGGCCCCTCATGTGGTGCGAGTCCTACCGGTGGTGAGTGACTGGGACTGATGCCGACTGCGACGGTGTGGTGCCAACTGGGGCCTTACTAGTTCCCGGTCCGCCGGCCAGAGCCAGCAGCAAGAGGAGCAGGATCAGACCTCCGCCCCCAGTGCTGGCGACCACGGCGACAGTGCGCGGGTTGATGGAGCGGTGGTGCCCGCGGACGCGGGTGCCGTCGCGGCGGTAGTGGGGGCGTACGTAGGTCGTCGGTCCGGTGGGGGTCGGGCGTGGCCGGGAGGTGGTGCGTCGGGGTGCCGTACGGGGCTGTGCGGTGCGCGGCCGGGTGCGGCGGTTGTGGCCTTTGACGTAGGTGCCGTCGCGGCGGTAGTGGGGGCGTACGTAGGTCACGGGCGGTCCTCGGCGGTGAGAGGGGGCACTGCCCCCAGGCGGGGCCGGGTGTTCCTCGGCGCAACATTCGACGGTAGCGACCGGCACTGACAGTCCAGGGCCGTCAACTCATCGACTGTGCGCGGCCGTTGGGCGGCAGCCAGCGAATTTCAGACGGGTGATCCCGACAGCGGGCCAACTGTCAGTGCCGGGTGCTGTCATGAAAGCGGCGGAGAACGGCAGATGAGGGGGAAATGTGCCCGGGAACAGGGGATACGAAGATTCCGATCACACCGACCGGAAGGGGCGCGGGACGCTGCCCGCCCTGGTGGCAGGGGTCTTCCGGTGAGCCCGCGGCGGCGGCGCCGCAAGAGCGATGAAGATCTGCTCATCGCGCTGGGCGGGGTCGTAGTCGTCGGATTCGTGCTGGTCAAGGTCGCAGAGTGGGTGTGGGCGCACTGGTGGGTCCTGGTCGTACTCGGCCTGCTGGCACTTCTCGTCCTCGCGGGCTGGATTTACCGGCAGGTTGACCAGATACGGACCGCACAGCTGCGGGTTGAGGGCCTGACCTACTCGCTCGGCCAGCTGGACGCCATGCACCACAGCACCTTCGAGAACGCCGTCCGCGACCTGCTGGCCCGGGACGGCTCCCGCGACGCGCTGCGCTGCGGCGGCCGGGGCGACCTCGGCGCCGACGTGAAGGGGCACGATCCGCTCGGTCGGCTCTGGGTGATCCAGTGCAAGCACCGCAGGAAAGGCCTGGACGGCTCGGCTGTCGGGACTCCGGAGCTGCAGACTCTCAACGGCACCGGCCGGCCGGTGCACGGCGGCGACGTCGTCGTGATGGTGACCAACGGGAGGATCTCCGCGCCTGCCCGCGACTTCGCCCGGCACCAGCGCCTGCACCTGGTCGACCGGTGGGTGCTGGAGCAGTGGGCTCGGGGCGGGCGACCGCTGTGGGAGATCCTTCCCGCTGTTCCCCCGCCCCGGAAGCCTCCACAGCTTCGCTGAGCTTCATCGCACGGGTGGGCGGGACCGGTTGGTCCGGCGTATGGCGGTGCCCCGGACGGTTCTCCGTCCGGGGCACCGCCATACCCTGGCTTACGGAGTGCTGGGCTCGCCGCTGATGCGGGCGACGGTCTCGGCGAAAGCGCGGTGATCGGCGAGGACGTGCCGGGCTCGCGACCAGGGCCACCCGAAGAACTGCCGCTGGACCGGCGCGGTCAGCGCGAGCAGAAGTTCCGCCTTGGTGGCCTCCTCCCGTTCGGACAGCACGACCGCACGCGCGTGACCGGCGTAGTCGATGGCGAACCGGATGATGCGCGCGTTCGGCCAGCTGCCGGCGTACGTCGCGGCATTGTCGAGCAGCCACACGGTGGCCTCGTCGAGCTGCTGCAGCCAGCGCTTCCGCTCGCCCGTCAGCCGTTCGCGCATGACGGGCGTCCAGCCGGGATCGTCGGCCGCCGGTAGCTCGAACCTCTGCAGCAGGGAGCACGCCGAGATGATCCGTAGCATGTTCGCCCCGAAGGTGTCGCGGGCGGTGTGGACCTCGCCCAACCGTTTCTTGCGGGCCTCCATGCGCGGGGTGACGAACAGACCGACCACGAGGGTGGTCACCACGGCGGTGACGGCGGCCACCAGAAGAGTCCACAGCGTGTTGGGCATGGGCACATGCTCCCGCACCGGGCACGGCCGCCCGGAGGTCAGGTCCCGCCCTCGACCTCGCCCTGCGCGGTCCAGGTCTTGCGCACGGTCTCGCGGCCGTCGCTCTCCTCGATGAGGCGGATCACCACGGCCGGGTCGGTGCCGTACAGCCCGACCCACTCTGTGTACCGCTCTTGGGCGGTTGCCGGGGCGGTCCACTCACCCTCGACGGCCGGGCCATCCGCCTCGAACTGCAGCCGGGCGAGATGCCTGGTCGTCCCCATGGGCTGTTCCTCGAAGTCGGTGCTGGACCTTCATCATCTCAGCCCGGGGCCTCGGCGTACGGTGACGCCATGTCCTCCGCCGGCGCCGCGCCCCCGCCCCCGCCCCCGATTCGGGTGACGCTGCCGGACGGTCAGAGCCTGCAGGGAGTTCTTCACGAACGGCGCTGCTGGCCGCTGGGCGGCTGGATGTACCTGGTGGGACTGCCCATGTGGGCCACGGACTCCGAGACCGAGAAGGTCGAGGCGCGCGAGTACCGGGTGTGGCTCGCCCCGGACCACGTCGCGCAACCGGACGGGGTGTCGTACGACGGCGTCCCCACCTACCCGCTGACCCGGGAGGAACAGGGCCCTGATCCCGGCCGATGGGGCTGGAAGATTGAGAGGATCCGGCCCCGGGCCGGTAGTCCGGGTACCGCCATCGTGCACATTTGGGACTGCGAGAACGCCCCCGCGGGCGACGATGAAGTGGACGTATTCGATGCACTGGAGGTGCTGCGGTCCACGGCCGGCGCGCTCGCGTGCACGGAGTGCGGGGCGGCCATCGCTCTCGGGCCGCTCTTGGATCAGGGGTAGAGCGGGGCCTCGCCGAAGTCCGGGTCGGCATCCTTGGGGGTAGGGCCGGTCTTCTGGTCGAAGCCGACCAGTTTCCATCCGTCCTCGGTCCAGCTCAGGTTCAAGGTCATGGTGACCCACGCGGTCTTTAGCGGGATGGCCTTGTCGCCGGCGGCAGCGCCGGTGAGGCCGAACAGGGTGCTGCACCACACGTCCACGTCGGCCTGGGTGCCGGAGTAGGTCTGCACGGTCGTGCCCACGGGGCTGGTGCGCGAGACGAACGTAGTACCGGCCGGCGGGCTGCCCTCGGAGTCGAGGCCGATGCGCTTGGTGAGGGCGGTGTACTGAGCGTCATAGTCCTGGATTGTCTTGGAACGCTTCTCCGGCTCGGCGATCACCTGCAGCAGGGCGTGCCGGTACTGCTCGGAGAACATCCGCTCACTGCCCAACAGGCCGGCCATCCTCGCGGCTGCGGTCTGTGCTCCCTCACGGGAGCGGGGTATTTCGGGGGCGAGCGGGTCGGCGGCGGTGGCTGACTGGCTGCTCCATCCTCGGTTGGCCAGGGCTATCGCGGCGATCAGCAGGACAACGACAGCCACGGCCATGACGAGTCGGCGGTGGCCTCGACGGTCCGGCCCTTGGCCGTTGCTGCTGAGGCGGGTCCATACGACCTGCCGCTGCTGACCGCTTGTGGTCATTCCGTGCTCCCGAGTCGTCGTGATCGTGTTGCGACTGACCGTATCTGGGGATGGTGTGACCAGGGCGGGCCGGTGTCGCACACGGCTGCGACATGGGAAGCTGAATCCTCCTGATCTGCCTGGGGGTTGATGTGTCCGCGCGCGTACGTACTGCGGCCCGTCTCGTGATATCCGCTCTCGTCGGCCTGCTGGTCGCGATGCTCGTCGCGTCGCCGACGGCGTACGCGGAGCCGACACCGACACCGACACCGACACCTTCGCCGACAGCGTCAGATGACAAGTGCGCGCTGGTGAACGGGGCGGCAAAGAAACTGTGCGAAGAGGACCGTGCCGCGAAGCAGAGCGACCAGGACTGTTCGCTGCTCGCCAAGCCAGCCCGGGACTACTGCGAGAGCAACGGTGACTCGGGCGTCTCCTCCTTGACGGACCCGACGTCCAGCCTGGACCCGCTGTCCTCGTTGGCGGACGGCTTCGCGAAAGCTGCAGCGTGGACGGTCACGCAGTTGAGCAACGCGGTGGCGGTCACAGCAGAGGTTGACTTCACCAATCAGGAGTTCCTTAAGACGTACTCCCTGGTGTTCGCCGCCTCGACGTTCCTCGTACTGCTGTTGTGGCTGTGGGCGGTGATCAAACGAGCCATCAGGGGGGTGCCGCTGCCTACCGCGTTTGGCGAGGCGATCGGCCTGCTGTGGGTGACAGTCCTGGTGAGCGCGTTCACCCCCCTGATCCTCTACACGGTCGTCTCCGCGGTCGACGGCATCACGCAGGCCCTGGCCGGTGAGGGATCCAGCAACTTCTTCGGTGCCTTCACGGCGGCACTGAAGAGCGAGGATTCGGCCGGTGACGGCGGGCCCATCGCGCGGATCGTCCTGTCCGTGGTGTCCATCTTCGCGGCCGGCGTCGTGTGGATCGAGATGGTGGTCCGGTCCGCTCTGCTCTATGTCGGCGGAGTCCTGGGCCTGGTCGTCTACTCGGGCCTCGTGGACAAGGAACTGTGGGGCAAGGTCAAGCGGTACGTCGGCATCATGGTCGCGGTGATCCTAGTGAAGCCCATCATCGTGATCGTGCTGCGGCTCGCATCGGCGCTGTCCTCGGGTGACGGTCCCACGGACACGACCGCCGCGATCGTCTCCGGCCTCGCCATCATTTTTATCGCGATCTTCGCCAGCGCAATGCTCTTCAGGTTCGTACCGGGCATGGGGGACGACATCATCGCGGCCCGGCGCGACAGCTACGACCCGGCGAGTCGGCAAGCGGCTGCGATCGTGACGCGCCCGGTCAGCGGGATCACGCAGGGCATCAACACGCACGCCGGCCGGGACAGTGCGTCCCGGGCCCCGGCGAGCACCTCGGCCTCGGCATCGGTGGCTCACACGAGCGGCGGTATCGCGGCGCACTCCAACCGGCCGTCCTCCAGCTCCGCGTCGGGAGGAGTCCCGACTCAGGACAACCGCGGGACCAACTCGGGGAAGTGATCAGGGCCCCGGCTGGGGGTTGTTCATCCCGATCAGGACACCGATCACGATGATGGCGACCAGTATCCAGAACTTGGTCTTCACGTAGCCCCTCCCGCGGTTCGGCTGACTGGTCATCACCGTACCGTCGAGGGGCGTGCACAGCTGGGAACCTGCGGCGTCTCCGCGTCCTACAGCACCTTGATCAGGGCGTTCTCTTCCCAGCCCTCGCCTTCCTCGAAGTAGCCCTCCATGGCTGCGGAGTTCTCGACCCATCCGCCCTGCTTGGCGATGACCTTGCGGTCGTTGCCGGCGCGCTTGGAGCTGGTGGCAAGTCCGCGGCGCGGGGAGTGCCCGGTGGGCCGGAAGCTCAGCTCGGCCCACGTGCCCAGCCGGGTGATGACGTCGCCGATGGTCTCCGGGTCGAGGCCGCCGTCCATGACGGTGTGCCAGCGGTTGTGCAGCGGCTTGTAGGCGAAGTCGTCGGGGTCGGTCAGGTTGGCCTCTTCCTTCCAGGCCCGCCATGCGCGCACCGGGCAGCTGCTCGGCCGGGAGCCGAACGGCACCTTCACCTTCCGGGGCTTGATCTTCGACACCCGCACGTCGACCTCCATGCCGTGCTCGGTCTCGGTGAAGTCGCGCACCCGCAGGTAGGCGACCTCGTGCTCGCGCCCGGCGATGGCGAAGCAGGTCAGCCCGATGGAGCGGTCGCGGATGCCGAGGCGGTTGTCGGGCGCGGCGATGACGGTGGCGCGCAGGTGCTCGGCGAGCAGCGCGGGCGCAGGTCCCCGGCCCCGGGTCTCCTTGGTCTTCTCCATCTCCTTCACCTTGGCCTTGAGCACCCGGCGGGCGCGGGCGGCCACGGTCTTGTCGAGGACCAGGCGGTGGTCGGTGCGGCCGGTGACGACCACGCCGGACAGGCGGCGGTCAATGGTCGAGGGCGCGGTGTAGGTGCCCTTCTTCCAACCGGGCTGGTGCCACAGCCACTCGACGAACGCGGTCAGGGACCCGGGAGTGATGGCGGTGACGGGGAGTTCGAGCAGCGCGCAGAACTGCTCCCACTGCTTCCAGTCGGCGGCGTAGGAGTCGGTGGTGTTCGTGGGCCGGAGGTTCTTCTCGTGCTGGACGGACCGCTCCTCCAGCTCCTGGAGCTTGGCGAGCACGTCGGGGCTGAACGTCTCGGCGGTCCCGGCGACCGGACCGGCCGACGCCGGCAGCACCGCGGTGGGCGTCACGACGCGTCGAACGTCCGTGCTCGTCTCGGTCTGGTCCATGATGGTCCGTCACGCCCCTTTGTTCGTACCGCTCTTTGTGCCGTCTGCATCCCGCATATGTGAGGTTATCCGGGACTCATGACCGACGGGTGTCTGCGAACACCCGCACCCCTCGGGGGAGTGTGCAACCACACTGCGCACTCCCCGTCCCGACCGAGAGGCGCCCACCTCACCGACGGTGCGGAGCACTAGTCCCAGTCATGGCCGTCGTCACTGCGGCCGACTGGGGGGCTGTACGTCGCGCCGGCTCGGCGGTCACGGACCGCTCGTGCGGCCCCCCCGGGCCGCTTGTACAGGACTTTAACGGGCCCGATCAGGGCTTTCATCACCATTGTCCATCGCGAGCTGTTGTCTCCCGTGGTCCACGTCACCAACGCCACCAACACGGTGAGCAGGACACCGACCATGCCGACGAGTGTCACCGCGCTGGCGGGCAAATCTATGCCTGCAGCTGGGACGACCTCCCGCAGGCCGACCGCCCTGCACCAGGAGATCCACGCGACCAGGGCGGTGATCAGCCCGACGAGCGTCACGCGCAGTGCGCGGATCGCGCGGTGTGCGTGGGCGCCCACCGTGCCCGGCGCGGACCCCAGCACCTGGGCCGCTTCCGCTTGAGTCATCCCCAGTTCCCGGGTGAGCAGCATCACCCGGCGCTGCTGCAGCGGCAGGTCCCGCAGAGCTTCATCGACGACGTGCCGCTGCGTGGCCTCGGCGATGGGCTCGACCGTCGGTTCGTCCTCCAGCCGCACGTCCGCGTCGAGCGAGGCATAGCCCCTGCCCTCGGCGTAACGGCCTGCCGCCCGCCTGATCTCGTTGTTCATGCACGTGTAGACGTAGGCGCGCACGTGGTCGATCGGTTCGGCGACGGCCAGCACGGACTTGAGGGCGTTCTGCACGACGTCCTCGGGGTCCGCCGACGACCTCGGTACGTTGCGGGTGCGCAACCGGCTGGCCGCGTAGCGGACCATCCGGTCGTACCGGTCCTCGACCAGCTCCGCCACCGCCTCGGCGTGCCGCGACCGCGGCCTGTCCCGATCAGCCACGCCGCCCCCGCTTCCCCGGCCGGCGCCCCTTGCGCGCCCGCCCGTCCGACGTCCCCTTCGCCCGAATGATTACGGCTTTCCCCGCCGCGCGGTTGCGGAACGCGATGCTCCTCAGCACGCTGCTCAGCGCCGGCGCGAAGAGCAGCACCAGGAACACCACAACGCCAACACCCGTCGACTCCACCGGACCTCCTCCAGTCTGCGGCCCAGCGCCTCACCGATGAAGCAGCGGCGGCCGTACGCATGCTGAGAGACATACGGCCGCCGGATCCTTTACACGGCACCGAGAAAATCTTGTTCGGGGTCCTCGGCGGCTCTGCAGCGCCCCCAGGGCGGTGGCACACGGCCGGCGACTCGGCTACAGCGTCGGTGCGGACGTTGCCGACGCCTTGGCCACCGGGTTGCAACAGTCGTTGCTTCCGAAGGACGCTCTCACCAAACGCGCATTCGAGTGAAAACCTCCTCGGTCGGTGGGCCGTCCGATGGGAAATACCGTCACTTCCTCATGGGATATGGGCCTTTTCGTGCACCTTCCGCAGCGCAGGTCATCGCCGCCGGGAACAGCCGCCGCACCGGATGGGATTGACGGTCGCAGGCCGCTGACCTGCGCAGCACATACACGTGGCATGTAAGTAGGCACCAATCCCTACATGTAGTGCTTGGATTACTACAGCAGCCCAGAAGTTGTGGTCCTCCGGGTCTCTACAGCCCCGATGGACTCGTATGCTTGGGGCTGCTTCCTCACACGGAGCCCCTCACGTGCTTCGCCCTCCCGGGCGAAGGCCCTGCCTCACGGGCCACTTGGGGCTGAGTGAGAGGAGGCATCGATGGATCAGCACGAGCACTGCGCCTGCTACAAGCGCACCCTGACCTGGCGTCAGGCCCTTGTCGACTGGGCGCCCGTGATCGTCGCAACCATCGATGTACTGCGGTCCCTCTGGTCTTGACCAGAGAACCGGAAAGCCCGCCGTATGGTCTGTGCTCAGCAGTGAGCCCGGCCGGTATCTAGACGGCCGGGCTCGGTGACTGCGGTATTCGTCGAGGGGGTCTGATGTCGGTTGCCGCCGGCATCGGGCCCTTCTCGGCGTCCGGGACGGGGTGAGTCTCGGTGAGGCTCGGTGAGTCTCGGTGAGTCCTCTGCATCGTACACATCTAGTGCATGGCTGACACGGGAGGTGTAGCCGGGCATTCCGTGATCACTGCGCTGCGGGGCCCTGTGTGCTACTGCGGTCTGCGTGGGCGTCGCGCACGGACTGCTGGAGCATGTCCATCAGGTCGACTGGGTGGGGCCCGCGGATGGACTGCGCAGGGCGGGCGAGGTCGCGGGCGTGCAGCTTGGCCTCGACGACGGCGTCGAGGGCCTGCCCGTAGTGGTCGGTCAGGTCGGGGATCTCGGCGAGGGTGTCGACGCTGCGCGCCTCGATGAGGTCGAGGGCGACGGCCAGCTCCTCCTCGTCAACCTTGCCGGGGGAGGGGGCGACGCCGGCCGGGGAACGGATCTCGTCGCTCCACCGGAGTGCATTGAGGACCAGGGCGCCCTGCCGGGCCCGGAGCATGCCAAGCCGTTCGCGGTCGCCGCGCACGGCGAACTTGACGACGACGACCTGGGAGCGGCGGGCGAGCGCCTCGACGAGCAGGACGTACGGCCGTACGGCGGCCGGGGCGGCGGACGCGGCCAGGTAGTAGGAGGCGGCGCCGATCTGGCGCGGGTCGATCGCCTCGGCGGGCAGCGTGCCCAGCAGCTCGATCGCGTGCGCGGTGGCCAGCGGCAGGTGGTCGAGGTCGGTGTCGGAGATCGGGACGATGCTGCCGTCGGCGGTCTCGTAGCCGCGGCCGATGTCGTGCTCGGGCACCTCGCGGTCCTCAATCTCGCACACCTTGCGGTACCGGATACGTCCGTAGCAGTCGCCAGCCGTGTGCACGAGATGCAGCGGCGTGCCGTCGCGGTCGACCGCGCTGATCAGGCTGACGGGCACCGTGACCAACCCGAACGTGATGTGCCCGCTCCAGATGACGGGTCCGGGCATGCTCCTGCCCTCCCCTTCGTGACCTGCGTCTTCATGCTAGATCTGCGGGAGGCAGGTGTCCTGGCGGGGCATTCGTGCGCAGGTGTGCCGCTGGCCCGGCGCCCCCTCGGAGAGCCGTGTCCAGCGGCGCCGTCTCGCGTTGATCTGGGGGTGACCGAACAACTTGGAGCCGGGTCGCCCCTGCGGACGAAGGAAGAGGTGCGCGCGTTCGTGCTGCAGCTGGAGGCGGAAGCCAAGAGGCTAGCGGCCGACGTCGGTGACCTCAGCCGCCCGATGGCAGCGGGCGAGGCTCTTGCGCGGGCTGCTGCCATCCAGGGGAAGTGGGAGCGCGTCCGGGAGTGGGCCATCGAGCAGGAGGTCCAGGACGTCGCGGTGCCCGACTACCCGCCGGGCGGGGCGATCGGGTAGAGCTCAGCCGCTCGACTGATCGCGGTCACTCCTCGCGCGCGTATGTGTACGCGCATAAAGGGGGTCCAGAAAGTCCAGAAACTCGGCCGTCCCCCAGGTCCGGCCCGGCTCGGTGCGCGACAATCTCGGCGTGCAGACGTCGACGTTTCCCTCGGTCCGCGCGCTCGACCAGCTCCTCGACGGCCTGGGCGCCGGCGCGGCCCGTCGGCGTCAGCTGGGCATGGTGCGCGGGGAGCTGGAGCGGGCGCTGGACCGCGGGGCGCTGCCGGTCGGGGCCCGGCGCAGTCTGCGGCGGCTCCTGGAGGAAGAGGCGCTCGGCCCGTACGTACGGCTCGCGGAGTCCGGGGTCCTGCGGCACCGGCGGGTCGAGGGCGGCTTCCCGCCCACGTCGGAGGCGACCAACGAGATCCGCCGCAAGTGCATCGACCTGCTGCGCGAGGCACTGGGCCTGCCCGCGCTGCGCCTGGGCGGCGGGGAGATCCCCCTGCAGCCCGCACCGGAGGCGGCCACCCTGTCCGCCCTGTACCGCCAGCTCGACCAGTACCTCGCTGAGGCCATGTCCCCGGCCCAGACCCGGCTGACGGCCCTGCTCGCCATCGAGCTGGACACCGCGGCGCGCAGCGGGGAGTTGGTCGAGCTGCGCACCACCGACCTCGGCGAGGACAACGCCGCGGTGTACGTCGAACGGCGCCCCCAGGGCGGCGGCACGGTCGAGGGGGAGTGGGTCGAGACCTCGGCGCTGACCCGGGCCGCACTGGAACGCTGGCTGGACGTACGGGGGGACCTGGTACAGCGCGCCCACGGCACCTCGAAGCTGTGGGTGTCGCTCTGGATGAACCACGATGGCGTCCTCGACGACCAGGGCAACACGACGATCCGCCCGCCCGGGATGCCGCTGGAGGAGAACGGGCTGATCACCTCGTACCGCGTCGGGCGGCTGCGGTACGACGGGCTGCGCCAGCTGCTGCCCCTCAAGCTGGAGGCCCTGCGGCGCGCGGTTGACGCCGAACGCCAGCGCACCGCCGCGTAGCCCCTTCTTCTTGTTGCTGGCTGACCTGGTCTTTTGCCGTGCGGCAGCCGTGCCGAAGGGCTTGTTATCAGCCTCAACGACTCTCGGCGGGTGGGCGCGCTCCCTTATTTTGAATAGCCGAGTTAGAGTGGTGCTATCCGGGAGGCCATACCCGGGATACGGGGGCCGCAAGACGTGGCCAAGCGCCCTGCGGCCCCCGAACTTGCCGGAGTGCGAGGGAGGGACAGGGGTCCTCCCTCGCACCAGTCAGAGACAGGTCATTCATGAACTCAGTTCCATTCGGCGATAGGACAGGCTTCGCAGCCCGCCTTGTCGACTCCGTGATCGCGATGAGTGTTATCGCATTCGCTGCCGTGGCTGTGGCCACGTCGGCGGTTGCGGTCAGCACCCCGCGGGCCATCTCGCGCCGGACGAAGCCCACAACCAAGGTGCTCAACTTGCTGGTCGACCGTCACATCCGCGACCCGAAGTCAGAGTCGTGGGGCTACGACGTAGCAACGGAATCAGGCCTTGGCGCCGCCAGTGTGTACCCGATTCTTCGCCGTCTAGAGCGAGCCGGCTGGCTGCTCTCACGCGATGAGGATCTCGGCGAAGCCCGCAGCGGTACAGCCCGGCCGCCACGCACCTACTTCCGGATCAATCCCGAGCACTGGGAGGCGATCCGGGACGAGCTGGCTCTACGTGATGCCCGCCCGCGAGACGCACAGTCTTCGGCTCCAGGGGGAGCAAGGTCCCGCGCCATGGGCGGCGCGGGATGACCCCCGAGTAGCCCCACTGCTCAGGAGGGACGGTCCCTCCGAGCAACCCGTAATGAGGTAACGCAACGTGGAAACGCGATCAGACGGCCGCACCGGCGTAACGCCGGCCACCGTCCGCAGGGTGGCCGTCGAGGCCATCCTGAGCGGTGTCGTCGGTACGTCCCTCTTCCTCGCCTCAAGCAGTCTCGGCGAGGAGAACCTGGGCGCACAGAAGATCCTTCTGTCCCTGGGCGTCGTCTCAATTGGGTACGGAGTCATCCGCACCCTGTACTTCATCCTCAGTGTCCTGTACCGCATGGGCCGGCTGTTGGCCTACGCGGTGGGTCGCGCCCTGTTCCGCGCGATGTTGCGTCGTGCCGCGCGCGCGGCGTACGCATCGGGCGTCACGGCGGCCTCCGAGGCCAAGTTGTCTGTCAGCGAGGAGCGGCAGGGCGGGCGGACCGCCCGTATCGCCGCCCTGCTGTTGCCCCAGCACCACCGGGGCACCTGGATCAAGGACGTGGCCTGGACCACGCGCACCGATGATGGCCGTCTGATGGTGGCCACGCTGCTCATGCACGTCGTGAAGTTCCCCGTGGTGGTGGCGTCGTCGTGGTTGGAGGTGATGAATTCGACGAGCCTCACCATCGCGGGCCTGAGCATCAACGCGCAGCAGTTGCTCCAGGACACCGGAGACTTCATCGTTTCCGGCCTGGAGTCGACGAAGACGCTGGTCGTGCGTCTGTGGCGTGAGTGGTGGGTCGCCCTGCTCCTCGCGTTCGTGGCGTACTTCGTGGCGGAGCCGGTGGTGCACATCACGACGTACTACCTGCACGAGAACGGTCTAGAGTGGCCGTGGGAGTACTACTTCCCGCTCCACTGATGACCCAACGTTAGGACCCCGTGCTGCCTAAGCACGGCGCGGAAGCGGCCCATCGTTACTGGGCCGCTTCCGCTTTTTTACACACTACGCAGGTCAGCAGGCTTTTGTTCGATTGATTTCACGAGCAAGATCACCTTTTTATGTCCTCACGATCTGTGTGACCGGATCGGTGTCACGCCCGTATGGGCTGCAAGGGCCTTCTCCGCCGCGGGCGCCTAGAGCGTTAGGCCGATCTCTGGCGGGACGGCCGCCCGCCGGGGTTGGGCTGGTTCTGGGCTCGGCGCTGTGCGTGCCGGGCCCTCATCGCGCACGACCGGCACCCGCCGATGCCGTCCCGGATCTGCCGGAACCGCGGGGTGACCCGCCCTCCGCACTGCGTACAGCGGCACGGCCAAGGGACGTTGTATCCGGGGTACGGCACCTCGGGTTTGAGCCCGGCGGCGCGCATGACCAGGTCGGCGTATATGAACTGCATCGCGTCCGGCAGCTTGCTCATCTCATCCGTCTCCTCTCCGACAGTCAGCGCCGGCCGGGCGCAGTGTGCAGGAACTCCAGCCTCTGCTGCGCGGTGGAAACGTGCCGGCGGTCGAGCGAAGGCAGGGACCGCAGCAGCGCGACCAGGTCCGGGCCGCAGTCGATGGCTGGGCGTGGGTCCGAGATCTGGGTCCAGCAGTAGTGGGCGCTCCTCGCCGCGGCGAGCACCTGGGGCGCGTCGGGGGACTGGTGCGCGAGGCGGGTACGCCCGGCAGCGATCCACAGCTGGGTTGCCAGTACCCACTTGCCCTGCATCTTTGCGAGATCCGCGCGGATCTCGGTCCACTGGGTGGCCTGCGCGGAGTTGACCCCGTAGGTGTGCAGGCAGTGCTGTTCCCACAACTGGGCCAGCTGCATCGCCTCGTTGAACCGTCCCTGTTCGGCCAGCGCGCGGATGTGCGGCCGGGGGTCGTGTTGCGGTACGGGCGCAGGTGCCTGCGCCGGTGCGACCGGGTGCTGCACGGCCAGTGCGGGCGGTGCAGGGCTCGGATGCGGTGCCCGGACTGGTGCGCCAGCGGGTTCGGTGGGCTGCCGGCGGTGGTCGACATCGGCGGGCGCGGCCCTGGGGACCGGCGCGGGCGGCGCTGTCGGCGCTACGGGTGCGGGAGGTTGGGCCTGCTGCTGTACGGCCGGGTGGGGCGCCGGGGCGGGCCTGGGCACCGTCAGCATGACTGGCGGCGGGCTGGCCCGCCAGGGGGGCGTGGGCTGCTGGGGCGGGGCCGGTCGGCGATCGAGACCGGGCGTCACCTCGACCGGCTCTTCCTGGTGCTGGCGCGTCCGGTGACGGATCTGGTCGAGCAGGACCGGGTCACCCGCGAGCAGTCGCTGGACGTTCGTCCTCGGTGCCGGGGGCTCGGCCTGCGGGGCGCTGATCTCCAGGGCGTGGGGGAGGACCAGGGCGCCAGGCGGGAGTGCCACGGTGCCGACGGTCAGCGCGTGTACCCGGGCGTTCACCGGGCGGTCGGGGTGAAGGCGCAGCTGCTCGATGAACCCGCGGGTGTAGGTGCTCACACCGTTGCTGCCGGCGTAGCTGGGAGGGGCGATCACCCCGTACACCTCGGCTGACGGAGGTGTGGCGAGTCCGCCGGGCTCCTGCAGATGGGGCCATGCGTGCTTGTCTGCGGCGAGGTCAACCAGCACGGTGGTCAGCCCAGCGGGGCGGTGGCGCAGTTCGGTGCCCAGCCACTCCCACGGCAATGCGGTGTAGCGGATCGTGGACGGCGTGGTGTGCGAGAGCGCGAGGTAGAGCTGGTGGGCGCGCCGGTCGACGGTGAGGCGGCCGGAGAGGTAGACGAACAGCGGTCCACGGGTGGCGGCGGCCGTGCGCAGTTTCATGAGCAGGGCCTGCTGGTCCCGAACTCCGTCGAGGTAGGTGGTGTCCGCGGGCACGCTGCTGTCGAGCAGAACCGCCGGAGGTACGAGCGATAGGGCCGCGAGGTTGGCGCTGGGTTCGACCTGCACCGTGCGGCGTCGTGCGGCGATGTCGCCCGCGATGAAAAGTACGTGCCCTCGCTGTCCCTGTTCCGCCCCGTTGGTCTGCATGTATTGCACCGTACTCACCAACACCGACAGCCCCGGCGGGGTTTCCGCCGGGGCTGTCGGTGTTGGTGAGCTTTGGTCGGATCGGCTACAGGTCGATGTCGTCTTCCTCGATGTCCTGGTCGGCGGTGGTCGCCTTGGGGGCACTCATGAGGTGTTCAGCGGCTTGGTCCCCGAGGACCTCCCGGGCCTTGGCGTCGCCGTACCCCATGGCCTGACGGAACAGGGCCTGGTTCTCCGGGGAGTTGCTCCAGACGTCGTACTCGGGGTGCTGCTTCCAGAACTCATCGATCGCGGCGTCCCGGGCGTCCAGGGTGGCGCGCTCGACCGGGTCGAAGTAGCCGGGGTGCTCGGGGATCGCGTCGGCGGCCTCGGCGGCAGGCACGATCTCGTTGTCCCACACCAGTGCGGCCTCCTCCGGGTCAAGGCCCGACTGCTGGATGTACCGCTCGCGCTGGTCCTCGCCGTATCCGGCGGCCGTCAGGGTCTGCTCGTAGGCGGCGAGCATCTGCGGGTGCTGTTCGCTCTCCTCGGCGGAGACGGTCACCGGTACCCACGGGTCCGTGGCGGGCTGCTCGTTGCTGTCGTGCTGTTCTCCGTTCACAGGTCGATCTCCTCGTCGGTGTCGATGGTGGGCTGGGTCTGGGCGAGGGCGTAGTCGAGCCATTCCTCCAGGTCGATCAGCTGTTCCTGGGCGTTGGAGATGAGCCAGTAGGGGGCCGGTCCTTGCGTCCAGGCGGCGAGGACTGCACACCAGTTGGGTTCCTGCGTCACCGGGCGGTGTCCAGCACGCGGGGGTACTCGTTCCAGACCCGGCCGTCCAGCAGCCGTCCGCCGGCCTTCGGGGTGAGGCCTCCGACCTGCTTGAAGAAGAACGGCACCTGATCACGTCGGCACAGGTCGCGCAGTTGCGTTGCCCAGGTCAGATCCATGGGGCGGAACCCGGGGCCGGACTCCCCTCCGGCGATCACCCAGTGAATGCCGTCGAGGGAGAGGCCATCGAGCGGCCCCAGCAGGGGCTCGCAACTGAGGAACCGTACGGCGGCCGGGACTTGGCGCAGGTCCTCGACGCGGTGCAGCTCGTCGACGTTCTCGACGGACACGCCCATCCACACGTTGGGTGGCCAGTCGATGCGGCCGGCGAGCCGGGCCAGACGGCGAGCCCGCTTGGTCAGCACCTGGTAGGTGTGGCGCGGGGTGTCTGCCATCACCTGGAAGACCTGCTGGACGTAGTCGAGCGGCACGCGCGCGTGGAACAGGTCGGACATGCTGTTGACGAACACGGTCCGGGGCTTGCGCCACCGGCGGGGGATCTGCAGGGCGTCGGGGTGCAGGGTCAGCCCGAATCCCGGGCCCGACGTCCGGGGGTCGCCGTCCACTTGGTACTTGGCGGATCCCATGGCCTTGAGCCGTTTGGCGAGCGTCTGTGCGTAGCAGTTCAGGCAGCCCTCGGAGATTCGGTCGCATCCGGTGACCGGGTTCCAGGTGGCCTCGGTCCACTCGATGCTGGAGTCGGCGCTCACAGATCGATCTCCTCGTCGTCCTGCTCGCGCCCCGTGGCCTCGCCGTCGCTGGTCGGTTCGAAGTGGCGGGGGTGGGAGGCGTGGTCGAGGGCCCGGACGGCGAAGCCCCGCTCTCCGTCCCCGCGGTGCTCCTTCTCGGCGGCGACGACCTCCTCGGCGTTGGCCCCGACCTCATTGATCAGGTGCTGGGTGTGCGCGGCCTGCTGCTTGTAGGTGCTGACGTCGGCGGCGGTGACCGCCTCGCCAGCGGCCGTCTTCTGCTCCAGCTCGGTCGCGGTCCGGTCGAGCTGGGCGAGGGCCGGGAGTAACCCGGCGACCTCCTGCTCGTGCGCGGCGTTCTTGGAGTCCTCGGTCTGGGTGTGGTTCACGGGGGTGTCCTTTCTGATGGATGCCGGGGTCTTAGAAGTCGAGGTCGTCGTCGAGGTCGAGGTCGTCGTCTACCTCGCCGAAGTGCGGGTCGGACTGTTCGCCAAGGGTGACCAGGTCCTCGTCCTCGTAGCGGGCGGAGGGGTCGTCCTCGGCTCGGTCGCCGTCGAACCAGGGCTGGGGGTCTCCGGGGTACCGGGGAGCCCAGACGACGCTGCAGTCGTCGTACGTGTAATGGATCTGCGCCTGCCGCTGGATCCCGTCCTCGTTCCAGGTGTGGATCCACGGTTCACGTCGCGTGCTGCTCACAGTGGTGTCCTCTCTGCCGGGAACGGGGGCCTTAGAAATCGAGGTCAACGTCGAGGTCGTCGTCGACCTGCGGCGGTGCGGGGCCGGCGTCGGGCTCGTCGCGTACGAGCCGCAGGTGGCGCTCGGCCCGGGATGCGGTCTCGGGTTCGCGTGCGGGCTCGGGAGGCCACGCGGTGCCGTTGGGCCCGTGCACGGTCACCTCACCCGGGTTGGCGGTGCCCTCCGGCGGGGGGCCGATCTCGGCCTGGACGTGCCCCCGGTAGACCAGGGCGCCGCTGTCGAGGAACTGGAGGGAGGGATGGGTGCGCGGGTCGTCGGCGGGCATCACGGCATCACGCTCGGTCAGTGGCTCGGGGTCGATGGTGCGGCTGTCGATGGACAGTCCCTTCGGGGAGACCTCCACGACGTGGCCGCGCCACTCCCTGACCAGTCGTCCGACGGCCTGGGTGGGCTTCACCGCTTGTGCTCGCGCTCGGCGGCGGTCAGCTCAACCGGGGCTTCGTGACCGGCGGCCTTGAGCAGGGCGGAAACGTTCAGTTCGTCGCCCGGAGCGATAGGGCGGCTCTCGCGGGCCTCGCTCGCGGCGACCAGAGCCTCGACGGTCTTGCTGATGGCGTCGACCCGGGCCACCTCGGTGCGGTGCTCCCATACCTTCTCGGCGACGCGGGTCTGCCCCTCGATCATGGCGACAGCCACCTGGGTGCGGCCCTTGGTCTCTGCCATGACGCGCTCGTGACGCTGCTCGCGTTCCAGGCGGCGGTCGCCGCGCCACAGAGGGGCGCACACCGCGTAGACGGCGGCGGTGCCGACCAGCCACAGCAGGGCGCGCAGCGCGGAATCCGGCGTCCATGCGGCCACGCCCAGCAGGGCGAGGGTCCCGCCGGCAGCGAACGCGAACCGGGTGGTCTCCGCCTCACCGTGCTGCTTGGCGGCCGACACGGTGCCCGCCGCGGCGGCGAGGGCGGCCAGCCCTCCGCTGATCCACAGCGGCTGGGTCGAGCCGTCGGGCAGCTGCTCGTGCCAGCCCCACGCCAGCGCGGTCGCCGCGGTGGTAACCAGTCCGGGCGCGAGACGGCCGAAGTGCTCCCACAGGATGCGGCCGGCCGACTTCACCGGCGGCAAGGGCTCGACGCTGGGCAGATAGGGAGCGCTGATCTGCTGCTCACGGCTGATCAGGTAAGTGGTCGGGTCGAAGGGAATGGGCTCGTTCACGGGGTCACATCTCCATCTCGTGCTGGTGGGCGGGGAAGTCGGGGGTGGGGGAGGGAGCCGGTGGGGCGGACTCCTTGTCGCTGGCCAGCTCCGGCTCGCGCACGGCGTGCTGGATGCGCTGGTGGTCGGCCTGGACCGGCTCCAGGGCCTGCCCGGCGTGCTCGACCAGGGCGCTGGGCGCAAGGGCCGGGTGGCGGCCGTAGTTGCGGATGTCGTGGCCAGCCGCGTCCATCCGGTCGAGGACGGCGGTGTTGAGGACCAGTTCGGCGGTGTAGGCGGCGATGCCGCCCATCCCGGCCTGCTCCAGCTCGGCGAGGACCTGGTCGCTGGGGTTGGGCCCGGGGTGGCGCTGCGCCTCCCACGCGACGGTCAGCGGGTCGATGGGGGCGTGCCGCTCGTCGAGCGTGCGCATCGCCTGGTACACGGCGGCCAGTTGCGGGTGGGAGAAGTCCTTCTCCTGCAGCCACCCGGTGACCTCGCGCAGCTGCCGGGGCTCGTAGAGCAGGGAGGCGACGGTCTCGCCCTCGGCCTGGAGGTCGGTGCGAGCCCGCTCGGTGCGGGGCACTGAGGTGATCTCCTGCTCGGGCGTGGTGTCGAGCAGGTTGCGCACGGTTTCCGGCGTGGTCTTCCAGGCGGCGTCCAGCTGGGCAAGGCGTCGTCCGGTCTTGTCTGCCTGCTCCAGCGCCTTGAGTGCCTGGTCGACCTCGGCCTGGCGGGCGGTGTCCCGCAGCGTCTCGCCGGCGTGCTCGACGGCCCGGTGGATCGCGGCCTCCAGCACCATCCCGCCGTACAGCGGGGCGGTGCTGGGGTTCGGGCAGACGCTGGCGTTGGCCAGGTTGGACAGGCGGGACGGGGTGAGGGTCTGCCGGATGCCCGGCTCCTCGATCTCCGCCACGGCTGCGGTGATGGCGGCCGGGACGTCGTTCCGGGCGACCTTGGAGAAGTCGATCGAGTGCAGCGTCTGCCACAAGGCGGCGTAGTCCGGGCGGGAGAAGCTGCCCGCCGGTATCCAGCGCATCGAGGGCAGCGCCTCGGGGCGGTGCAGCATCGCCCCGAGCAGCGCTTCCTCGGCCTTGAGTGTCAGCTTCTTCACCGGGCCACCCCGCCCGGCTCGTACGGCTGCAGGGGTGTGTTCGCCCCGAGGTAGAGCGGGTGGCGCGGGTGCCCGGCCTTGGTGGTGCCCAGCGCCCACAGCCGGGCGCCGTGGGCGGTGAGGGCCTTCTCGACGGTGGCGGCGCGCTGGAGCCTGCCCCAAACTCCCCAGCCGACGGTGAGGTCGTGGGCGGTCTCGGCGAGCAGCTGCAGCAGCGCGTCGTTGTGGACGCCGACGGTGTCGGGCACCCCGGTGGTGAGGATGCTGGGGTCGGTGGACCGGATGGCGAACAGGTTGGCCAGCACCAGCCCGCCGTAGCCGTCCCGCTGAGCGAAGCCGACCAGTCGCCTGACCGTGGGGTCGTCCTTGTCGGCGGTGGCCATCGACGGGTTGAGCAGGACGTACACGCGGTGCGGGCCGGGTGCCCAGGTACGGGTCAGGGCGTAGCGGTGGACCAGGTCAGGGCTGAACACGGCGGTGCCGGCGTCGCCCTGCTGATGGGTCAGGCCCTGGTCGGCGGCCCACGTCTGGATCTGCTCAGGCAGCGTCACGGCGTCACCTCCGCGGCGTCCGCCAGCTCGGCGAGGACACGCGCGTGGCACGGCTCGCCCTCGGGGCACCAGCAGCCCAGCCGCTGGCCCTTGAGCCGGGGCAGCTCCCGTGCGACCAGGTCCGGGTGCTTGTCCAGCCACACGCGGTACTTAGCGACGACCTCCTCGGCGGTGCCGTGCTTGCCCACCTTGAAGGGGTTGGCCAGCAGGTGACCGGCGAGGTGCCATCCGCCCTGGTACATCGGACGGCCGACGTAGATGACGCCCTTGATCTCGGGGTCGTCGCGACGGCCCTTGAGGCACACCACGGTGGTGGGACCGGCCACGGCCGGGGCTGTGGCCGGCGGCTCGGCGCCGACGGTCGCCCCCTGACCGAAGAGGTCGAGCTGGAGCCCGCCGTTCATCTCCGGATCGAATGACTGCCGTGTCATCACGCTGCCTCCGCCCGGTGAAGGACGGCGCGCAGTCGTTCCCCGATCCAGGTGCCGACCTGCGGAGAGACGGCGTTGCCGTATCCGTTGACCTGATCGCGGGCGGCGCCCCAAACCTTGAAGGTGCCCTGGTGGTCACGGAAGGGGACGTCGAATCCGCAGCCCCTACCGATCTCGTGCGGCCCCAGCATGCGGAAGTAGCAGTCCTCCAAGGGGAGATCCCGGAGGCTGGCCTGCCACTCGGCCATGAGCAGGGCGGTTGTGTCGTGAGCGGTGAGGGTGCCGAGCGGGTCAGTCAGCGGGTGCGGGGCCGTCTCGGACGCGGAGGAGCCGTTCTGCTTGTACCAGCCAGCCGCCGAAAGCAGGCCCGGGATCTGGTCCGAGGTGAACGTGGGCATCGCCTCGGCGTGCACCGTGGGCACGGTGTTCTGCCGGTAGGGGAGAACACCGGCGGACACCAGAGCGACGGTCTCCGAGCCGACTACGGTGGGCAGCGGAGCGTCCGCACCGCGCGGGCCGCCCTGGTAGTTGTTCAGCGCCAACAACACTGCCTTCTCGTGCGTGCCGGTGACGGTGTCCATCGGCAGGGCGATGTTCTTCCCGTCCCCGTTGTGGCGGTGGGCCGCGAACACCGCGCCAGCGGCGAGGAGCGCGGTCTCCTGCTGGCTCGTCTGTGTGGCGAGAGGCTGGCCCAGGAGGCGCTCCGAGCCGTGTACGCCCTTCGCCGGCATGAGCACCGCGGGGAAGGAAGCGAACCGCTGACGGCAGCGCTCAGCGCGGGCCAGCGTCGTCTCCTTGAGCGGCCTGTCCCGGTCACCGATGCGCTTACCGAGGTCGAGCAGGTCGAGCGCATGCAGCGAGGGCGTCATCGGGGGGACGACGGGGCGGTAGCAGCGCGGGCACCGGTACTCGTACTGCTTGCCGTACGTCACCGTGCCGGTCGGCGGGATACCGGTCTTCCACGTCCAGACCGCCTCGACGTCCGTGTCGCAGCGTCCGCAGTGCGACACGGGCCGGTGCTCCAGGTCGGGCATCGGCAACGACTTGTCGACGAAAACCCAGTACCCGCGATCACGTGACTGCGGGACCCCGAAAAACTGGCTGTTCAGGTACAGGACCTTGTGGTTGTAGCCGAGCTTCTCGAACTGCTGGAGCCACCACCGGTAGGTGCTTCCGTCCCCGACCTTCGGGCGGTTCGGCAGTGCCGGTCCCCATGAGGTGAGCTGGGTGGTGCACTCGACGAGGATCAGCCGGGGATGGTGCGTCTGCGCGTAGTGCAGGACGCAGTTCGCGGTGGCCCGGTCCCGCTCGGACCGGGTGACCCGCGCCTCGAAGTCGGGGTCTTCCAGTTCGAAGAGGGTCAAGCCCTGCTCGTACGCCCTGACTGTGTTGGCGAGCGAGTGGTTGACGCAGCTCACGCCCGCGACCAGCAGGTCGGCCGGGGGAAGGTCCCGCGCGGAGTGGTAGTCAGCCGCGTCCGGGTTGACCAGGTCGGCGATCCAGTGCTCGGCCTCGGGGTGGTTGGCTTCGTGGACCTCGACCTTGTAGGGGTTGTGGTTCGCGGCCATGATCGTGGTGAATCCAGCACGCCGGATTCCCTCGGTGAGACCACCGAAGCCACTGAAAAGATCAACGGCGATCAAGTCGTCGTGACGGAAGCGACGACGCCGGACGGCCGGCCGATGCGTGGCCGTGCGGGACTTCTGCCTGGCGGCCCTCACGCGAGCCCCCGGAACGCCTTGGCGATGCCGATGAACACGATGGCCGCGATGACGACGGTGATGGCCGTGCCCCGGCCGCTGGCGGTGACGACTTTGACCAGCTGTAGCGGCACCTTGATGGCGACGGCCACGATCGTGGCCACGTAGGTGAGGAACGCGGCGCCGATGACGTTGCCGATGCCCGCACCGAAGTGCACGGCGAACAACGCGGCCAGCGTGCCCGCGACGACCGCGACCAGGGCGGTGATCCGCTCGACGGTGACGTTGTCGGTGGCCTTCATCGGGTCACCGCCAGCGAGGCGGGGACGGTCTCGAAGTGGGCGGACTCGACGGCGCGAAGGCAGGCACGCATGTGGGCGGCGGCGGTCTCGGGGTGCCTGCCGTACTCGTAGGCGGCTTCCTTGACCGCGTCGTCGGGACCCAGTCGGGCGGCGGTCTCGCGGACCAGCTCACGGGTCCGGGCCGGGTTCGTGGCGAACTCGGACTGCGGAGCCTGGGAGACGAACAGGAACGTGGCGAGCGCGGTGGTGACGCAAGAGGTGGAACGCACAGCAGCCTCCGGCAAGGGAGAAGAAGAGACAGGGGTAATCCGGCTCGACCCGGGCGGGGCGGGGTGCTCATCCGCCCGGGTCGAGGTTGGGAGTTGGTCAGCCGTTGCCCTGACGGGCGGCGCGCTCGGCGGCGGCGCGCTGAGCGGCCTCGGCGGCCTCCTGCGCGCGGCGCAGCGCCTCGCTGGCGGCCGGGTCCTGGATCACGGCGGTGGTGCCGGTCGCGGCGCGCACGGCCGTCAGCCGACCAGCAGCGAGGTGCGCGAGTGCGGACGCGCGGGCTGCGGGGAGTCCTGCCGGCCGTCCCGCTCGTGCGGGGTGGGGCGGATCGGGAGCTGCGGCTTGGTCTCGGTGTGCACCGGGTTGTCGCAGGTGACGACGCCGTTGCGGGTGACGACGCTCTCGAAGTCGCGGCAGTCGCGGCACTTCGGGCCGATCCGTCCGACGACCGCGAGGCGCGGGCCGGCGAGGACCGGCAGGGCGCTGATGCCCTCAGGCGACAGGTGCAGGGCCGGGAAGTCGTCGACGGTGATGTCGGCGCCGGAGATGAGGCTGAGAGACTGGTTCACGGAGATCCCTCCAAGTCAGGGGTGTCCCAAACCCGGGAGGCGTTCGCTGCGCCTGTCCGGGGTCGGCCGGCGGCTGCAACCGCTGGCCAGAGAGAGGGTCAGGGCCTGCAAGCCCTGGCCCTCTCTCGTGCTTGCAGAACCAACGTAACTCCCAAAGCTTTGAACTTCAAGACTCTTGAACTCTCGAAGTTTTGTAGTTAGGTTGATCTCGACACCGAATGATGGGAGTGGCGGATGGGATTGGCCCCTGCGGTCCGCGAGCGAGCACCGGTACGGCGTGCCGTGCCGGGCGCCCGGACCCATAACCTCTTGGAGTCCTTGACTCCACGACCCCAAGGGGGACCACAAATGGCGGGCAACTCGGCGAAGCGCAAGGCCGTGCAGTCCGAAGAACGGCCCAAGTGGGTGCCGTTGCGCGAGGACCAGCACAGCGAGCTGTCCACCATCGCGCGGGAGCTGATGCTGGCCCGGTCCCGGAAGGCGGAACGGATCACGGAGAACACCGTGATCAGGGTCGCCGTGGACCTGGTGATCCGGCACCCGGAACTGCTGGTCGGCGACACGGAGGACGACCTGCGCACCAACATGTTCGCGCGGGTCGAGCAGCTGCTGGAACGGGAGCGAGAGCTGCTGGCCGGCGGCGAGGGAGAAGAACAGGGGGACGGCCAGTGATCTCAGCAGCAGCCACCGACACGATCGACTGGCGGGGAGCGGCCGAACGGCTTGTGAGCGACGCGCCCACCTGGGTGCTCGCGGTCGCCAGCGGGGCTGTGTTGGTCGCCATGCTGATCGTGGGGGCCGTGGCCATGTCCCGGTCCTCGAAGGCGCAGGAGCGTCGGGACAAGGAGCACCAGGCCGCTGTCGACCTCGCGCAGCAGCGGGGTGAGCCCATCCCGCCGAAGCCTCTGTACATGGACACCAAGCCCCTGCTCGGCGGCTTCGCGGTGTCCCTGAACGGTCTGTGGCACTTCGCCCAGGACCAGGTCGGCCTGTCGTTCTTCTTCGCAATCGGCTTCGTGTCGATGTTCGATGTGCTGGAAATCCGGCTGTTCGCCCAGATGTTCCGGATGGCCAACGCGGAACCGCGCCGGCGGTGGACTCGGTCGCTCAAGTGGCTGCGGGGCACCGCGTGGAGCCTTGTGTTCGCCTCGGCGGTGGCCAACGTCATTCACGCCCCGAACCCGTGGGCGGCGCCCTTCCTGGCGCTCATGCCGATCGGCGCGGCCTGGGTCATCTACGTGCCCCTTCACAGCGCGCTCGGCGAGGCGGAGCAGCTGGAGGAGCAGCGTCCCGAGGGTCGCAAGCCGGGGCCCTTCCTGCTGCTCAGCCTGGTCTGGCGGAAGCTGTGGGCCTGGGTATTCGGTCTGTTCGGCCTGGACGTCAACGACCGTGCTGACGAGATGGTGCGCCGGGCCCGCGCCCGGGAGGCGGCGGACGCCTCGTACGCGCTGCGTCAGGCGCTGCACGAGAAGGAGCGCCTGGAGAAGGTCATCGCGGAGGGCGGGACCAGGGCGGACGTCAACCAGGCGAAGAAGCGCCTCGCCGTTCTGAAACGTGACCTGGAGAAGAAGGTCCGGCCGAAGGCGCAGACCGCGCTGGAGATGGCGGACACCTACGACCCGGAGCAGGGACTGCAGCTCATGCAGCGCATGGCGTGGCTGACCAACGCCGATGAGGTCGCGCTGCTGGACTACGGACCCGAGAGCACGGCGATGGAGAAGCTGGAGCAGCTGAACATCGCGGCGAACGCCGACTTCCTCAAGTCCCACAAGCGGGCTAAGGACGCGGACCAGAAGGCGGCGGAGGCGGAGGAGATCCGACGCAACGCCGAGAAGGCGGTCCAGGAAGCCACGGAGAAGCTGGAGGCCGTGGAGAAGGCGCTGGAAGAGACCCGCAAGCAGGCGGAAGAGGCCCAGCAGAAGACGGCGGCCGAACGGGAGGCGGAGGAGAAGCGCCTCAAGGCCCTTCGGGAGGAGCGGACGCGGCTGGAGTCCAGCGACGCCACGGCGGCCCGGCTCTACAAGAAGACGGCTGAGGAACTGGACGCGCTCAAGGGTCAGATGATCGAGCTGCAAGAGGAGCGCGGCAGGCTCACCACCGCCTACCAGCAGGTGCAGGAGCAGGCCCGGGAAGCCAGGGAGAAGGCGCTGCGCCTCGAAGGGGAGCAAGAGGCGCTGACGGTCAGGCTGGAAACCCTGCGGGCGGAGCGGGCGCGGTTCGAGACGGAAGCCAGCAACGCGCTCAAGGAAGCTGAGGAAGCGCGGAACGAAACGGAGGAAGCCCGGCGGGAGCTAGTGCGACTGCAGGGCCAGCTGACCGCGCTGGAGAAGGTGCAGCAAGCCGTGCCGTCGCGAGTTTCGGGCGGTGCCCGGGTACAGGCCACGGTCGACGAAGACCAGAAGGCGACCCGCGAGCAGATCCGCGCGGAGCTGGAGAAGCTGACCCCCGAAGAGCGGATGCTGTCCCAGCGCGAGGTGGCAGCCCTGATCGAGCCGCACGTCTCAGTGAAGGCGGACTCCATCCGCCGGCACCTGCGGGCCATCGCCCGCGAGAGCCAGCCCGGTCTGCCGGGCCAGCGCGACGACGAAGATGCCGACGAATGAGCGGGGAAGCCAGCGGAATCTATCCACAGGCCGGATTCCGCAGGATGAGCCAGACCCAGCTGTCCGGTCTGACGGGCGTTTTGCCCTGGCCCTCCCGCCAGACGGGAAGCCGCGCACCTGTGCGCGACAGGACCGCGACGAGCGGTGAAATCCATGCCGTACTTGTCAGTGCAGCGACGTATACAGACAGGAGTGGCCCCGGTGGTGCGTGAAGAGCTTGGCGGCTACAGCACCCCCGGGGCCCCGAAGGAAAGGACCTTCGTGAACGACAACAGTAAGGCCAGCATCCTGCTCGACTCGACCAACCAGTCCGTCCCCGAAGAGGCCCGGGCCACGGCCATCCCGGCGGCCGGGAAGCCGGAAGAGGCATGGAAGCCTATCGAGGGCCACGCGCTCAAGAACGTGCTGTTCACCGCGCGTCCGGTTTTCCACCGCCCCACCGTACGGCTGACGGCCCTGTCCGTCCCAGCCACCCTGCTCGCCGCCGAGACAACGACGCAGGACACCGACCCTTCCGGAGTGCTCGGCGCCCTCCTCGGGGGCGTCATCCACGCCGGGGGCGCGTTGTTCGAGGCGCAGCCGCTGCTGACGACCGCCTTTACGGTCGGCCTGGTCGGCGCCGGATACATGTGGCTCAAGGGCGAATCTACCTTCAGCAGCGACGCCGACGGCTTCGCGCCCAAGGACAAGCTGCGTGAAGCGCTCGGAGCCCGCAGCCTGGTCAAGAAGCGCAGTGTGCTGCGCCCTAGCCTGGCTTCCGTGCCAGCGCGGAAGGTGGACACCAACGCGGTCGGCACCTACCTGGGCAGGGACCGCAAGACGGGTCTGCACCTGTACATGGCGATCGAGGACAGCTCCGTGATGGTCGCCCCGCCCGGCGCGGGCAAAACGGCGAAGCTGGCCAACTGGATCATCGACGCGCCCGGCGCAGTCCTGGCAACGTCGGTGAAGGTGGACATCGTCGAGCTGACGGAGAAGCTTCGGGCCCGGGTCGGCCGCATCCTGATCTGGAACCCGCAGGCCATCGGCGGCCGGGACTCGAACGTGGCCTGGGACCCGGTGATCGGCTGCTCCGACCCGGAGCACGGCGTCGAGCGGGCGATGCGCCGCGCCAACTACCTGCTCGACGGCTCCGACGCCACCCGTGGCGTGGAAAACCGCAACTTCTGGGAGACCGCAAGCTACTCGGTGCTCAAGGCGTTCTTGTGGGCGGCCGACGCGGAGGGCCTGACCCTGCTGGACGTCGCCCGCTGGTCCAAGAGCTATGAGAACCACGAAGCCATCGACATCCTGGCGAAGTACGAGCACCCCGACCCCTTCAACCCCCGCCGGCCGGTCGCCCCGCGGGGCTGGCGCGACGACCTGCTCCAGGTGCAGAAGGTCAAGGGCAAGCCCACCACCGGTGAGAACGTGTTCGGGACGCTGTCCAAAACGTTCATGTTCCTCGACACCCCGCAGATTCAGAAGGTCATCGAGGACGCGCACAAGGGCGACGGGCTCTTCGACATCCGCGGCTACCTGCAGTCGCAGGACACCCTGTACCTGCTGGGCCGGGACACCGGCCGGGGCGGCATCGGCCCGCTGTTCAGCTGCCTCACGGGTGAGATCTACGAAGCGGCCCGGGAGTTGGCGCCGCTGCAGCGCGGCGGGCGGCTAGACGCGCCCTGGTCGCTGATCCTCGACGAAGCAGCGCTGATCTGCTCGGTGCCGCTGGAGAAGTGGACCTCGGACAGCCGTGGCCTGGGCATCGCCATCCACGCGGTGTTCCAGTCGCGCTCGCAGATGCGGGAGCGCTACGGCCGGGAGGCTGCGAAGACGATCTGGACCAACATGGTCAAGCTCGTGCTCGGCGGCCTGGCCGACGAAGAGGACCTCAAGGGGCTGTCGGAGCTGTGCGGCCGGCACAAGGAGAAGCGGGAGTCGCACTCGAACTCCCCGGGCCCGGACGGCACCATGCGCCAGTCCTCCTCGTACACCTGGGTCGAGGTCGACACCATGACCCCGGCGGACATCATGAACCTGGAGCCGGGCGAGATCCTGGTGCTGCGCCGCAACATCGGCGGCCCGGTCGTCGTCCGCTACGTGGCCGTGTGGGACCGCAAGGACGTCAAGGCCGTGGAGAAGCAGGAGAACCGGGACGCAAAGGCGCAGCTCAAGGCGCGCAAGCGCAAGGACGCCACGGTGCCCGCGTACACCGTGCCCGTCGCGGCTCCGCTGGTCGAGGACCCGGCGGACCTGTGGGCCCCTCCGGAGCCCGCCAGCCCGTGGGCGCCGTCCGCCGCGGCCGGTGACACCAGCCCGTGGACGGCGGACCCGACGGCCAGCGGCTGGACCTCCGGCCCGCTGCCCGGCCCGCGTGACCACCTGCAGGTCGTGCGCGGCGAGGTCGTCCCGCCGGTGCCCCCGATGCCGGAACACCCGCCGGTGATCCCGGAGCAGCCCAACTTCGCACCGACCCGCCACCTGGAGCAGGTGCCCGCGCAGCCGGAGCCGCAGGAGCAGCCCGGCACCGTGCCGGCGTCGGTGCCGCTGCGCAAGACCGGTACCGACGACGCAGCGGCCAGCGCGGACCCGTATGCCGAGTTCGAGGAAGCTGACGACGACCTGGGCGGCCTGTGATGGCGGAGATGAAGCTCGACCCGATGGAGATGCTGCTGCGGCTGACGGGTGACCTGTCGACCGTACGCACCCGCGTCACTGAGCTGGAGGACCAGAAGCTCAGCGAGGCACTCGACGGGCTCGACACGAAGGTGGGCCAGCTCAAGGAGACGCTGGCGGCCGTCGTCGAGGCCGTCCGGCAGATCCAGGCGGACCCGGAGGAAGAGGAAGCACCCGACTGGCCCGGCACCACGCCGAACTGGATGGACGACCTCGATCAAGAGCAGGCCCGGGTTCTGTGGGACTGGCTCACGGAGTGGTGCCAGAACAAGCTGTGGCCGTTCTACGCCCAAGAGGTGTGGAAGCCCTGCTGGTACAAGCACCCACGGCTGCGCATCGAGCTGACCTCCCTGTGCGCGAACTGGTACTGGTCGTACACGAAGGGGGCGCCGCCCACCCGGGTCTCGGAGTGGCACGCGCGGTGGTGGCCACACGTCGAGAAGGTGCTGCGGGAGGAACTGAAGAAGTGCGGGGTGCCCCGCGACGACCTCAAGAACCCCAAGCACCCGGTGCCGGTGCCGATCGTGCCCACGGAGGCCAACCCGAACCCGCCGGCGCCGCCGTTCACCGAGGAGGACTTCGCCGAACCCGGCTTCCTGGCGGCCGTGGAGAAGGACATCGCCCGGCGCAGGGCACCGGACAAGGAAGCTGACTGAGCTGCAGCGGCCACCACGCGGAGGGGGAGTCACCCAAATTTGGGTGACTCCCCCTCCGCGTTGCCCGGGTCTCGCTCTACCGGTCCTTGAGGACCTCGTCGGCCGCATACGCGATGGCCAGGGCTACGGTGCTGATGTCCTTCAACGTCTCGGTGGGCGCGTCGTGCAACGCGCCCACCTCGATCCCGGCCAGCAGCTCCTGCAGCCGGTCGCGGGTCTGGATCGCCCGGTGCGGGGGCGGATCGTCCACGATCTCGGCGTCGACCACCGGCTCATCGCCGTCGAGGGCCCGCTCGCCGGTCGAGTCACCCAAATTTGGGTGACGTCCGGTCGCGGGACCGCTCTGCTCCTGGGCGGCGGTCTCGACGTCCGCCGGGGCCGCTTCCTTCTTCCTGGGCCGCGCCGGTTTGGGCTTCGGCTTCGCCTCGATGGCCCGCTGGAAGGTGTTCGAGGTCGTCAGCGCCAGCGGTTCGGCGGCCCGCGCCAGCTCGACCAGTCCGTCGACCACGTCGGCCGTGACCCGGTGGCGGCGTTCGGCGGCCCACCCCCGCAGTGCGACGTACGCGCGGGCGGTCACCTCCTGGCCGTGCTGCTCGACCATCGGCAGTAGCCGGTGGACGTGCGAGTCGGGAATGGCCCGGGGCCTGTCCTGCTGCTCGGTGATGGCCTTGAGCAGGGGCCACTGCTGAATGCGCCGGTTGACCTCGCTCTCGCTCTCGCCGAACCGGTCCTGGCAGTAGTCCGGCCACGTCCGCCCGTCCCGGCGGTACAGGCGACGGGAGCGGACGGCGTGCGCGGCCTTCCACTTCATCCACTCGGCCCGGTTGCCGTTGGCGAACGCGGCTTCACAGTGCCCCAGGTCGTCGACCTCCTGGGGCGTCAGGTCGCCCTCGGTGTCGACCTCGACCTCGACGGGCTCGGGGATCAGGTCCGGCGTGAACGGCTGGGGCCGGTACGGCTCCGGCGCAGCGCTCGGCGGCGACGGGTCGACCTCTCCGGCTGGCGCAGGCACGGCGGGCGCGGTCGTCTCCGTCCCGCCTTCTCGATCCGCCTCATGCGCCTCGGCTTGCCGCCGGGCCTCGGCCGCGGCGCTGCGCTGTGCTCGAATCTCCTGCCGGGTGGGGCTCACCGGCTGACCTCCTAGTCGCCAACGGGCAGCAGCCCGCGCTTCTTCATCTCCGTCACCAGCGCGCCAAAGGCGGTCTTGGAGGCTCCCTCCACCGGGGCTCCCATGGAGTCACCGAAGCGCTCGCTGCGCGGGATGACCGTGGTGAACACCTCGTATCCCTCCTTGGCCATCTCCTCGCGGTAGTAGCCGGTCGACGACGCGTTCGCCACGGTGCGGTTGAGCAGCACCCATGTCTCGGGCTTCTTGCCGGTGGCCCTCAGCGGGGCACTGCTCGCCAGGATGTCCTTGAACGGCTTGGCGGTCTCCGGCTCACAGATGCGCTCCCAGTCGGCAGCGGTCGGCGACATGTGCAGGATCACCAGATCGGCGACACGGAGAATGGAGTCCGCGATAAAGATGTGGTTCTCGGTGTGTCCGCAGTCCACCATCGCGATGCGCTTCCCCGTCGGCGGTACGACCTCCTGGTGGAACTTGGCGGACGCCTGTAGATGCACGGGGAAAGCGAAGTTCCCCTTCTCCGGCTGGCTCCAGCTCCAAAACTGCTTGCTGTGGTCGGCGTCGTACCCGACGACCTCGTAGGCTTCCTCGTCCTCCAGCAGGGCGTGCGACAGCCACCCGGTGTCGGTGGTCTTGCCCGTCGTGCGGGGCGACATGTTCGCGATGAGCATGGCCGGAGCCTATGGGCACAGCCGAGATCAACACATCACGGACGCCCTCTTCCGCCCCCATGAGACTCGCTTGATACGCAAGAACCCGCCCCCCGGCCGGGGGCGGGTTTGTCCGGACGCGTGCAGACCGGTCAGGTCTCCCACACTGTCCAGGGCTGGTCCTGAGTGGCGCCGCGCAGCCACATCGCGGCGTGCTGCACGCCGTTGGCGTACCGGCGGCGCGGCCCGCGCATCGCTGCCTCGGCCTCGTCGTCCTCGGCGCGCAGCTGCCGGGCGTCGGGGATGCCGGCGGGGCGGTCCGAGATCGGGCTGCGGCCCTGGCCGACGGCCCACCGGTAGGTCGCCCGTACGCCCTCGTGGAACTCCTCCAGCTGATAGCCCGTCCGCACGGCGTGCTCGATGTTGTCGAGCAGCGCGGTGACCTCGGCCAGCGTGCGCCGGCCGACCAGCGGCTCCTCGGGCGGCGGGGCGGTCTGCGGCGCCGCGGTTGCTCCGGCCGGCGGCGTGGCGCCCGGCCCGTTCCACATCGTCGGGTACTCAGCCATAGGGGCACGGTAGCGGGCGGCACGGACAGTGGGCAGGCAGTAAGAAGGGCCAGCGGTTGCTCCGCTGGCCCTTCGGCTACATGTCGACGTCGACGTCGATCTCCGGCGCCGGGGGTGCAGGGGGCTCCGGCTCCGGGATCGGCTCGGGGGCCGGGGGCTCCGGGGTGGCGTCGCGCTCGGCCTGTGCCAGCTCATGACCCAGCCGCTCGTAGTCGGCCCCGTACCCGCCGAGACCGGTGTCGCGGCGCTCGCGCTCCACTTCCTCGGCCTGCGGTTTCTGCCGCTCAGCCTCCCTCTGCCGCTCTGCTTCCCGCTCCCGTTCCCGCGCGCGCTGTTCCAGGATCTCCTGCGTGATGCGGGCTTGCTCCAACGCTTCAACCAGCTGCTGCTCGACGGACTTCGTGGGGGCGGCCGGGGCGGCGGGAGCCGTCGGGGTCTCGGGCTCCTCGACCTCGGGCTGCTCGGGGGCGCGGCGCTCCAGCTCGGTCCGGGCGAGGTCGGCTTCGTCCCGCACGGTCTGGGTCTCCTCGAACCATGCCTCGCGGACCTGCTGGATCTCCTGGTACCGCCTCGCACGATCGCCCATCGTCTCGGCGACGTCCCGACTGGTCTGGGCCCGGTCGAGGGTCTCCTTCACCAGCTGGCTCGGGTCTACCTCGGCCTGCAGCGTGGGTACCTGCTGCAGTGCCATCGACTGCTGGATGGCTTCCCACTGCGGCACACCGGACGCCGTGTTCACCGCGTGCATGGCCTCGTTGACCCGGGCCTCGTGCTCGGCGGCCTCCTTCTCCGCCTGCTCCTGGGCGCGCAGCTCCATCTGCACGGCCTGGTCCTTGAAGTCGCGCGCCGCGGTGAAGGCCTTCTGCATGTCGTCGGCGACGTACGGCGGCGCCCATTCTTCCTCGCGCTCGGCCCGCTCGATCATCTGTCGCAGCGTCTCGTCGGACGCGCGGGCGATGTCGGCTTCCTTCTCGTCGACTCCCAGGGCCCGGCGTGCGCGCTCCCAGTCGGCGCGGGCCTCGACCGCGCCCTGCGGCGGGGCCTGCCCGATGGCGTTGGTGTCGTGGTCGTAGCCGTGGGCCTCGCGGTAGCGCTCGACCCGGCCGGCGCGGCGCTCCCAGTCGGCGCGCTCCGTCGGGTCCTCGGGCACCGGGCCCAGCCGGTCGATGGCCCATGCGGGCTGCTCCTCGGCGACGCGCTGGCCCAGCCGCTCGGTGCGCTCGTCCATCTCGACCGCCCACTCCTGCAGGAAGCGGCCCAGGTCGCCGTCCAGGTCCGGGGTGCGGGCCGTGTAGGAGTCCATCGCCTCCCAGCGGGCCTCGCGCTCCTCGGCCTGGCGCCGGGCGACCTCCTGGTCCTGCCCGGCGTGCAGCACCTCGACGTTCTGCGCGAACGCGTCGTTCTGCCGCATCAGGTCCTCGAAGTGCGGATGCGCCTCGGGCTCGACCGGCTCGGGGTCGTCGACCAGCTGCTCGACGTCGGCGTCCGTCATCTCTTCGGCGGCCCGCAGCGCGGCGGCCAGCTCCGCCTCCTGTCGCGCGACCGTCTCCGGGTCCGTGCCGGCCTGCAGCGTCTCGACCCCGGCCTGGGTGGCGAGGGTCTGCTTCATCAGTTCGGCGTGTGGGTCGCTCTCCTGCGCGGCCTCGGCCAGTCGCTGCAGCTCCTCCGGGTCGAGGGGCGCCTGCCCGGCCTCGACCGCGTCCTCGACCTTGCGCTCCTGCTCGGCGAGTGCGGCACGCTGCTCGGCCTCCTCGGCGCGGACCTGGTCGCGCTCGACCAGGTTGTACGCCTTGTTCAGCCGGTCGTGCAGCACCTTGGCGACGTCGTCGGCGGTCTCCAGCTCGCGGGAGCGGGCGGTGCGCACCAGCAGGTCCTCGGCGTCGAATCCCTGCTCCTCGACGTGACGGGCCAGCCGCAGCAGGGAGCCGAACGCCTCGCTGCTCGCGGCCCGCTGGTAGTCCTCGGTGCCGATGGCCTGCAGCAGGGCGGTGCCAAAGCGCTTCTCGGCATCCTGCTCCTTGATGCCCGACCACACCGGCTCCAGCACGGCGAGGTGCTCGCGGCGCTCCAGCTCGGCCTCGATCGTCTTCGTCGCGGTCAGCTCCAGCCCGCTGCGCTGCAGCGTGGAGTCCAGCACCGCGAGGTGGTGGGGGATGTCCTCCTCCTTGAGGCCGTCGCCGTCCCGGTGGGTGATGACGTACCCGAAGTTCTCGACCTCGCCGCGGGTGAGCATGACGTACAGCGCCTCGCGGTTGGTCGAGTTGGGATCGACCAGAGAGTGGCAGACCCCGACCGTGCGGCCCTGCGCGCCGTGGACGGTCGCGGCGTAGGCCAGCTCGACGTGCTCCTTCACGTACTCGGCAGGAAGGCGCATCTGGGAGCCGTCTTCCAGCTTCACCATCAGCGCCCCGTCGTCGCTGATCCCGGTGACCTGGGCCACCGTGCGGTTCACCGCGAAGCTGCCGTTCTCGGCCGTGATGGTCCGGTTGTTGCGGCGCAGCTGGATCAGGTCGCCAACGCCAGCCTTGGTCTCGATGCCGTGCTCCTCGCGGCCGGTGCGCAGCACCACGCCGTCCTCGGAGACCTTGCCCGCGCGCACCAGGTCGGCGCGCACCCGGGCGGACAGCTCTGCCACCTGGGCGTTGTCCTGGGCGATGAGCAGCGGGTTCCTGCCGTCGAGGTGGTCGGTCAGCCATGCCTGGTAGGCACGTTCGGTCATCTCCTCGGCGGAACCGCCGCGCCACCGGCCGTGCAGCTCGTAGGCGGCCAGCGCCTCGCTGTCGCCCTCGCGCAGCTGGAGGGAAGCGTCGGCCTCCCACTGCCGCACGGTCTTCTCGCCGGTGACCGGGTCGGTGTCACGGAAGCGGCGGACCTCGTCCAGGACATGCACGCCTGGGGCGTCCTCGACCCACTGGGCGAAGATGCCGCCCGCGCCCACAGCCGTGAGCTGGTGGTGGTCACCGGCCGGGACGCACTTCGCGCCGGCGGCCTCGATGAGCGCCCGGACCTGGTCCATGTCGCTGTTGTCGGTCATACCGGCCTCATCGACGATAACCAGGGCGCCCGCCGGGATGCGGTACTTCTCGGCGTTGGCGATCGGGCGGCCCTCGGCGATCGACCGGTTGGCAATCAGCATCATCTCGATGTTCGCGACGTTCTCCACGCCCTCGTCACGCAGTACCTCGGCGGCGCGCTGGCCGCTGGCCAGACCGATGACCTTGCGGCCCTCGTGCGCCTCCCACACCTCGGTGAGCGCGGCGAGTGTGTAGCTCTTGCCCGCGCCGGCCGGGCCGACCAGCAGGTCGACCTTGCGGCCGGAGGTGGCAGCCGCCCGCACGAAGTCGGCCTGGCGCCCCTTGAGCCCGCGGCGCTGGATGACTTCCTCGACCAGCTCGCTGGGCACGGTCGGCGCCCCGCGCTTGCCCGCGAACTCGGCCAGTCGACCCTCGGTGCTCAGGGCCTCCTCGGTGGCGTACCGGTCGAAGGTGTCGGGGTTCGGCTCGTACTTGAAGGTCCCGTCCGTGCGCTGCAGCTCGGCGGGGACCTCGACCAGGGCGGGCGCCTTCGTGCGCACCACGCCGTTGTCAGCGGTCGGGGAGAGGGCGTCGTCGGCCAGCTGGTTGAGCAGGTCGCGGACCTGCTGGCGCTCCAGCCCGCCCAGCGTGTCGGGGAGCTGCCGGTTCAGCTCGACCAGCAGGTCAGGGCGCGTCCAGGTCGGCTTCGCCTCCTGCACCGCAGCGATGGCGCGGCGCTGGATGACCTCGGGGTCGAACTCCTTGGCCGGACGGTGCAGATCGTGGATGGCGGACTGCTCGGCGATCCGCTCGGGGACGTCGGCCAACGACTCCCGAAAGCGGGCCTTGCTCGACTCCTCCCAACGCTGGAGCAGGGTTTCCCTGGTCACAGCGTCGTGCTTCTTGGCCGCGCGCTGCCGGAGGCTGACGTCCTCGCTGATCCGGGCCAGCGTGTAGGCGGAAGGGGCCGTGCCGTACTTCTCCTCGAACGCCTTGGCGACCTCGGCGACCTCAGCCGTGATGGCGGTGCGCCGACTGCTGAACGAATCCCGCAGGTCCTGGTCCACACCGACGAACTCGCGCGCCTTGCCGTCCGGGCGCATCTGCACCCGCCAGCCCAGCACCCGCTCGGCCTCCTGCTCGGCGACGCGCTCCGCGATGTGACCGGCGGCCTGCTTGTGCCGGAACAGGCCCGTGCCGTCCAGCGCCCGCCACACCTCGCGCTCCTCGCCGGTGACCGGGTCGACATCCACGCACCGGACCTTGTTGAGCACGGCCGCGTGAACGTGCAGCTGCGGGTCGTCCTGCCTGGAGGTGTGCTGCGCGAACGCGGCCACGATGAACTTGTCGGCCTTGACGTACTCGCCGCTGGTGCGGCCGTCCTTGCTCGCCCCGTGGTGGCCCTTGCGGGTGTACCCGGCCTCGTCCTGCATGTGCTCCAGGCCCGCCTGCACGCCAGCCTTCCAGCAGTCCCACAGCTGGTCTGCCTGGCGGCTGAACTTCTCGGCACTCTCCAGGTCACCGGCGTCACGCGCCTCGGCGGCCTTGACCTGCAGCGCGGCGTGCGCCACCGACCACGACTTCGGAGCCGAGAACGTCAGGTCGTAGTACAGCTTCGCGCTGGGGGCTTCCTTGCGGGTGCTGATCTCGATGGCCTTGACCTGCTCGGGGCTCAGCACCCCGCCCGGGGCGCGTGCCTCGGCTGCGGCGAGGTTCTTCTCCAACCGCTTCTCGTACGCCTTCTCGTAGTTGCGCGGGGCGTCACCGAGACGGCACTCCTTGCGGATCTTCTTCTCCGCCTGGACGTACTCCTCGCTGCCCTCGGGGTGCGGAATCGAGGCCAGCCGGGCGTACATCTCGTCCCGTCTCCGGGGGTCGATGAAGTCCGAGTACAGGTCCTCGAAGACCTCGTTGGTGACCTCGCCCGACAGTCCAAGGTCCGCGATGCCGTCGCCGGTCCAGTAGCCGGGCGGCTCGCCCTGCAGCTCGATCGAGCGCAGGTAGTAATGCTCGGCACCGGCCCCGACCGTCTTGGTCAGGTAGCCGGGATCTGAGCCTGCACTGATCGACAACATCGGGACTCAGAGTAGGCGGTTTTCAAGATCAACAACAGCCATCGGATCGTGATGCATAGGTGTGGGGGTTGATGTAGTGAGCAGGGGAATTACGGTGTGTTAGGTGGTCCGGATGATCAAGAAAGAGAAGGGGTCCTAGGTCCGGGGTCCGCAGAAGATCAAAATGGGTCGCTACAGCGGCGGAAGAGGGTCGGTCCTGCGGTCTTTCGGGCCGCGTACGGCCTGCATCGGGGGCCTCGGCCATCATGGCGACGCGCACGGTTTGTAGCGAAATGTGCAGCTCGGCGGGCACGGCCCTCACCGGTCACCGGTGCTCGGGCTGGCGGAGCGCCCGCTGGGCCTGGCGTCGCGCCAACAGAGGCGCGCTCGCCACACGCCGCGCCCGTGCGCTACGGTCGGCGGCGACGACTTCGACCCCCGCCGGGCTCTCCGGCGGGGGTCGACTGTTACCGAGTGCCGGGGGATCGGCGGCGGTTGCGCCCCACCATGGCCGGCGCGCTCGACGGGCCACTGGCTCTCCGGGCCTCGTTGACAATGCGTAACCGAACCGGTGGGGCTCTGCCCCACCCCGCGCGTACGGAACGGGGCCGCCCGCGGGGCTCCGCTGGGGCACGACGGGGCGCCCTGCCCCACGCGGCGGGGAATCGGCGTGGGGCAGGGCGGTGGGGACAGGGCTGCGGGATCGGCCGGTGCCCCGGACGCGATGGGGACGGTGTCCGGCTCGGCGGTCCCGTGCGAGGGGTGCGGCGCGGGGACCGTTCCCCGCCCTCGGGCGCCGCGGCGGGACACGTCCGCTGGGGAAGCCCCGGGCGCCCGCGCCTTCCCACGCGCCGCACACGATGTGCCCCGGGGACGGTCGGCGGGGACCTTTCCCCGCCCGTGTACGCGGACCGGCCCCGGACCTGTCGGTCCGGGGCCGGGGCCGGTCGGGGCCGTCCTAGAAGAGCGCGTCCTGGTGCGCGCCGGAGGGATTGCCGGCGGCCAGCGCGGCGGCAATGGCCGCGTCCAGCTCCTCGGGCCTGGCTGCGGCGATGGCCGCCTGGACCGCCCGTGCCCGCCCCACCGCGCCGCGCACGTCGGCCAGTGCATGGCCCGCCAACCTGCGACGACTCGCGGCGTCGCGGTTGTTGTCGCCCCTCGTACCGACCAGCCAGTGCGCCGGGTTCTGGCACGGCGGCTCGTCGCAGGTGTGCCTGACGACCAGCCCGGCGGGCAGGGAATCGGGCCCGTGGGCGAGCCGGTAGCCGAACAGGTGGGCGGGCACGGTGCCGCGCCGGGTGCGGCCCGGGAGGGACACCGCGCGGAACGTTCCGTGCGCGGTGTCGGTCAGCCCGCCGGTCCACCACCAGCACTCGTCCGGGCCGCGCCGCAGGACGTGGGCTCGGTACCGGGCGACGGTTTCCCCGTCTGCGAGCAGTGCCGCCCAGGGCACCCCTTCCCCAGTCGCGGTGGGGTCCGCGCTTGCCTCCCGTTCCCCACGAGCGGGCCAAGAGCCGTCGGAAACGGCGGAGTCTTCCCCACCCGCCGGGCGGGGAACGCCGGCGCCGGAACCGGGGGTCGCTTCCCCGCGCGGCGGCCTCATCGGTGCTCCCGTGGGGACGGCGCGGGGCGATGGGGCACCGGACCATGCCCCACTCCGGGCTGGGGAAGCTGGGGCTCGCCTCCTGCCCCGCCGTCGCTGTCCGTGAACGCCGTGGGGGTGCCGGCGGTGTCCGGGGCGCGTTCCGTGCCAGGGCAGCGTCCCCGTCCCGTGGGGCTGGTTCCCCGCCCCCGTGCCCCGCGGATGTGCCCCACGCCCGGGGTGCTCGCGGGGTGCGGGGCTCCGTCGGCCGGCGCGGGCTGCTCCTGGTCGGCCGGGTCGTCCTCGCCGTGGCCGTCCTGGGTGGCCAGCTCGGCGGTCGCCTCGATGCCGCCCGCGCCGGTGCCGTGGTGGACGAACACGGCGCCCTCCTGGTCGGTCTCGGTGTCGGCCGGCGCGGGCTGCTCCCGGTCGGTCGGGTCGTCCTCGCCGTTGCCGTAGGTGCGTCGGGTGAAGTCGGGTGCCGTGCAGCGCCAGACCTCTTCGCCCTCGACCTCGCTCCGCTCCGTATCGGTCGAGCAGTCCGGATACTGCGGCGTGAGGTACATCACAGCGGCTTTCCGTCGCAATCGGCGTACCCGTCGGCGGTGAGATGGGGCTCGATGCACTCAGCGTGCGCCGCGTCATGGTCGTGCGCCTCGTCGGGTTCTGCGTGCTGGGCCAGGAAAGCGCCGGCGTGGGCGGCGGCCTCGGTCCGGCTGCCGTACGGCTCCTCGGCCTGTCCGTGGGTGCCGTCGGCGCCGGTGGCACTCCACACGAACCCGCCCTCGTTGGGGAGCTGGACGATCTCGGCCGCTCCGCCCGCGAGTCGCAGGTCGAGGGGCTCGCCGACATTGGCGAGGTCGGTGGGCTTGCGTACGGCACCCGGCCAGCGCAGCCGGGCCGCCTGCTTCGTGATTCCCCAGGCTGCACCGAGGTGGGGGTAGGTGGCTCCGATGGCGCCGGCAGCGCGAGCTGCACGGTCGGCCAGTCGCCCGACCATTCCGTCGATCTCGTGGAGCGCGTACAGGTAGGCCAGCGTTCGGTCAGGGGCGAGGGCGACCGCGTCGGGCACTTGCCGCCCTTCGGCCCGATAGGCGGATTCCCGGGTGGAGATGGCGCTGGCCAGAGCGTGGGCGGCGTGGGCTACGGCGTCTTCAAGCCGGTGGAGTTCGTCGTCAGCGGGTTCTCGGTAGGCGGGCTCCCGGAGGGTCATCACGTCACCCCAGAAAGTGGGGTCGTCTCGCATCGAATCCATGCGACAAGCCTACTTGTCGAAAGCCTCACGCGACAAGAAAGCTTGTCGATTGGCTGGATGTCGCTCCGGGTGGGCAGTCACCCAAATTTGGGTGACTCGCGGTACGCCCCGCAGGGCTTGTTATCGGATGCAGGTCGTTGTGTGGGCCCTGATCTGTGGGCCGCGCTGTACGTCACCCCGGGTGGGCAGATATGACATGGGCAGCAGTAGGAGAAATCAGGTCGGGGGCGAGTGGGGTTGATCCGCAAGGCGATCGGTGTGTCCGTCAGGACATGGCGCTGGCTGCGACAGCTGGGCCCGTCTCCGGTGGGCACGCAGCGGGCCTGGCGCAAGCGCGCGGAACTCCAGCGGTGGCTGAACGGGCAGCAGGGGCCGCAGTGGTGGGAGGTCGTGCCCGTGGTCGCGGCATCCGGGGTCGTGATCGGGCTGCCGCTGGCCGGTCTCGGGTGGCTGTGGTCCCGGGTCGGCTGGTGGGCGGCGCTGCTCGGGGTGGCGGCTCTCGTCTACGTGGTCGAGACCGCAGTGCGCTGGCGGCGGGCCATGCTCGCGCGGCGCCGGCGGCGGGCAAGGTACTTCTCCCTCGCGGAGATCGACGCGTCCGACGACCGGAGGTTCCGGACGATTGTCGGGCGGCTGCTTCTGCGCGATGGGTGGACACAGGTGCGCGGGGTGCGCATCAGCCGGGATGTGGTGCACCTGGTCGGCAATGGGCCCGACGGGCGTCAGCTCGGCGTGGCTTTCGAGCGGGGGACCGTCAATGGTGCGGAGCCGGGCAGCGGGGGACGTGCACCCCTGCGGCCGGTGGACGGTCCTCCGCACCTGCCGACTGCTACCGCGCCAGGGGTCCGGCCGTTGTTCCTCGTGGTCAGCTCGGGGAAGTTCGCCCGGGAGCGGGTGGTGTGGGCCGCCCGGCACGGGGTGCGACTCGTCGACCGGGCCCTGCTGCAGCGGTGGGCGGCCGGCGAGGACCTGGCCGTGCTCCTCGACCTCGACCTCGACCTCGACCACGTCCAGCCGGACGCCTCGTAGCCGGGCGCACATGCTGAAGGGCCCGGGAGATCTCCGGGCCCTTTGTCGGTGGCGTAGTCAGCCGCTGTGCCGGGGCAGGCTCTGCTCGGCCAGCTGCTCGACTGCGGTGACACGCGCTGCATCCCATCCGGGCTGGGGGGACAGGCCGGCCAGCATCCCGCGCAGCTTCTTCGCCTCGACCACGGTGACGCCGTGCAGCTCGGTGCGCCCGCGCGGCGCGGGGACCTTCGCCCCGTGCACCGCGAGGATCGGCCGGACCGGCACCCCCAGCACTCGCGCGGCCTGCTGCGCCTCCCACACCACGGTCTGCAGCGCCTTGGTCTGGTCGTACCGGCCGTAACGCAGCAGTTGGCCGGTGATGACGATGCGGGACTTTTTCGACTGCCAGTTCTTACTGTCGACCAGGGCGACGCCGAAGAGTCCGGCAACCAGGTGATCGAGGTTGGCCTTCGACCCGGGTATGGCCCGGTCGTGCAGTACGGCGTAGCCGCGGCGAGCGAGTGGTGCGAGCAGCCGGGCCGTGGCCTCCTCCCCGTCGGCGCCGGAGGTCCAACTGTTGTGCTGGCGGCGGTAGGTCTGGTGGATCCCGTACGCGAGGACGGCGGCAGCGACCAGGGCGCCGACCTGCCACATGGTCACGGTGCTGGCGGCCCATCCGGTGACGGCGGCGGTTGCGGCGGCGAGGGGCAGTGCCCACTTCGCGCGCCGGTGCTGAGCGGCACGGTCGGCCGCGCGCTGTAACTCGCCCTGGCGGCGGGCGCTGGCTCCGGCGTTGCTGCGGCGCCCGGGTGTGGTCGTCATGTCGTCGCTTCCCGGGTGGTGGGCGGGTGCTGGCAGGAGGGGCAGGCGATGGTCTCGGCCGCGTCGGCGGCGGTCGCGCCGGTTGCTTCGGCGACCGCGCGCCAGCACAGAGGCCGGCCGGTCTCGTCGAGCGTGCGCCCCCAGTGGAATTCCTCGTCACGGCCATAGAAGACGGCCACGAAGGGTTCGGCGCCGGGCATGACGATGCGGGTCGGCTCGACTCGGAGGTAGCCGTACACATCTGCGGGTGGGATGGAGGCGAGGCTCTCCCAGACCAGGCAGTTCAGCACCTGCGCCACGGACCGGGACTCGTGGTCGTGCCCCGCGCACAGGTCCCAGGTGCTGCCGTCGGGGCGCTGCACGTCCAATCGGTCGGTGATGGTCAAGGTGAGGGTGTCGGAGGTGTGGACGGGCCAGGGCTGGATGGCGGGGGCGGGCGTGCGGCGGCGCAGCAGCTGGCGGATGTTCATGGGGTCTGGTCCTCCTCGTCGTCGAATGCGTCGGTGATCAGGTCGGGCCAGCGGGCGTGGCCCCGGAGCTCCAGGCGGTGGCGCAGCATCTCGGCGGCCTTGTCCCGGGGGACCTCCATGGCGAAGTCGTTCCTGGCGCGTGTGATGACGTCGCCGATGGTGACGCGCATCGGAGGTCTGATGCGCAGGTCGGTGACGGGCTCGGCGAGTTGGGCGCGGACGGCGGTGGTGATGGCGTGGTCGGTGGCTGCCAGCAGTCGCTTGCGGTAGTGCTCGGCGGCGGTCCGTCGGTCCTGCTCGGCCCGGTGCCGGCGGATGCGGCGACCGGTCCACGGACTGAGCAGCGCGAGCAGCAGTGCCGTACCGAGCAGGACGTAGGAAGTCATCGTCACTTGCCCCCGGCGGTGGTGAGGCGCGTGACCTCGGCCTGGGCGAGGGCCAGTGCTGTCTGCACCTCGCGCATCTGGTCCTTCGTGTCGTTCACGGTCTTGTGGAGCGCTTCGACCTGGCCCTCCAGCACGCCCTGCCGGTCGATGGCTCGGCCCAGCTCGGCCGCGTGCGCCTTCTCCTGCTCGGTGCGGCGCTCCTTCTCGGCGGCGACCCGCGTCTCGGCGTCTCGCTCAGCCTGCAGGGCGCTGGCTTCCGCCTCGCGTGCACGCTGCTCGGCAGCGGTCACTGCGTCCTGCGCCGTCTTGACGGTCTTCTTCATCGCCTCGACCTCGGCCTTCGCCGCGACCTCGGCCTTCCCTGCCTTGTCCTCGGCATCACGGACGCGCTTGTCGGCCTCGTTCTTGGCGGCGGTGGCCTTCTGGTCGGCCTCGTCCTGGGCGCGCTTGATGGCTGCGGCGGCCTCGGTCTTTGCCTTCTCGATGGCCTGGTCGGCTTCGGTTTGCAGGCGCTCGACGCGCTGCTCGGCCTCTGTGCGGATGCGCTCGGTCTCCGTTTCGAACCGGGCGGTCTCCTGCTCCAGCTCGGCGATGGCGCGGTCGGCTGCCTCCTGGGCTTCCTCGGTCTCCTCGATGGCCCGTTCGCGCTGGCGCAGGGCGGCGTCCCGCTCGGTTGTCGCGGTAATGGCCTTCTTGCGCCACTCGGCGACGGCGGAGTCGGCAGCAGCGGCAACGGAGGCGACTTCGGCCTCGACGGCTTCGGGGTCGGTGACGGTCTGGAGCAGGTCGACGTACCGCGACAGCTCCGCCCGCAGCTCGTCGACCTTCTGCACGATGGTGCCCTGCACGATGGTGGCGGTCCGGGCGGCGTCGGTGACGATACGGTCGGACGGCTCCTCGGCGGCCTGGGCCTTGGTGGTGCCGGTCTTCCCGCGCTTGGCCCGGTAGGCGCTCATGGCGTTGTGATCAGGGTCGGAGCAGTATTTCGGCGCCCGGCCCGGGACGGTGGGGTCCTTGGGGACCGGCGGGGCGGTGCAGCCGGGGAACGCGCACTGGGGCGCCTCCTCGGCGGGGGCCTCGGCGGTCTGCTCGGTCGGCTGCTCGCTCATCTGGGAGAACTCCTACGGGGCGTGCGGTCGGGTGGGCGTGCTGCGGTCGACAGCGTGCCGTATCCGGGGACGGGCGGGGGAGTCGGTCGCGGGTCACGCCGCGGTGATGTAGTGGCGGGCGTCCTCGCGCATGGCGGTCAGCCGGCCACGCTGCTGGCCGATGCCCAGATGGGCCAGCGGGGTGCGGGCCTGGGGCCAGACGGCGGTGGCGCGCTGGGTGTACCGGCTCGGGGTGAGCAGGACGACGTCGGCGTCGGTCAGTCCCAGCTCGACGGCCTGGGCACGCAACTCCTCGACGGTGATACTGCCGGCGTCTTCCCAAGTGTGGTCATACGGTTCGACAACCTGGTCGAGCGGCAGGAAGCCGTGCAGCGCGCTGAGTACCAGGACGGTCCCGCCATGGGCGGTGAGGGCGTCGGCGGTCCGGCGGGCGTGCGTGTGTAGCGCTCCGACATACAGCTTCCCGGCGGGGGCTGCGTGGTCCAGCTTCGGGCCGGAGCAAGGGATGACGACGACCGGTCCGGTCACGGCAGGGGCAGCGTCGTCGAACAGGGCCAACTGTTCGCCGTGCGCGGCAGTGACCGGCCAGCGCACGGTCGGGGCCTCGATGCGCTCGGCGGTGTCGAGCAACTGCAGGGCTGCGGCCGGATCGTAGGCGTCGCGGATCTCGACCCATCCGTACTCGCCGAGAACTCCGCCGAGAGTCTCGGCCTGCTCCCACAGGGGGAGGGCGGGATCGACCTCGGGCACGGAGGTGGGCTGGGGACCGGTCAGCACCTGGACGATCCGGCGGAAGGCGATGGCCCGGAAGTAGGCGGCAGCGGCCCGGCGTCCGCCGGCGCCCAGGGCCTCGAAGCGGTCGGCATGCTGAGGCCGGCGGGCGCACTCGCCGTACATGCGGGCTGCCCAACTGGTCAGCTGCTCGGCGTGGTCGAGGACGCGGGGGAGCGCGGCGGCGTAGCGGGCGATGTCCTCGGCGGGGCCGGTAACGCGCAGGGCTCGCCCGGACCGGTCGAGCTGGCGGGCCTGGACGCCGAAGCGGACGGCGACGGCGCGGGCGGCCTCGGCGCGCTGGGGGCCGCGGCCAGCGGCGTAGGAGAAGTCCAGCCGGACCGCGGCGCGGCCGTGCGCACGCAGCTGGAGGCGGTCGATGTCGACGTAGCGCGCGCGGCGGGCGGCGTAGTGGGCAGCGCGCTCCGGTCCCCAACCGGTGTCCCACAGCGGTCGACGGGCGATGGTGCCGTCTTCGCGTCGGATTTCCTGGTTCTCATCCTGCAGTCCCATCCCGCACCCCTTCGTGGTGACTTGTGCAGGATTCCAGTCTAATTCATTGCATTGCATTTCGTCAATGCATTTCATTACAGATGATGCAATGAAACGCAATGATTTAGGGGCCTGGCCGCAATGACAGGTGTGGTTTCGGCTGGCAGCCGGCACGGCACGGCGGCGCCTCTTGGTGCTGTCTTTTGGGCGCTCGCTGACGGAGGGCAGCAACCACCGGGGACGGCGGGGCGCGCCGGGCGGCGGTCCGGGTCAGGGGCCGGCGGTTGCCGGGGGCACGTTGTGGAGTCCTGCGCGCCGGGCGGTGGGCCCGTGGCCGGCCGTCGCGGACTGGGGTAGAGAGGGGCCGGCGGCTTCCGGCCCCTCTCGTGTTCGCGGCGTGGGGGTGTTACTCCTCGTGCGTGGCGTTCCTGTACGGGATGATCCGGACCCATCGCCCGTCCGTGGCGTGGGTGATCATGTAGTTCTGGTTCTCGGCACGCTCGATCAGCTCGCGGAGCTGTTCCGCTGACAGCCAGACCTCGGTGTCTGTGGTGCGTGCTGTTGCGGTCTCGGGCGTCTGCCGTTCTGCCCTCATGTCTGCTCCGTCTTCGTCGTCGAGGTCAGCGGTGGCGGGCTTCGATGGCGCGGGCGCCGACGTGGTCGTGAGCGGCGGTGACGTCCGCCTCGGTGAGTGCGCGGGTTTCGCCGATCGGCCAGTAGGGCGGGAGAACGGCGATGGGGTCTTCCGCACCCGCGTTCAGGGGGGATTCCTCGCCCGCGTACCGGGGGTTGAGGAACGGCTGGAGGATGCGTACTCGGCCTTCGTCGTCGGCGGGTTCAACGCGGATGACGGGGCGGCCTCCGGCTTCGTCGACTCCGGGGCGGCCTCGGTGGGCGATCAGGTCTCCGGGGTGCAGGTCCTTTGCGGGGACGTGCGGGAGGGCGTCGACCAGAGTGCGCCAGTTCGGCCGGTGTGAGCGCATGGTGTGCCTTTCGGGTTCTGTCGGCGCGGGTCCGGGTCTGCCCTCCCGGACCCTGCACCTGGTGGATGCGTCTTCTGGGCGGTGGGCGCCCCAGGCTGGGATGGGGGCGCCCACGCGGTCAGTCGGCGGTGGTGGCGAGTGCGGCGAGGATGGCGTGCGCGGTCTGGATGACGCGCTGACCGGTCTCCTGGAGCAGGGCGGCGACGTCGTTGGGGTTCTCCTTGCTGGCCCAACCGGCGATGTAGTGCGCGGACTGGGTGGATGTCTCCAGCCCATGGGTGGCGGCCACGATGTAGGCGACGGATTCGGCCTCGGTCTCCATGCGCCCCCGGTGGCGGCGGTACTCTCCGGGCTCGGTGTCGAGGTGGCCGCACCCGATGTGGGCGACCTCGTGCGCGAGGACGGCGGTTGCGGCGGCGTCCTGCTCGGTTCCGCTGATCCGCACGGTGCGGGTGTCCGGGGAGGTCCACCCTTCGGCGGGGCCGCAGTCTCCGCGTTCGACGGTGTAGCCGTGCGCGGTCGCGTACGCCTCCAGTACCTCCCACAATCCGTCTGGCGCCTGACCGGTCAGGGGCGTGCTGGTGGGGAGGTCGGCGGCGTCGGCCTGTCCGGGGATGGGGTCGGTCTGGCTGATGTCGAATACCGAGACCGGCCGGAAGATCACGCGCGGCTTGTCGTCCTCGGCCTCGGGGGTGTCCTCGTCGTCACGGCGGCGCAGGGTCATGGGCGCGAGGATTCGGATTCCGCGTTCTCCCTTGCGGACCTGGCGGCCTCGCTTCTGCCACTCGCCGTATGCGGCAACGTGGGTGGCGTCGGGGCGCTGCAGCAGGATCAGCATGATGTTGCGGAAGCTGTAACGGCCGATGCCGACGGCTGCGCGGAGCATGGCCTTCCAGGCTCCGGAGTCGGTCAGGTTGGTGACCTGCTCGTCAAGCTTGGCCTTGAGGTCGGCGACCTCGGCGCGGGTGGCGTCGGGGGAACGGCGGGGGCGCCGTGTGGTGCGCGTCCTGGTGGTCATGTGGTGTGCCTTTCGGGTTCTGTCGGCGCGGGTCCGGGTCTGCCCTCCCGGACCCTGCCTCTCATAATTTCCTCTTGCTGGGTGTGGGCGCCCCCGGCTGGGATGGGGGCGCCCACGGGGTCAGGGGAGGATGACGGCGTGGCCGTTGAGCAGCAGTTCGGCGGCGACACACGCAACGAGGTACTCGGCGGCGGAGTCGTCGTCCGCGAGGGCGGCGAACAACTCCTGCTCGTCGTTCCAGCGGAAGCCGTGACGGTGAAGCAGCTCAACGGCGAGGACGTCGAGGTCCTCGATTCCCTGGGGGGCGGCAATGACGCCGTGCTCGGGGTGGATGTCGACCAGGTACATGGCGGTCGGTCCTTTCGTTGGGGTTCTGTACTGCCGGTCCGGGTCTGCCCTCCCGTTCCGACCCCTCATAATTTACCCCTCCTGGGGGGTGTGGTCAAGGTGTTTCCGCAGGTGGAAGCGGGTTTTTGGTGTGGCGGCGTGCGCCGTGAGTCGAGCCTTAGCGGGGTGGTTCCCTCGTCGGGCGGGCAGGACGTAGTCCCGACCGCGCGGCGGTCCGGGGTGTCAGGGCTCGCGCTTGCGCGACCGCGTAGCGGCTTGGCCTTGGCGCCCCGGGCTGTCGTGTGGTGGCCTTTGGTGCCCGGTCGGCGAGGGGGCCGCGCCGCGACCTCCCTCCACCTTCTCCCCTCGATCGGCTGCAGCTGCACGATGGCCCCTCCCCCCTCGGAGGAAGGGCCCGCCGGAGGCTTCTGTCTTTGTCGCCGTGGACGCAGGCCACGCAGGCCGGCTATTCGCTGCTGGTTCGGGCAGCGAGGCTGCGCAGGAGGCGGGAGGCGCTGTCTTCGTGGATGCCGAGTTCGTCGGCGAGGGCGCGGGCGGTGAGGGTTTCTCCGCGCTCGAGTGCGGCTTCGGCGAGCAGCTGGACGCGCTGGAGCCGGGGGGTGAGCCCTTGGGTGGGCTTCTTGCCCGGCTTGGTGCGGGGCGCCTTCTCGTGGCGCCGGTGCCATGCGAGGACGTCGGGCCAGTAGCGGCGGCCGTCTTCATCGGGTTCGGGGTAGGGGTCGGCGCTGCCGGCGGGGTTCCTGCGGGCGTGGTAGCGCACGGCGGAGCGGTCGCGCAGGTTGAGCCGTTCGGCGATCTGTGCGGTGGTGACCTGGTCGCGGCGGTTGTCGTCGATCTCATCGGCGTGCAGCTGGACGCCGATGCCGTGGGTGCGGCACCACTCGGCGACCTGGTCGCGGTTGAACTCCTTGCTGCCGTCCTCGCGGTGGCCCTGGGAGCGGGGGAACTCCTGCTCGTCGGTGTTGGCCCAATAGTGGCGGATGTAGTGGGCGGTCCGGCCGGTGGCAGCGGCGATGTCGGCGAGGGTGATGCGCGCGCCGAGGGCGGCGAGGCGCTGCTGGAGCAGGTCGCGTGCCTCGTCTTCGGTCATGATCGGTGTCCTGACGGGTCGGGCCTAGACTGTCCGCGCTGGGCTTCTTGGGCGCGTGCCGTCCGGGGTTCTGGGTCCGGCGTGAGGCCGGCGGTATCTGCCCGATGACCGCCGGCCTCCTGCATGCGCGGGCAGGCGCGGAGTGGGGCCGGCGGACGAGCGGCTTCTGTCCGCGGTGGCGGTCCCCGTCCCAGCCGGGGGCCGATCCGCGGCGTGCAGCGCACACAAGGTGCGGCACGTCATACTTTACTCTACTGGCGGGGTGCTGTCAGTGGTTGGGAGCGGGAATTCCGACGGCAATGCGGGCGCCGACCAGCCGTCCGGCCTGGGCGGCAGTACGCAGCGCCTTCTGTACGGCCTTGTCGTCGCGGCCGGTATCGGCGAGACCGATGTCGCCGGCGTACAGGACGGCCCATCCGTAGCGGGCGGCCTGGGCGAGCCAGCCGTCCGGCAGTTCGACGGAGCCGACGTAGAACTTGGCGCCGTCGGGTTCGAGGACGAGCAGTCCGTCTTCGCCGGCCGGGCCGTGGCCGAGCAGCAGTACGCCGACCCATTCGGCGACCTGCGGCGGGGCCTGGCGCAGCCGGGAGACCAGGGCGAATCCGCAGCTGAGCAGATGGCTGGGGATCACGCTGGTCAGCTCTGTCTGGGGTCCGTCGTGGACCAGGTACACCTTGGAGACGGTCTCGGCGACCAGTACGGGCAGCGGGGTGCTGCCGTGGTGGATGAGGGCCGCGGTCATCGTCATGCTGTAGCCGTCCGCCGGTGAGACGGGGGCGAAGTCCTCGCCCATGGCGAGGACCTGGGACGGGCCGCACCCGTCGTGGACGTACACGACGTGGGTGAAGGCGTGGTTGGTGCGCGCGACGACGTTCACGGTGCCCGACAGGGGCTTTTGACACTGCATGCACGTGGCGTCGGTGAGGGAGATCTCGGCTGCTCGGGCCATGCCGTCTGGACCGAGCAGGGTGCGGACTTCCGGGCTCATCTGCAGCTCAACCACGAGCGCGCTCCTGGTGGTGCTGGTCGAGGACGGCGGCGGCGTGCTCCTGGCGGGCGTAGCCGCGGGCGTCGGTGTCCCATCGGGTGTCGGTGGCCGGCACGGGGCCGCGGCCGGTGCCGTGGGCGCGGTCGTGGTCCAGCAGGCGGCGGGCGGTGTCCTCGGCATCCTGCTCGCTGGTCGCCTGATCCTCGACCTCGGCGAGGGCGGGCACGGCACGGTCGGCGAGAGAGGCGCGGTGCACCAGGTACTCGCGTTCGCGGCGGCGGTCGCCGGGATGGACGGTCAGCTCGTCGTCCAGGCGCTGGACGGCGGCCGTCGCGCGCAGCAGGGCGAAGGGGTCGGTGGCGCTCATCAGGTCCTCTCGGGAGGGGAGTTGCCGGTGGCCGGAGCCAGCTCGAATGGCTCCGGCCACCGTGGTGGTCGTGGGCAGGTCACACCGGCTCGGGGTCGTCGGCCTGCCCGGACCCGTCGGTCTTCTTGCTGAGCTTGTGCACGGCCTGCCGTGACACGCGGGCCCGCCCGGCGATGTCGGAGTCGCCATAGCCCCACGAGATCGCCCGGGTGACCAGCTGCAGGCGTTCGGCCTTGTACTTCTCCAGCCGGGCGCACTCGGCACCGACCACGGCGAGGCGGTCCCAGTCCTGCTCACGCAGCCGGGCCCGGTGGCTGTAGGCGGCCTCCTTCGTGCCGAACAGGCGCAAACCCTGCTGGGCGGCGCGCAGTTCCTCGCCCTCGATCCAGGCGTTCAGGCCTGCGTCGGTGGTCTCGGAGGTGATCTCGCTGGCGGCCAGCACCTTGTGCTCGGCGTCCCAGTCGGTGAAGTCGCGTGCTGGCCGGGGGTCTCCGTCCATGAGGACGGTGCGGTACCAGGACCGCACGCCCAGCACCTGCAGGCCCACGCCTGAGCCGTCGTGGTAGGGCTGGCCGAACACCTTCTTCACCTCCTGGTGCCAGTGCTCGTTCGCGCCGATGAAGCGGGTCTGGTACTCGCACTCCTTGGCCAGCTTGTCGAGGGACAACCCGAGCAGCTCGGGGCGGTAGACCTGGGGGAAGCGCGCGACGATGTCGGCGAAGTCGACCAGGTCGGCGTCGACCTCGCGCGGGGCGGCCTCGCGGTGACGGGAGGTCAGGCGGCACAGCTGACGGCCGGCGTGTGCGGAAGCGGCCGACCAGTCCAGCTCGCCCCCGGCCTCGAAGAGTCCGTCGAGCAGGTCCTGGGCGTACGGCTTCACCAGCTCCAGCAGCGCGTTGGCGCCCTCGACGTCGAGGTAGGGGCGGCCGGTGAAGCCGGAGTCCACCCCCCAGTTGAGCAGCTCTGGCACCGGTTCGAACCACATGTGCGGGCCACTGCCGGGCGTGAAGAGCTTGCCCGGATGCCAGCGGTTCCACGTCGGCTTGGGGACGTCACTGATGCTGCTCCAGCTCGGGTCCCAGGGCGCGCGGTGCTGGGTGTTCTCGTGGAAGGCCAGCTCGCCCGTGATGGTGTTGAGCAGGACGTGCTGGTAGGCCCCGGGCGCGGAGGCACCGGCGACCGGCTCGGACGGGATCACCTCCGTTACTGGCGTGATGGTGACCTGCGGCGCCCGGTAGGTGGTCACCTCGACCTGCGGGACGGCCACGGCCTCGTGGTTGCTCATCCAGTTCCCCTCGTCGCTGAAAGCGGTCTGACGTAAACAGGTTGACGATATCTCAGATATGCGTCAACTGGTTGACATAGATTGGCCAGAAGGTGAGCGCGGCTAATAACAAGCCCTGTGGTAGGACCATCCGAAGATCGGAAAGGGCGCTGCAACAGCGGGAGAGTGCCACGGCCTGCCGTGACGTCAAGCGGTGGCGATGCGGCGCTCGATGCGGGCCCTGGCGGTGGCGTGGTCGCCGCGGCCGTCGGCGGTACGCGGGTAGCGGCGGCGGGGCTGGCGGGCCAGCGTGGTGAGCACCAGGGCGGTCTGCTCGGGGTGCGTCTGGACGCCGGTGCGGATGCCGGCCTTGGGGGCGTGCATCCATTCCTCCTCCTGGCACCACCAGCGGTACAGCTCGATCTCGACGGCGTACCGGCGTGCACGGCTTGCCGTGACACCGAAGCAGCCCAGCGCCTTTGCTGCAGCGCCCAGGGAGCCGGGCCGTACGCGGTAGTACGGGGTGCTGGAGCGGTCGGCGGCGAGGGCCTGGCGGGCAGCGTGCTGGTCGGCTCCACGGCGGCGGAGAACGGCTCCTGCGGCCGTACGGCAGCGTTCCCCGGGCACGGCCTCGCAGGTGGGGCACTCATGGTGGACAGTCATCACCGCGCGCGTGGCGACCAGCAGGTTCTGCATGCGTCCCAGATGCTTGGAGACTGTGCGGACGCTGTATCCGGTGCGCTCGCACAGCTCCGTGAGGCTGAGGGTGCGGTCAGCGTGCAGGGTGAGCTGCTGGTAGACCCGCCCGGCGTGGTGGCCCAGCCCGCCGGCGTGGTTGGCGGTGGGGCGGCCGTAGGCGAAGAGGTCGGCCTGGCCGGCGGCGAGGCGGGTTTCCAGGCGGGAGATGAGGGTGGGGCGGTCTACCCCCTTGGGGGGCAGGTTTCTTTGTGTCCCACCCCGTGCAACGAGGGTGAAAGCAGGGTGCGAGGCGGTGACGGGGAGCAGTTCGTAGGTGTTGGCGGGGCCGTTGTCCTCGGCTCGGGCCAGCCAGCCGTCGGGGCTCAGGCGGTCGCGGAACGCCCGGCTCATGGTCGAGCGGCCGTAACCGGCGGCGAGGGCGGCCCTGCGGGCGTCCAGGCTCAGCACGGTGCTGCCGGACTGCAGGGCCAGCAGACAGAACACGTCCAGGGCAGCACGGTCGGCGGGCCCGGACTCGCACGTCCAGCGCTCCGGGCAGGCGTCGGCGGCCTGCTGCAGCTCCTCGACCAGGGCGACGACGTTGGCGAGGTTCTCCGTCCACTCCAGGGACTCCTGCGAGACCGGCAGCTTGGCCGCGTACGCCACGCACCGCTCCCACTGCCGCTCGAACTTCTTCTCCACCTCGGCCTGGTTGAGCATGACGCGCAGCGGGCCCACGCCCGGCGAGGTGCACAGGTGCAGCAGCCCACCCTCGCGGTACTGGCGGTCTTCCAGCAGGCGCTCAACCATCGGCTGCGACCAGCGGCGCAGGGCCAGCCTGGTGAGCACAGAGGCGCACACCTCGCTGACCCGGTCGGCAGGCGGACGGCGCGTCAGCAGCGCCATCGTCTCGCGGTCGAGGACGGTCTTCGGGGTGCCGGCCAGCCGGGGGCCGTCGTCGTCGATGATCTCGCCGAACGCGTCCCGGCCCACCAGCTTGGGCCGTACGTCCACGGTGGCCGGGACGGCGTCGATGATGAGCAGCAGCCGCAGGAACGCGTCGGAGGGGTTGCCGCAGGTGGCCGGGGTGAGCAGCTCGGCGGCCCGGCGAGGGCTCGACGGGCTCAGCAGCTCGCTGCGGCCTCCGTTGCGGTGCGGGGCCCCGATGGGACGGACCGCGCCCGTACGGGACTTGAGCAGGCCGTAGTCGAGCGTGGGCAGGCGCTTCGCGGCGGCCACGGCGATGGACTCGACCACCCGCGCGTCCAGCAGAGTCTCGGCGGCCACCCATACGTGCCGTCCGCCGGCGGACCCGGAGGCGGCGACCACGTAGGTCAGCCCGGCCTCCTCCAACCAGCGCAGCAGAGTTGCGAGGTCCGGGCCGACCTCGCCACGCTTGGTGTCGAGGTCGAAGCAGATCCAGCGGAAGGCACGGAAGAAGCTCGACAGGTAGACGGCGTACGGCCCGCGAGGGGCCCGGTCAGGAAGGGAGCGCTCGATGTACTTGTGCTGCCACTGGCCCGAAGAGTTCTTGGTGTCGACGCGCACCGACAGCCGCGGGGACAGCCGCAGGAACAACTCCTGCAGGTCCGCGCGCGCGGCCCGTGGGGCGGGCATGACACCGGTATGAGGATTGTGAATCGGGGCAGATGACGGGCTGTGCACGCCCGGTTCCCCGGACACTCCGGGGGTGGGCATGAGCTGTCCGGCACCGTAGCTGTCCGCTACGATGGGAGGGCTCCTAACTCCATATGAACGCCGAAGCCCCCTCTCGCCGAAACGGCGGAGGGCCTCGAACGCGGCCAACCAGGTCGCTCAAGAGGGCGCTTCTAACTCCGTGTGGTTAGGGGACAACCCGCCCGACAGTCGCCGTGGAAAGCGGCTGTGGGGCTCGACTCACCTCCTCCTTTTGGGGGCGAGGACCCGGGCCTGGAAAACCTGGGACCTCTGGATGGATGGCGTTGGGAGACGCCTCTGGGTGGGTGTTGCTGTAGCAGGCAAAACATCTTGGGAATCAGCGGCTTGGAAGGGCACGCTGGTCCCGGTACGTCGTAGGGCGCCGCCCCGGTTGGAAGTTTGACCGGGGCTTTTTGGCGCGCTCAGACGGTCATGCGGGAGGCGCTATCCGGTCAACGGAAGCGCCTCCTGTTGGGTGAGTTCGTCCGCCCATACGGGTCGGCCGTTCTCGTCGACCGGCATTCGCTTGATCAGCTCGTTGACCAATCCGGCGAACGACAGCCCTGTGGAACTAGCTGCCTTGATGGCCTTCTCTGCCATGTCCGGCACGATCACCACGCCTGTGCGCCAGTTCTGACCGGACTTCGGGTCGTACGTCACCGGCCGTCCGGTCTGCGCGCGACCGCGCACTGGCCCGTTGGCCTCGACACCCTTACCGATCTTCCTGGTCACGTTGCCGATCTTTGCATATCCCGCCACGCTTTCACTACCGACTGGCCGTGTGTCGTGGGATTTCCCGTGGGGCGGGCGTTTACCTTTCGGCTTCCCCTGTCGCGGGAGGTGAGGGCACATCAGGAGAGTTCGACCGCTTTCGAGTTGGGCGAGGCCCGCGCCGGCGTCTTGCAGCACGGTCAAGGGCGGTCCTGTGACACCATCCGATCCGGTCACCCAACGTCCTTTCCGCTGCGGCTTCATGAGGTCCTCACAAAGCCGTAGACGTATCGGCCCCCGAAATCGTTACAGGTAAGGGGACGCCAGTTTCCGCACGTCAGGTGGTGTCCCCTCGGACGGGACGACGGGCGGGGTGTCTCCCGCTGGGCGTCCCGTCTCGCGGGAGAGGGCTGTCCGGGCCTGCGGCCCGACGGGCATGTCGGTGGTGTCCTCACGGTGAAAGGAACGTCGTCCGTCGGATTTTGTGACACCCCTGCTCGTGGCCGGGTCCGGTCAGTGCTGCGGGAGGTCGAGCAGCATGGCGTGGAAGAGGGGCGCGTCGGGGATGCGGGGGCGCAGGTCCCCCAGCGTCTGCCAGCCCCACGACTCATACAGCGCATGGACCTTGGGGTGCTCCTGGTCGACCAGGAGCGTGGCGCGTTCCTCGGGCCGGTCCTTGAGTAGCGCGTCGTGCAGCTGGCGGGCGGTGCCGGTCTTGCGCCAAGGGAGGCGCACCATCAGCTCGCTGAGCGCGTAGGTGCGGGTGCCGGTCTCCTCGACGACGTCGGCGGGCACCTCGGTGAGCAGTCCGCCCCACCACGGGGCGCCGGCCGGGAGCGGGGCGCCGTAGGCGTAGCCGACGGACTGGTCCTGGTCGTAGCCGACCACGCAGGTCCAGCCGTCTCGGCGGCTCCAGCCGTCCAGTCCCTTGGCGAAGCGGTCGACGGTGGCGAACGGGTCCGTCTTCGCGGCCTCGGCGTACACCTCGGCGTAGACGTCGAGCAGCAGCTGGCGGATGTCGGCGGCCTGGTGGTGGTCGTAGTGCCGTATGTCGAGCGCGGTCACGGGCGGGGGGCTCCTAGGCGGTGAGGGTGCGGCGGACGGTGGCAAGCCGGTCGGTGATGCGGCGGCTGTCGAGGGAGGTGGCTTCGATGCCGGAGACGGTGGCCGCGGCCTGCTCGCGCTCGCCCTGGGCCAGCTGCAGCTCGGCCAACTGCACGGAGTAGTACGCCCGGTTGCGGCGCATCGAGGGCGGCAGCAGGGCGAGGGCCTGGACGGTGGCGGCCTCGGCGTGGTCGTAATGGCCCAGGGCCTGGTGGGTGATGGCGGCCAGCCCGGACAGTTCGGCCGGGGTGAGGAACGACAGCCACGTCGGCGCTGGCACCGACGCGTCGACCCGGTCGTAGGCGCGCTCGGCGGCGAGCAGGGAGCGGGCGGCGCCGGTGCGGTCGCTGGTGCGGGCCTGGCCGATGGCGAGGCGGGCGTGCAGCAGGGCGGCGATGTGCGGGTCCTGGCGGGCGCGGCGGTTGTCGAGGGCGGCCCGGGTGATCTGGACGGCCTCGCGGTGGCGTCCCTCCAGCCGAGCCTGCATGGCGAGGTTGGACCACGCGCGGGCCGCGGCGGACGGGTCGGCGGCGAGCAGGGCGCTCTGCAGGGAGGCGGTGTGGAGCAGGGCGGCCTGCTCGGGGTCGTCGCTGTCGTGGCAGGCCCAACCGGCGGACGCGTACAGGCTGCTGATCGCGCCGTGCAGGGCGCGCTCGACGCGGTCGCCGTAGGTGCAGCCGTCGAGGGCGTCGCGCAGCCGGGCGATGTAGCCGGTGGACACGGAGATGAGCGGGCCTCCGCCGATGGAGAAGAAGTGGGCGTCCATGCGGCCGATGCGCTGGTGGATGCGCTCGACGTCGCTCATGGACAGGCGCCCGCTGGTGGGGGTCTGGTCGATGCCCAGGGCGACGGCGACGGTGGTGGCGGCGGATGCGGTGATGAACCGGCGACGGTGCACGGGCCCCTCCTCCTGCTGTGCCGGCCGCGGCGGGCGGGGAAGGTTGGCGCTGGCTTTGCCGCGCGGCACGAACCCCAGTGCCTGGGCCGGACGATCGAAGATCCGTTCCAGTGGCAGAAGGTACTTCGTCCACGGCCAGCGGACTTCGCCTGAGATCCACCGCCGGACATGCCGGTCGCTGCAGTCGCCGGGCTTGCCGAAGATGGTCTCGGCCACCCGGTTCACCTCGTCGGCGAGGCCCTGGTGGGTGAAGTCGCACTCGTCGAGCAGCGCGTCCAGTACGACGTTGCGCTGTCTGTCCATCGGGGCCCCCGGGTTGCTGTGCGTGCGCGAGACGGTAGTGCTGTGGCATCCCGCGCGTAGGCAAAACTGTCCGGTCTCTCGACGGGAAGTGCCCGCATTGCGACCTGATCCCACCCGGACGGGTGGCGGTTGTCTGGGAGTACCGAGACGCACTGATCCGGGAGCCCCCCGTGCCGAACTCCTCCGCTGGCCGACGCCGTTCCACCTGGTCCTCGAAAGCCGACGTGGACGACCTGCTGCGCGAACGGTGGCGCCGCGCGGACTGCCGTACGGACTGGGCGCACTGCGGCCGGGAGTGGGACGCGGTCGTGGTCGAGCTGAGGCGGGGTCTGGACCTGCTCGACGCGCTGCGCCTGGGGCGGCACCGGGGCTACCCGGTGCTGGCGGACTACCTGACCAACCGGCTGTACGTGATGGTCGCCCCGGGCACCGGCAGCGTGTGCAGGGACGTCCCGGGCGTCCGCGTGCTGTCGACGGGTTCCCAGGTCCTGGTCCCGGTCTCCGGTGCCGGCACGGCCGCGGCTCACTGGGTGAGCGTTCCTCGGGCTTCGCGGCTCGTCGACTCCAGCAAGCTGGCGGGCGCGCTGCTGCGCTCGGTCAACGCCGAACAGGCGGTGGCCTCGTGAGCGGGCATCAGGTGGTCCACGATCCCGAATACGTCCTGGACGACGTGCCGCTGGACCGGGAACGTCACCAGCTCCTGGTGCGGGCCGTGCTCGCGGTGACCGACCCGGCCGGGCTCGCGCCGGCGGACTGCGAGCAGATCGCGCTGCAGTTGACCGGGCACGCCCGGGTCGTCGCGCGCGACGTCGAGCAGCTGGTCGAGCAGTTCCCAGAGCGCGACGGGCGGAGGGTGTTCTCGGAGGACGTTCTGGAGCGGGCGCGGGAACTGCTGGCCCTGCCGCTGGAGCCGACCCTGCGGTGCGCGCAGGGCCGGGCCCGCATCGTGCGCGACCTGTACGCCCGGCTCGACCGGCTGAGCACGCCTCGGCCCGTACCCGACTGAGCCGGTCCACGGTCCCGGCCCGTCGCTTTCCCCGTGAGCGCGGGCCTTCCCCGGGCCCCGGTGGTGCAGAAGAGCTAGGGCGGCTCTGCACCACCGGGGCCACCTTCGTACGCGCACGAGCACAGGGCCTCGTACGCTGCTACGACCACAAGGAGGGACTGGAGCATGCCTCGCCTCATCTACACGGTGAACAAAGCGCTCACGGACGCGCAGATCACCGCCCTGTACGACCTCTCGGAGAAGAGCAAGGTGGTGATCGGCCTGTGGCAGAACACGCCTTCCCCCACCCGAGACTCCTTCACCTGGTACATCAGTGGCGGACTCTTTCGGGTCCTGCGGTTCCGGAAAATCCTGAAGGCGCTGGGCTGATCGAGCCTGTCAGGTCGTCGTGTACGAGCAGGCCAATGCCCCTCCCGGCCTCCCTCCGGCGGTCGATCTTGCTCACGGAGCGCTACATGTCCGTCTGCCGTAGCAATACGAGCGCACCCCCAAGTAGCGCAAGAAACAAGCGATATGCCCAGGTTGACCTGAAGCAACTTCCTCCCGGCGGGATCGTTCACCGGGCATGACCGTGCACGCGCTGCCCGACCCGTCCGACGTCGACCCGGAACCGTACGTGCCCACGCCCGGCGAACAGCAGGCGCTCGACTCGATCGCGGCGGCCGGCACACGGGCCGGGCGGTGGCTTCGGGCTCGGGCGGTCGAGCAGGGGGAGCGGCCGGAGTGGTGCCACGGGCGAACCAACCCGCTGCTCGACCTCGCCGAGACGGTGGAGACGATCCTCGCCTCCCTCGACCCGGGCGCGACCGGCCACTGGGCCACCGACAGCCGCGGTGGCTGGGTCGAGGGGGACCTGGGGGTGCCGGAGGAACTGCTGGACCGGCTCGACCCGTACGCCAGTGTCGGGCTGACCGGGTACACCGGCGTCGACAACGAGGACCACTGGCACGGCAACCAGCTGCCTGTCGAGCACATCGCCACGCTGATGGTGGTGGTCGGCTGCGCGCGGATGGCGGTGGACACGCTGGCCAACCACTTCGAGCAGGATCTCCCCAAGCTCGCGCGGACCATCGACCACGCCCTCGGTGCCGGCGAGGCTCCCCCGCCCGCCCCCGTGCCCCCCTCATCGTGATCAAAGGGTCACCCGTTGTCAGTAGCGGCTGCTTTCATGGTCCGTTGCGCCGGAGCGGCGCGGTGCCCAGGGGAGGGGAAGCACACCGTGGTTCAGGTACGAGAGTACGAGCGGGCGGACGGCACGACAGTGCGGGCGCACTCGCGCTGGCATCCGGGAGCCCGGCGGGAACTGACCATCTTCGCCGTATTCGCCCTGACGGTCCTCGGCTTCGGCAGCAGCGGCGGCGGGTCGACCGGCACCGGCTCCGGCGAACGGTTACCTCGGCCGCAGCAGACCGGGGTGTACCCGGTGCATTTCCCCGGATGGGACAAGCCCGTGCCGCGGCCGACACCGACGGTGTCATACCCGATCCGGTGGGACCGCAGCCAGTAGGCGCGGCGCACGGCGTGGACCCGGGGCTTCCCCGGGGCCCATCGTCTTCGCGCCGGGAGGCGGTCGGGCTTAGAGTCAGCAAAAGCGCCCGCAGCCAGCTCGAATGGCTGCGGGCGCCCTCGTTGGTGGTGCCGGACGGTCAGCGGTCCACGACGTCCTTGTCGAGGTCGCGGTGGACCAGGTCGACGACCAGGTCGCGGCCGACGAACTTCTTGGCGGCGTCGGCCAGTCCGTACGCGGCGGCCTGCTCGACGTCCCCGGCGACCACGGCGCGCAGGGCCATGGCGGTTGTAGCGGCCCGGTGGCGTCCGCCGGCACACTGCGTCACCACGGTGAGCGGCGCGGCCGTCGGTCCGGCGAGGTAGCCCTGGACCTGCAGCGCGGTCGCGGTGATGACTTCGCGCACGCCCGGGGTGGCCATGACGGTGTCGCGCACGACCTGGTCGTGGGCGGTGAGTTGGCGCAGGTCGGCGCTGAGGGCGTGCGGATCGCGGAAGTGTCGGCGGAGGTCGAGTGCGATGGTGGCGTGCTGCAGGACGTCGGCCCACTCGCCCTTGTCCTCGTCGTGCAGGCGGCCGATGGACACGATCGTGACGTCCGGCTGCGGCGGCTGAGCAATGACACGGTCCCGCTTGGGGTCCCACGCCGTGCAGTGCGTGGTCTTGCGGCCGTCGTCCCACAGCACGGTCATCCCCCACGGACCCCAGCCGTCGGGCTTGTCGTCGATGCTCAGGACCTCGTACTCCTGGCCCCAATACCCGTTGTAGTAGCGGCCGCCCACCTTCCGGGGGCCGACCTGGTTGGCGATCCAGTCGGTGTCCTCGTCCCCGGCGTCCGTCTCGTCGTCCGGCCCCGCGGCGGCGGGACCACAGTGCCCGTCGCAGCCGTCTCCGTCGTGGATCGTGCAGTCGTAGCGGTGGACGCGGGTGCCGTCGTCGTGCAGCTTCCAGCCCTCGGCGTCGTGGGGACCGGCGTCGTAGGTCATGGCGCTCTCGGGTTCGGTGCTCACAGTGCCTCCTCGGCGGTGTGCTCGACGCCCGGCGGCAGGTCCTCGACTGCGAGGTCGGCGAGCTCGGCGGCGAGTCGGTAGATGACGCCGGCGTACGGGCGTCCGATGTGGGTGATGGCGATGACGTCCTCGACCAGCCATCCGGCGGCGATCGGGGAGAAGAACGGCTCGCTGCGGGTGCATACGCGGTGGGTGCCTCGGTCGACCTGGCCCAGTTCGCGCCGTGCGCGCTCCAGCCGGGGCAGGTCGACGGTCGGGCGCGTCGCACCGCGCTGCGCGGCGATGATGGTGTCCAGGAGCATGCGCATGGCCGGGTAAGCCGCGTTCCAGCGCGCGACCAGCCGCTCGGCGCGAGCCTGGTCGATGCGCGGGTTGGTGCGCACCGTCTCCACGGTGAGCGTGGGCGTCAGCCGACGCGGCACGGTGCTCGGGGTCACTGCTGGCCCCCGTACAGGTGGGAGATCAGGATGTCGAGCAGCTGGTAGAGGTCGGTGTGCTCGGTGATAGTCGGGTCGGCCAGCTCCAGCTGCCCCAACTGGCGGGAACGGGCGGTGAGCCGGGCGGCCACGAAGCGGAAGCCGTAGGCGTGGCCGTCGTAGCCCTCGGGCTCCGGGTCGTAGGCGAAGGTGGCGAGGATGTCGACGCTGCGGCGCTGGTGTTCGGCGCGGGCCTGGAAGGTGAGGCTGATGGTGTCGCGGCTGTCGCCGTGGGTCTGGTTGGAGACCATGGTGAAGCCGGGCAGGCTGCTGGTCCCCTCAGTGAGCAGACCGGCCTCGCCGGTGACGTACTTGCGCTCTTCGCCATCCTCATACCGGGCGATGAGCTGAGTCTCGCCGGTCTTGCGCTCCTCGCCCATCAGGCCGGGGAACGTGAACTGGCTGTGGCTGTAGGCACGCCACTGGGGGCGGGTGGTCTCCACGGCGCTGTGCTCGCGGGCGCACCGGTTGCACAGCGGGTCGCCGTCGGCCGCGACGACGGTGGAGAAGGTGTCGACGCAGCAGAAGCACAGGAAGCCGTGCATGTCCCGGCCCCAGCGGGAGATGGGCCTGCCGGTGAGCACCAGGTTGTCCCAGGAGCCGATGGACTCGGTGACGGTGCGCTGGCGGCGGCCGACGTACTCGGCGTAGACGGAGGCGGCCCGGTCGTGGCCGTGCACGGAGACCAGGGCACGGGCCCACGCCATCTGGACCTCCTTGGCCTCCTCGCTCATGTCCGGGCGGCCGTTGTAGGGCACCAGGACGCCGAGACCGGCGTCGGCAGCGAATAAGCGCTCCATCTCGGCGAGCAGGCGGGCGCGGGCGGTCGGCTGTTTCTGGGCGGTGAGGGGCACGATGGTCTCCTTCGGCGGGTCGGCAGGTGTGGTCACTGGGCGGCTTGGGCGACGCGCAGGGTCTGGACGGCCAGTCCCATGCGGCGCTCGTGGGCCTGGTCGAGGTTGGCGCGCAGCTGCTCGGCGGTCTGTGCCGGCGTGCGGTCGAGGTCGGCCAGCGCCTGCTCCAGGGCGGG
>NZ_JBEXQX010000032.1:0-57669 GCF_040612795.1 Streptomyces sp. NPDC006335
CCCATACAAAATAAGTCATGGTCTCACTGTAGTTCATACGTGTGCTCTTCCTAACCGCGCGGTCTGCTCCGCAGACACGACGCGCCGCCGCTACGCGGCGGATTCCGGCTTCGCCGGAATAACGGCGGGAACTCCGTTCCCGCCTACCGGATCACTCCGTGATCCGGGGGCCCGGCCTCCGGCCGGGCCCTGCCCCGTACCGGCCTGCTCCGCAGGCCAGTACGGGACCTGGCGCATCCTCCGGGCGCGTCAGGAAAGCAGCGGCGGCAGGGAGGGGTCGTGGCGGTGCGTCAGCGGCTTCCGCCTGACGCGAGTTTGATGTCCCGTCAACTCCGACCCCATCAAGGTCCGGCCACCCCTGACCACTTTCGGTCACTTCCGAAAAAGTCTTGTGCGTCACTCTCGTTAGCGGCTTGAATCTGGGATGATGGCAGAGTACCTCTTCGCTGGGAAGGTCAGCGTGAAGGGGCGTCATTTTGGAAACCGGATGAAATCTAGGCTGAGACTGGATTTCCTGAATACACTGGAGAATGTGGGGCCTTGTGACTGGCATGGAATTGAGGCCGCATCAGGCTGAGGCTGTCGATAATGTCGTCCGCATTCTCGGTACGCCGCCGGGTGGCCATATGCCGCCCGAGGGCCTGCGGACGCAGGTTATCGCTGCAACCGGCTCCGGGAAAAGCCTCATTGGCGCGGAGTCCGCGCGTCGCCTTTCCGCGCGTCGGGTGTTGGTGGTGGTGCCGACGTTGGATCTGCTGACGCAGATGGCCGGCGCCTGGCGTCGGGCGGGCCGGTCGGGGGCGATGATCGGGGTCTGTTCGTTGCGGGCGGAGGAGAGCCAGGGTCTGCCGTGCACGACCGACCCGGACGAGCTGGTGTCGTGGGTGGAGGGGTTGGAGACCGTGACGGTCTTCGCGACCTACGCGTCGGTGGGCCTGCGGATCCTCCAGCGAGCTCACGCGGCGGGCCTGGGGGTTTGGAGCCTGATGGTCGTTGATGAGGCCCACAGAACCAGTGGCGACGGCATGAAGCCCTGGGCTGCCGTGCACGACCAGGCGCAGTTGCCTGCGGAGCGGCGGTTGTACATGACGGCGACGCCGCGGGTGCGGGAGGCGGAGGGTGAGCGGCCGCGGTTGGTGGCGTCGATGGAGGACGGGTCGCCGGTGTTCGGGCCGGTGGCGTACAAGCTGACGTTGTCGGCGGCGGTGGGTCGGGGGATTGTTGCGCCGTATCAGGTGCTGTGTCTGGATATCCGTGACCCGGAGTTGTATGCCGCGATGACGAGTGAGGACTCCGGCTCGGATGCGGTGCGTGGGGCGCGGTTGGCTGCGGTGCAGGCCGGGCTGATGCGTGCGGCCGTGACGGAGCGGTTTCGTCGGGTGTTGTCGTTCCACAGCCGGGTGGGCGAGGCCGAAGCGATGGCGGCCGCGGTTCCGGTCACGGCGGGCCGGCTCGCTGAGGACGACCCGGACATGTACCCGCCTGCTGATCAGGTGTGGGCGGACTGGCTCTACGGTGAGCACGCCCCCGCGCATCGCCGCCAGGTGCTCGATGAGTTTGCCTCTGATTTCCTCGGAGGCCCCGGATATGAGGGCCGGGATGTGCGAGCGGAATTGCGGGTGCTTTCGTCGGTTCGCGTTTTGGGTGAAGGTGTCGATACTGCAGAGTGTGACGCAGTTCTTTTCACGGATGCGCGCGGCTCGATGGTCGATATCGTGCAGATGGTCGGCCGGGCACTTCGGCTGCATCCCGGGCAGGGAAAACTGGCCACGCTGATCGTTCCGGTATTCCTCGGACCGGACGAAGACCCCAATGAACTGCTGACATCCAACGCGTATGACGTGTTGTCAAAGATCTTGGGAGCCCTGCGGGCACACGACGCGGACACCATCGAAGCCCTCGCTGATCCCCGTCTGCGCAACAGCCGTCGGCCGCCCGACGACCACGGCGGCGAGGACGGTGTCGACGTCCTGGACGATGACGGCCAGGAGCAGGATCTGGTGCCGCCGGTGGGGGCTGCGGCGGCGGGGGTGCTGCGGTTCAGCGAGGAACGCGATCCGGCCGCGCTGACCCAGTTCGTGCGGCTGCGGGTCATCGATCCCGAGGGCGCGTACTGGCGGCGTGGCATAGAGGCGGCCACCCGGTGGCTGCGGGAGACCGGCAGCAGCGAGCTGCGGGTGCCGTTCACGTACGAGACGCCTGAGGACTGGGGAGCTCTGGGGAAACATCCGCTGGGGGTGTGGCTGGCGGACCAGCGCCGGTACTACGCGGCCGGGACGCTGGAGGCCAAGCGCGTCACCGAGCTGGAGAACCTGGGCATGGTGTGGTCGGTGCACGCGTCCGCGTGGGAGGCCGGCCTCGCCGTCGCCCGCGACTACGCCCGGGTGCACGGTCACCTCCTGCCCAGTGCCTCCGTCGTGTGGGGTGGGGACGGGTTCGCTCTGGGGGCCTGGCTGAAAAACCAGCGAACGGCGGCCAAGAGGACGCGTGAGAACGCCGTACGCCGTGCGAACGGGGAAGAGGGCGTCTCGTATGCCGGGGAGCTGTCTGAGAGCCGTATGGAGGCGTTGAACGAGATCGATCCCGGGTGGGCCCCGGAGGGGTGGGAGATCGCCTGGCAGCGCTGCTACCGGCTCCTGCTCGCACACGTGAAGGCCGGGGGCGTGCTGCCCGATAGGCCGGGAGACGTCGTCGTCCAGGGCGAAGACCTCGCCGTGTGGGTTGCCGGGCAGGTGGCCGGGTGGGACCGGCTCGTGCCCGCGCAGCAGTACCTGCTGGAGTCGCTCGGGGTCGATCCCGAGAGCGAGGGTGTGCCGGTGATGCCGGTGCGGCGGTCGCAGGATGAGCGGTGGGTGGCCAACATGGCGGCGGTGCGCCAGTTCCACGCCCGCGAGGGGCATGTACGGGTGCCGCGCAAGGCCGTGGAGGTCGTGGACGGGGTGCCGCACAAGATCGGCGCTTTTCTGGACAATGCGCGGCGCCGGATCGGCAAGATGAGTGCGGAGCGGTGCAGCGAGCTGGCCGAACTCGGTGTGGAGTGGGCCATGGAGGGTGAGGCGTGATGTGGGCGGCTGAGGATGTGGCTCGGGCCACGGTGCGGCGCCAGGGCGAGGGACTGGACCGGGGGCAGGTCGCGGCGAAGGTCGCGGAAGCCGCACGGCGTGAGCAGGAGACGCGGGAGCAACTGCGCGCGCCCGCGCCCGTGTCTGAGCTGGACGGGCTGAGGGAGGACCCGGAGCGGCTCGCGGCGGTGTGGGCGGCCCGGCACACGGAGTGGCGGCGCGTCGCCGCGCTGATGGAGCAGGAGAGCTGGCCGGTCTACGCCCCGGAGCAGGACGTATTGGGCAGCGAGTGGGCGCGAGAGCGCGAGGCCGTGCGCGATGGTGCTCTCGCCCGTCAGGTCGCGTGGCAGAAGGAGCAGCGCGACGCGCGTGACGAGCTGCAGGCGTACGTGTGGCTGCCCGCCGATGTAAGCCGCCGGCTACGGGCCATCGTCGCCCGCACCGGCCTCACACCGGAGCAGCTTCTCGCCCAACTCGCCGACCAGGTCCGTCTGAACGACAACGGCACTCTGGCGGTCGACGCCTTCGCGCCGCGTTGAAAGGCGGTCCGAGTCCGCGATCGCGGACTCGGACCGCTGACGGGCTGGCAAGTGCCTGTTTCTGCACCCCGTCGTTGGACGGTCATGGAGTTCAGCGAGTTCGCGATGTACGAGGCCGCACTGATCCGGGCCGACACGACAGACGAGGAGTGGGCAGAACTGGTACGGCAACGGCCCAGCCTGGAGGGTGCTTTGGCTGCCCGTCAGAGCACGGCTGAGTCGCCCACTTCGCGGTAACACTCAAAGCTTCCTGACCCTTTTGGCGCGGGCGACCAGAGCGTCGCACAGGATGCTGTCGGGCGTGCGTGCCATGCGAAGCAGCTCCCGCATCACCTCGGCCTTGTCCCAGCGGATGCCGGTCTGTTCCCACAGATCCACGATCCATTGGTCGATCTCCCGTGCCTCGGCTGGGTCGAAGCGGACTGTTGTCGGGATGGCACCCTGCGCCTTCGGTGCCGGCCGGGGGGCCGTGTCGTACATCGTCTTCATGGCTGGTCAACGAGCGGGTAGCGTGGAGGACGTGCGGCATCCTCACCCAGGTCACGCTGTTTGCTCCGCGTGCACTGGTGACCTGTGACTGCACCGACCGTACGGCCGCGGCGGCGTCCATCCGGGGGAGCACCACGCCACGACTGCGGTGTCCGCAGCCATGGCGCCTCTACCGTGCGGTCATGGAAGACACCCCCAATGCCCGAACCCGTATGTGGCTGCAACGGACTGGAAGCCTGATACCGCAACAAGCAGGTGGCCGCACCCGGTCGGTACACGTTGATCAAATCCGATCTCTGTGCGGGCAGTTTCGGAGGTTTCCGTTCTCGGGGGGAGAATGACGTGGGGTCGATCGTCGAGTAGGTGAAAGGCGCCACCTACGCGCCACTGACACCCGACGGAGACCAACTCACATGACGTCGTCCTTGGACTGGGCCGGATTTGTTTCGGCTGCAACGGCCACCGCGCAGGCAGCGGCCGTCATGGTGCAGGTGTACTGGGACCGGTCACAACGCGGTACCGGGACGGCGGAGCGCGAAGGCTGCCCCCGTAAGCCCCACCACGGGAAGGCCTTCCTGCCCGACACTCGTGTGGTCCGCGTAAAGGTCAGCGTCAAAACCACCGCCCGTATGTCGGTCACGCTGGTCGTTCTCGAAGACGGCGGAGCCGGCGGCGCGGGTTCGTCTTCGCTGCCCGCGAGGGGATTCCGCCTGTGGTAGCGGGGGAAGCTGCCGCGGAGTCTTCCGAGCCTGCGGTGAAGGTGGACCTGGGCCAGAGGCTGGTGGACTACTACGAGACGTTCATGGCGCAGGAGACGCAGTTCTTGCGCAGCATGTGGAACGGCAAGCTCTCGGAGCAGGCCTGCGAGGACGTCGCCCAGGAGGCGTTCATGAGGGTGGCACGGAAGGTTGCTGCCGCACAGCTGGGGCCCGGCGTGAAAATCGGGGCCTACCTGCGCACGACCTCATGGAATCTGGCACTCGACACGCTGCGCGCCCAGAAGCGGACCGATTCGGTGGATGACACCGTACTTATCGCGGCGTCCGACTCGCGGAATGAGGACGTGGATCCATTGACGGAGCTGGTCCGGCCCGCGATCGAAGCTATGCCGCTCAGCAGGCGCCGCACGGTCGTGCATCTGCAGAGCCAGGGGCTGGACGACGCGCAGATCTCCGCGGCTCTGGGCATAGCCGCGGACCGGATCCACCGGGACCGGTACGCAGCGGTCAGCGAGTTGCGCAGCGAGCTGAGCCAATTCATTCGGGATGGGCACAAGAAGACACGACGTGCGAAGAAGGACAGGTGAGGGTTGTGCGCCGCTTCACTGAGGGCAGCGGCGGCCGCCCGACACCGGCGGTACCGGCCGAGCTGCTGACACTCATGGACAAGCTCGTCGGGCCCCCTGACGTCTGGGATCGTCCCGACGGAGACTTCGGCCCCTTGAGCGACCTGTACGAGCTGGATGTCGAGGCGCGCCAGGGAGCGAACTCGTTGTACCGGCTCGGCTCCAGGGCTCTGGAGCGTAATGAGCTGTCCGCAGCCGCCGACTTGCTGGGATCGGCGGCCGCCGCCGGCCATCCAGGCGCGTTGTTCCGGCTCGCTGTGGTCGCGCTCCGTTCCGGTAAGGAGTGGACAGACAATGCGTGGTTCTTCGTCGCCGAAGCCGCTCGGCATGGGCACGGTGACGCCCAGCGGCTTTTGACCGCGTCCGCCAGCCGCCGCCCCCTCCCCAGCGGAGCCCCGCTGGTGGAGGACATTTCGTTCTTCGAAGAGGTGTGTCATCTGCTCGGAGTTGACCCAGCCCCTCTCCAGTCGGTCCCACCCGGGCTTCGCCTGCTCCCGGGCGGCGAGCCGCTACTCGGCGCAGCCCATGGCCGTCACCGACCCCCCTCCTGCCCAGCAGACGGAGGACCAGCAGCCCACGGACGAGCAGGTCCAGCCGCCCCGGCCGCCCCAGCAGGCCGGGGAATCCGGTGAAGCCAAGCCCTCACACGAGGCCAGTCCGCTGGCTGGGCTGCTCAAGTTCACCATCGACCTGCTGACCAGCCTTACCCGCGACCCGCGTCGTGGTAGCCGCCCGAGAGCGCAGGCTCTGATCGGCCAGTAGGAAGGGCCAAGGACGCCCTGGCGTGATGCCGGGGGCGCCCTTCACCCTTCCACAGTTGGGCTCTCCTGTGGAGCCCAGCGGGGCCCGCAGCGACCAGCAGCGGTCGTCCGGGCCCTGCGCAGGCCGCACGCCCGGTGGACGGTCAGAAGGCCGCCCGGAGTGTTGGCAATGCCTGGCTGCGAGACCTGGGTGTCAGCTCGTCAGGCCCAGTCCTGGGCGTCCTCCTTGTGGCGCCGGCTTGCCCGGCGCCAGGCGCGGAGGCCCCGCCGACGCGCAAGCAGCGAGGACGGCGCCCCGATCCCCCGAGGCGCGCCGCCCCGTCCCCGCCCTTCCCTTTCTCCTGTTCTTCTCGTCTAGGGGGTGTGGGGGTGTGCAGAGGGGGATGTCGGCCTGGCGACCACGGCCCAACCAGCTTCTTGGCCTGCGGGTTTGTGGGCGGGCGTGCGGGTGGGGGCGGAGGCTTGTCGGTCGGGTTGTCGGAGGGGATGTGGGCCTGGTCGGCGGAGGTGTTGTCACTTCGTGACCGTGGTCGGGCCCTCGTGGTCGGCCTTCTGGTCGGGGGTGGCCGCTGACCTTTCCGGTATGCGCGGCGCGGGCAGGCCGGCGCCGTACCGGAAGGGGAGCGGGGTTCGTGGTGATCGGAGTGGACGCGGGTGGTGGGGATCGGTTGGCGTTGGCGGTGCTGGTGCAGTACCGGATGGCGACGACGGAGCAGATGCACTGGGTGATCGCGCCGGGGGTGCGGATTGAGCAGACGCGGCGGCGGCTGGCCCGGCTGCGGGAGGAAGGACTCATCGAGCGGATCACGCTGCCGCAGGCCGGGCGCAGGCGGGTGTGGTTCCCCACCGCGTACGGGGTCAAGGTCGCGTGCGAGTGGCCCGAGTTGCGTGAGCGGCGGCCCTCCAGGACGGCGTCCGATCCGACCGCGGTGCGGCTGGCCGTCGGGCACGGGCTCACCGTGACGGAGACGGGGCTTGCCTTCCTGCAAGACGCCCGCCGCCGCGGCGATGTGTGCCGGCCGCTGGACTGGATGACCGAGGTCCACCACTCGATCGGCAACGGGCACGCGGTCATCCCCGACGCGCTCCTGTACTACCGGCACGGCCCTTCCAGCGACGGGTCGATGCTGCGGGCGTTCGTGGAAGTCGACCGGGCCACCATGGGCCCCGAACGCCTCGCCGCCAAACTCGCCTCGTACGCCCGCCTCCACAGCTACATCCCCACGCTTCCGGGGCGCCGGCCCACCATGCAGGAGCCGCGGGTGGAGGGGTGGCGGCAGCGCTACCCGCTGTTCCCGCGGCTGCTGTTCGTCCTGGACGGTACCGGCCCCGTCGGCATCGAGAACCGGATCAGCGCCCTGCGCGCGGCCACCCGAGAGCTGGCCCTGTACGCCTTCCTGCGCGAGGCCCCCGTCCTCGTGGCCCCGTTGACCGACCTGCTTCAGGACGGCCCTTCAGCGCCCGTGTGGCGCCCCGTCCAGGACCCCGGCAGCAGAATCCCCTGGGACCTGAGCCGGGACACGTAACCCGCGGCGGTGGCCCGGGCGCGCGCAAGTACGCGGAAGCCGCTGCTGCCCACCGCCCGTTGGGAGGGGGTCCTCTTCCTGCGGCTGTCGCGCAGGAAGAGGTGTCGGTGTACGGGAAGGGCTTGCCCGGCCGGGTGACCTGGTGAAACGCGGCCCGCTGGAATAGGTGGGGGGCAACCCTCGGTGCAGCTTTCGGTGCAACGGTGGGTGCACCTGTCCAGGCAACGGTGGGGCCCACCAAGGAAGCAACTCTGATCAGCCGTCGGAGCCGTCGGAGCCGAGGTGGTCGAAGCCTTGGAGGACGGGCGACAGTTCCTGAGCGCAGCCGCACAGCACGCACAGCCGGGTGCCGGGGTGTTCCGCCGCGTCCAGGGCCTGGTCCAGGTCCAGGACGGGCGCGCCGGCCGGGGCTTCCTCGCAGTCCGGTGTGTGCAGGACGGAGCGGGCCGGGCCACGCTCGCCGCGCAGTTTCTGCAGCACCCATCCCGACGGGCGGCGCGCTCCGAGGACCTCGCGCGCCGTCGACTGCGGTGTCCTCTCCAGGCGTTCGGTGTCGACCTGGTCGTAGTCGACACCGTCGACCGGCCGCACATGCTCGGGGGCGCGCACCCACACCCGGTACTCCGTCACCTCGACACCGCCGTCCTCGCTGTTGCGGTAGGCGGGCAGCCCGACCTGGTAGAGCCAGCCCGTGGAGGTCTGCTGCCGCTTCCACAGCCGCGCGACGACTTCCTGGCCGGGGGTACCGAGCAGGGGGTCGGCGGGCAGCACGAGACGGACCGGCACCGCGGCCGGCGTCGAGACGGAGTTGGAGCCGGAGTTGGAGGGCGGGGTCACCGCACCACCGTATGCGGCCGTCCTCACGTGCGGAACGCGCGGCCACCGGCGTCCTGGGCAAGCCTGTGACCGAGGGCTTGCCCTCTCAACCGGGCAAGCCCCCGACACGCCGGGGCAAGCCTGTGACCAGCCATGGACGGGGCAATCCGGGCTCGCCCCGGGCCGTGGTCGGGGCTGTGGTCGGGGGCGCGACCACGCTCTGCGGGCGACACGGCACCCCGGAGCATCGCTCGAACCTTCGTGCTAACCGGGTCGTATCCTGCGATGCAGGTGACGGATGTCCGTCGCCCGGAACAGAAGGCGCACCCGATGACCACAGCCCCGCCCCCGATCACGGAGCCCGACCCGTCCGCGCTGATCTGCCCCGGCGACAAGGCCGGCCCCTGCACCGGCTGCCAGCGCAAGACCCATCGTTACGGCACCGGCGGCAGCCCGCTGTGCCAGTGGTGCATGGAGTCGGTGAAGGCCAATTGGGGGCCCAACGTTCGCCACGTCAGCACCCGCCCGTAGAAGGGGCGGCAGAGCGCCGCCGGGCACCCGTCCCATCGCTATCGCGAGCGCATGCCGATCACGGCCGCATGTCCCTCGCCGGCGAGCAGTGAGGTGCTGGCAGGAACGGCGTCACAGGGCATCCGGCTTCGCCTTCCGCTGTGCGGGTTCCGGTCGCAGGGTCGCGGTGGAAGGGATAGCGCGTGACCTGGATGCCGCCGGAGCCCCCGCTGACCCCGTCGCCGCAGCTCAGGGCGGGCTGGGCGACGTGTCCGTTGTCCGTGTCGAGGCTCGTCCGCGGTGGAGGGGGCGGCCTCAACTCAGCGACGCCGCCAGGCCTGAAGGATTTCAGCGCAGGGGAGGGCCCGCTTGAGCGGATCCTCCAGTGTGTCCTGCTCGTCCTGCGTCAGGGCGGCGAACAGGGGTTCCTTGGCCAGGACCTTCGGCAGCCGTTCCCGCAGCTCGGTGCCCTCGGAGGTCAGGACCGGGGCTGGCAGACATGCAAGGTTCGTGTCACGAACGGGGCGGGCGGCCACCCGGGCAGGTGGCCGTCCGCGCGTTGTCACAAGCTGAGGTAGAAGCGCACGGTCGTGCCGTCGTCGCCGGTGTGCAGCCGGACCAGGTCGGCCACGTAGTGGACGAGCATCAGGCCCCGGCCTCCGAGTTGGCCGTGCTTGGGCGGGCGGCGACCTGCCAGTGGATCGGTCAGCCGACCCGCATCGCGGACTTCGCACACCAGTTGCCCCTGCTCGACCCAGACCGCGAGGGTCCCGCGGCCGCCGCCGTGGACCACGCTGTTGGTGGTCAGCTCGGCGACCGCCAGCTCGACATCCATCAGCCGTTCCCCTGTCAGGCCCAGCTGCGTCGCCTGGGTGAGAGCGAACTGGCGGGCCGCTGGAAGGTCCTCTCCGCCGTAGGGGAAGACCGCGGCGTCCGGTGCGGGCGTCAGCGGCTGGTTGTACCGGTCGACGACCGCCTGCCAGTCGTAGGTGGCGCTGGCCGACGCTTGTCCATCCCCGTTGATGAGGGTCGGGTGGGTGACCTTCGCATCGGCGACGACCTGGGCATCAAGTCGCGCCTCGTCGTAGGGGCACAGGATCGTCACCGCCCGGCCCTCGAACGCCGCGTTGATCAGCGCCTCGTGCTGCGCGCACGCCGGGTACTCCACCGCGCTGCGTCCTGCCCAGATCGGCTCGCCGATGATCCGCACACGCCCCTGGGGGTGGGCGTCGGCGAATCCGCGCAGCACCTTGGGGATGATCCGCCCCGGGTTGCGGCCAGCGTCGGTCATGTCCAGGAACAGGATGCCCTCGGCATCTTCGCCCAGACCTGTCTTGATCAGCTCCAGGTTGGGGCCGGGCACCGCCACGGCCATCGGCTCGCCGTTGGTCAGGCCCTCGCGCAGGAAGGCCACCGTCTGCTGCGTGTACTCCTGCTCGGTGCGGTAGAAGAGGGCGGGGTGCACGAACGCCTCGCGGGTGGTCACCGTGCTCATCACGAAGCCACCTCGATCCGGTCCAGGCCCGGCCAGAACATCTCCAACACCCGCGGCAGCTGCGGCGGGGGATTCTCGACCACAACCCTCCCGTCGGGCAGGTTCATGGCGGTGATGGCCAGCGCGGTCACCCCGGCCACGTCGACGAACGCCACATCCGACAGCTCCACGTACGAAACGCCCGCGTGCCGCCGGGCCAGTTCGGACAGGGCCTGCTCCCAGGACGGGCGGGTGAGGACGCTGATCTCACCGCGGGCACGTATCCCAGAACGACCACCGGGCAACGGGCTCACCTCCAACGCGGCCCTCCCGGGCTCTACCGGGGCGGTCCCGCCCACCGCATGTGGGACATCCACGCTCGGACTCCTTCACATCAAGCCGCCTGCCAACCGTCCCGGCACGGGCAGAGGAAAAGATCCTCCCGACTGGGCAGTGTATCCAGGCGGCAGAACCCGGTTCTGTCAGCAGGTGGCGCCCCGTCCCAGTGAGCCGGGGGAAGCAAGTTCCCGCGGCTGGCCTCCGAACGCTACGACCAGAGGGACTGGCCGCCTAGTGACGCGTTGGAATCGGATGGATGCTGACAGGAAACCCGGGCAGGCGTGTGAGCGTGCCCCTGTCCGCTGTCTTTCCTGGTGATTGCCTTGGCCTCGTCCGTCCCTCCCCGTCCTCAGTCCGCATCGGTGTCGGCGGATGAGCTGATGGAAGAGCGGGAACGGTTGCGGGCGGAGAACCGGCAGCTGCGGCAGGCCCTCGCCTCGCACGCCGTCGTCGATCAGGCCATCGGTGTCCTGACCGTCCTGGGACAGATACCGCCGGGCGATGGCTTCACGGTGCTGCGGGAGGTCTCCCAGCACACCAACATCAAACTCACCCAGGTCGCTGAACAGGTCCTCAACCACGGTCAGGGCGCGGCGCTGCCGGATGTCCTTCTCGGAGAACTGCACGCGGCGCTGGCCCGCCAGGCCGCCTCACGGCCTGTCTGACCGGGGGCGGGCCCGCGCTTCTACAGGGGCCGCCGTCCGGCGATGGCGCCGCCTGGGTCGTCCAGGAGGGCGATGCGGGCGGTGATGCGCTTGCCGACCGGCTCGCGCTGGGCTTCGAAGCCCTGGGCGACGGCCATCACGATCTCCAGGCCGTGCTGGCCTACGCGTCCTACGTCGGCGGCCCTCGCCACCGGCAGTACGGGATCGCTGTCCCACACCATCACTTCGACGGCGTCCCTGGCGATCCGCAGGTCCAGCAGGACTGGTCCCGGCGCGTACTTGAGGGCGTTGGTGACCAGTTCGCTGACCACCAGCTGGGTGAGGTCCATGGCACGCTGCGAGACTGGCAGGCCGTGCTCGGCCTGCACACGGGTGAGGAAGCCGGCGGCGAGATGGCGGGCGCGGGCGATGCACCTACCGTCGCCTTCCAGAGCCACCGTGGTCTGTATGGCCTGCTCCCCCGGCGCCGGGCCGTTCTCACTCACGGGAACTGATGGCATCGCGGTCCCTCTCTCCCCCGTTCACACCCCACGCGTACCCCCAGCACGCTCTTTACGCCTTCGACATCAAGGCATTACCCACCCTGTCCAGGGGCGGCACTGCAGGTGAAAGTGCTGGTGTGCCAGGATCACCGGCATGACTGGGGACGAGATGCCGGACACCGAACAAGCTCCGCAGCCAGACCAGCTGTCGATCGTGGACACCTCCAGCGAGGGCATCCGCATCCTCACTGTCGCCGGTGAGATCGACTACGACACATGCGAAACGCTGCGCGAGGCACTGGACGTCCCCGCCACGCCGCCGCCACGCCTCGTAATCGACATGCGCCAAGTCACCTTCATGGACTCCACCGGCATCAACCTCCTCATCGCCGCCCACCAGAGCGCCACCGACGCCGGTGGCTGGATACGCCTGGCCGCACCCACCAGTTCCGTCATACGCACCATCCAGATCGTCGGCCTCGACGCCCTCATCGACTGCCATGCCACCCTTCGCGAAGCGCTCAGCCCCTGAGCCGTAGAACGGTGACCGCATCACGGCTACAACCCGTCAGCCACGATCCCCGGCACCATCACGGCGCAAAAATGTTCACCATGGCACCCATGCGACCGGTGACCGTCGGCCCACCCGACAGCCAGGGCGGCCGATTGGTGCAGATCCACAACTACGACGTCGGCCGCGCCTACGGCCTGTGGGACATGATCGTGTTCCTCCATCGCGCCGGGCTCGACGTGGGAGAAGAGGATGAGATCGCCGCCTCGGCTCTGGTCGAGTGGATCGGCGGAGGCCCGACCGTCTGGGAACCGTGACCAGCGAACGCCTCACCCAAGCCGAGCGCACTGACATTGATCATGAACAAGTTGCCAGAGTGACCCCCTCCTTCACCTCGAAACGGCCTCCACGGGAAGTGCCACAGCCACCGCGGGATCGCGATCCCACGAAGTCGCCGGGGTGATCGGCACAGCACGTCCCGCCGATGGCAACCAGGACGCGCAGAGGTGCTTCTCGATGGGCCAGGGGTATGCGGAGGGCGGGCTGATGTCCGAGCACGATGAGCGAATGCTGTTCACCGAGGCGTGCTTCGGCGGATCCGGCGGCACCGCTGGCGACTCCAGACACGACAGCATCGGAGTGCTCTGTGGAAGGGATCCGGGGTGACGTGGACGCTGCCGGAGCCAATGCTGAGCACTCCCGTGGCCGAGCCCGAGCTGCAGCCGGGCTGGGCGGGGGAGCCGAAGTGGGACGGGTTCAGGGCTCTGTTGTCCGTCGACGCGGGCCAGGTGGTGCTGCGCTCGAGGCGGGGCACTGAGATGTCGGCATCGTTTCCGGAGATCGTGGCCGGGGCCGTGCAACTGCCGGACTTGAGCGCCTTCGACGGCGAGCTAGTCGTATGGGATGCCGCGGGCCGCCTCGCGTTCGAGCGGCTGCAGAACAGGCTTGCCCGGCGCGGAGCCGGGGCGGCCCGGGCGGCACAGGAGTGGCCGGCCCACTTCGTCGCATTCGATGTCCTGCGGCTGTCCGGGGCGGACACGACCGGATGGCCCTACTGGCGGCGCAGAGCCGCCCTGGAGTCCGTGTTCGCCGCCCGCCGACTGGCGGCGCCGTGGGTATTGTGTCCGTCGACCACCGACCCGGACACCGTGCGCGAGTGGCTGACGTGGACCTCGGTCGGGATCGAGGGGGTGCTCTTCAAGCGGCTGGGCGATCCCTACCGGCCCTCAAGGGGCTGGCAGAAATACAAGGTGCACGAGACCACCGAGGCGATCGTCGGCGCGGTCACTGGCTCCCTGACCGCTCCCCGCGGGCTGCTGCTCGGCAGATACGACGACCACAGGCGCCTGCAGTACGTCGGACGCACCACCACCCTCGCCCGGGCGGCCAGCGCTACGGTCGCCGACCAGCTCGCTACGCCACGGCACGGGCATCCATGGACGGGCTGGTCGTTCTCCGCCGGGTGGGGCAGCCAGGAGACGCTGAACGTCACGCTGGTGGAACCCGAACTGGTGGTGGAAGTCGGCGTCGATGTCGCCCGCGACGCCTCAGGCCGCTGGCGCCACCCCGCACGCTGGCACCGCGCCCGCCCCGACCTCACCCCCGCAGACGTCCCCACCTTCACACCGCCGTAGCACGGCCTTCGGGCTGCACCGCCCCGTCCCGGCACGCGCCACCAACACTGACCTGCCTTGGTCGGGTCTGCGGTCGGGGTGTCCACCACCGTGGTCGGGGTCGCCGCACAGTTCCTCGGTAGCTGGTCGGGACCGGCTCCCCAACACAGACGGGTGAAGACCGCCTCGTCGCCAGAACCTTCACCAGCTCCCACACGTCATGCCGGACATGAGGCCAATCCATGAAGCGCACGTCGAACAGCCGGGCTTGGCCGTCGTCGAGGTCGCGGCCGCCGACGACGCGACCGCCTTCGCCGTCCAGGACCTGCTCGCCAAGCACTGCGCGATCGCGCCAGCCGACCGCACCGTCCGCGAACCCGGCGAGCCCGGCGTCCGGCTGCGCATGTTCCTGGACCTACGCCAGCAACCCGCGCGTAGGCCCAGTCGATAGAGTCCGTGCCGGTCCGTGCCGAACGCACTCGGCACAGGTCAGCCCCTCTCCGGGGATCAGTCGCGGCGGGCCTTGATGAGGCTCGGTGTCTGCTGAATGAAAAACCAGTGCCACGCTCCTGTTGGCGATAGGTACGATCCATCACCATGCCGAGCACCGCGCGTCCCCGATTCTCCGCCCGTATAGGACTCGCCGAGCCGATTGACGACGGACCGTATGACGGCGTACCCAGGCACCTTGTCGCTCCTCTGCAGGAATGGGTTCAGGGAGAGCTCGAGTCGATTCCGTACAGGGGAGACGACTACGACGAGGTGGAGCGGACGATCTGTCTGCGGTTGCGCCTCGACCCAACGCACGGTTACGACCAGGCCCTGACCAACGCCACGGACGCAGATCTCCTTGACGTCGTGGACGCACTGCTCGCGTACCGAGTGGAACGCCGGATCACTGCTCCAAAACACCTGTCGAGGCTCGACTCGATCCTCAATGAAGGTGGCTCGGCTTACCGCATCAGCGACTCGCTCGATGGGCTGGAGGAGCGCGTAACCCCCGCAGTGCGGAACGCCATCCGGCAGACCGTTGCCGATGCCGGCACCACGGCTACAACCGGTTCTGCCGCCGACCACCTCTCCGCAGCCTGGCAGAACGCGTACGGGCGCCAGCCTGACCCGGTGCGCGCGTATAGCGAAGCCATCAAGGCAGTCGAGTCCGCAGCCCACTCTGTGGTCGAGCCCCGCAACAACAAGGCCACCCTGGGCTCGATGCTCGGAGAACTTCGTACGGCGCGCCACAAGTTTGGCACCGCTCTGGTCACAGCTCCCGGCAAGGACCCCGTTCTTCCCGTGGAAGAGATGATGCGCGCTCTGTGGGAAGGCCAGACCTCCCGTCATGGGGCTCAGACAGCTACCGTGCCCGAGACCCTGGATGCGGCCAGAGCCGCAACCCATATCGCAGCCACCCTGGTCCAACTGTTTGTCTCTGGTGCGGTGACTCGCTCTTCCTGATCGCAACGCCGGGACGGCATCACAGACCTGACCCCAAGCCTTCGGCACGTAGCGCCTGCGCGGCCCTTTCACAGGCCCGGGCAACGTGCTCGCGGAAGGGGTAGATCTTCGGGCTGGTCGCGGCCTTCCGTAGGGCCGCAAGGGCCTCGATCCATTCCACGGCGTCCTCGGGCAGGGTGTAAGGCTCCCCGTTCAGTCGTTGAGCCGCACGCGGCGCCAGTGGAACCTGGTCTTGATCCCGGAGCGCGATGGTGCGCACCACGGTCTGCGTGCGTTCCACGACCTCGCGCACCGGCTCGAGGCTCTGCCCGCCCTCGCTCACGGGACGCTCTGCGCGGTCCTGGGCACTGCGCAGCTCCCAGGCCCGACGGCGATGCACAGGGCCGCAGTAGCGCGGTGGCCGGCCACGGCCGCCGTACACGACCGGCTCACCGCACCATGCGCAGGTACGTTCCACGAGCCGCTCGCGTGTGGAGCTCTGAGCCCGCTCACTCTGCTCTCCTAGTTTCGTCACAAACGAAACTCTAGAAGCTTGTGGGTATAGGCGTTACGGGGCCCTGGCTCCAGAAAGCGGACTGCGTCCGGGTCAGGTGAATGCCGTGCACTTGCACCCGGCCAGTGGTCGAGCACCCGGCGGGCTGTGCGAGCGTTGTGGGTTCTGCGGGGCAGCCACCGGGATTCTCTCCTCAAGTCCGCATGGCGGTGGCGGGGGTTGACTACGTCCACTTCGCTCGCACGGGCTCCGGCTGCGGGGACCAGGCGTCAGCCGCAGTCGGCCTGTGGGGCATACCTGCCCGTCACCTCCGGCCGAACCGCTCCTTGTCGATACGCTTCGCTGCGTGAGTTCGGCGTATCGACTGATGGCGAAGGTTCCGACATGAGCAGAGTGCTGGCGGTGTACAGCGAGAAGGGCGGCGTGGGCAAGTCTGCCCTGTCCGCAGGCTTGGTCGCGGCCGCACGGAAACGGAAGCTGGACGTCATCGCAGGCGATCTGGATCCGCGGGGGACCTTCACAGCGGAGCTCGGTATCTCGGCAGACGAAGCGCCGGCGTTCTCCATGAATGACTTGCTGGCGCTGGATCCGCAGGGTGAGACCGGTCTGGCCGCGGACGCGTTTGCTCCCGCCTCGGAGGCATGGTCGGGGGTTCAGGTCATCGCCGCGGAGCGGGCGTTGGCCAACCGGGAGACCGACAACGTGGCTGTCGGCCTGGAGTTCCGGCTGCGCCTGGGGTTGAAGGGTGTGGTCAAGGAGGGCACGGTCGCCATTCTCGATTTGCCGCCTCGCGCCGGCGGGAAGCTGGTGACATCGGCGCTCGTGGCCGCCACCGACGTGGTCATCCCGGCGACGCTGGACGAGGACGGCCGGGTCGGTGCCAAAGAGGCACTGAGCACGATCAAGCTCGTCAAAGACTTGGGGATGAACCCCGATCTTCGGGTGGTCGGCATCATTCCGTCGATAGTGCCGGGCGGCGCCAGCAACCTGAAGGACGTCATAGGGGATTACCTGGCGGATACGTATGGCGATCTCTACCGCCGTGATCTGACGATCCCCCGACACGCAGTGCGGCAGCAGACACGGTTCGCCTGCGTGCCCATCACCGATGCGTCCGGCCGTGAGGCTCAGGCGCTCACCGACGTTTACGACCGAATCCTCACGGCATCAGGAGTGGAAGCGTGAGCAACAAGCTCATTGCGGCGGGGAGCAGCCGCCTCAAGAAGGCCGCCGACTCGTCTGTCGACCCGGCGGTTCCCGCGGAGCTGCAGAAGGTGGCTGCGCAAGCCGCGTCGACTGGCACGTCCGCTCCGGAGACCAGTATCTTCGCCCACGGCCGGGTTCTGAGCGCCGACGACATCACCGGCACCCCTGAGGAGCAGCTTGCCTTCATCACGGACCGGCTGCACGAGATCGACCTCGCGGGCGCACGTGCCGAGGACTTCACGGTCCTGAACAAGGCGGTGCTCCTCGAGGTTGCACGGGAGCGGGAGCTCCACGTGGTGGCCGGCCACAGCAACTTCTCGGTATGGGCGGCGGATGTGCTCGACGTCGAGCCGAAGTACGTTTTCGAACTGCTGCAGGATGCGGAACGTATCCGCGCTATCAGCGAGTTGGGTCCCGATCTCGCTCAGCACCTGACGCGGGCGTCGGCCCGCAAGGTCATGGCGGAGGTCATCAGCAATCAGGGCCTGGAGACAGCCCAGGTCGTCATGTCCGAAGGATTGGCCAAGGCTGCAGAGCAGGGCAAGCGGCGTCCGACCGCCGCCGTGCTCGCCTCGATCGCCAAGGAGCTGACTGCGCCCTCTATTCCGGCGCAGGAGTCGAGGTCAGAAATTTCTGACCCTCCCGCTGTACCGTCGGCACCTTCGGAGATCACAGCTCTGGAGCGGGCGGTCGCTTCACTGAAGGAGCGCGTGTACGCCCCCTTGGCGCCCGCCGCGGTGCAGGCGGCACTGGAGGCTGACCCGGAGGCTGCGCGAGTCAGCTTGGCGGCGCTGGAGAAGGAGCTGGGTCGCGTAGCGAAGCGACTGGCCGCTGCACAGCGCGCCTTCGCCTCAGCCCAGGAACACGCTTCCGCGTAAGACTCTGGGGGGCAAGGTCAGAAGTTTCTGACCCGAGCGCCTTCCTCATCGAGGGCCGGAAACACAAAAAGGCCCGTACCCCCTGCGCGCTCGCGGGGAGGGTACGGGCCTTCTTCGTGCTCAGTCGTGGTGCGTCAGGGCGCCCAGGTGGCGGGCGCTCCTTGGTCAGGGTTGGGGATGCTGGTGGTGGTTGGCGGGGCGGCTGGGTGGCGCATTGCAGTGATCGGGATGGCGCCGTGCTCGGTGGGCGGTGCCCAGACGAGGCGCCAGGTGTTTTCCCACTCGCAGGCGCACGGGTGGTCCGGGTGCGGGTGCCGTAAGAAGACGGCATGCGTATGGACGGCGCGCGGGATGCGGGGGATAAGTACGGAGGGGTCGTCGCCCGGGTAGAGGTGCAGGGTCCGCCAGTTGTGGACGCGGTCCATGTACGCGGCGGCGGCCTCGATGGTGTCGGCCCACCGCTGATGTCCGAGGACGACGAACCGTTCCGGGTAGAGACTGTCGTCGTTCGGGGCTCCGATGCCGGCGACGTACAGCCCGTTGTAGGTGATGAACCCGGCCGCGTCCTCACTGCTGGGGGTCCAGAGGCCTTCGGCGGGGACCGTCGTGCCGTCGTCAGCCTCGCTGGTCTCGATCTCGTACAGGGTCGTGGTGGTCACGCGCTCACCTCCAAGATGGCGTCAGCCAGGAGCGCGACGATGTCAATGTCGTCCGGGTCGGCGTAGCTTGCGTGGTCGCTGACGTGGAACACGGCGTCCTTGGCGGTGACGGTGAAGCCGGGGATGACGGTCGCCGCGCGGCCTTCCAGCTCGGCGTTGAGACGGTCGGCGTCGCGGGAGGCGAGCCAGGTCTGGGTGTAGGGCCCGAGGCGGAGCAGGGTGTAGCCGGTGTTGTCGCTGCGTCGGGCTTCGACGTGGACGCCGTAGTGGGCGGGGTCCATGCCGACGTCGTCAGGGAGGGGTAGGCCCGCGGCGGCGTGGGTGAGCATTGTGTAGGCGGGCTGCCAGATGCCTAGGATCTTGGACGTCTCGCAGCGCAGCCAGCCCCTGTTGGTATAGCCGAGCTGGCGGCCGTGGCGGTAGGCCGTCGCGTGTGGGGTGTCTGGGTGGCGCAGAGCGACGGCGATCAGGTCGGGGCCGTGATCGTCGCCGGGGCGAGGCTGGGCTCGCTCAAGGAACGGGCCAACCCGTACGGCGATGTCCTGGTGGCAGCCCGGCGTCCAGGGCTGTGGGTCGCGCATGGCGGCGAGCAGCTCGCGAAACTGGTCCACGATGGCCTGGTCCTCGGGGGAGATGGCGCCGGGAGCGTGGCCGCAGCGATGGAAGAGACGGCGCTTCACCGGAGAGTCCTGCCTTCCAGTTCGATGGTGGTGTGGGGGGTGCCGGATGCCGGGAACGCGTTGTGGAGACGGTCGTCCAGGAGGCGGCCGGCGTGCTTCTTGCCGACGCGGCGCATGCGGACCACGTTCGGCATGGCGGGTGCATCGGTCTCGTTCCAGGTGCGGCCCTGGCCGTCGATGAGGACGGTGGCTCCGCTGTTGTGCCCGTGCGTTTCGGGGGCGAACTCGCCCCACTGCTTGAAGAAGTACGGCACTTCGGCAGCGGCGCACTGGTCGCGCAGTGAGCGAGCCCAGTCGGGGTGCATGGCGCGTGCCTTGGGTCCGGACTCGCCGCCGACGATGACCCAGTCGATGCCGTGGAGCGTGCGGCAGCAGCCGCCGGCGTGGACGTAGGAGGCGGTGAGGCCGTGGCCGCGCTCGCTGCCCATGGTTCGCACGGCCTGCTTTAGGTCGACCGGACCGAGCAGCGGCTCGCAGGACAGGAAATGCACCGCGGCCGGGGTCTCCAGCAGCGCCGGTATCCGGATGTCCGCCCACCGCTGGTTCTCAACCGAGACCCCCAGCCACACGTTGGGCAGCGGTCGGCCTCCGAGCATCGCGCCGGCGGCGAGCCAGTCCTGTTGGCAGCCGGTGAAGTGCTCGCGCCCCTCGTGGGCGACCTGGTGCCAGAAGGACGGGCTGGACAGCAGGGCCCGCATGCGGGCGTGCCGCTTGGTGAGGATCTGGAAGGTGTGCTGGCCGGCGATCGCCATGACGGCGAACACCTTGGCGATGTACGTGTCGGGGATGTCCTGGTGGAACAGGTCGGACATACTGTTGAGGAAGACGCGGCGCGGCTTGGTCCAGGTCAGCGGCAGCCGCAGCCGGTCGGGGCGCAGGGTGAGGTCGAAGCCGTTCTCGAAGTGGTGGCCGCTGGTGCCGCGCCACCGTTCGGCGAAGGTTTCGGCGTAGCAGTGATCACAGCCTTCGCTGATCTTGGTGCAGCCGGTGACGGGGTTCCAGGTGGCGCCGGGGGTTCCGTCCTCGGAGCGGGTCCATTCGATGGGCGTGGTGTCAGCCACGGTCGTCTCCGTCCTGGACGGGGTGGGTGTAGCGCAGCGGTTTGCCGAGGCTGCGGGCGTAGGCGATCTCGCGGCGGGTGCTGTCGCCGATGTAGCCGCCGGGGTTGACGATGAGGACTTCGTCGGCGAGGTCGATCTTCTGCCGGTGCAGGGTGTCCAGCATCTGCTTGAGCCGGTCGGCCTGGACGGGGTCGGCCCACAGCGAGTGGGGCTGCTTGAGGTTGCAGCCGGGCGCGAGGACGATCCGGCCGGCCGCGGTCTCGTAGAGGTTGGCTTCGGCGAGCTGGCCCCAGTACGTGGTGGATCCGCACAGGGCGACGATCGTCACGCGCGGGCCCGGGGTGTGGGTGGGCTGCTGCATCGGTGTCCCTTCGTGGACGGATGGTGCCGGGCGGCGCTGGATCGGCCGCCCCCGGGGCTGGATGTTGAGCAGGTTCGTTGCTGGTCGGCGGCGAGTACGCGGCGACCGGCACGGTCACGGGGTGGATTCGAGGAAGTCGAGCTGCTGCCCGCGTGCGTGCTGCTTTGCGTGGAAGGCCCGCAGGAGGTCGCGGCGTTCGTCACGGCAGCAGGTGCAGTGGTCCCACATGTTGACGGGCAGGCCGTCCGGGTTCAGGTCGCCCCACTCCTGCCACCACTCCTCGCCGGTGGTGGTGATGCCGGTGAGGATCGTGGCGCCGACGCAGCCGACGACCCAGCCGCGGAAGCCGGTCCGCCGGTGTCCGGGGTCCGGGTGGCCGGGGTAGCCGTGCAGTTGGACGGCGTCGCCGCTCTGGTAGGGGCAGTGGGCGGGCACCTGACGGCCCTTGGCGGTGGCGAAGGCCTCGCGCAGATGCTCGGGGATGTGGTCGGGCACGGGGTGCCGGGGCGCGGTGGTCACGGATGCCGCCCCCAGTCAGGCCGTGGTCGGCTTCGGTCGCGGGGCGGCTCGGTGGGCGGCGAGGGTGAGGCGCTGCTGCCAGGTGCGGGCGGCCTGCATGGGCGGGATGCCGCGCAGGGCCTCGCTGTAGAGCCAGCGGTCGCGCTGGTCGTCCAGGTCGTCGAAGGTGGTGGCGGTGCCGTAGGCGACGGCGGCCAACTGCTTCCACACGTCGTCGGTGTGCTGGCTGCGGCAGGTGGTGCACATCCGCTGGCCGACCACAGGATCGTGTCCGATCGCGCAGCCGTCCGTGCAGGGGTAGCTGGGCAGGCAGGCGCAGGCGAAGCAGCCGTCGGGCCTGGCCGGGTTCCAGCGGCGGTGTTTGGTCAGGCTGGGACGCGGGTCCGGTGCGGTGGGCCACCTGTGGCCGCAGTACAGGCAGCGGTGGTAGCGGCCCCATCCGGCGCGGCCGGGGTCGGCGGTGAGGCTGGTCGACCAACTGGACCGGGCACAGGCCGGGCACGTGGACCGGGTGGTGATGTCCTCGTGGTCCAGCCATTCGACGGTGATGAGGGTGACGGCCTGGGCTGCGGGGTCACCGGGGTCGGCGTCCTCGAACTGCCAGGCGTAGTCGTCGTCCTGGCCGCCCTTGGTCACGGTGATGTGGATGCGCTGGGTGCCGGAGCGGGTCAGGCCGGCGGCTTCCCGGTTGGGCAGGATGCGGTAGCCCCACACGCGCCGGTGGTAGGCGGTGGTGACGGCGAGGACGGCGCGGTCGGTGAGGTGCCCTAACGCCATCAGCCGGTCGTCCTCACCGAGGGCGGCGGCCGGGACGCCATAGAGCGTGTCGAAGCCTTCCTTGGCGGTGCCGGCCAGCGTGAAGGTCTGGTCGGGCAGGGCGTGGGTGAATCCGGTCATGGGTGGTCGCTCTCCGATAGGCGGGACAGATCGGGGTGCCGCGGTGTACGGCGTGGTGGTGCTGCGGGGCGGCCGGAGCGGCGTCGACGGCCGCCCCACAGGCGTGAGGGCCTCGGGTGCTGGGCTGGCTGGTTCAGCCGTTGAGGCGGATCGGCATGAGCAGGCCCCGGAAGATGCCGGCCTGTTCTGGGGCGTGCATCAGGGCGGGCTTGTCGCGGCCGTTGAAGTTCATCTGCACGGCGGGCCCGTCGATCTGCTGGAGGGTCTTGGCCAGCAGGCCGGGGTTGAAGGCGATGGTCAGCGGTTCGCCGTCGAGCTGGGCGTCGACCTGGTCGCGGCCGCGACCCTTGTCGTCGGTGCCGGCGCGGACGGTGATCTGCCCGTCGGCGATGTCGAGGACGATCGGATCGGTCTTGTCGAGCAGCGGCGTGATGTGTTTGAGGGCGTCGGTCAGGGCCTCGGTTCCGGTCGTGACGACGGACTCGAACTCGGTGGGGAAGCCGTACTTGGGCAGGGCGCCTTCGATGATGCCGCCGGTGGCCCACCGGCCGGGGACGCTCAGCGCGAACTGCGCCTCGGTGATGGTGATCTCGGCCGAGTCGGCGTCGGCGAGGATGCGGGCGGCATCCGCGACGACGTCGGCCGGAACGAGCGCGCTGCCCGCGGTGAGGGCCTTGGTCTTGCCCCGGCCCTTGACGGTCTTGTTCGGCGTCCAGGGCAGGTCCGCGACGTGGAAGCGGTACCGGTCGGTTGAGGACAGGGTCATCTCGGTGTCGCTGAGGGTGAACTGCACGCTGGTCAGCACCATCAGGGTGTCGTCGGTGCTGGCGGCCGCGGCGACCCGGGCCCCGGCCGCCGCGAGGGTGGCTCCGTCGACGGTGCCGCTGGCGGCGGGCAGCTCGGGCAGGGTCGGGTAGTCGTCCAGCGGCAGGGTGGGCAGCGTGATGTGGGCGGTGCCGCAGGACAGGGCGAGGTCGTTGCCGTCGAGGGCCAGGAGGGTCTGCTTGGTCTTGGGGAACGACCTGACGATGTCGGTGAGGACGCGTCCGGGCACCAGGAGCGTGCCGGGCTCGGACACCTCGCAGTCCTCACTGGCGCGGGCGGAGCGGTAGTAGTCGAACCCGCTCAGGGTGAGCGTGTTGTCGGCGGCGGCCTCGATGCGCAGGCCGGCCAGGAACGGGCGGGAGGGCACGTTCGGGACGGCGCGCATCGCCCACTGGGCGGCGTCGGCAAGTTTCTCGGTATCGATGACGAGTTTCACGGGCAGATTCCTCCGAAGGATGCGGGTCAGAGCCGGTACGAGCGGTGGCCGCCTGCAGCCCGCGCCGGGCCGGGCGCGAGGCACCCGCGGGCCCGGCGCAGGGCGCGGCGGCTATGCGGCCGTGAGGCCGTGCACAAGCCGGGCCAGGTTGCGCTGCTGAACCTGGGGGGTGAGCAGGCGGCCGGTCGGCATGGGCCCGTTGACCTCGCGGTCCAAGCGCACGATGCGGGCCTGGGCCACGGTCAGCGGGCGGTGGCAGGCGGCCGCCGCGCGCTCGCGGCGGGCCTGCTCCTGTTCGGCGAGGACGCTGATCCAGTCCGGACCGAGCCGGTCGGCCAGGCGCTTGCGCAGGTCGTTGCGCTGGCCGGGCGTGGTCGCAGCCCAGACCCCGTGCCGCGTGAGGTCCTTGTTCACCAGCGCCCACTTCAGGCAGTCGGCGGCGATGGGGCATCCGGAGCAGGCCTTACGGGCCTTGGCCAGCCGCCTGTCCGTCACCGCGCGGTCGGCGGCCCGGTCGCCGTTGGTGAAGTCGAACGTCTCGGGCTCCTGCTGACAGCGGGTCGGGGTGGGGCTGTGCGGGAAGTCGAAGCGGACCGCCGTCTGAGGCGTGGCGGTGGTGTCGGTGCGCTTCATGGCGTGACCTCCGGGAACGTCGCGGCCAGGTGGGGGAGTTGAGTCAGGACCTGCTCGAACACCGGCAGCGGGACGCGCCAGGGTCCGAGGGCGCCGCGGCAGGGCACGGGCAGCGGCAGGGCGTGGACGGCGTCAAGCTGCATGTGGAAGCAGCCGGGCTGCGCCCACGGCGAGCAGGGGCCGCCGGTGTCGGTGTGGGAGCTGTGGGAGCCGGTGATGCGGGCGACCGCCAGGACCGCGCTGAACTGCAGCGGGTGGTCGCGGAGGGTGCGGGCCACGACCGGGTCGCGCAGCGCGTGCCGGTCCATGCCGGACTCGGCACCGGCATGCAACAGGTACCAGCCCGGCGGCCACGCCTTCGGGCGGCTCTCGATGCGCTTGCCGCCGTGGACGATGCACACGGTCCAGGGCTGCTTGATGGTGATGCCGCGGATCCAGTCGGGCGCATACAGGGTGGCGGTCATACGGCCGCTCCCGGGATGGCGGTGCCGGGGCGGCCGGCGCGGCGGCCGTTGACGGACGGCACGTCGGCGTGGGAGCGGTCGGCGAGGACCGCGCGGCCACCGTGCTTGCCCGCGTACATGGCGGCGTCGGCGGCCCGCTGCAGCACGTCCAGGTCGGTGGTGCCGATCGCGTCGGGGGTGGCGGCGCCGATCGAGACGGTGACGTCGACCAGGCGCCCGTCGATGTCGACGGGCCGGGCGAGGGCTGCGGCGAGCTGGTCCAGGCGCAGGCGGCGGCGTGCGGCGCCGATCCGCACGGCGGCCGCGAACTCGTCTCCCCCGAGCCGTCCGACCACACCCCGGCTGCCCGTCCAGGCGGTAAGCCGGGTGGCGGTCGTGGCGAGCACGCGGTCGCCGGCGGCGTGCCCGTGCGTGTCGTTGATCTGCTTGAAGTGGTCGATGTCGCAGAGCAGGACCATGGCGGCCTGGGGGTGGCGGGCGGTCAGCTCGGTGGCGCGGGTGGTGTAGCCGTCGCGGCCGTGCAGTCCGGTCAGCGGGTCGCGGCGGGCGGCGGCCAGGCGCCGGTGCAGCGCGAGCGCGTGGACGGTCCAGCCGGTCAGCGGCACGGCGGCCGCGGCAGTGACGAGTGTGCGGGACGGCTGCCGTAACGCAGCGAGTACAGGCATGATGGGATCTCCTCCCGCCCGCGAGGGCGGATATGGGAAGAGGCGCACCCCGAGCTGTCCAGGCGTAAGGGGTGCGCCTCTTTGCTGTTCGGATGAGGGTCGGTGCCGGTCGGCCGAGGCGGTTGCGGCATGCTGAAGGCCGCCGGCGTCCGCGTGATGCCGGCAGCCTGGGGGCGGCCGTGCGCCCAACTTGCCGATGCTGCAGGCGCCTCCAGGCTCACAAGGCCGTCAGTCGCCTGCCGAGCGGGGCGGCGCGGTGGACGGTGCGGCAGTCGCCGTGGCGGTCGTCGTGCACGGACCGGCCGTGGGTGGGCCGCAGTTCGGCGAGGATCTCGATGAGCAAGTCCTCGCTGTCGAGGACGATGTCGGTGTAGCCGTCGCCGCAGGTGCACGGCACGATCAGGGTGAGCACGTCGACCGCGCCGTCGTCCTCGCTGATGCGCAGGGTGTGGTGCAGCCACAGGCCGCCATCCAGCCAGGCCGTCGCGGCCGGCTCGAAGGAGAAGCCGAGGGAGTGCAGGGCGGGGTGGCCGGTCCAGTCCATGACGTCCAGCACCGAGCCGAGCGTGGCCGGGTAGGCGTTGTACAGGTGCTGCGCGGCGGCCGTGACGGCGTCCTCGCGCTGTTCGTCCTCGGTCGGCTGGCCAGCGGCCTGCGCCATGTCGAGCAGGTGGGCCAGCGGTGAGTCGGCCGCGTACGGGCGGGTCACCGCGGTGAGGGTGTCGTGCATGTCGTACTCCCTTCCGGTGTGCCGGGCCGGGCTGTCCGGTCCTGCACCCGCTCCCACCCCTTCTGGCCGTGGCCACCCAGGGCGGGAAGGGACGCAGGACCGTCAGACCAGGACGCTCGCAGCAGCCACGACCAGGAGCGCGAGGGCGGCCAGGCTCAGGTCGACCGCGAGCCGCAACTGGCCGTACTTGCGCATCGCGATGACGGACAGGACACGGATGCGGGCGGGCCGGGTATCGCCCCGCATGCTCGCGCGGATGGCGTCCTCATCCAGACCAGCCCAGTACGGGAAGGACGCCCGGTCCGTACCGCGCGTGCGGGGGCGCACCACTAACAGCAGCAGGACGGCGGCTGCGGCCAGCGCGAGGACGGCGGCCGCCCCGACGGCCTTCGTGACGGACGGCAGGCCGCTGTCGGCGACCGTGGCGAGTCCGGCGAGGACCGCGCCGTTGAACGCCAGCAGCAGGGAGGCCTTGCCGTCGGTGCGGGCAACCTCGGTCGCCACCGTCATGCAGGCAGCGTCCAGGTTGGTGTCCTCGCTGATGGCGGAGGACGAGACGATGGTCATGGCGGTACTCCTTGTCATCGACGGCGTGCGGCGGCTGGTTCATGCGTGGACGGCGTCCGCGTACTGCGCTTCCAGGCCGTCGGGGACGTCCTCGGGGGCGTCGTCGGCGTGCGGGCCGTGGACGGTGCAGTACACGTCCGGGTCGTTCATGAGCTCGCCGGTCAGGGCCCGCAGGAGATCGCTCACGTTGTAGGCCGGCGCCCATGCCTGGCCCTCGCAGTCGTCGTCGACGGCGCAGCCCACCAGGACCTCGAAGCCGACGTCGCCCGCCCCGTCGATGTCGGTGCGCAGGGCGAGAACGATGCGGTCGGCCCCGAGCCGGATCTCCGCAACGCGGTCGCCGCCGGCGAGCTGCGAGCCGTCGCGCCAGCACCACATCGGCAGGATCTCGGGGCCGAACACCCGGCGCACCAGGAGCAGGTCGCCCAAGCCCTGGCCGCCGTCCCAGCCGAGATCCCCGCGCCGGGCGTCGCTGAGCCGCTGCAGCAGCGGCTGGAGGCGGTGGATGTTCTCCGCAACGACGACGTGGTCGAAGCCCTCGCCGGGCAGGCCGGGGAACGCGTCCACGATGGCAGCGTGCTGGGCACGCACGGCCGGCTCCGGCACGCTGCGGCTGGCAGCCCGGCCTGCCTGGCGTTCCACGCACGCGGACACCGGCGTGGGGATGACCAGCGCGACCGTGGGCACGCCGTGACGGCGCGCGGTCGCGATCAGGTTGGCGCGCACCGCCTGCTCGCTGTTGGTCGCGTCGACGACCGTCACCTTCCGGCGGGCGAGCCGGGCCTCCAGGACGGCCTGAAGTGCAAAGACGGCGTCGTCGGTGGCTTCCTGCGAGCCCGCATCGTCGCTGACCAGGGCGCGGAAATGGTCGAGTTCGAGGACCTGAGTGCCGGGCCAGGTGCTGGCCCACGTTGATTTTCCCGCCCCGGCCGCACCGATCAGGCAGACCAGCGCCTCGTGGGGGATCGTCGTGTCGACGGGCAGCGCATTGTTCAGGCGGAACGGCTTCACGCGGATTCTCCCTGCATGTCAACGGGACCGGCCACAACGGTGGTCGGGGGGGCGGTTACGGGGGCGGGTTCGGCCCAACAGCGGCGGGCGTGCCGGGTGGCCTGCTCGTGGGCGACATCCCGGAACGGTGCACCGTCGCCGTAGCGGGCATCGCGGCCGTGACCGCAGCCCAGGCACTGCCACGGATACAGGGCGGTGTCTCCCCAGGCGGTGCGCTCCTGGACGACGGTGAGGGCGCCGCCGCGGGTACGGATGCGGATCATGGTGCCGTCGGGCACCGTCTCCGTGGGCGGGGCGGGCTGGAAGGTGTGCGCGAGGTCGATCCACAGTTGCGCCTCTTCGAGCATGTGCTGGCGCCGCTCGCCTCGTTCGGTGCGGACGGCGAGCAGGAGACCTGCGGCTTTGTCACGCATGGCGCTCACAGGCATGGAGTCCTCGTCGTCGCGCATGTCGCTCAGGTGCATGGGGTCCTCCAGGTTGCGGGCCGGGCTGTCCGGCTCCCCTGGACCGCGCCCGGACCAGTCCGCCGACAGGCGGCACCGGGCTGGGCGGGTCAGGCAGCCGCCAGTACGCGGGGCGCTGTGGAAGGTCAGGCGGCCAGCCGGTGCGCTGGCGCCGAAGTGACGTAGCTGGCAGGGTCGGCCGGGGTGCCGTCGTGGCACTCCAGGCAACTGCCGAGGGTCTTCAGCGGGAGCACGTGGTGGTAGCGCCGGCCGCATTTGGGGCAGGTCTGCCGGGCGGCCATCGCCTTGTCGAGCGCGAGCTCCTTCGCGAGCGTCATCGGAAGCTTCGGCTTCGCCAGGTCGATCCGGTACAGCCAGGCGAAGCGCCGGCCGCCGCGGCACTCGATCCGGGCGACAGGACTCTGGCCACCAGGGCGCAGCCCCATCTCCCGTAACTGACGGCGGGTCGCCAGGGCTTGCCCGGCCTGCCTCCACCGGAAGACCGGGATCGAGCCGTCGCCTGGGTCGTACAGGTCGACATCGACCGTGTCGACGTCCTCGTGCTGCGGGGCGCCCATCATCGCCTCCAGGCGCTGGGCAGCCGTCGGGGCCGGTGCGGGTAGCGCAGGCCGGGCCGGTGCGGGCGGGGCCTGCCGATCCGGCGGCGCGGGCGGGGGATGAGCACGAGTGATCTCCTCCAGCGTCGGTGGAAGCACTGCGCCCCGCCGACCACAAGGGGTTGGCGGGGCGCAGTGAGTTCGGCGGTCAGGTGGTGCCGAGGGGCGTGTGCGTGCTGTGCGGGCCGGTGGTGGCGGGTGCGGTGTGTCCCGGGCGCGGGCTGTCCGGTTGCTGGGCAGGGGCGTCGCCAAGGTGCGTGCCGATGTAGTAGCCGGCCAGCAGGCCAAGAAGGAGCAAGACCTTGTGCCGGTTGGCTCGCCACCAGGTAGTGGCCTGGGGTTCGGTGAGCACGCCTATGACTCTGGGGCCTTTCGCCAAGACGAGAACTCCTTCGGTGTTGGGGACGGGGCGGCCAGGCAGAACACCCGGATATCGGCGCAATAGGCGCCAGGGCGGGGCTCCCACGTGCTGCGGGCCCGCACCCCGTGAAGGAGTGCGGGCCCGCAGCGGCAGGTGGGGGATCTAGTCGGAAGGAAGGCGCTCTCCGGTCTCAGCGTCGTAAGCGACGCCTGTCGGGGACAGGCGGATCGTCCGGGACTGCGCCCGGGCGCCCTCCTTCCACGTCTTGCCGCCGACCGCGATGTTGACGGTGATGTCCGCGAGCGGGTCGGTGACCGGCAGCGCGAGCTCAGGCGTCTTGGGATACCAACGGTCGTTGCCCCGCGTTGTCTGCGCGGTCTTGCCGGAGGCGTCGATGCGCAGGTACTTCGCGTTGCGGTCGAAGTACGAGCGCAGCTCGATGACGACACGCTCCCGATCGCTGCTCCACTGGGCAATGAGATCGGTGCTGATGCCGTCGAGCTTGACGGTCGCCCCGGAGCGCCCCTTGTAGGCGGCGGCCTTCGCCTGGCGTTCCTGCTGCGTCTGGTCGTCGGCCGCGTACTGGTAGACGCCCGCGATCGTGATGCCCAGGGCCGCGATCGCGGCGACGTAGGGCCAGGTCCGCCGGCGCGGTTGCGACTGCGGGGCGGCCTGGGGTTCGGGCGTGTGCGGCTGGGGGCCGCGGTGCCATTGCGGGGATGTGCTGTCTCCGGTCTTCTCGAACCATGCAGCGTCGTCAGTGCCCATGCGGGCGACCGTAGCGCGCAGTTGCACGGCTTGTCCGGGCTCTCCACTGAGATCGGCCACCTGTGCCCGGGTCTCCAACCAGGCCAGCGCCTGGGGGGAGTTGAGGCCGTGGGCGGTGATGTCCTCCCGCTCGTGGAGTGCGGCGAGCTGGGAGGCCTCGTTGAACCGGCCTTCGAGCGCGGCCTGGAGGACACGCTCGTGCCGGCTGAGGTCGCCGATGACGTTCGGGGGCAGGCTTTCCCAGTCCCAGGTGTCGTCGGCGGTGGTGAACGGGGCGTGCAGGTCCTCGATCGGGTCGACGACGTCGGTCTCTTCGCGGCTCGATGCCGTGACCGGCTCCGCCGGGGCGATGACGGCGGCCTGTTCGACGGCCAGGTCCTGCTCTACCAGTTCCTCGGTGGCGGCCTGCTGTGCTCGCCGGCGCCGCGACGACGTGTCGGTCAGTGCGATCTCGTCTTCGGTGAGGATCGTCTGGACGACGTCGACGTAGTCGGGTCCGATCTTCCACACCGCCTGGCCCGGGTCCAGGGTGGGGATGATGTCGATGAGCGACTGGGGGAGTCCCAGCAGGGCGCCGACGATTGCGGCTTCCTCCGGTCCGAGGCGTCCGACGTGGGCGATCTCGCACAGCTTGGCCAGGTCCTGCGCCTTGCCCTGCCCGAGGTCGGACAGGGTGTGCATCACGACGTCTAGCGACAGTCCGGCCTTGCGGCTGTTCTTCAGCAGCCGCTGGATCAGTTCGGCGGTGGCCGGGGACAGCAGGATCTGCCAGGCCTCTTCGAGGACCAGGTGGCGGTGCACGGCGGTGGACTGGCGCAGCCACACGTGCTCAACCCAGCAGGAGATCGCAGCCATCAGCGACGGGATCGCCGGGGAGTTGCGGTCCAGCTTGCTGAAGTCGAAGGACAGGATCGGCAGGTCGGTTTCCGGCAGGCTGGCGTCCTGGCCGTCGAACAGGCCGGTCAGGGAGCCTTCCGTGTAGCGGGACAGGGCGATCGCCGCGCCCTCGCCCCAATCGGCCAGCTTGGCGGCCGGCCAGCGGCCGTCCTCCGGCGCCACCAGCGCGTCCACCAGACCGTTCAGCGACGTCGCCTTCGGGTGGGCGAGGGCGTGCTGAAGGGCGTGGGCGGCCTGGTGGGTCAGGGCGCCCGGCTCCACAGCGGCGATCAGCGAGCGCACCAACTGCTCGCGGACCTCGCGCGGGAACAGCTCGCTGCACGGGTTGAGGGTGAAGGAGCCGGCCTCGATGACCCGGCCCTCAAGCGAGCGGGTCAGCGGCGCCCACTCGCCGCTCGCGTCCTCGCCGAAGGAGTCGACGACGACGTACTGGTGGCCGTTGTCGAGGATCTCGCGGCGAGCCCGGGTCTTGGCCGTCGTGGACTTGCCGGAGCCGAGGCCTCCCAGCGCGAGCGAGTTCGTGGACGGCAGGATCGCGGCGTCGGCCAGGACAGGGGAGAGGTGGAAGGCGCGGCCGTCCAGCAGGGAGCGGCCGATCGGGATGCCGGGAAACGCGGTGTTGGAGGCGATGAGGGGTGCGGTGATCGCGGCGTGGTTGGAGGGCAGGCGGATCACAGGATCGCCCCTTTCCGGGTGGATGCTCCGTGCGGGGTGGTCATCACGTGGGCGCGGTGCTGCTGGCCGGGCAACCAGTCGAGACGGATGCGGTGCCGGTCGGCGGCGAGGGAGGCGTGCCAGCGGGCGTCGGTGACGGCTTCGGGGCTGTCTCCCCACACGGTGAGGTAGCCGTCGAGGTCGACGAGGGTGGCGCCCTGCACGAGGGCGCCGTGCCGGGTGCCGCTGGCGATGGCGTGGGCGTCCTGCTTGACCTTGTCGGCCGTGAACGCCTCACTCGCGGCCTGCTGCCACTTCGCAGAGCGCCGCGACGCTGCCACCGGCAGCGGCCGGTACAGCACGGCGAAGGAACGCTCCGTCTGGTCGTCGAGCAGGAGCTTGCCCATCAGGTCGCCGCCGGTCTCTTCCGGCCAGCCGGTGACCCGGGCGGTGGCCGCGTAGCGGCCGTCCTCCAGGCCGACCCAGCCGGAGCCGCGGTCGACCACGGCGCACAGCGGCTCGGGGGCGAAGGGGGTGAGGGAGCCGAGGCGGGCGAACTCGCCCTCCAGCGTGGCCAGGATCCGGTCGGGCTGGCCGACCAGCCCTTTGGGGACGTGGACGGAGAGGGTCTGGGTGTGGTCGGTGAACTCGCCGACCGCGGCGTGGTGGGTGACGTGCACCTGGACGCCCGCCTGGCGGGCCTGCCCGCCCGCGAACGTCAGTGCCTTGGAAAACGCCTCGTGAAAAGCGGTGCGGCGCTGGTCGTCCTGCATGGTGCCGTGGCCCGGGTAAAGGGCCCAGGTCGCCGTGGCGCCGGGCTGATTGGTCATGGAGGCGGGCACGGTGCGCTCGCGCAGGTGCCGGTAGCCGACGGTCGCCCACCGGGCCATCGAGCGCGGGCCGGGCGCGAGGTTGAGCGCGGCCGCGGCGGCGCCGACCGCGCCGAACGTCCACACCGGGGGCGGCGAGATCATCGCGGACGCGAGGATGGCGCTCCCGACACCGGCGTTCACCCGGGTCAGCAGAGTCTCCGCCGGGCTCAGTCCGCGCTGGAGAGCAGGGATGCGGTAGCCGGGTGTCAGGGAGTACATCGGAACAACCTCCGGAAGTCTGAGGGGACGCGCCGGGCCCGGCCCCTCCCCAGCGATGCGGGGAGGGGCCGGGCCCGGCTGGACTCGTTACGGGGTGGGCCGCCGCCGACGGGGCGCCGACGGCGGGGGAGTGGCTGGAGTCTGGCCGTTGGCCGCCCGGTTTCGCTGCTGGCTGGGGAGGCCGTAGGCAGCGCGCACCCGGCTGCGGCGGTCGGCGTCCCGGTTCGCCTCACTGACGGCGGACTGGGTGGTCAGCCGTCCCGGCCGCCGCTGCTGCTTCACGCCGTACGCGGCGAGCAGGACCCCGCGGTCCTGGTGCGCGGCCCGGCCTGGGGTGTCGATGATGCGGCGCGGGCGACGGGCGTTCTCCCGCTCGTAGATGTCCGGGGCACCGGCCCGGACGACCGCGTGGGCCAGCCGGTTGTCGGTGCGCCGTTCCACGAAGGTCCGGGCGCCGCGCGCGATCCGAGGCCCGAAGTACGGGATCCCGTGGAAGATCATGCGCAGCATCAGGGCGTCCGCGGCGAGCAAGAGGACGGTGTCGACCACGAGCGAGCCGTGGGCGAGGGCGACGAACGGAGAGACCAGCAGCAGGGCGAACGGGCAGAACATCAGCCCAAGCAGGCGCATCGCCCACGTCTTCACGGCCGTCGTGTCGCCCCCTCGTGCCAGCGAGGCCAGCACGAGCGGGGCCATGCACACGAACGCGAGGATGCCGATATTGCGGGTGAGGAAGACCAGCCCGGCAGGGATGAGCGCCACCACCAGGGCGGAGATCAGCAGCAGCCGCACCAACGGCACGTCGGTGTCCGCCCCGTTCTGAATGTCTTCCACGATGACCTTGAACAGGGTCGACTCGTTGCTGCTGAACGCGGCCGTGAACGCTGCGCTCACGGCCCTGTTCAGCATCATCACCGCCCCCGGGACCGTCGCCATGCCGGCGACGGCCGCCAGGGTCCATCCGGTCGAGGCGCCCATCTGGCGCAGGCGCGGAGCGCCCTGCCAGGCGGTCAGGCCGCACACGACGACCACACAGACGAAGATGGCGACGGCCAGGTGCTGACCGAGCCACAGGAACGGCTCGTACAGGGCGCTGTCCGCGCTCTTCGGCGCCCACGAGTCTTTCGGCGCAACCAACCCGTTGATCTTCTTCAGGAGGCTCTCTGCGCTCTTCTGGACGTTGTCGGCGGCCCCGTCGGTGAGGCTGTTGCCCCCGCCGGTGCCTCCGCCAGGACTGATGCCGTGGTCCTTTTCGCACAGTGCCCGCATGGGCTTGGCGACCAGGCTGCACGGGTTGTCGTCCGTGGGCTCCGATTCGCAGATCTCGTAGGCCTGGCCGGTGAGCAGACTGCAGTTGTCGTTGTTGTCGTGGTCCGCCATGCGGGATCAGCCCTTGGCCTGGGTGACGGTGCTGAAGAGGGTGTCGCCGTAGATGGCCAGGACGACCGCGACGAACAGCGTGCCGACCGCCATCGACCCCTTGCGCAGGGCGCCCTTGGGGTCGTTGGGCGTGTGCATCAGCATGAGCAGCGCGATCACCGCGATGACGGCGGCGATGCCCTTGGTGACCAGGCCGGCGCCGGTCAGGCCGATCGTGTCGAAGAAGTCCTTGAAGCCGGTGGACATGTCGACGGGCTTGGCGAGGAAGAAGTGCTTGTTCATGGGTCAGATCTCCTTGTGATGCTGCGGGGTGGGGCGGGCGAGGCCGTACAGGTCGGTCAGCGCGTCGAGGCGATCGAGGCGGACCTTCGTGCCGGGGCGGGGGGCGTTGAGCATGTATCCGCCGCCGACATAAATGCCTACGTGGTGAATACCTGCGGCTGCTTTTCCGTAGAAGACGAGATCGCCGGGGCGGGCGTCTTCCGGCTTGACCGGCTCCGAGGCCGCGTACTGCTGGGCTGCCGTGCGGGGCAGGGAAATCCCGGCCTTCGCGTAGGCGTAGAGGGTGAGCCCGGAGCAGTCGAACCCGGTGATGCTCGCGCCGGACTTTCCGGCGGGTGAGCAGCAGATTCCGGTGCTGGGTCCGTTCGCGTTCCCGCCGCCCCACGAATAGGGCTTGCCGACCATCGCGTATGCGGCGTTGATGACGGTGGCGGCCTGCTGTGCGGGCGAGACGGTCCCGCCGGATTGCTGGTCGGCGAGCGCTTGAATCGATTTGACGTAATTCTGTGTCTCTTTGTACGGGGGAATGCCGCCGTATTTGCGGACGGCGCCGCTTCCCGCGTTGTAGGCGGCCAGCATGTTGGACTGCTGGTCACCGGGCACATCCTTGACGTCTTTGGCGATCGCGCACAGGTACTTGGCGGCCGACGGGATCGCGTCGGCGGGGTCGGTGACGTCGCGTTTGCCGTCGCCGTTCCCGTCGATTCCGTGCGCTTCCCATGTGGACGGCATGAATTGTGCGATGCCTTCCGCTCCGACCTGGGATCTTGCTTTCGGATTGAAATTGGATTCCTGGGTGAGAAGCGCGGCGAGCAGGTTCGGCGTGACCGCCGGGCAGGTGTTTCCCGCCGCCTGGATCAGGGTTTTGTACTGGCTGGGCACGGACAGGCTCAGCAGTGATCCCGCGGGATCGTCGCCGACCGCTTGCAGGCACGCGGCCACGGCGACGGCCGCGGTGGCGCCTACACCGATCGTGACGGCTGCAGAGGCACGCAAGGGGCTTCCTCCCTCCCTTCAGACTGCTTTGATCGTTTTCGCTGATCAGGATCGATTTCGGCACCCGCCCGGAGTCCGCCAGGAGTCCGCCGGACACGTGCCGTGCACCCGCCGGTCCGGCGGGTAAAAGCCGCCGGTCGGCGGGTGCACGGCGGACTTCTGGCGGGTGCTCCGGCGGGTGCATGCAGGGGCTCAGGACCCGGACTTGGCGGCGGCAATGAGGTCGGCGAGGTAGTAGCCCCGCACCCCCTTGTCGTCCTTCCCGGGGGCGACCCCGAGCAGTTTGGAGAGCTGCTTTCCACGCTCTCCAGGCCGGGTTTCCGTGATCCCCAGCAGGGGGGCCAGGTCGGCCGTGTACATGAACTCGACACCCTCATTCCGCATCAGCTCGATTGCCTGCTTGAGCGGAGACGACGGTCCGGTTTCGATCACCTTCTGCTGGCGATCGTGTACTTCGTCGACGATCTCCCACATGAATTCATCCGCAAAGTTGAATCCCCGGATGAGCGTGGATGTCCCGTGTGCGAACAGCACGCCTTGTCCCTTGATGTCGGGATCGAGCAGTGCCGGATTGATCGGGGCGATCGTTTCGAAGTACGTGTCACCGAGGGCGACCTTCGCGGTTCCCTCCGATGCCACGTAGAGGCACAGCCGGTAAAGGAACTGGTCCCTCACCATGACCGGAATCGCATTCTGAGCCGGACGCTGAGTGAGCATCACCACGGAGATCCCGGACTCCAGACACTTGGAGACCAGGGACCGTGACTTTTCAGCGATCCGTGCAGCGTTGTCCTTACCGGCGTTCGTCCCGTCGTGAGCGAAGAAGTCCGCCGCTTCATCGACAATGAAAAACACCGGCTTGAACTGCGGTTCTTCCTGCCGATTCCTTTTCGCCTCCTGGAGGCGCTCATACCGTCGGTCGGCCCGGGCGTTCAGTGTGTCGACCATGTCCTCATAGACGTCCGGGTTGTCGGACGCCTCGTACCGGACGGCGACTTTCTCGAATTGCGTCAGCCCGCAGAACTTGCCGTCGAGCAGGTACAGGTCGAACTCGCCGTAGGCGATCAGCAGACAGGTGATCAGACCGTTGATCAGGGTGGTCTTGCCGGTCTGCGTCATGCCCGCGACCAGCAACGATGCCTTGTTGAAGGTCCGCGCACCGGTCAGTTGGCCAGTGACGTCGTGGCCGAAGGGCACCCCGGCGAAGGCCTCGATCTGGTGCCGGGCCGGCGGGGTGAACGGGTGAGTGAACGGCGGCTCATCGAGCACCAGCAGGCGAACCCGGCGCTCGTTGTCCCGGCTGCGCTCCATCTTGGTGTGCAGCCGGGTCTTGCCGAACATGCCGGCCACTTCTCCCAGCCGCCGTTCGACGTGCGCGTACGTCTTCCCCTCAGGAACGAGGAAGTCGTAGAAGACGCCGATACCGGGCAGCGGCTCGATACGGACCTCATCCGCCCGGACGATCTCGTCCTTGCTGATCGCTCCGGCCTTGATGAGCGCCCCGGTCAACTGGGGGTGCGCCACGGCAGCCTGCGCGGCTGCCTGGTCGCCCCCGATCACCGCGGTAGCCGGGGCCTCCTGCTTCAAGGCGGTCGCGGGCTTCAACTCGCTCGCCAGCCACCGCTTAAAACGGGTACGCAACTGCCAGGCCGCATAGCCCAGCCCGACCAGGACTCCGACAACCAGCACGACGGTGACCGGCCACGACAGACCGAGCTTGTCCTTGATGGCAGCGAGGACACCGAACACGACGGCCAAGCCGCCGATCGCGCCCGCCATCTGCCCGTAGATGTCCTCGCTGACCTGGGATTTCTGGGACTTTCCGCTTCCCACATCCCCTCCTTTCGTGATCGCAGGCATGCGGGGTGATGGGTCTGTGCGGTGCGCGCCGGATCTACTCGCCGGGTCTGCGGACGTGCCGCTCGCCGGGTCTGCTCGCCGGGTCTGCACCGCGGTCGACTGCGGTGGTGCTTGGGGTTCCGGCAGTCGCAGCAAGGGCCAGCCCGCGCAGGCGGACTGGCCCTCACTGGTGGTGCCGGACGCACGGTTCAGACGTCCGCGTCCTCCTCTTCCTCGCTCTCGTTCTCGTTCTCGCTGGGGTCGTCTTCCTCCTTCGCCAGCAGCGCGCCCCAGGCGCGCCGCACCCGCTCCTCACTGCCGACGAAGCCGGCCTTGCGGTAGGCCTCGCCCGCCTTGCGGTAGGACGGGGGCGGGTCCTCGCGGTAGCGCAGGTGCCGCAGCACGACGTCCAACTGGGCATCGGTCAGCGGCTCGCCGGGCTGAGGGGTCGGCACGCCCGCGACGGTCGCGAGCTGCGCGAGCGTGACGGCGTCACGGTCCGCGTCATGCCCGCCGTGCCGGTCGGCGTGCCGGTCGTTGCCGGAATCGCCCTGACCTGCGTGACGGTCACGGGCGTCCGTGCCGGAGACGTCACGGCCTCCGGGCAGGGCCGGGTGATCCGCGCGGGAGGTGTCACGGTCGGCCGTGACGGGCAGTGCGGGCGCGGTCGGCGTCCACGTGTCGAGTTCGGGCAACCGGATCGCCGCGACCGAGGCGGGCAGCGCCTTCTCCGAGACCGTCGTGGCGGTGGACACGGCCTGCGTGTGCAGGTCCTCGGTCATGGTCTGCTGGATCTTGAGCTGCGCCTTGCGGTACTTGGTCTCGGCTTCGGCGACCCGCTTCTCCAGCGTGGTGGCCAACTCCAGCAGCTCGATCCGGTCCGCGGCCTCGGCTTCCATTTCCTCCAGGCGGTCGGCGACCTGCTGGCGCTTGACGTCGATCCGCGTCTGGGTGTCGGCCGACACCTTGCGACCTAGCGAGGGCAACGCAACCCACCAGGCACCCTTGGTCGCGACGATCGCGACCGGGGTGAGGATGACGGCCAGGTCGAACTGGCCGTGGGAGGTGAGGATCAGGTCGGCGGTGGGGATGGCCGCGTTGATGGCGGTCAGGGCGAGGCCGGCGTACTGGACGCGGCGGGCGCGGGCCCGGTTGTTGCCGGAGAGGATCTCCGTGGCCTGCATGACGACCCACAGGGCGTCCAGGGCGCCCACGGTCGGCACAGCCCAGCCGCCGAACGCGGGCTGCAGGATGGTGTAGCTGACGAACATCGACAGGATGGCCACCCCGAGGGTGACGATCCCGAGGACGCTGATTACCGCGCCGCGCCGGGACGGCCGCGGCCACTTGAACGGGTTGAGGTGCTTCATGCTCGACTCCTTTCTCAGGCGGTGGCCGCGCCCATCAGGCGGCCGACCTTGGTGATGTGGTTGTCCTGCTGTTCGATCAGCCGCCGCACCTGCTCCGTGAGCGGGACGTCGGTGCTAAAGGAGCTGTAGTAGCCGCTTCCGTAGACGTCGGCCGAAGCGATGTGCCAGTCCTTGGCCTCGGGATAGCCGGCCTGGGTGAGCGCGGCGACGTGACCGAGGTCGGCGTACAGGTGCTTCTCGTGCATGCGGGCGATCTCTACAGCCCGGTCGTCGAACCTGGCGGCCGCGGTACGGGTGCGGTCCTGCGCGTCGACCAGTCGGGAGAGCGCGGCCAGCCACTCCGTGGCGGCCTCGCCGGTGCGCAGGTAGGCGTAGGCCGACTCCAAGGCCTTCAATTCCCGCTCGTAGGCCCGCCATCGGTCCGGGGCGTCACCGACGACGGCCTTCAGGTCGGCGACGTAGGCGGCGTCCTTCCACTGCTCTGCCGCCTCTTCGTACAGGTCGTCCAGGATCTGCCCGGCGCAGCGCCTCAGCCGGTGCTCGGTGGGGTTCTTGCTCTGCGGCACGTACGTCAACTGCGGGTCGTCCCAGAACGACTGCGGCTGGACCGGCTTCGGCTCGCGGCCGGTGAACGGCGCGAACGTGAACCGGAGCCCGCCGTACGGGCCCGGCTCGATCTTGAGCAGGTAGGGCGGGAAGTGGGGCTGGAGACGGGTGATGATCGTGTCCATCTCGGTGGCCGTGAGGGTGACGGTGTGACCGAGGGCCATGGCTTCTCCTTGGCAGGGCTGGGCCGGCACGTTCGCGTTCTGCTGCGGCAGGGCGGCCGGCTCCTTGCGCAGCAGCCCGGAATCGTCCAGGAGCGCGCGTAACGGAATGAGCTGGGACACGGAAGTCCTCCGTGATCAGACGGAACGGGGTGGGGCGGCGCGGCTGCGCGGCTCCCCTGGACACCGCCCGGACCGGCCGCCAACGGGCGAGGCCGGGCCGGGCGGGTCAGGCAACCGACAGACGGTGCGCTCACACCAGGGCGAGCGCGGGGACGGGACGGTGCGGGGCAACAGCCCTGCCGTCCGGCAGGAGTTCACCGGTGTCGTCGAAGAGCAAAACGCCGTTGCACAGCAGACTCCAGCCCTGCTCCGGGTGCGCGGCCACCACGACCGCGGCTTCCGCGTCCGCGCTGTCGGCGGTCGGGCAGGCCGGGATGTGCCGGCACAGGGAGCGCGGCTGGCGACGGGTCGACGTGTGCATCAAGACCTCCAGGCGGTGAGAAGCGGGATGCGCGGCTGCGCGGCTCCCCTGGACCACGCCCGGACCAGCCGCCGACGGGGGCGGGGCCGGGCCGGGCGGGTCAGGCAGCCGACAGAGGTGGCGATGTCGGGCTGGGGTGATGGCTCATTCAGTGGCCGTTGGCCCGGCAGGCTCCGCAGACGCCACCGGGCCAGTTGTCGAACCAGCCGCCGCAGGAGCTGCATTGGCCGCTGTTGCGGCACAGGTGGTGGCGTAACCGTGCGAGGCGCCGGCGCCTCATGCGAGGGCCTCCGTGCGGCGCACGGTGTCGGCCTCGCGGACCAGGTAGTCCGAGTCGGTCCACACGGAGCCGATCGCGAAGGGCTCGCTCCCGGCGCGGGTGACGTCCTTGACGATCAGCGCCCACTGCGCGCAGCGCCGGTTGAGCAGGCCGCGGGCCCTGGCCGGGTCGCGGGTGACGGCGATGACCTCGAAGGCGCCGTCGCTGTTCTGGTAGATCGCCCCGACCCCGCGGGGCCCGATCTGGTCGTCGACGACGCGGCGCAGCGCCTGGATCGTCGCCGGGTCGGGCAGCACGACGTGCTGCTGGGGGTGGGGGCGGCCGCCGGACGGGCTGGCCTGCCGGCCGTCCCGCTCGTGCGGGGCGGGACGGATCGGCAGCTGAGGCTTGGTGTCCAGGGCGGGCTGAAGTGTCATGATGCTGGGCATGCAGGTCGTTCCTTTCACCGGGTGACCTGCGACAAGAACCCCCAGGGCTGCAATCCCTGGGGGTTCGTCGCATGCGTGGCCCGCCGGAAAACGGCGGGAAGTGCGTCCTGCGCACTCCGCCGGCCACCAGCCCCGTGGTGAAGCGGGGGCGGTAGACGACGGGCAGCGCAGGGCTGCGGGTCAGGCCTGGGTGCCGCGTGCGGCGTCGCGGGCGTCCATCTCGTCCATGAACTCCGCGTATTCGGCCTGGTCCATTGCCTCGTACGCCTCGTGCATCTCCGCCAGTTCGGCCTGCTGCTTCTCGTACTCGGTCATCCGGGTCCTCCTGGTCTGATTGGTGGGGAGTGCGTCCTGCGCACTCCGTCGGCCGTCGGCACCGCGGTGAAGCGGGTCGGTCACCGACGGGCAGCGCAGGGCTGCGGGTGCCGGAATGGGAAAGAGTGGGCAGTCAGTTCTGCGGCTGGACGTCCTGTCGGCGCTGGCCGTTGGCCGCAGGCCGTACGACGAAGCCGTCGCGGGTGAGTTGGACCGTCTCCACGCGGCGGGTCCTGCGGTACAGATCCGGGTGAGCGCTTCGCATCCGGTCTTGGGCGAGCCCTGAGATCCGGGCGGCGAGACGGTGGCCCGTCTCGCACGGCCTGTTCGCCTTGCACGGCGAGCAAGTGGTGCGGTGCTGCTGAAATGCCGTACGCAGCTGCCCGTACAGGGCGGGGACCTCGGTCTGGATGATGCGGCGGATCCGCTGGCGCAGCTCGATCACGGTGACGCAGTGTCCGGAACGGCACTGGGCACAGTCGTCCTGGAGGTGCTCGGCAAGCAGCTCGCGCGGGCCGCGGGTGGCGGGGGGCATCTGGCCCGTCGCAGGCGCGGCCTGCGGGCGCGGCTTACGGACCGGGCGAGTGGTGCGTCGGCTAGAGGCCGTGCTCTCCGCGGCAAGGAGCCGCTGGGACCACTGCTCGGGAGTGAGGTCGATGTCGATGCGCTGCCCGCTGCCATCGCAGCGGCGGCCGTTCGATGGCCGGGCCACGGTGATGTCGTCGCGGTAGCGACGATCTTCGGACCTCGGCTGGTCAACTCCGTCACGGTGCGGGCGGATCATCGATCGGATCAGGCGGCGCCAGGTGTTGCACTTGGGGCAGACCACCATGCGGGGCTCGCCATCACGGAGGTTGAGGTTCTCGGGGCGCATCGTGCTCGCCTTGATGGCGGGACGGCCGTTGTGACGCATCGGTTCTCCCTGGGGTTGCGATTGCGCTCTCCTTCGGCCAGGAGACGGGCGGAGCTCGGTCCTGACCGGCGGGCAGCGCAATAGCTGCGGGTGGCTCATCTGGCTGTGCTCCGAGGGACCGCGTCGAACTCGTCACCCCGGCCGCGCCTGAAAGCAGCGGTCAGCCAGACATATGAAGTTGATCGGGAGGCGTTGTGGGCCTGGAAGGGCGGTCACGACCTCACCGACTTACTTAGCTTGGTTGACACAGTGCAGCACGGAACCACACTGTGTCAACTAAGCTGGTGAACCTATCTAGATTGATGAGGGAGCTCTACGATGTGGCTCATGACGGCCGAGGACTTGCAGCCCTACCAACGCATCGTGCAGGACGTGAAAGACCAGGTCAGACTTGGCCGTTTGAAGGGGAATGACAAGCTGCCCAGCACCCGAGAGCTCGCGGACCACTACGGCGTGGCTCCCGGTACGGTGCAGCGAGCACTCACCGAGCTCCGCGCCGATGGCGTCATCTACTCCCACCAAGGGCGCGGATCCTTCATCCGCGAGTCGGCCATCGACGCCGTCGCCGATCCGACCTCCCAAGCGATCAAACGCCTGGAGGAGCAGGTTGCGGAATTGGCTGCGCGGCTGGATCGGCTTGAGGCCGGCGACGGCAAGAGCAGCTGACTGCGCATCACAAAGAGGGGTGGACTGGGTTGCATCAAGCACGACGCTCACCGATCCCTCCTGTTGGAGGACGTCAGCAAGGCCTTCACGACCAGCCCAGTCAGGCCGGTGTTGGCCACTGTGATGGCGATGTCGCGAATGACTACCAACAGCACCGATACGACCAGGCCAGCCGCCAAGATCGCGGCAAGTCGTATCACCACTGCGCCAGGTCGGCCACGAGACCGGGCCCCTATGACCGGTCTCGCGCAGGGGGAGCAGTGTGTCGGCGTCGCCCCTGTGAGCGTGAAGTCGACGTGGCGACCATGTGCGTCAGCGACAGTGTGCGTCGCGCTGTGGGCATGCCGAATCTCAGTCATCTCGCCCTCCTGAAGTGGCAGTTGGGAACTCCGCCTGGTGGAGTCGCCACTACAGGTGTAGGCGTGATCTTCAGCAGCTTCTACGGTTGGCCTGTATCCGTCCGGCGGATACAGGGACTTGGATACATGGAGGGGGCCCGGAATGGGGCAGCGGCCGAATGTGCTGACGCCGGATCAGTCGCCCCAGCATCGCCTTGGTTACATGATTCGGGAACTGCGCGAGGCGCGCGGCATGTCCATGCGAGATCTCGCCGCCAAGACGTTCGTTTCGCACTCCAAGGTGCAGCGATGGGAGAACGGCGACCGGCCGCCAAAGGAGCGGAGTGAAGTTGAGCTCATCGACCAGGCGGTTGGTGCTGGCGGGTTCCTGATCGAGCTGTGGCAGGAGATCGACCGAGGTGTCACCGGGGCCGGACATGTATCCGATCCAGTGCTCCATGTATCCGATACATCGGCAGACCTGGCCACAGCCCTGTCCCAGGCGGCAGCGTCGAACGGTGAGGGGATCTTCGTCCCCCGACGACTCGACGATGGAACGGTGGTGCTCGTGGCACTCGATCGACGCGCGCTGTTGCGCGCCGGTGTGGGGATCGGCGCGGCAGCGATGGCTGGTCTTCCCGCGCCGGCGGCCACGGTGGTCAGTCCGGCAGAAGATCCCTTCGGGTTCGCGAGAACTGCCTCCGAGAGCTGGTCGGGGCTTCGGCTGTCCCGGCCTGTCCCAGACTTCGGGGTCGATTGGCAGGCCCTGCTGCCGGGAGGCCGTTCGATGCTCGGTTCCCAGCTCTCCCTCCAGGTCCACCCCGCGCGCCTTGAGGGGAGCCGTGTGGTCGTGTCCATCCCTGACCAGCGGCGCGCGGAGGAGTTCCTGTCCCGGCCGCACCGGAGCCTTCTGGTCGGGGCAGTCAGTACCGAGGGCACTTCTACGTTTTACGCCCTTGACGGGCGCGCGGCCCGCGGCAAGCTTGCGCGGAACGGCGGCGTGTACGAGGTCGCCGCGCCCGCCGCATACGAACTGGACGATCTCACCTACGGCATCCTGTGGGCCGTCAGCAACTACGACGACGCACTCCAGGCTGATGACCAGGCGCTTTCCGAGACGCGCAGCGATCTCAAGGCGTATGAGCGGCTGTCCTCCTCCGCGGTCAGCCGGGAGGCCGCGCCCGGACTGAACGGGGTGGCCCACATGTGGCTGGGCTCGGACTTCTGCGCGCGCCACATCCTGAAGGCGCTGCCGGAGCTCCCGGAGCTGCCAGCGTTCTGGACGCGGGAACAGCGAGGTGAGGAGGCCAGCGCCTGGCTGATCTTCGATCACAAATTCCCGTATCTGCGGGAGACCACGAAGGCGCTCGGCAGCGCAAGCACCCGGGCGTTCTGCATCCCGGAGGAGGTCGTCCGTTCGTCTCCAAGGTACGAGCGGATCCTGCTGTTCCTGGCCGTAGCGCTGATGGAGTCGCTAGGGATCCACGCGCAGTTCACGTCCGATCCCGCGTACGAGTCCGTTGAGGGGTTCGTGGTCGCGCCCGACAAAGAGGCGGTGATCGCGAACTGGGTCCGTGGGGACGGCATGTGGCATGTCGACGTGACCTCTCGGTCCTCGGTCGTCCGCGAGTTCACGATCGCGGCGCGCGACGTCGACGCGGACTCGCTCACCGCAGCGCCGACGGCTGCCGGACGGCTGCGTGCTCTGGCGCAGTACCTCGATCTGCCGTGGTCCTGGTTGATCCAGCGGTGCGGCCAACTCGCCCGGTACGGATCGTCCGGGTTAATCCAGTCCCGCAGTCGGCTGGTCTCCGCGGCTGGCATCGACGCTGCCTGCGCGTACGTGGCATCTCTTCCGGCCGATCACTGACCCGCACCACTAACTGCCTATTCATGAAGGAGAAAGAGGCCATGGCCGACAACGTCCGGCGCGTCGCAGTGATCTCGCTCGGCGGCACGATCGCGATGACTGCACAGACCGTCGGCGGCGCGACGCCGACGCTGTCGGCCGACGACCTCGTCGCCGCGGTACCGGGGCTCGCCGACACCGGCATCGATGTGGAGGTACGTGACTTCCGCCGCCTGCCCGGCGCCTCGCTGTCCTTCTCCGACCTGTTCGAGCTCACCGCGACAATCGAGACGCTTGCGGTCGACGGCGTGGTCGTCACCCAGGGAACGGACACGATCGAGGAGACCGCGTACCTGCTGGACCTAGTTACCACGGGCGACATGCCGATCGTGGTCACGGGCGCCATGCGGAACGCGAGCATGGCGGGAGCGGACGGCCCCGCGAACGTGCTGGCCGCGATCCGCACCGCGGCCAGCACGGAAGCCCGGGGCACGGGCTGTGTGGTGGTGTTCGGGGAGGAGATCCACGCTGCCCGCTGGGTCCGCAAGACCCACTCAACGCGCCCGACTGCCTTCACCTCGTACCCCGGGCCGATCGGCTACGTCGCGGAAGACCGCGTACGGATCCTGGCCCGCCCCAACGCGGCCCCGACGATCGTTCCCCGGGACATCGCCGCTCCCGGCGTCCGCACCACCATCTTCACGGTCGGGATCGGAGAAGACGGAACGCTCCTCCAGGCCCTCGGTGACCACGTCGACGGCCTGGTCGTCGCCGCATTCGGGGCCGGCCACGTCCCGATGGCCTGCGTGGACGCCCTCACCGACCTCGCCAAGCGCATGCCGGTCATCCTGGCCACCCGCACCGGATCCGGTCCTGTGCTCCGGCAGACCTATGGCTTCCCCGGCTCCGAGTCGGACCTACTCGCCCGCGGGCTGATCTCCGGCAGCACTCTGGACCCGGTCAAGGCACGCATTCTGCTTCAGCTGCTCTTGATGACTGGCGCTGACAACGACGAGATCGTCCAGGTCTTCAGCACCCTCTCGTAACTACCCCAACAGCCCCGGGACCCCATCTTGCGCAGCTACGAACTGACAACCGGCCGGACCTTCGCCGTGAACTTCGACCACGGTGACGACTTCTTTCCCACGCTCGCCGCTTTCTGCCGTCAGAACGGCGTGCGGCACGGCTACATCCCCATGTTCATCGCAGGCTTCGCCGAAGCCGAGATTGTCGGCGCCTGCGAGAAGCTGGAGAACCCCGAAGCTCCCGTGTGGAGCAAGGTCCATCTCACCGGGGTGGAAGCGATGGGGTGCGGAACGCTTGCGTACGACGCTGAGACGGACACGGTTTTGCCGCACATCCACACCTCGTTGGGGGAGAAGGCCCGATCGGCCACCGGGCACACGAGCCATCTACTCAGCGCCCAAGTGCAGTTCCTTGTCGAAATGCTCGTAGTCGAAGTTACGTCGCCCGTGATGACACGACCCAAGAACCCCGACCTCTACGACGTGCCCCTACTGACCTTCGGTGAGTGAGTGCCACTGGCACGATCTCAAATGCACCACCAGGCGCAGCAATCCATGTACAGTTTCGGATCACACATGGAAGGGGGAGCGATGACCGATCTGTTCGAGGCGGTGGACGCGCTACTCAGCCGTCCTGCTGATGTTCTTCCTCCGCCTGAGGTTCGGGCCCGACTCCGCAAGGCATCTGGCCTGACGCAGGAAGAGGTCGCCGACGCCTTCGGTGTGCACCGGATGGCCTTCCTCCGCTGGGAGAACGGCCACTCCATGCCACGCCCCAAGCACCGCGCCGCCTACTTGCGCCTGCTCAAAGGGTGGGCCGAGAAGCACCCTGAGGCCGCCTCAGGCTCCGAGCTGACGGAGGCATGCTGACGTGTACGAAACTGCCCGATCCCCGTAGAAACGCCGAAGCGGCCCTGTCGCCACAACAGGACCGCTTCCTAGCGAATCGACTCACCAGCCCTGAGAAGCCTGAGTCGTGAGCAGCGAGGTGACCTCGTCTGCCGGGTGATGCCCGTGGGCCAAAGGCCCGCGTGGTCACCTATACCCAGAGTATGCGCTCCAGACAGCGCAACGCCACTACTCCGGGGTCTTGCTAGGTCACACCTGCTGGTCGCGGCTCCCCTACCTGGGGAGATGACCCAGTTGCACCGCCCGCTCCACCGTCCGCCAACACCGCGGACCACAGATCTTGCCGGTGTATCCGGCACACTCGCGCATCCGGCAGCGCACGCGGAGAGACTCCGCTGTTCTTGCCTGTCTCCTGATGCGCCCGGCTCCGCTGCCTCGCCTTGCCGCAGCGTTGCTGTCCAAACCGTCCCAGCCGCCGCTGCCTTCAGGGTGCTGGAGGTGGCGGGGTGATCCAGCACATGAACCTGGTCTTCCAGGCTGAGGGATTGACCGTGGGTGAGGGCGCGTTTCTGCTGGCGTGCTGCAACCACACGGACGCCAAGGGGTACGTGATCGCGTCCATGCAGCAGCTGGCGGACGAGTCGCACATGAAGATGACGGCCGCGAAGTCGAACAAGCAGCGGCTGATTCAGCGCGGCCTGCTGGCGTCGAGCGAGCGGTACAGCCCGAAGAACGGGGCTCGGATCGCGGACCTGTACCGGGTGAACCTGGACCTTCTGGCGACCATGAAGCGTGCGCGCACCGACTACGGGCCGACCCTCGTGGAAGAGCTGACCTTCAACGTGCCGAAGAAAACTCCCAGGTCAGCCCCCCCGTCGGATTCCGACCCCTCCCCCCGGTCGGAATCCGGCTCCCCCCCGTCGGATTCCGGCCCCCCCCCGTCGGAATCCGACGGGGATGCAGGGTCGGAATCCGACCCCCTTCTCCTTCCTTCTCCTTCTCCCTCTTCTCTCTCTCTGGTCGCAGCGAACGCTGACGACCGGATGGACGTCTCGCCGGACGGAGAGAGAGAGATCGAAGCTCCGCCTGAGGAACACAACCCGCACCCCTCTGAAGCGGGGCTGCCACTACAACGCGAAGGTTCAAACAAGAACGCAGCAGCGGGAGGCCGGATCGTGGCGGCGTACGCGGAAGCCCTGGGGCGACCTGTACTGAACGGGACCAAGGCCAAGCTGGATCGTCAGGCCGTCGAGCTGCTGGCTCAGGGTCTGCCGGAGGCTTGGCTGTGCGACCGGGCCCGGGAGATGGCGGCACGTGGTTGGTCCGACCTGGCTCGGCATGCGGAGATGTCCACGGCACCTCTTACCCAGACCGCCACGAAGTCCCGCCGATCCGGCCTGCCTGAGTGGTGCACCAAGTGCGGCCCCGGCTCTCCGGCGGCCCGCCTCAACCCGCGGTTCCGGACCCTGGGAGAAATGGGCAGCGGGGAGAAGTGCCCGGACTGTCACCCTGACCGAGTCGGCGCAGGGGCTTCACGATGAGCGATTTCCAGGCCATTGACGCTCTGCTGGCGTCCGCGTCGTCGGAGCAGGTTCCGCTGCCGCCTGTCGAGGAACGGCGTCGGTTGCGCGAGGGACTGCACCTCTCGCGCGCACAGCTCGCGCAGGTGTTGGGCGTTGGTGCGTCCACGGTGGGGGGCTGGGAATCGGGCCGGGAGCCGGGCGGTGAGGTGCGGGAGAAGTACGCGTACTTCCTCGAGGGAGCGCGCACCAAGCTGGATGCCTCCGCGGCCGCGGACGTGTCCGCCGGCGCCCCCGGCCCGGGAGACGACGGCTTGGCGGAAGCGGATGAGGCCGTCGCCACGGATGACGCCGGCGGCGATGTGCTGCCTGAGCCTGAGCCGTGTGTGCTGTGCGGGCAGCCGGCCCGGCACCAGGTCGAAGGGTTCCCGCAGCACCTGGACCCTGCCGAGTGCGGCACAGCCGGGACCGCGCAGCCACAGCAGTCGGCGCCCCGCAAGGAGTCGCGGCAGCCGGCGCCCGCCGCACGGCAGAGCCGGGCGGCCTCCGGCGTCAAGGTGGTGCCGGTCGGCCGCCGGGTGCAGGCGGCCTCCGACACCCCGGACCTGATCGGCTCCGCGGTCGCGGCCGCGCTCGACGAACACGCCGGCGATGTGGAGGCGGCGACCGCGGCGCTGATCAAGCGGGCGATCCCGGACGCGATGGCGCTGCTGGACCACACCCGCAAGGGCGGCCGCTACGACGTCGTCGCCCACCCGTGGCTGCCCGACATCCTGCGCAAGCAGACCGCCCGCGGCGCCGACCAGATCTGGGAGGCCCGCCCCAAATGGACCCGCCCTCAGCTGCCTGCCGGCGTACACGAGGTCACGGCCCTCGACATCAACGGCGCCTACTTGTCCGCGCTCAAGACGCATCTGCCGCTCGGGCAGCTGGAGCACTCAACCGGCGATCACCACGACCGGCGCCGCGCCGGCGTCCACTTGATCACCCCGCCGGTGTGGGAGCACGATGCGGTGCTGCCCAACCCGCTCGGCAACCGGGACGAGCCCGGCCCGCTGTGGGTGACCGAGCCGACCCTGCGCCTGCTGCTGCGCCTGTCGGGCCCGAAGTACGGCCTGTGCGAGCCACCGGAGATCCACGAGTCCTGGACCTCCGGTGCCACCGAGAGCCTGCTGGAGAAGTTCCGCATCGCTCTCAAGGACGCCCGCGACCGGGCGATCACCGAGGACGACGAAGTGACGCTGGAGTACGTGAAGGCCATGTACTCCAAGTTCGTCTCCACGATGGGGGAGTCGAACTACAACCGGGAGCTGTACCGCGCCGACTGGATGCACCTCATCCGCTCCCAGGCCTTCGTGAACCTCTGGTGGAAAGCGCACCGGGCCTACGACGAGGGCCTGATGGTCGTCCGCGCGATGGGCACCGACGAACTGCACCTCACCGGTGACTGGCGCGCGGTGTTTTCCGAAGGCCGCGGCGTCACCGAGGTGAAGGTCAAGGACGTCTACACCGTCGGCACCGGCCCCGCCCCCAGCGACGACCATGAACCGGTCCAGGAAGCCCCTCAGTGCCCCTGAGAGCGCCGGTCGACTGTCCCGGCGGCAATTACACCGAGGCGGGAGATCGGCCCCCGCAACCCCCGTATGGTGATCCACAACCCGAGGACCGGAAGAGACAATGCCTGAGCGGAACATCGAGTTCGGCAAATACGGCGCCCGCGGCATCAAGGGCCACGAAGCCGTCGCACGCCAGCTGGACGCCCTCGCCGGCTACATCGCCACCCCCGTCACCGCCCGGCGAGGCCTGCTGGCCCGCCTGCACTACCTCACCCGAACCCCTCACGCCCGCACAGCTGCCCGCGCGGCCGGACTGACCGTCACCGACCGCACCCTGCGCGCCTGGACGGCTGGCACCCGCACCCCCTCGAGGAAGAACCTGGAGGCGATCGAGCGGGCCTACCGCACCGTGCGCCGTGAGAACGTCGCCCGCTACCTGGCTGCCCGCCTCAACCGCGACGGCCGCGGCACCCGCGTGGAGATCCATCCCCTCAACCAGTCCCAGGTCTCACGGCCCCGCCAGCGGCCGGTGGAGTTCCGCGCGCTCAACGTGCGCCGCTGGGACCGGATCGTTGCCGCGTGGGCGGCAGGCGACGACCAGGAGCTGGATGACGCCTGGGTCGACATGGTCGTCGACCTTGGCTCTCAGTGGGGCCAGTACGAATACGTCACCAATGTCGGGTTCGCTGCCTGACCTTGGCGTTTGGCGGATTGCGGCTGACCGCGAGGTGCGGAGCGGACGCACCTCGCGGGGAGGCCAGTGCGGTCAAGCCGCTCGGGGGAGGAGGCGTTGTCAGTGCCTACCGCTAACGTCTGCGGCACCAGAAGTGACTGAGCCTGTTGGCGTCCCGGAAAATGTGTGGGGGAGACGCCTCAGCCTCGGTACCTTTACCCACGAGTGCGTGTACTTGGGGAATCGAGGCGAGGCACAATGCAAGGCCGTATAACCATAAGCAAAGGCCAGTCCAGCGTCGCCACGTTCACCCACGGCTTGGAGCCCTCCCTTCTGGGAGCGCTGCGTATCGACGCGTCTGCCGTACTCGCCTTGGACATCATTGTGTCCATCTGCAAAAGCCTCACCGACTCGACTGACCCCCGACCGTGGCAGGAAAAGCTTGAAGACTGCTTCGCGAGCTTCGACGTTGAGGTATTCGAAGAATTCTTCAGAACCTTCAGCGAAGAGTTCAAGGAAGAGGAAGTAAAGAACTGGATAGACCGGCTCAGTAGCGAGAATTACAAGAGTTTCGTGGAGCGTCTCCTGGGTGCTGCACGGTATCGACAGCTTATCGACGCGGTTAAGGAAGACGGAGCCGTCGTTACCTTGGCAATTCGACGCGGTGTCCGCGCCCTTATGCCGTTCGCCGTCGCATGGGGAGACGCTCTCAGCCTCATGTCGAAAGAGCAGATGAAGGTAGCCAAGAGGACCGACGCCTTGGCCTTCAACGCGGTACAGCTCATTGTCAGCCTCGATGACTTTCTTGGCGAGAAGCTACTGCCGGAGCTTCCGATGGAAGGCACGGCCGCGACAAGCTCAGACCTGGCCGCCTGGGCTCCAGACGGTCCGGAGGCCCTTGCCGCTCAGTTCCGCACCCTCGTGACGGAGGCCTCAACGAGACGCCTGGAGAGAGCTAACTCGCCCCTGGTAAGGAAGATCCGAGGCGCGCGCGACGCCCTCACGTACTCCGCTGACGGCGTGTCACAGGCCGCGAACTCCCTTATCGAACTGCTTGACAGAGTCATGCGCGAGGCTTTCCCGCCTGCGGAGGTACTGCGATGGGTCGACGGAAACCTTCCCGAAGAAGAAGGCCTCACGTACATCAAGGACGGCCAGAGGGCGCCGACAAAGCGAGCCGAAGCGCTCTGCTTTGTCTACGGGGGAGGCTCTGTAATGCCCGTCGAGCCCAACCAATATGAACTTTCAGTCTTTCACGATGTCGTCGCCCTCGTGCTTGTCTCAGCGCGCACCAAGCTGCAAAAACTGAAGCACGCGGACAGCGGAACGCCGGAAGAGCGAGAACAGCTCATAGCCGTACTGGCGGCGATCGAAGGGGCACTCATGCTCGGACTGACCATTGGGGGACTCTCCGCAGACCCGCAGTCCCCCTACGAGCTCCCTGCGGCGTAGAGGGCCCCGACCCCGCAGGGCTGACCTGTGGACGGGTTTCCGCCGGACGGTCCCCCATCGCCGGACGCAGTTATACCGTGGTGGTGCACCCCAGTTGAGTACTCGTGGAGGCCTTGATGAGCGAACAGCCGGCCCCCGAAGCCGCCGCCGTCTCCCGGCAACCGTTGGAACCCGCGGCCGCTGACGCCATCCGCGCGTACGCGGCCCGCACACGCGAGAGCGCCGACCAGCTCGCCGCCGTCCTTGAGGACCTCGCTGAGAACGGGCTGCCAGCCGTGGACGACTGCACCCCGTGGGAGGACCTGCGCGAGGCCCACCTCGCCCGCCTCACCAGCCAGCGGCCGGCCGTCGCCTGATGCCTGCCCAGCACGGCCCGCGACGCGCCCGCATCGCTTTCTCCGACGCGGCCGCCAAACAGTTGGAGAACATCAGCAGCGAGGCGGACATCCACGCCTTGGACCGCGCCCTGGTCGTCCTCTCTGTCGACCCCGACGCTGGCATCCTCATCCCCGGCACCACCGCCGGCCCCCAGCTACGTCAGTACACCGACGACGTCGAGCACGTCCGCATCCTCTACTTCGTCACCGCCCTGCGCACGGTCGTCGTCGTCGCCTACATCGAGGTATAGCCGTTCTGCCCCGGGTTTGAACGACGGGGAACGAGCAGTCACTCTGCGGGTGAGACACGGCTGATCACGGGCTCGGGGCATCCCAGGATGCGCAGGGCATGTCCGCGGACGATGAACTCCAAGAGGCGCACGACCTCGTGTAGACGGTAGGGATCGTAGCCACGATTTCCGTGAGCGAGGTTGTTGCGAACTACTCGCAGGGCCCCCGCGGTGGTGAGGTCAGTGGTGTCCGCAGCCTGTACTTCCTTGACGAGATCTGTCGCGCTCAGCTGGTCCATGAGGTTGACGGGCAGCCCCGTCAACAGGGCATCCAGGGCTGTGTCGAGGCTCACGGACGGCTTCTTCGACAGATATTTCTTGACGAATTTAAAAGTCTCAGCATCTAGGTCATTCTTTGCTTGGGCCAGAGCCACCTTGTAGTTGACAGTATGTGTGGCCTGCCGTTGCTCATCGCTTGCCTTGTTCTCGTATCCATACAACCCTTCCATGGCTTGAATGAGCAAGAGGTAGCGGGAGCGGGGGTGTTGGTCCCGTGCATGAAGCATTGCTCCGTATGTTTCCACCAGGGGGTGGTGTTCGGCGGCGTACCGGGACCATTGCGTGACCAGGTCCAAGAGGGAGAGCCCGTCAGGAAGCGCTCGTATGACGCTGTTGTGGGCCTTAATGGCCGTGGTGGAACTGGCAAAGGGAGATTGCGTGATGCCGGTGCCGAATACCTGGTACTTGTTTTCTCGGCCTTCGAGCTCCACATGAAGGTAGGAAAGCTCTTGGGGCTTACCGGTAGCGATTGAGAGGATCTTGCGCAGTGGCTCGATGTACTGGTTGAGGGTGACCTCAAGCGGCTTGGGATCAGAAAGTTTCACGGTAGCTACTGGGCTGAATGCCAGGTTGAACTCGCATGGGTCCAGCGCTCGCATGCGCTGGTAGTAGCTCACGGTGAGTTCAGCGTCCTCGGTTGACCACGTGCCTGCGGCGTTGGCGTTGACCGTTGCTGCCCATCGATCTTGCTCACCGTCCGGATGGTTAGGGTGGGAGACGTTTTTGATCGGGGCAACACCTAGGGCTGCGTCTAGGGCGGTGATCTGAAAGGTCGCCGAGGTGACGTCCGGGGGTGCTGCTACGGCGGGTGCTCCCGATATGTCCGCAAGACCGAAAAATGCAGGCTTACCCAACAGAGCAGCCGCACCGGTAATAAGTCCGACCTTGTCCCAGAGTTGGATGTGCGCGTCAAGGAGAATGACCGAACCGCCGTTGGCCAATCTCCCGTGCAGGATAGGAAAATTGATCTCTTGAGGGAAGGAAGTTGAAATGACGCCCGGGGAGTGTTCAGTGTGCTGCAGCGGCACGTCGCCGTAGATCTGACCGGTCGGACGGTGCAAGGGGCGCAGTGTCAAATCGCCCGGTATTTCTCTCTCGTCTCCGGCTTCGTTGGGAACGAGCCATGAGCACAGATATGTCTCGGGTTCGTAAATCAAGTTTAGAGGTAGCTTCTGCTTGTCGGACATGGCGCGGCCCTCATTTCGATTTGGGTTCAGGTAGGTAGCTTCCGATCTTCCCCACTGATGCTGCCGGATGTGACGCCCCGTGTATGCGGTTTCTGCACATCGAGGGCCTGGCCGTCGATGGGCTGGCCACCACTGTCCTGGCGGCACTCGCATTCGCCGTGTCCTCCGCCGCCCCTGACCCGCTGGCTCCAGTGGGCTTCGTTTGGCAGCATCGTGGTCAGGGTCATCCTCGGAGGTGCCGACTTCGTCGGCCTTCACTGAGCTTGCCTTTTAGACGTCGTCTTGATTGGCGGTAGCTCGTTACTCAGGGCATGGCGGCTGGTGTCGGATGGGCTGTGGGAGATCTTCCAGGACGTGGCCCCGGAGCCGCCCGTACGCGCTCAGGGTGGAGGCCGGCGTAGCCACTCGACGGCCCCGGCGGCGATGGAGATGATGCCTCATGAGTTCAGACGATCTCTCATACGAGTCCGCCCTGGCCCGACTCGCAGGCGAGCGGCCTCGTCTTGCCTCGGCTCTGCACCGGGCGGAGAAGCGGCGAGCACAGCACGCGGCTTCCCTGCTGACAGGTGCTCGGTTCAAGGGCCTGGACGAACTACTTCGCCACCTTGACAGCGTCGCCGAGGCGTTCAAGACGAATCCCCAGCTGTCTCAGCTCACGTTCCTGATTTCCCGCAGTGTTGCCGACTTTGAAACCGCCGCGGAGGCCACTCTCTCGGGATACATGGCGGTGGCGGCTGACGCCATGCGCGATGTGATGGAGATCGAAAACCTACTCTTGGACTTCGCCATCAGCCCGGGCCACATCGAGGAGTGGCTCACCTGCGATGATAAGACGCGCATGAGCAGGTTCATGCCAGTCGTGGTCCGCAAGCGGCTCCATGCTGCTGGAGTTCCGCCCTTCGCTACGACAGCCGAGTCAGTGGACTATAAGGCGCACAGCCAGGCCCTGCACGTCAGCCCTCACCAGTTTCCGGTCGCACGCAAGGGCTTCTCCGCCGGACAGGGAATGGACGCTGACGCCGGATTCTGGGAGATCTTCGAGCACGCGCGGCGGCTCCACTTGGCTCTCCGGCGGCTGACCAGCAGGCTTCAACCAGACACAGCCGTCCACCGGCTCACAGAGCAGGAACTCATCGACTTTGAGGACGCCTGGCAACGCACGCAGCAGATGCAGGAGATCTACATGGCACTTATCAAAGCGACGTTGGAAGCGCAGACCGAGAACGGAGAAGCCATTTGACTTGAGCGATTCTGGCGCGCGGAGATGCCTTGCGTCGCCACTGGCGGTTACGGGCCACTGGAGGCCCTGGCCCGCAGCCGGGTGAACCTGACCAAGGTGATCACCCACTGGCCGGACCTGCTGCGGGTGGCCGGCTCGCTGGTGACCTGGCAGGTCCGCGCCTACGACCTGCTGCGGATGTTCGGCCGCGAGGGGCGCCCCACCCCGCTCGGCACCGCGTCCGCCGAGTACGGGCGGATTGCCAAGACCCTCCACCTGCTGCGCGTGGTCCCAGTTGGCGACACCTACCGCCGACAGATGAACCGGCAGCTCACCGTCCAGGAGTCCTGCCACAAGCTCGCCGTGCTCCTCAGGTGGGACTCATTTGGCATACGACCTGTTGCGTTGATGAGCTAGCAGTTGGCTCCGGAGCCGAACAGGTTCCCGGCAGCTCTTGGAGCCTGCGGAGCTGCCGAAGGCCAGAAGCGCTGTACGCGGCTTGCCTCCGCAAGACCCGACTACATCCTCGCCAACGCCCCTGTACGCCCCCGTAGTCGACGTTCACGCCCCAGAGGTGACCCTTGGGTGAGCGATGCTTGTTCGCCCCTCAGATCGCCGCACAGCCGGTTCATGCAGTAAGCCAGAGGCTCTGACTGGGGCTCTGGCCTTACTGCAGACGTCGCCTTTTATCCGAAGAGCCCCGCTTTCTCCTCCAAGATGACCATGAGACCGAGAGCGGCTACGAAGGTCCCGGCTGACCAGCCGATGGCTTCAGCCAGATCGTTGGTGACCAGGTCACCAACGATGAAGGCGGCGAGCGCGGCAGCAGTACCTGTCATCACCGCCAGAAGCAGCGCCAGCACCCTGACCGTGTAGGTCTGACGCTGCGGTGCGAGAGCGGTGTGACCGGTTGCCCCCGTAGCGCCCGACACGGGCTCCCCGTGGATGTGTACCGTCATGAAAAGGCCCTTCCAGGGTCTGGGGGCCTGCTTGCCACGATCCGCCAAAGATTCCGACGAGCAGGCCCCGTTTGTTCCCCGACTTCATCAAGCCGAGGTGCGCCGCTGATGCGGCTGTCTTTCACCCCCCCATGAGCGCAGCCCAAAGCAGGCCGCCAGGGTGCGGACAGTTCCCCCGACATCCGTAAGGCCGGGACAAGCACGCACCCTGCTGGGAGTGCACCGACCGTAGCCCCAGACGCACCGTCAACTCATCCAGCTCAGAACGGCCCTTACCGGTCGGTAGGAAATAGCACGGGGACTACGCGTGCGCGCTCCCGCGCGCACGTAGGCGCGCGTGTGACGCAGTTCACCGCCTCGTGCGTTTCCGACCCCGCTTCCCCCTGACACTCAACGACTTTTTCACGTACCTAGGCGGCGACGCCGGCCCCTCCAGCCAACCGCCCTCGGCCCCCAAGTTGCGGCGTGACCCCAACCCATGCGCGCGCAGAACGTGCCGCCGTCTCCGCTCCTCCTGCACCAGCCACTGGTCGTACTCGGCAGGCGACAAATGCTGAGGTGGTCGGTTTCGCTTCCCACGACGCACAGAGACGACGTCCCTCTGCCGCCGACTTTGCTCCAAAGAATGACGTACCGATGCAAACCACTTCGTAATGGTCTTCAGCGTGTAGCCAGTCGTATACGCAAACTCCTCCTCAGTGACACCTACTTCCATCGCTTTACGGACCAGGCCTTTAGCGGCAGCTGCGATCTTCCGTTCGAGAACGGCAGCACGATGACGTCTCTCATGGACCCGCGCGAGCTGCACCCACGCTTTCTCAATCGGAACAGACCGCACTGCATGCTTTGTCTTGACCAACCATCGCCCGACAGTCTTCAGCGCATATCCCGTTGCATCGACTACTTCTTCAGGAGTAGCCCCAGCAGCAACTGCCTCCGCGACACGCTTGCGCGCTTCACGAAGCCCGTTTTCCTCGGCAGATCGAAAACGCTTGCGCCGCCGATCGATCCGAGTCAGAGAAACACGGACCTCCCGAGCAACCTCCTCGAGCGTCTTCCCATGACTGCATGGCCCCTTGACCATCAGCACCCCCTCGGCTCCGTATCTTGCCAAGGGAGAGCCCGCCAGGAAGCTTGATCAGCCAAAGGGGGCACCGTTCTCAGGTGATCAGGAGCGCTGACTAGGCCCTACACCCACACCCTACGTTTGGCCCCCACCTCTCAAGCGGTGAATGACCAGCATCTGCGGCGATGAGGGTCTTACCGGAGCCGGTGGCGGCGATTACCTGCGTCCTCAATCCCTCGGGAGGCATACAGCCACCGGGCGGCGTACCGAGAATGCGGACCACGTTCTCGACGGACTCAACCTGATGTGGTCGTAATTCCATCTGAGTAACGGATCCTCACATTCTCGAAATTCTAGAGGAATTCAATCGCTATCTCAGATTCGATACGGGATCAAAATGACGACATCTATCGAATGAATCTGTCTGGGCATAGATACTCTGTCATTATCCCAGAGTATAGCTGAGCATTAGAGTGACGCACCAGGTGGACGGGTAGTGACCAGAAGTGAGCGCGGGGGACGATTGCTATGACAGTCCTGACGCTGCATCCCCGGCCGGAGCTACCTCCTCATATTGCTTGCCGTTTTCCTGACGCTCCCGGAGGGTGCGTCAGGTCCCGTACCTGGACTGTGGAGCAGGCCGGCCCGGGACGGCCCGGGGCGGAGCCCGGGCCCCGGATCACGGAGTGATCCGAGCGGCGGAACGGAGTTCCGCCGCTATTCCGGCGAAGCCGGAATCCGCCGCGTAGCGGCGGCGCGTCGTGTCTGCGGAGCAGACCGCGCGTGATTCGCAGAGCACACGTGTGT
>NZ_JBEXQX010000033.1:0-44770 GCF_040612795.1 Streptomyces sp. NPDC006335
CCCGCGGCCGGCGGCGCCGGCCGCCCCGCCCCCCCACGACCCGGAGAAAGCCGAGGAGAAGATGGCCAGCGCACGAGCCGCCCGAGGGCGGTGGATCGAGAACTGGAACCCCGAGGACGAGGAGTCGTGGGAGCGCCACGGCAAGCACATCGCCCGGCGCAACCTGGTGCTGTCGGTGCTCTCCGAGCACGTCGGCTTCTCCGTGTGGAGCATGTGGTCGGTCCTGGTGCTGTTCATGTCGCCGAGGATCGGACTGGACTTCGCGCCCGACGAGAAGTTCCTGATGGTGGTGGTGCCCACCTTGGTGGGCGCGCTGCTGAGGCTGCCCTACAGCTATGCGGTGACCCGGTTCGGGGGCCGCAACTGGACCGTGTTCGCCTCGCTGGTGCTGCTGGTGCCGGCGGCGGCGACGACGTACTTCGTGCAGCGGCCGGGCACCCCGCTGTGGGTGTTCCTGCTGATCGGCGCGGCGGCCGGGGCGGGCGGCGGCAACTTCGCCTCCTCGATGACGAACATCACCGCCTTCTACCCGCAGCGCCACCAGGGCTGGGCGCTCGGCCTGAACGCGGGCGGCGGCAACCTGGGCGTCGCCGCCGTCCAGTTGCTCGGCCTGCTGGTGATCTCCGTCGCCGGGGACACCCACCCTGCGTACGTCGCCGGGTTCTATCTGCCGCTGATCGCGCTGGTGTCGGTGCTGGCCGCGCTGCGCATGGACAACGTGGCCGTGCTGCGCGCCGAGCGGGGCGTGCAGCGCGAGGCCGCCGCGAACGCCCACACATGGTGGATCTCGCTGCTGTACATCGGCACGTTCGGCTCCTTCATCGGCTTCGGGTTCGCCTTCGGGCTGGTGCTGCAGAGCCAGTTCGGGTCCACGCCGCTGCAGGCCGCCTCGTTCACCTTCCTCGGGCCGCTGCTCGGCTCGGTGGCCCGCCCGCTCGGCGGACGGATCGCCGACCGGTTCGGCGGGGCGCAGGTGACGCTGTGGGCGTTCGCCGGGATGGCGGGCGCGATCGGCGTCCTGCTGTGGGCGACCGAAAGCGGTTCGTTCTCGCTGTTCGTGGCCGGGTTCACCGCCCTGTTCGTGATGAGCGGCGTCGGCAACGGCTCCACGTACAAGATGATCCCGGCGGTCTTCGCCCGGCAGACGGAGGTCGCCGTCACCTCCGGCCACGACGCCGCGGCCGCCTTCGCCCGCTCCCGCCGCCTGTCCGGAGCCGTCATCGGCATCGCCGGCGCGGTGGGCGCGCTCGGCGGTGTCGCCATCAACCTCGCCTTCCGGTCGGCGTACGGCCAACTGGGCAGCGGCGAGAGCGCGTTCTACGCCTTCCTCGCGTTCTACGGACTGTGCGCGGTGGTGCTGTGGGCGGTGTACCTGCGCGGTGAGCGCAAGGGCGGTCCGCTGTCCGCCGCCGAACGGGTGCGTGCCCATGTCCGCTGAGGAGAGGACCGGGCAGGAGAGCACCGGACGGGAGAGCACCGGACGGGAGAGCACGACCCACTGCCCGTACTGTGCGCTGCAGTGCTCCACCGTGCTGTCGGGTGAGCGCGACGGTGTGCGGGTGCGGCCCTCGGCCGACTTCCCGGTCAACCGGGGCGGGCTGTGCCAGAAAGGGTGGACGGCGCCCGCCGTGCTCGGTGCCCCCGACCGGTTGCTGACTCCACTGGTGCGCGGGGCCGACGGTGAGCTCGCGCCGACCGGGTGGGACGCGGCGCTGGACCTGATCGCCGGGCGGCTGCGCGAGATCCGCGCGCGGCACGGCGCCGACGCGGTCGCGGTGTTCGGTGGCGGCGGACTGACCAACGAGAAGGCGTACACGCTCGGCAAGTTCGCGCGCGTGGCCCTGGGCACCAGCCAGATCGACTACAACGGCCGGTTCTGCATGTCGTCGGCGGCCGCGGCGACCACCGCGGCCTTCGGCCTCGACCGCGGACTGCCGTTCCCGGTCACCGACCTGGACGAGGCCGACGTGATCCTGCTGGCCGGGGCCAACCCGGCGGAGACGATGCCGCCGCTCATGCGCCACCTGGAGGGGGCGCAGCTCGTGGTCGTCGACCCGCGCCGTACCCGCACCGCCGAGCGGGCCGCGCTGCACCTGCAGCCGGCGCCCGGCACCGATCTCGCCCTGGCCCTGGGGCTGCTGCATCTGGCGGTCACCGAGGGCATGGTCGACAAGGAGTACGTGGACGCCCGTACCGTCGGCTTCGACGCGGCCTGGGAGAGCTGCCTGCAGTGGTGGCCGGAGCGGGTGGAGGAGACCACCGGGGTGGCGGCGGACGACCTGCGCGCGGCGGTGCGGATGCTCGGCGGCGCCCGCCGGGGCTACGTCCTGACGGGCCGGGGCTCCGAGCAGCACAGCAAGGGCTCCGACACGGTCGCGGCGTTCGTCAACCTGGCGCTCGCGCTGGGCCTGCCGGGGCGGGCGGGCAGCGGTTTCGGCACGCTGACCGGCCAGGGCAACGGACAGGGCGGCCGCGAGATGGGCCAGAAGGCGGACCAGCTGCCCGGCTACCGCTCGCTCACCGACCCGGCGGACCGCGCGCACGTGGCCGCCGTGTGGGGTGTGGACGCGGACACCCTGCCGGGGCCGGGCCGCAGCGCGTACGAGCTGCTGGACGCCCTCGGCGGGGCCGAGGGGCCGCGAGCGCTGCTGGTGTTCGGCGCGAACCCGGTCGTCTCGGCGCCCAGGGCCGCCCATGTCACCGAGCGGCTCAAGGCGCTGGACCTGCTGGTGGTGGCCGACTTCGTGCCGTCCGAGACGGCCGCGCTCGCCGACGTGGTGCTGCCGGTGGCCCAGTGGGCCGAGGAGGAGGGCACCTTGACCAGTCTGGAGGGGAGGGTGCTGCGCCGCCGCGCCCATCTGAGCCCGCCACCCGGTGTCCGCACCGACCTGGAGGTTCTGCACGCGCTCGCCCTGCGGCTCGGGCAGAGCGCCGACCGCTTCCCCGTGCGGCCCGAAGAGGTCTTCGACGAGCTGCGCCGGGCCTCGGCCGGCGGCCGCGCGGACTACTCGGGCATCAGCTACGCGCGTCTGGACGCCGGCGAGGCGCTGCACTGGCCCTGCCCGGCCGACGGCGACGGCAGCGGTGACGGTGGCCATCCGGGGACGCCTCGGCCGTTCCTGGACGGGTTCGCGCATCCGGACGGGCGCGCGCGGTTCGCGGCGGTGGAGCACCGGCCGGCCGCCCACGAGCCCGACGAGGCCTTCCCGCTGTACGGGACGACCGGGCGGGTGCTGGCCCAGTACCAGTCGGGCGCGCAGACCCGCCGGGTGCCCGAGCTGGTCGCGGCCGCGCCGGAGGCGGTCGTCGAGATGCACCCGGACACCGCACACCGCTTCGGCCTGGCCGACGGCCAGTTGGCCGAGATCGGTTCGGTGCACGGCACCGCCCGGGCGCGGGTGCGGCTGACCCGCACGATGCGCGCCGACACCGTGTTCGTGCCGTTCCACTTCCCGGGCGCCGCGCGCGCCAACCTGTTCACCGGCGACGCGCTCGACCCGCGCAGCCGGATGCCCGAGTTCAAGGTGAGCGCGGTGCGCGTGCGGCCGGCGGGTGAGGGGCCGTGAGCGGCGTCGTCGTCGCGGGCGGCGGCCCGGCGGCGCACCGGCTGGCCGCGCTGCTGGTGCGGTACGGGTACCCGGGTGAGGTGAGCGTCGTCGGCGCCGAGCCGCAGCCCGCCTACAACCGGGCTCTGCTCCCCTCGGTCCTGGACGGCACGCTGGGCGCCGACCGGCTGTCGCTGCCCGCGCTGCCGGCGGCGGTTAGGCAGCTGACGGGTGTGCGGGTGACCGCCGTCGACCGGGTCCGCCGCACGGCGCGCACGAGCGACGGCCGCGAACTGCCCTACGGCGTCCTCGTGCTGGCCACCGGCGCCCGGCCGCGGGTGCCGCCGGTGCCGGGGCTGACGACCGCGCCGGGACGGCTCGCCGAGGGGGTACGCGCGGTGCGCACCGCGGGCGACTGCCGTCCGCTGTCCGAAGGGCCCGTCGTGGTCCTCGGCGGCGGGGTCCGCGGCGTGGAGTCGGCCTGGGCGCTGCGCCGGGCCGGGCACGAGGTGGCGCTCGTCCATCCCGCCGACCGGCTGATGGAGCGTCACCTGGATGGGGCGGGCTCCGCGGTGGTGGCCGAGTGGCTCGCCGACCAGGGCGTCACGCTGCACTGCGGCCGCCGCGCCGGTGAGTACGTGCCGGGCAAGGTGGTCCTCGACGACGGCCAGGTGCTGGCGGCGGGCACCGTGCTGCTGTGCACGGGCACGGTGGCGGAGACCGCGCTGGCGCGCGCGAGCGGCCTCGACGTGGGCGAGGGGGTGGTCGTCGACGCCCGGCTGCGCACCGGCGACCCGTACATCCACGCGATCGGTGACTGCGCCGAGCACGCGGGGGCGGTGGGCACGACGGTGCTTCAGGCCTGGGAGCAGGCGCAGGCGCTCGCCCGGATCCTCACCGGCCGGGCGCAGTCGTACGAGCCCGGGCGGCGCGTGCTGCGGCCGCGCACCCCGGGCAAGGACATGGTCGTCCTGCCGCCGTCCGGGCCCGGGGCGGACACCGACGAGACGGTGTCGCTGCTGGACAGGGCGCGGGGCCGCCATGCCCGTCTCGTGCTGCGCGGCGGGCGCATCCACGAGGGAGCCGTCATCGGCTCGCCCTCGGCCGTCGCCGCCGTCAGCCGGCTGTACACCCGCGGCGAGCCGGTGCCCTCCGACCTGCTCGCGCTGCTGACCGGCGCCGACGGCGAGTACGCGGGCGACGGGGCGCTGCCGGACGAGGCCGTGGTGTGCCACTGCAACAACGTCAGCAGGAAGGCGCTGAAGGACGCCTGGCAGTGCGGCGCGCACGACGTGGCGGCGCTGGCCCGGGCGACCCGGGCGACGACGGGGTGCGGCAGCTGTACCTCGGTCGTACGGCAGCTGTGCACGGCACTCGCCGGCGAGGACACCACCGCGGAAGGAGCGACGCCGTGACGCGCACATTGGTCGTGGCCGGCCATGGCATGGCGGGCCACCGGCTGGTCGAGGAGATGCTCGCCCGTGACGCCGGCCGGCAGTGGCGCATCGTCGTGCTCGGTGAGGAGCCGCGCCCCGCCTACGACCGGGTGGCGCTGTCGTCCCTGCTCGACGGGGCCACGCCCGACGACCTGGCTCTGGCCGGGCCCGACGTCCTCGGTGACCGCCGCCTCAGGCTGATCCTGGGCACCACGGTGACCGGCGTCGACCGCCGGGACAGGACGGTGACCTGCGGTGACGGCACACAGGTCGGCTATGACGCGCTGGTGCTCGCCACCGGGTCGCGGCCGTTCGTGCCGCCCGTGCCCGGGCACGATCTGCCGGGGTGTTTCGTGTACCGGACGGTGGAGGACGTCGCGGCGATCCGCGCGGCCGCCCGGCCGGGCCGGGACGCGGTGGTGGTCGGGGGCGGGCTGCTCGGCCTGGAGGCCGCGAACGGCCTGAGGCTGCTGGGCATGCGGCCCCATGTGGTGGAGATGGCACCGTGGCTGATGGCCCAGCAGATCGACGAGGGCGGCGGGCGGGTGCTGGCCGGGGCGGTCGAACGGCTCGGGGTGGGTGTGCGCTGCTCCACCGCGCTGCACGCGGTCGGGGCGGGCGCGGACGGCCGCGCGGAGCGGGTCGAACTGGCCGACGGCACGGTGCTGGACGCCGCACTCGTCGTCTTCGCCGCCGGAGTGCGCCCGCGCGACGAACTCGCCGGCCCCCTGGGGCTCGAGCGTGGTGAGCGCGGCGGCTTCCTGGTGGACGAGTGGTGCCGGACCGCGGACGAGCACGTCTGGGCGATCGGTGAGTGCGCGGCCGTCGCCGGCCGCTGCCACGGGCTGGCGGCTCCCGGCTTCCGGATGGCCGAGACCGTGGCCCGGCAGCTGCTCGGCGTGGCAAAGGCGGGCGACGCGTTCGCCGGGGCGGACACCTCCGCCAAGCTCAAGCTCCTCGGCGTGGAGGTGGCCGGCTTCGGCGACGCGCACGCGCGCTCGCAGGGGGCGATCGAGTACGTACGGGACGACCGGCGTGCCGGCACCTACGCGAAGGTGGTCCTGGCCGCCGACGGCCGCACGGTCCTCGGCGGCGTCCTGGCCGGCGACACGCGCGCCTACCCGGTACTGCGCGCCCTGACCGGCCGCCGGCTGACCGCGTCGCCCGACGAGTTGCTGTCCCCGGCATCCCCCGCCGCCTGACGCACCGCGGCCCCGGCGACGCGGCCCGAACCGGGCTCGTCGGCGTCGCGGGGGCCGGCGTCTGCTGGTGCCGAGGGGCCGTGCGGGGAGGGGGCGCGCGGGGTCCGGCGGCCCGTCCCCTGGTGCCGGACCCCGCTGCTTCGGTGTGCCGGCGCACATGCCCTCGTTCGGTGCGCCGGCACACACGCCCCAGACCCTGCCGAGAATCCGGATGCGGAGGAGGCCGCCGGATGATCGGCAGGGTCTTCCTCGCGGGTCCGCGGCGGGGGGTGGGCGCGGGCCCGCGGGTCTGGGTGGTGGTGCTGTACCGTCCCGGCCGACGCCAGGGGTGGGGCGCGGTGCGGGAACGGTCGCAGGGAGGTCGTGGCCCGGCCGCGGCCCGGAGATGGTGGGTGCGGCGCGGTGGCGGGGTTGTCCCGGCGGGGCGTCAGTTGTCGTACGGGCGGCGGGCCTTGGCCTCCTTGGTGGCCAGCGCCCACCAGCTCAGCTTGTCCCAGAGGACCTTGGCGGCCGCCTCCGCGTTCGCGGGCTCGGTCAGGGTGCCCTCGGAGTCGAACTGCGCCCAGGGACCGTGGAAGCTGACGGCGTCGCGGACCGGGACGGCGTGCAGCTCGGTGAAGATGTGCTTCAGCTGCTGGACGGCGCGCAGGCCGCCGGCGAGACCGCCGTAGCCGACGAAGCCGACCGGCTTGGCGTGCCATTCGTTCTGGGTCCAGTCCACGGCGGCCTTCAGCGCGGCCGGGAAGCTGTGGTTGTACTCCGGCGTCACCACGACGAAGCCGTCCGCCTGGGACAGCCGTGCCGAGAACGCGCCGAGCAGTTCGGCGACCTCGGGCGTCGGCTGGTCGGTCATGGCGGTGGGCAGCGGGAAGTCCACCAGGTCCACCAGGTCGACCTCGATGTCGTCGCGCTGGTCGGCGGTGCCGACGAACCAGTTCGCAATCGTGGGGCCGAAGCGGCCTTTGCGTACGCTCGACAGGATCACGGCCACGCGGATGCGTTCACTCGACATGTCAGCCCTTTCACGGCGGTCAGTCCTCCACCAAGATAAGAACAAACCTGCATGCGGGTTTCCAAGTCGCATCGAAGATTTCGATACGACGCACCGCTGCCGGGCCCTGGGACGGGCCCGGCAGTCGATGGTCGGTGGTCGGTGGTTCGTGGTCTGCGGGGATCAGTCGATGCCCTGCAGGATGTGGGGTTCGGCGAGGTCGTCCTCGTAGCCGGCCAAGCGGATCGGGGCCGACCTCGCCCAGACCTCCAGAAAGGCCGGGTCCGGAGGTGCCGGGCCACGCCCCGTGTCCTGCGCCCACCCCACGGGTGTCTGATGCGCTGTCATCCGTAGCTCTCCCTTCGCTCGGTCGGCCTGTTCGCCGAAGTCGTTCAGCGGGCGGCGGCCCCGGTCCGTTGCGGGGTCGTGTCCTGCGGCTCGGCGGCGGCCTGCGCCGGCGCGGGCGTCTCGGCCAGCTGCCGGGCCAGTTCCAGCCGCCGGATCTTCGCGGTGGCCGTGCGCGGCAGGTCGGACAGCCGGCGCTGGACGGGTGCGCACAGCGCGGGCTGGTCGGCGACGGCAGCCTGCCAGCGCTCCTGGTCGAGGGGCTTGTCGCCACGGGTGCACACCACCGGCACCGGCCGCTTGTCCGGGCCGGGCACGATGACCAGCTCGGTCAGCTCGTCCAGCTTGTGCAGCACCGCGTCCTCGATCTCCAGGGTGGAGTCGATGCCCGGGATCACGTCGACCTCCCGGTCGAGCAGGTGCAGGCAGCCCCACTTGGTGCGGTAGCCGACGTCGCCGCCGCGCCACCACTCGCCGATGACCTGCTGGTCGAAGCGGTCCTGCTCGCCGTAGTACGTCAGCGCGCGGCCTGCCGTGGACACGTCGATGTAGCCGGGGTTCTCCTTCGACGGCTTGGCGCCGCCCCGGGACACCAGCCGGTACTTGGTCATGCCGGGCGTGGGATAGCCCTGGCAACGGCCGTCGGCCTTCAGGGCGTTGCGCCGCCGGTAGGTGCGGGCGGCCAGCGGACCGCACTCGCTCTGCCCGTACACCTGGAGGAACACCGGGCTGCGGCGGTCGGTGGCGTGCAGGAACTTGTGCATCGTGCTCGGGTGGATCGCGTCGAAGGTGCTGTTGAAGTACTTGACGTTGGAGATCGGCCGGCGCGGGTCCTCCAGCATCTCCTCCCACTCCAGGAACGAGTTGGGGTGGGTCTCCAGGACACCCGGGCGGTGACGGACCAGCATGTCGGCGACGTGCGCCGGGCTGCCGTCGTTCAGGAAGACCATCGGCATGCCGCGCATCTGCAGCACGGCCAGGCCCAGGTACATCCGCGAGTGCACGTACGACACGTGCATGGCGACCGTCTCCCGCTTGCGGATGAACGAGACGACCTTGTCCTGCCAGTTGCCGCGGGCGCCCAGCGAACGCGCCGAGTGCACCACCAGCTTGGGGATGCCGGTGGTCCCGGAGGTGTGCGTCATCAGGGCGGGCTGGTCGGGGTCGAGCAGCACGGGCGAGCGCTCCGGCGCGCCCTCGAGGTCCGCCAGCGAGACGGCGTCCGGGTGGGAGCCGGTCACGGTGACGGTCCGCACGGTCAGCTCGCGCAGCGGCAGGCCGGCCAGCGAACCGGTCAGCTTCGCCTCGTCGGTGAGCAGGGTGGGGCGCTCCAGCCGCTCCAGCAGCTTGCCGATCGTCTCCCCGTCCAGGTGCGGGGAGAGCATCGCCGGCACCGCCCCGATCCGGGCGACCGCGCAGGCCAGCACCGTGATGTCGAAGCTCGACGTCTTGTGCACGGCCACACGCTCACTGGGCCGTACGCCCGCGGCCCACAGCCGGTCGGCGGTGTCGGCCACGAGGCCGGCGAACTCGGCGACGGTCAGCTTCCGGCCCACCCCGGGGAAGGCCTCCATGTCGTGGTCGAGCGTGATCGGGGTGTCGCCGTACTTCTCGGCCGCACGCTCGGACACGACTCCGAGGTAGAGGAACTTCTTGCTCTTCGGCACCTTAAACATCAGGACTCTTCCTCTGAGAACCGACACACGAAATGAGAACTCCCCTGAAAAAATCCCATACGAAGTCGTCACCAGAAAGAAAGAGCCGGTTAATGCGTCACCTCTTCAGCAAAAGAAGAACCCGGGCCGCGTAATTCGCGCGGCCCGGGTTCTCGGGCGGAATAGCAAAAAGCGTCAGTCCTTCTTCAGCCCCTGCTTGAGCGCCTCGGCCACCCGCAGGGTGCGCACGGTCTGGTAGCCGACGGCGGCGAGGTTGTCGTCGGTGACGTTCTGCGCGAGGTGGCCCGGGATGGCCTGCAGGCCCGAGGTGGCGCTGACGCCGTAGGGGTTGCCGTTGCTCGGCGTGAGCAGGATGTCGTCGGTGACGCCGGGCGGCACGATGACGGCCCCCCAGTGGTAGAAGACGTTGCTCAGGGACAGGATCGTGGACTCCTGGCCGCCGTGCGGGGTGCCCGTCGAGGTGAACGCGGACATCGCCTTGTTCATCAGGCCGCGCCGGGCGTGCAGTTCGAAGGTCTGGTCGATGAAGTGCTTGAGCGGGCCGGCCAGCAGGCCGTAGCGGCCCGGGGTGCCCCAGACGACGGCGTCGGCCCAGTCCAGGTCGTCGATGGCGGCCACCGGCACCTCACGGGCGGTGGCCGTGTGCTCGTTGCTGGCCTCGGTCCATTCCTTGTAGTTGGGCGCGAGCGGTTCGTCCGTGATCTCAGCGACCCGGCGCAGCCGTACCTCGGCCCCTGCCTTCTCCGCCGCCTCGGCGGCGGCGACAGCCAGCTTGTGGATGTTTCCGGTGGCCGAGTAGTAAACGATGGCGACATTGGTCATGGCCGTACTGCTCCCTCATTGGATTGGGTGCTCGCGCCGCTTTCGGGCTGCTGGGTGCGTGCTCCATGATGTCGCGGGCCATGCCGGGCGGCCACTTGAATTCAATAGTCCGTCAAGTGCCTCCCTCGTCCTTCCGGGCGGGCAGTCGATTTTCGGCCGGGCAGCGCGGCGCCGGCGGACCGGCGGGTCACTCCCCGCCGATCTCGACCCCCGGCGGGTTGTCGATGATGTAGCGCCACAGCCCGTCGGAACCGCGGCGGGCCACGTCGGTGGCCGTGCCCTCGATGTGCACGTACTCGCCGTCGGGCTTGGTGCCGTCGATGACGAAGTCGCCGATCAGCAGGGCCGTGTCCTGGTAGACGTAGGTGTGCCTGAGGCTGATCTCGATCGGGACGCCCAGGGCCAGAAAGCCGCTGGTCGCCTGGCGGCGGCCGTCACCGGTGACCACCACGCCGGGCCGCAGCACCCGCACCGCCTCCGGTTCGAAGAGCCGGTCGATGGCGCCGAGATCCTTGGCGTTGAAGGCCTCGACGAAGGTCGAGGGCAACAGGGCGGGGTCGCTGACTGCCATGGTGTCTCCTCCTCAAGGATCAGGCGGCGGCCGGGGCGGGCGCGGCGGCCTTCAGGGCTGCGGCGACCTGGATGGTGCGGCGGGTCTGGTAGGCGATGGCGCCGACGTTCTCGTCGTGGATGAACCCGATGCGGCTGCCGGCCACGGTGCTCGCGCCGTACGGGTTGCCGTTGTTCTTCTCGTACAGCACCGGGTCCGCGGAGCCGGTGGCGACGATGACCGAACCCCAGTGGCAGATCGCGTTGTGCAGCGCGAGGATCGTCGTCACCTGGCCGCCGTGCTCGGCGGAGCCGGAGGCGAAGGCGGAGACGGCCTTGTTGAGCAGCTTGCCGTGGATCGACAGCGACGAGGACGTGTTGATGAACTGCATCAACTGCGGTGCGGCCAGCCCGAAGTGGACGGGCGAGCCGAGCAGGACGGCGTCGGCCCACTCCAGGTCGGCCAGCGTCGCCTCGGGTATGTCCGCCACGTCGGCGGCGTGCTCCTCGGAACCGGGTCGTCCGGTGGCGGCGAGCTCGGGCACCCGGCGCAGCCGCACCTCGGCGCCCTCCGCGACCGCGGTGTCCGCGGCGGCCTGGGCGAGTCGGTGGGTCGAGCCGGTGGACGAGTAGTAGATGACGGCGACGTTGGTCATGGTCGGGCGCTCCCTGGGCGTACGGGGGTCATGAGTACGTGGGCGGTGGAGTGTGCGGCGCTGTGCTGCATCGTGGTCCGCCCGGCGGGGCACGGCAACGAAGGGCCCGCGAGTGCGTCAGGTCGTACGGCTGCCGCGCAGGACCCCGCCGGTGGCGAGGACCAGGGCGAGTGTCAGCAGCAGCGCCAGCGGGGTGAACCGGTCGAAGAACGCGGCAAGTTGGGCTCCCGCCCCGGCTCCCAGGTTGAGCGTGAAGCCGTACAGGGCGATCGCGGTGGTCTGGGCCGCCGCCCCGGCCCGGGCACCGACCGACTGGATGAGCGCGGGGCCGAGCGTGGAGAAGCCCGCCATGAACACGAACAGGGCGGCCCCGAGCGCGACGGCGTCGTCCGCGCCGAGGGCGGCGGCCAGCATCGCGCCGGCGGTCACCACGAGCGCGCCCACGGCGCGGCGGGAGGCGGGCAGGCGGGCCAGGGCGGGAGCGAGCAGGACGGCGCCCAGCAGCGCCGGCAGGGCACTGGCGCGCAGCGCGAGCAGCGGCGCGCCGCCGCCCGCCACGTCGGCCGGCCCGTACAGCTGGACTCCGGTGTAGACGGCGGTGAGGCTGCCCGCGCCGACCAGGATGACCAGGTACAGCGAGATCAGCCGGGGGCCCAGCGCGGCCCTCACGCCGAGGGGGCCGCCCGCGCTCAGCCGCCCCTCGGGCAGCAGCACCCGCCAGGACACGGCGGCCCCCACGAGCAGCAGCGGCACGGTCCCCCAGAACACCCACACCCAGCCGAACCACGCCGTCACCAGCTGCGCCTCGACCTGGCCGAGCACGACCGTGGCCCCCATGCAGGCGGAGACCACGGTCAGGGCCGTGGAGACGCGGTGCGGGGCGATGCGGGCGTGCAGATAGGCGTACGACATGGGGATGAACGACCCGGCGAACAGGCCCTGCAGGGCGCGCAGGCCGACTCCGGCGGGCAGGGAGGTCGCCAGGGGCAGCAGGGCGGTGATGACGACCATGGCCAGGACGTTGGCCACCATGACGGTGCGCCGCCCGAAACGGGTGGACAGCGGCCCGCTGACGAGCGAGCCCAGCGCGTGGGCGAAGGCGAACGCGGTGGTCGAGGCCGCCGCCGACCCGGTCGACACGCCCCAGGCACCGGCCAGTTCGGGCATGAGCGGGATGGTGACGTACATCTGGCCGACCACGAGCACGCCCATGACGGACACGGTCGCGACGGTCGCGGCGAACGGTGCGGTCCGCGGCGCCGTCGAGGGCGGTGCCTCGACAACCGATGATTTCGACATACACCGATCCTTGTCAGGGTCCTGCGGCCGCGACAACGGGCGGCCCGGCTAAGCGTCAAGTCCCCCTCCGGAAAACGGACTTGCCGGGAGAGGGACTTGATCGGAAAGGGGCGTGACATGCCGAACCCCCGCACCCGCGGGGGATTGGTCGGTGCGAGGGCCCGGCGGCCGGCGCGCCCGGGGGCGCGCCGGAGAGCGGATCAGACCTGAGCGGTCTGCGGTTCGTCGGAGACGGTGTCCGTGGCGCCGCCCTGGGCGACGGCCCGCTGCTTGTTCGGCTTCTGCAGGCCGAGTGCGACCAGCGCGGTCAGCGCGATACCGGCCGCGGCGATGAGCACCGCGGTGCGCAGGCCGTCGTTGGTGGCGGAGCGCAGCGCCTCGCCCTGAAGGCCGTCGAGGCCGGAGTTGGCGATGGCGACCAGGATGGCGAGACCGACCGCACCGCCGACCTGCTGCGTGGTGGAGGCCCAGCCGGAGGCGATGCCCTGCTCCATCGGGTCCACACCGAGCGTGGCGGCACCGAACATCAGCGTGTAGCCGGCGCCCTGGCCGAGGCCCATGACGACCATGCCGGGGATCAGCGCGACGTAGGAGCCGTCGGTGGCCAGGGTCAGGCCCACGATGACGGTGCCGACGAGGCCCACCAGCAGGCTGGCGATCATGATGGCGCGCAGACCGTACTTCGTGGCCAGGCGGCCGGCCGTCTGGGCGCCGATGGAGATGGCGACCATCGGGACCAGGAAGGCCAGGCCCGTCTCCAGCGCGCTGTAGCCGTGCACGCCCTGGAAGTAGACGGTCAGGAAGTACAGCAGGGTGCCGAAGGTCGCCATGTAGAAGAAGGTGACCGCGGCGCCGGTGCTCAGGTTGCGGTTGCGGAACAGGCGCAGCGGCATCAGCGGGTCGCTGCTGCGCTTCTCGATGACGAGGAAGGCGGCCAGCAGCACCACGCCGAGGACGATGGCGCCGATGATCAGGCCCGAGCCCCAGCCCGACTCCGGGCCCTGGACCAGGGCGAAGACGACGGACGTGGTGCCGACGGTGGAGGTCAGCGCGCCGGCCAGGTCGAAGGAGCGGCGGCTGCCGCTCAGGGCGTCGGGGGCGATCAGCGGGAGGGCGAACAGGATCGCGAGGACGGCGAGGGGGACGTTGACGAAGAAGACGGACTCCCAGCCGAACGCCTCGGTGAGGACGCCGCCGAGCAGGGAACCGAGGATCATTCCGGAACCGCCGGCGGTGCCCCACACGGCGAAGGCGCGGTTGCGCTCCTTGCCCTCGGCGAACTTGGTGGAGACCAGGGTCAGCGTGGCCGGGAAGAGGAAGGCGCCGCCGATGCCCTGCACCGCGCGTGCCGCGATCAGTACCCCGGGGTCGGTGGCCAGGCCGCCGAGCAGCGAGGACACCCCGTACAGGGACAGGCCGAGGATGAAGATGCGCCGTGGCCCCCACAGGTCGCAGGCCCGGCCGCCGAGCAGCAGGAACCCGCCGAACGCGACGGCGTAGGCGCTGATCACCCACTGCAGGGTCTGGGCGGAGAACCCGAGCCCGTCACCGATCTCGGGGAGCGCGACGTAGACGATGTTGTAGTCGATGGAGATGATCAGCTGGGCGAACGCCAGCAGCGCCAGGAGGAGTCCAGTGCGCCGGCGCGGTGCCTCGGTGGCGGCGCCTGTGTCCGGAGACGGCATGACTGTGCCTTTCACTACGGGGTCGGAAGTTCGACAGGCGCGCAGGGCGCCACCGCCGGGGGGACGACCCCGACGCGTTCTGGGGTGCGCTCTTGGTTCTGGCTCAGGTCCGGTCGAACCAGTGGCGTACGTGGTCCGGTGCGGCGGGGTTCGCCCGCCGGACCTCGTCCGCCAGATCGGCGATCGTCTGGCTCGCCAGCCTGCGCCGCCAGGCCAGTTCCGCGTGGGAGAAGGCCTGGGCCACGGTGCAGGGGGTGCGGTGGCCGGCCGGGCCGGCGAGGCGGCCGGCCGGGCCCTGGTGGCGGATGCCCGTGCACAGGAAGGCCCGTGCCGAACCGTCTATGGCCGCCGCCACGTCCATCAAGGTGATCTCCTGCGGTTCGCGGCCGAGACGGAATCCGCCGCGAGGACCGGAGTGGGACAAGACGATGCCGACTCGTCCCAGCGCGTTCATCTGCTTGTTCAGGTAAGCCGTGGGCAGATCGTGGAACTCGGCCAGCCTGGCGGCCGGCACCGCCCTGTCAGGGTTGACCCAGGACAGGTTGATGCAGCAGTGCACTGCCCATTCCACGCCCTCTCGCAGCTTCATGTTCTGGACATTACGCATCGGGAATGTCCGCCAGAAGGGCCCGCCTCTTTTTATGTCAAGTCCCCTGGGGCACAGCCGTTCTAGCTGCTCAGAGCCTGTTTCAGCTCAGCTTCCAGACGGCCGAGATCGGCGGCGTGGCCGTGCGCCGCGACGTGCCCGTCCGGCCGCACCAGCCAGTACCCGGCGCTGCGGCAGCCGGTGGCGAAGGCGCTCTCGCGGCGCCGCAGCACGACCGTGCGCACCGCCTCGCCGTGACGGGCCGCGACGTGCCCGGCCTCGGTGCGCCAGGCGTTTGACGGCGGTGCGAGGACCAGGGTCCAGGCGTGCGGGTCGGCGTCCGGCCCGCTGATGCCGTACGCGAGGGCGTGCCGCCGCGGAAAGACGGCACCGTCCTTCAGGCCTCCCGGTATCCGGCCGCGGACCCGGCAGCCGGCGAGTCCCGAGGGCCGCTGCGTGTCGCGCACCGGCGGATAGGCCAGGCGCCGCCCGGCCATCACCGGGGTGTAGAACCGCGACACGACACCGGTGCGGTCGAGCAGTTTGAAGGCCGCGTCCCGGGCGAGCACCTTGGTTTTGCTGTTCGCCACCCAGGCACGGGTCTGCAGGTCGGTGTCGCGCACGATCTGGCGGGTGGCCTCCGAGCGCTCGGTGCCGTAACTGGCGAGCAGCGAGGCCGGCGACTCCCTGCGGATGACGGCGGCCAGCTTCCAGGCCAGGTTCTGCGCGTCCTGCAGGCCGTTGTTCATGCCCTGGCCGCCGGCCGGGCTGTGCACGTGCGCGGCGTCGCCGGCGAGGAAGACGCGCCCGACGCTGAAGTCGGAGGCGTGGCGGGCGTGCACGCGGAAGACCGCCTGCCACACCGCCTCGGTCAGCCGCACTCCGCGCGGCCCGCGCTCGTCGAGGATCTCCTGCATCATCTCCAGGGAGACCTCGCCCCGGCCCTGCGGCATGACGGACAGGAAGCGGTGGACGCCGCCGGGCATCGGCACGATGACCAGGGCGCCGCTGGGCGCCTGGTAGAACAGGCACTCGTCCGGGGGGAGTTCGCCCTCGATCCGCGCGTCGACGAGCGCGAAGGCCATCTCGTACGTGCTGCCCTGGAAGCCGATGCCGAGCTGGCCCCGCACCGCGCTGCCGGCGCCGTCGGCGCCGACCACGAAGGGCGCCCGGATGCGGTCGACGCTCCCGTCGGGCAGTTCCACGACGGCGGTGACGCCGTCGCTCGCGCCGATGCCGCCGGAGAAGTCCACGCCCTCCAGGGCCAGCAGCCGCACCCCGCGCTCCACCTTGCCGCCGAGCTCGGCGAGCCGCTCGGCGAGCAGACGCTCGGTCACATGCTGCGGCAGCACCCGGCAGGCGGTGTCCTCGGACAGGGCGAAGGAGGCGAGCGGCTTGCGTTCGGAGAAGTAGCTGAGCCGGTTGACCGGTGTGGACTCGCGCATGATGCCGTCGGCGAGTCCCGCGTCCTGGAGGATGTCGAGGGCGCGGGGCCACACGGACAGCGCCTTGGGGGTGGTCGACGGCTGCTCGGCGCGGTCGACGACCCGCACCCGTATGCCGCGGCGCATCAGTTCCACGGCGGTCAGCAGGCCGGTGGGCCCGGCGCCGACGACCAGCACGTCCAGGTCGGGCGTACCGGCCGTGTTCGCGGTGTTCTCGGCCATGGCGCTCATTCCGTCCGCACGCCGGCGGTGACGCCTCCGGCGGGCTCGTCGGGCAGCCGGTCCAGGCTGATGCCGAAGTACTTCTTGTACGCCTCCAGGGCCTCCGCCTCGCCGTCGAGGCTGAACTTGGAGCGCTCCTCGCCGGCGACCATGCTCACCTGCTTGTTGCCCTTGAGGGTGATCAGGCCGTCGGGGGTGCGCATGGAGCAGAACAGGCCCTGCAGGAACGACGAGTCTGGCGAGGTCCGGTACCACCACAGCGTGGGGGCGAAGTCGGCGATCGTCACGGGCCGGTCGGAGACCCGGTACAGGGGCTTGCCGCCGAGGTGGACGTCGATGGCGCCGTCGCCCACGTCGTGCAGCTGGTAGTCGCCGTGCGGGTCGTGCTGGACCTCGCGCGAGGCCAGGTTCAGCGGGAAGCGGCTGTTGCGGCCGAAGCCGACGTCCACCAGCCAGTCCTCGCCGTCGGCCTTGACGCGCAGCGCCAGGTGGCCGAGGAAGGGGCCGAGGACCCCGCCCGGGCGGTGCACCCAGCCCGGCAGGATGTCGACCTCGTAGCCGAGCGAGGTCAGCAGGAACGACAGGGCCGGGTTGACCTCGAAGCAGCCGCCGCCGCGGTTGCCGTGAACGATCTTCTGAAGGACGCGTTCGTCCATGAAGACGTCCTCGTCGAGGTGGTAGCCGAGGTTCTCGAAGGGGACCGTCAGCAGGTGACGCTCCATCAGGTGGCGGAGTCCTTCGAGGTCCGCGTGCTCGGGCCGGCTCGCTTCGATCCGGCGCAGGTAGTCGTCCATGATGCCGTCCAACATCACCGTCTCCTTAGACGTGCGTGGTGCTGTGTGAGGGTGGGGTGTGCTGCCAGCGCAGCAGCGACAGGCCCATCGCCATGCCGCCGCCGAAGCCGGCCAGAAGTACGAGGTCCCCGTCGGCGAGCTGCCCCGCGCGGGCCGCCCGGTCGAGGGTGACGGGGACCGAGGCGGCTCCGGTGTTGCCGAAGTCCTCGTAGGTGACGCGGGTGTGGCCGTCCGGGATGCCGAGCGTGGCCGAGAGGTCCTCCAGCATCCGCCCGTTGGCCTGGTGCGGCACGAAGTGGTCGACGGCGCCGGTGGTGAAGCCCGCCTCCTCGACGAAGGCGGTGATGGCGGGGGTGACCGTGGTGTTCACGAAGTCGCGCACTCCGCGCCCGTTCATGGTGAAGAAGTGCCGGCCCTCGGCGAGGGTCTCGGCGCTCGCGGGCAGGCGGCTGCCCCCGGCCGGCACCTCGATCAGGTCGCGTTCGGCGCCGAAGCCGGCCAGCCGTCCGGCCAGCAGGCCGCGCCCGGGCCGGGCCGGGCCGAGCACCACCGCTCCGGCACCGTCGCCGAAGAGGATGGCGGTGCGCCGGTCGGCGGGGTTGAGGATGCGCGAGTACACGTCCGCGCCGATGACCAGCGCGTACGGCGAGTCGGAGCCCGCGAGGACGTGCTGGGCGGTGTTCAGCGCGAACACGAAGCCGCTGCAGACGGCGTTGACGTCGAAGGCGGCGGTGCCGTGGCCCGCGCCCAGACCGTCGGCGACGATGCTGGCGGTGGGCGGCTGCGGCTGGTCGGGCGTCGAGGTCGCGACGACGATCAGCGAGAGGTCGGCGGCGACGATGCCGGCGGCCTCCATCGCGGCCCGGCCCGCGGCGATCGCGAGATCGGAGGTGGCCTCGTCCGGTTTGGCCCGGCGCCTGTTGCGTATCCCGGTCTTGAGCTGGATCCACTCCTCGGTGACCCCGGCGGCGGCTGCCACCTCGTCGTTGCCGACGACATGGGACGGCAGACTCGATCCCGTCCCCAGGATCGCGATGGCTGCACTCGTCCGGCCGGACCGGGCCATGCCCGTGGTGATCATTGTGTGACCCTTCCATGAGAGTTCGGGCCTCCCCGCGCAGGCCGATGCTCCCGAGGCCGCTCGGTCTCGGGCAAAGGCCGGATGCCGAACCCGTCAGGTCGCCGGGGAGTACGTCAGATGGCGGCCGGCCCGGCCGCATGGTCGCGGGCCGGCCACCGGTGGGTCATGCGGCCGACGCCAGCTCGGAGCCGTTCAGCAGGCCGCCCACCAGGTCGCCGGTGATGGCGACCCCGTTCTGGGTGAGCACGGACTCGGGGTGGAACTGCATCGACGCGAAGTAGGCGCCGCGCATCGCGTGGACCTCGCCGTTGTCGGGATCGCGGGCGATCTCGACGATTCCGGCCCCGTCCGCCTCGGTCTTGTCCTCGGCGCTCACGGCCGCGAACGTGTTGTAGAAACCGACGCGTTCGCGCCGCCCGAACAGGTCGATGTCCCGCTGGACACCCTGGTTGGGTACGGTGCGGCGCACCAGGTCCAGGCCGAGACGGCGGCTGAGCACCTGGTGGCTGAGGCAGATCGCCAGGAAGGGCCGGCGCTCCTCGATCAGCCGCCCGATGGTGGCGTCCAGGTGGGCGATCTTGGGGTGGGACAGGTCGCGCGGGTCTCCGGGGCCGGGACCCATCACCACCAGGTCGTAGTCCTCGACGCGATACGGCTCGTCGAAGCGGGTGACCGTCACCTCCAGGCCCAGGGAACGCAGTTGGTGCCCGATCATCGAGGTGAAGGTGTCCTCGGCGTCCACCACCAGGACCCGGCGGCCCGGCGGAAGGGCCGTCCGCCCGACCGGCCGCGCCCCGTTTGCGAGCCAGAACCCGGCGATGGTCGCGTTGCGGCTCTCCAGCGCCCGGCGCACCTCCGGGTGGGCCGCGAACCGGGCCGGGCTCTCGCCCTCCAGGGCGGCGAGCAGCCCCGCGGCCTTGGCATGGGTCTCGGCCACCTCGGACAGCGGGTCGGAGTGGCGCACCAGGGTGGCCCCGACGCCGATGCGCACGGTGCCCCGCGCGTCGATGTCGGCGGTGCGGATGCAGATCGCCGAGTCCAGGGCCGAGCGGCCCTCGGCGTCCCGGCCCATCAGGGCGACGACGCCGCTGTAGTAGCCGCGGCCCTCCTGCTCGTAGCGGCCGATGACCCGGCAGGCGCTCTCCAGCGGGGAGCCGGTGACCGTCGGCGCGAACAGCGTCTCGCGCAGCACCTCGCGCGGGTCGCTGGCGGTCTCGCCCTCGATGAAGTACTCGGTGTGCGCGAGCCGGGCCATCTCCTTGAGGAAGGGGCCGGTCACCCGGCCGCCCCCGGGGCAGATCCGGGCCATCATCTTCAGTTCCTCGTCGACGACCATGTACAGCTCGTCGGCCTCCTTGCGGTCGGCGAGGAAGTCCATCACCTCCGGCAGGGTGGGCCCGGAGGCCGGGTAGCGGTAGGTGCCGGAGATCGGGTTCATCACCGCGGTGCCGGCGTCCACGCTGATGTGCCGCTCGGGCGTGGCGCCGACCAGGGTGCGCTCGCCGGTGTGCACGACGAACGTCCAGTACGCGCCCTTCTCGCGCTCCAGGAGCCGTTTGAAGAAGGTCAGGGCGCTGCGCGGGGTGTAGTCGGAGATGTCGACGGTGAAGGTCCGCTTGATGACGAAGTTCGCGCCCTCGCCGGTGCCGATCTCGTCGGTGATGATCCGGCGGACGGTCTCGGCGTAGGCGTCGTCGTCGACGTCGAAGCGCGCCGAGGTGGTGCGGATGGGCTCGTCGGGCAGCCGTTGCAGTACGGCGGCCAGCGGGGCGGTCTCCTGCCGGGTGACGCTCATCGCCACCAGCGGGGTGCCGTCGTCGTGGCCGGTGAAACCCCGCTCGGCGATCTGCCGGTAGGGGACGAGGGCGAGCACCTCGTGCCGGGGCGCTCCGGTGGCTCCGGACGGCTCCGGCAGCGGGATGCCGGCCAGGGTCTTGGGGTGCGACACCTCGCCGACGAGGACGTCGAGCACGCCGGGGCCGGTGGCCTCGGGGCGGTGCAGCAGGGCGAACGGCGGCGGTGTGGGGCCGAGGATCTCGTCGAGCAGACCGCCCTCGTAGGGGCGTCCGGCGCGGGTGCCGGTCATGCGAAGACCTCCTTGGCGGTGGTGACGACCGCGCAGCGCGCGGCCGCGTACTCGACGGCCATCCGGTGGTGGCTCTCGTCGAAGTCGGCGACGGCGTCGGCGACCAGGAACGTCTCGATGTCGTGGCTGAACGCCTCCACGGCGGTGATCAGCACGCCGACGTGGGCGTAGACCCCGCAGACGATGAGCTGGTCGCGCTGGTGGAACCGCATCCGGGTGAGCAGGTCGGTGTGGTGGAAGGCGCTGTAGCGCCACTTGGTGACCAGCCAGTCCCCCTCGCGGGGGGCGAGGGCGTCGACCACGGCGCGGTCGGCGGGCGCCGGGCGCATGCCCGGGCCCCAGAAGTCCTTGAGCAGGCCCCGCTGGTGGGCGCTCATGCCGCCGGGCTGGGCGGTGTAGGCGACGGGGATGCCAAGGTCGGCGCAGCGCTCGCGCAGGTGGGCGGCGTTGTGCACGAGCTGGCCGCGCAGCGGCTCGGGGAACGGCTGGAGGAAGTAGCGCTGCATGTCGTGGACGAGCAGCACCGCGCGATCGGGGTCGGGGGTCCACGGGGCGGTGTTCGCCGGCAGTTCGGAGGAGGTCGGCAAGGGATACGACTCGATGGGCGGAAGACCGGCCATGACGGGTTCGGAGTCCTTTCTCGAGGTGGCGGGACGCACCTCGTGACGGGCGTGTTGCCGGGTACGGCCGAGCGCTACGCGCCGAGGGCGGCGCCGCCGTCGACGGTCAGGGTGTGCAAGGTGATGTGGGACGCCTGGTCGGACAGCAGGAAGGCGACGGCGTGCGCGACGTCGGCGGGCGCCGCGAGCTTGCCCAGCGGGATGCCGACCCGGAACGCCTCGAGGTTTCCGGCGAGGGTGGCGCGCGGGCCGGAGTCGTCGTGCCACATCGAGTTGAGCATCGGGGTGTCGGTGGAGCCGGGCGCGACGATGTTGCAGCGGATGCCGTGCCGGGCGACCTCCAGTCCGAGGCTCTTGGTGAACATCTCCGCGGCCGCCTTGGAGGCGGCGTAGGCGGCCATCCCCGTACGGGGGGTGGCGGCCGCGTTGGAGGCGACGGTGACGACGGCTCCGCGGCCGCGCGGCACCATGCGGCCCACCACGGCGCGCGACAGGTGGAAGACGCCGGTGGTGTTGACGGCGAAGGTGCTGTTCCAGTCGTCGTCGCTGAAGGTGCTCACCTCGCCGAGGCGCAGCACGCCGGCGGCGTTGACGAGGTAGTCGATGGGGCCGAGGCGCTGTTCGATGTCGGTGACGACGCCGTTGACCGCGGCGCTGTCGGTCACGTCGGCGGCGAACGGCGCCACCGGCAGCGAGTCCGCTCCCAGTTTCCCGGTCACCTCGTCGAGCTGTGCGGCGTCGCGGTCGACGGCGGCCACCGTGATGCCCCGTTCTCCCAGGACGCGGGCGACGGCCGCCCCGATGCCGCCGGCGGCGCCGGTGACCAGGGCCAGTTTGCTTTCGCTTGCGCTGTGCATGTCGTGCCTTCTCCTTCACATGCCGTGCGGGCAGGGACTGTCGGTCCGAGGCGGCTCACACGTGCCAGGCCGACACCACGGAGATGGCCTGGCCGGCGTTGAGCCGCGGGTCGCAGAAGCTCTCGTAGGCGTCGCCGACCAGGTCGGCCGTCCGCGCGTCGGGCACGCACTCCAGGACGGCGTCGGGTGTCGCCTCCAGGTGCAGGCCGCCGGCGACGCCTCCGTGGCGTACGACCGCCTGGTGGAAGGCGGCGACCTCGCGTTCGGCCGCCTCCACGTAGCGGGTCTTGAATCCGCCGGGGGTGGTGACGGTGTTGGCGTGCAGCGGGTCGGTGAGCCAGATCACCGGGTGTCCGGCTGCGCGCACCGCCTCGACCAGCGGCGGCAGCGCGTCGGCGACCGTGTCGGCGCCCATGCGTGCGATGAGGGTGAGCCGCCCCGGCTCGCGCCGCGGGTCCAGCTGCCGGCACAGCTCGAGCAGCTCGTCGGTGGTGATGCGCGGGCCGACCTTGCAGGCCACCGGGTTGGTCACGCCGGCCAGCAGGGCGACGTGCGCGCCCCCGGGCTGCCGGGTGCGTTCGCCGATCCACGGCCAGTGCGTCGAGGACAGCAGCATCCCGTCGTCCTCGCGCCGCAGCAGCGGGACCTCGTAGTCCAGCAGCAGCGCCTCGTGGCTGGTCCACATCGCGGGGTCGATGCGGTCCGGTCCGGACGGCCGGTTCCAGCCGAGGTGGCGCATGATGTCGTCGGCCGCCATGTAGCCGGTCAGCAGACGCAGCGGATCGGGGCGGCGGCCCTCGGGCGTGGGGTCGGGGTCGTTGACCATGTGGCCGCGGTAGACGGGCAGTTCGACGCCACCGACGTGCTCGGTGGACTGTGAGCGCGGCTTGGTGAACTGTCCCGCGATCCGGCCCACGCGGATCACCGGTTTGCCGGTGACCAGTCGCAGCGACCCGGCCAGCAGGTCGAGCAGGGCCGCCTTGCGGGCGACGTGATCGGCGGTGGACTCGTCGGGGTCCTCCGCGCAGTCCCCGGCCTGCACCACCAGGGCCTCGCCGGCCGCCACCCGGGCCAGTTGACGGCGCAGGACGCGTACGTCGTCGGCGCACACCAGCGGGGGCCGGCTCGCGAGGTCGGAGCGGACGCGGCGCACCTGGGCCGGGTCGTCCCACTCCGGCTGCTGGGGGGCGATCTTCAGTTGGATGTCGACCAGGGAATCGTCCATGGATGTCTCCAGATACGAACGGCGGGCAGCGCGGCACACGGCCACGGCCGGCGGGTACGGGCGCGGGTGGGGTGAGGGAGCCGGCCGGGGGCCGGCCCCGGGGGGCAGGGTCGTGCCGGGACGGCCGGTCAGGGGCGGGGCGCCCAGCCCACCGCGTCCCAGAAGCCGAGCTGGGCGAGCTTCGGAGTGCGGGCGACCTCGGCGACACCCGGTCCGCCGAGGACGAGCGTGCTGGGCGCGTCGGGCGTGAACGGCGGCCAGTGCGGCGTGTTGGGGGTGTGCGGAGCGGAGGTACGGGCGAAGGCGGCCACGGCGTCGATGAGGATGTCGGACAGCAGCCGCTCGAGCGGGCCGTCGCCGAAGACCGGGGCGAACTGGGGCAGCCGGTGGGTGCCGAACAGGAACGGCGAGGTCGCCTCGTGCGGGGTGCCGAAGTGCGGCGGCAGCGCCGGGTGGGCGAACTCCATCGCGTACAGCGGGGTGGTGCCGAGCCGGGCGTGGCGTTCGGCGAACCGGACGATCTGGTGCCGGAAGAACGCGTCGCCCCAGATCTCGGTCCACAGCGACCGTGGGTCGCACGGCAGGCCGGCGTCGCGGGCCGCGGCCCGGTAGGCGGCGGCGCAGGCGTCCGCGAGATCGGCACCGGCGTCCGGTGCGCCCAGCCGCAGCACGTCGTGCACGGCCCGCCTCAGCTCGGTGTCGTCGCGCGGGGCGGGGGCGGGCTGCGGGGAGGAGGGGCCGGTGTAGAAGGAGCCCTCGGTGCTGGTGTGGATCGACAGCACGGGCACCTCGGGAGGCGGCAGCAGGTGGTCGTACGCGGGCATGGTGCGCCCGTCGACGACCGGGCCGCGGTACCAGCGTCCGCTGCCGACGATCCGTTCCTCGGGGGGCGGGGCGAAGATCTCCTCCCAGGCCCTGGCGAGCGCGGCGGCCGGCACGTCGCGCAGTCCGGCGACGGTGGTGCCCAGCCGGCGGGCGACGGCCTCGTACGCGGTGCGGGAGTCCTCGGGCGTCAGGGAGGTGGCGGGCGGGACGACATGACTGGGGCTGATGGACACGATGCGCCGGATCAGGCCCCTCAGTCCGGGAAGCAGCGCCAGTTGCCAGGCCGTGGCGCCGCCGGCGGAGGTGCCGCACACGGTGATGTTCCCGGGGTCACCGCCGAAGGCGGCGGCGTTGGCGTGCACCCAGCGCAGCAGCGCCCGCTGGTCCTGGAGCCCCCAGTTGGCGAAGTGTCCGCTGTCGGGGTCGGTCAGGTCCTCGTGCAGGCCGAACCCGAAGGCGCCGAGCCGGTAGTTGAAGGTCACCACGACCAGGTCGCCGCGGTGTGCGAGCCGGGCTCCGTCGTAGGCGGGCATGCTGCCGGCCCCGGCCTGCCAGCCGCCGCCGTGGATGTAGACCAGGACCGGCCGGCTGCCGCCGGGGTCGGGTGTCCAGACGTTGGCGTACAGCGAGTCCTCGCTGCTGGGCGGTACCGGCCGGTTGGGAATGACGCTCTGGAAGGAGACGTCGGTGAAGTGCACGGCCTCGCGTACGCCGTCCCAGGGCACGGGCGGCCGCGGGGAGGAGAAGCGCAGGGCACCCAGCGGCGGGCGGGCGTAGGGCACGCCGCGGAAGACGGCGACGTGGTCGGCGCGTTCACCGGCCACCAGCCCGCCCGAGGTGCGCACCACGACCCGGGGACCGGTCGCGGCGCGGGAGCGGGGCGGGTCCGCGACGACGGCGGACGCACCCCGCCGCTTGCCTGCGGCCTGCGGCTGGCTGGCCATGGTGGACTCCTCGGGCACTCGGGCGGGCTGGTCCGCCGATCGTGTGCCGTCGGTTCGGGGGTCACCAAAGGACGCCCCGGCAATCCGTCAGCTGCCGTGCAGAGTCCGTCAGCTCACCGGCCGGGCCGTCCCCGGAGCTGACACAAGGGGCGGCGGGAGCCCTGACAGGCCCCTGCCGCGTCCGTACACTGCGCCGCCCCCGGCGCTCACGCGGTTGCCCGGGCCACCTCCGTCAGCGGTTCGGCCGTGCCGGACAGGATCGCGACGGCGTGGGCGGCCGAGGCGAGGGTGGCGTGACGGTGCCAGCCGCTGAAGGAGCGCCCGGAGAAGTCCCGTATGCCCACCCGCTCCGCGATCTGGGCGAAGTCCTGCTCCACGCGCTGGGTCAGCCGGCTCAGCCGCAGCAGCTGGGCGGGGTGCAGATCGGTGATGTCGGTCAGCCACAGCTCGCCCGGCCAGCGCCTGCCGTTCTCCCCGACGCCGAGCAGCAGCAGGTCGCGGGCCCCGGAGGGGCGGCGGGAGGCGCGCCGGGGCAGCCGCACCCGGACGGCCGCGGTCAGGCCGGCGTGCACGGCGCCGCCGCCCGGGCCCGGCTTGCGCTGGATGACCGGCTGACGCAGCGGGCGGGCCATCATCATCAGCTGGTGTGCCGTCATCTCCGTCTCGGCGGTGCTGCGGGGAAGACCCGGGTCGATCGCGGAGAGCCGCAGGTTGGCGCTGACGCGCAGCAGCATCGGCGCGCCCGCGGCCTGCATCTGGCGCACGATGCTCGTGACGTCTGCCTCGCGCGCGTCCATGACGGCGGGGCGGGTCGGCAGGCCCCAGTCGCGGGTGATGCCGAGGTAGGCCTCCACGCAGCACTGGTCCATGCTCTCGGGCGAGGCGCTCTCCGGGATCGAGGCCTGCCGGCGCCGGGTGGCGTCCTCCAGCCAGGTCTCGGGCAGGTGCAGGCGCCAGTTGACGGGAGTGCTGTGCTCCTCGGACACCGCCCACACGCCCACGGCCTGCTGCGCGTTCGTCATCTGGCCGCGGCTGGGGTCGAAGCGGCGGTCCACGCCGACCGAGCTGTCGCCGGCCTTGGGTATCACCATCGGCCGCAGCACATAGGCGCGGGCCGGGGAGATCTCCTCCAGGTGATGGGCCAGGGCGCGGCGGACGGGGCTCCAGTCCCAGGTGGAGCCGCTGATGAAGTGGTGCAGGCTCTGCTCCGCCGCCTCCCCGCCGAACAGCGAGGAGATGTTCCGTATCGACTTGCGGCCCTCGACACCGAGCAGGCCCTGTACGTACTCCATGCCCCGGCGCCGCTGGTCGCTGCGGGGCAGGGACTCGAAGAGCACCGAGCTCAGTTCCTCCAGCACGCTCTCCGGAGACGTCCCCCGCGCCGGGCGCAGCACCTCGCCTTGCATGGTGCGCCTGTGCAGCCTGATCTGCATCCCATCCCACCTCGCCACTCGGTCCCGACGCCTTGCTCAGGCAGCCTCGGACCGGGCGTCCAAGGGCAGACCAAGGCACGGGAAAGGCGCAGGCCGCAGGCGAGGAGCGGGCGGGGCCGAGGCAGTGGGGTGCGCGGAGCGGCCAGGTTCGGTGCGCGGTTGGGGCAGGCGGGGAGGCGGGCGGCGCCTACGGTGGCGGATGGAGATGGTGTCGGTGCGTTCGCTCACCGCGGCGGGGTGGATCGTGGCCCCGCCGCGGTGGGCGAACACTTTTGGAGGCCGTATGTCCTGCTTCGACTCCCGGTTCGCGTCGCGGCCCGGATACGCGCGCATGTTCCGCCCCGGTGCCCTGACCCTGGGCGTGTTCTTCCCGCTGGAGTCGTACGACGGTCCGGTGGCCCGGATGGACGTCGCGGAGCAGACCGAGCGCGCCGTCCGGGCGGAGCGCGCGGGGTTCGCGGCCCTGTGGGTGCGTGACATCCCGCTGCTGGATCCGACGTTCGGCGACGCGGGGCAGATGTACGACCCGTGGGTCTGGCTGAGCCACATCGCGGCGCACACCTCGCGCATCGCGCTGGCCACCGGCTCCACCGTGCTGCCGCTGCGCAACCCCATCGACACCGCGAAGTCCGCCGCCTCGCTGGACCTGCTCAGCGGCCGGCGGCTGGTGCTGGGCGCGGCCACCGGGGACCGGGGCGTGGAGTTCCCCGCCTACGGACTGGACCGCGACGACAGCGGGGTGCTGTTCCGTACCGCCGTCTCCACGCTTCGACGTCTGTGGACGGAGGATTTCCCGGCCGTCGACTCACGCTACGGTGCCTTCCGCGACGCGGGCGTGCTGCCCAGGCCCTCCGGCGGCACCATCCCCGTCCTGGTGACGGGGCACAGCCGGCAGAGCGTGCCGTGGATCGCCGAGCACGCCGACGGGTGGCTCATGTACCCGCGACCGCTGATCCAGCAGCGCCGGACGACGGCCGTGTGGCAGAAGGCGGTGCACGAGGCGGGAGAGCCCCGCAAGCCGTTCTCGCAGTCGCTCTACCTCGATCTCGTGGAGCGCCCCGACGCCCGCCCCAGCGCCATCCACCTCGGTTACCGCACCGGGCGGCGCTATCTGCGCAGCCATCTGGAGGGGCTGCGGGAAGCCGGCGTGCACCATGTCGTGCTGAACCTCAAGTACGGACGCAGGCCGGCCGACGAGGTGCTTCAGGAGCTCGCCGAGTACGTCCTGCCCCACTTCCCCGCGCACCAGGCACACGAGCAGGCATCGGCGGTATCCGTCGCCTGAGACACGGGGCCGGGTGACGGGGGCGGGGGCGACGGGCTCTCAGGAGCCGGAGTGCTGCTGCGTGCCGTGGTGTCGTGCTGCCCCGCCGTCGCTCTGCGGTGCGCCGCAGCGGCGGCAGAGCGCCGCGTGCCGTGCGGTGTACTCCTCTCCCGGGCGCCGCCCGGCGGGCCGAACGGCCCCGCACGGCGGGTCGAGGTCTATCTCCACTCCCGCGGGCACCATCAGCCAGCGGGCCGGTATCCCCTCGTGCTCTTCGCGCCGCATACCGCCTCCTCACCTTCGGCGATCCGTACCGGACCGCCCACGGCCAGCGTCGGCCCGGCCGGTCCAGGCGGGGTGAAGCCCCGACCAACGGCCTGGCTCCGCCGTGGAACCACCGCACCGCACAGCGCGCCCCCCACCGGGAGGCGCGCCCGCGTGACGCTCACCCCGCGGCGGTCAGCACCCCCGCGACGGAGCGGCCGCCGAGCTCGCGGTCGGCGCCGGGCAGCACGTGCAGTTCCGCGTCGTCGGGGGACGGCAGTGCCAGCCGGATCAGGTCCGGCACCCGGAACGCGAGGACGGTGGGGTCGGGTCGGTCCGCCTTGACCAGGACGTGGTGGTCGAGCAGTTGCCCCACCAGGGACTGGACGGACCAGGCGTCGCCGGCCAGCAACCGCCGGGCCCGTTCCATGTCGAAGGAGGCCGCCCCGGCCGCCGCCAGCAGGGCCAGCGCCCGGCGCAGCGGTCCGGGCAGCCGGGCGACGGCACCGGCCGCCCGGGCCAGCACGTCGCAGGCCTCGTCGTGCAGTTCCGCCGCCAGGTTGCCGTCGTCCACCAGTCCGAGAGCCAGGGCGGGAAGCGTCCACATGGGGCGGGCCGCGAACTTCTCGCCCACGGCGCGCAGGGTGAGCGGGAAGTTGCCCATCAGCTCCGTCACCTCGCCGAGCGCGCCCGGCTCGCCGGCGATGCGCTCGGGTCCGGCGACGCGCGCGAAGAAGTCGGCCGCGTCCCGGGCCGACAGCGGCCCCAGCGACAGGGGTCGGGCGCCGGGCAGGCCGGGCAGCCGGACCCGGGAGGTCACCAGCACCAGGCTCGCCTCGTCGGCCGGCAGCAGCGGCAGCACCTGGTCGGTGCTCGCGGCGTCGTCCAGAAGCACCAGCAGCGACCGCCCGGCGCTGAACGCGCGGAACATCCCGGCGAGTTCGTCGGTGTCCTCGGGCAGCGTCGCCGGCTCCTCACCGCGGTCCCGCAGCAGCGCGCGCAGCACGTCGGCCGCCGAACGGGGGCGGTCGTCGCCGTCGTGCAGCCGGGCGTGCAGCACCCCGTCCGGGAACCGCTCGGCCAGCCGGTGCGCCGCGTGCACGGCGAGCGCGGTCTTGCCCACTCCGGCCGGTCCCAGCACTACGACGACGCGCGGGCCCTCACCTTGCGCCCCGCCGTCCGCCCGTTGTCCGTCGCCGTCCTCGCCCGCGAGGGCGGTCAGCTCGGCCAGTTGCCTGGTGCGGCCGGTGAAGTCCGGGATGTCCAGGGGCAGTCGGCCGCGGACGCCTCGTCGAGGTGTCCCGGCGGGTTCACCCGTGGGGGCGGTGGTCGACCCCTGCGCGGCGGCCGGGGCCGCGGCGGGGGCGGCGGGCACCGCCACCGGCTGGGGCAGCGCCTCGTTCAGCACGTCCTGCTGCAGCTTCTGCAGTCGTTCGGACGGTTCGATGCCCAGTTCGTCGACGAGCCGGCGGCGCAGCCGTGCGAACGCCTCAAGGGCCGTGGCCCGCTGCCCGGAGCGGTGTCCGGCGAGCATCAGCTGCGCGGCGAACTCCTCGTTGAAGGGGTGGTCCGCGGTGAGCTGCTGCAGTTCCCCCACCAGTCCGCGGTGGCGGCCGAGTTGCAGGTCCGCGGTGATGCGCAGCTCCAGCGCGCCGAGCCGGGAGTCGGCGATCTGCGCGATCTGCGCGGCGAGCAGCGGTCCGGTCTCCAGCCCGGCGAAGGGGTCGCCGCGCCACAGCGCGAGCGCCTGGCGCAGCAGTGCGGCGGCGGTGCGCGGATCGCCCTCGCTCAGCGCGGTGCGGGCGCGCGTGACCTGGTGTTCGAACTCCCACAGGTCCAGTTCGCCCGGCCGCAGATGGATCCGGTAGCCGCCCGGGCCGGTCTGCACGCGGTCGCTCGGGTCCACGGGGCAGCGCAGCGCCTTGCGCATCTGGTAGACGTACGTCTGCACGGTCTTGCGGGCCAGGCGCGGCGGGTCGGACTCCCACAGCTCCTCGATCAGGGCCGAGGTGGACACCAGGCGGTTGGCGTTGAGCAGCAGCACCGCCAGCGCGCGCCGGGCCATCGGCGCGGTGGGTGTGCGGTCCTGCCCCTGCGCGCGGATCTCCAGCGGGCCGAGCACCCCGATCCGCAGCGCATCGCCGTCCGCGGCGGCCCGGGCGGTGTCGTTCATGACGTCCTCTCCTTTCCCTGCCCGCGCGGCGGGCCTTTCCCGTACGGCGGGCCCGGCGGGCGGGCCGAAACGTTTCCCGTCGGTCTGATCGGCGGACTGTCCGGGCCGCATGCGGTGGCCGGCGCCGTGGGTTCCCCGCGTTTCGTACCACTGCCGCATCCGGGATCTGCGGAGTTTGCCGATGCCCGTCCTCGGGACGTCCCCGGTGCTCACCGCGACGACACGGGCGATGTGCAGGCCGAGGCGGTCGGCGACGCGGGCCCGGATGGCGGCCTCCGCCACGCCCTGCGCGGTGCCGGGCCGCGGGTGGTAGAAGACGGCGAGCTCCTCACCGGCGGTGCCGGTGACCGGGCAGGCCACGGTGTGGGACGGGGTGACGAAGTCGAGTTCCTCCACCGCGGCCTCGATCTCGTGGCTGTGGCAGCGCACGCCGCCGCACTCGACGAGGTCGTCGGCGCGGCCGGTGACGGTGAGGAGGCCGTCCTCGACGAACGCCAGGTCGCCCGTGCGGAACCAGCCGTCCGCGGTGAAGCAGTCGCGGGTGTGCTCGGCGTCGTCGAGGTAGCCGAGGGTCACCGAGGGCCCGCTCACCTGGAGGTGTCCCACGGTGCCGGCGGGGACGAGCTCGCCGCGGTCGTCGACGCAGCGCACGACGGTGCCCGGCTGGGGGCGCCCGACGGGGACGTAGCGCCCGTCGGCGGTGTCCAGGTCGGACAGCCTGCAGTCGACGACGCCGGCCGCCGTCTCGGACATGCCCCAGCCGGGGAACATCGCGTCCCCGGGCAGGCGGAGGGGGGCGAGCAGTTCCATGAAGCGCCGGACCACCGAGGCGTGCACCGGCTCCCCGCCGTTCATGAGGTAACGCAGGCAGCTCAGGTCCCAGTCCCGGCCGGGGAGCCGGTGCGCCTGGTCGTTGACGAGGGAGAAGGCGAAGTTGGGCGCCCAGGTGGTGCAGGCCCGGTGCCGGTCGACGAGGGCGAGCCAGCGCAGCGGGTCGCCGAGGACCCAGTCCAGGCGGGCGTGCACCTGGTAGGCGCCGAGGTAGACGTCCCTCACGTGGAACAGCAGCAGTCCGCCGGCGTGGTCCAGCGGCATCCAGTTGACGGTGCGGGTCGCCTCACTGAGCCCGTTGGCGCGGGCCGTGGCCGCGCTGCGGCTGAGGATGTTGCGGTGGGTGAGCATCACGGCCTTGGGCACTCCGGTGGAGCCGGAGGTGAGCAGCAGGGCCGCCAGGTCGTCGGGGCGGGCCGGGTAGCGGTGGTGGTCGGGGTCGGCGGCGCGCAGGCGGCCCGGGTGGCCGAGCCAGGACCTGGCCCAGCTGGGGTGGGCCCGGGTGGCCGCGAGGACCGGCTGTCCCCGGCCGGTGACGACGCGGGGTCGGCCGTAGCGCTTCCACACCGCGTCGAGCAGGCCGGGTGCGGCGTCGCGGGCGGCGGGGGTGGCGCCGGTGCCGACGAGCAGTGGGACGAATCCGCCCAGCACGCATGCCCAGAACACGGCCAGCAGCTCGGATTCGTCGGCGATGTGCAGGACGACCCGTTCCCCGGGGCGCACCCCGGCCTCCCGCATTCCGGCGAGCGTGCGGGCCGCTTCCTGGAGGAGCCGCGCGTAGCTCCACCGCTTCTCGCCGCCGTCGGCGCCGACGAAGCACAGGCCCTGGCTGTCGGGGGCGAGCGCGGCCCGTATCAGCGCGTTGCCGAGCGTGCCGCACTCCGGGTCGGGGACAGGCCCGCCGTCCAGCAGTGAGAGGTCCGCGCCGGTCATGAGCCACCACGCTCCCTGCGGTAGTCGCGGGGGGTGATGCCGTAGCGGTCGCGGAAGAGGCGGCTGAAGTGGGACGCCCCGTACAGCCCGGCCCGCTCCCCGATCAGCGCGACGGGCAGGTGGTCCAGGGAGGGGTCGGCGAGTTCGGTACGGCAGCGGGACAGCCGCTCGTCACGGATCCAGCGGGCGGGGCTGATGCCGTGCTCCTGGAAGATCTTCTGCAGGTAGCGCAGCGAGATGTTGTGCCGGCGGGCGATCGTCACCGGGCTCAAAGACGGCTCGGCCAGTTGCTCGCGGACGTAGGCCTGGATGTGCAGCATCAGCGTCTGGCGGGCGACCTGCGAGTCCTCGCAGACCTCGCGCATGCGCTCCGCGAAGAGCGCCGCGGTCAGTCCCACGACGCTGCCGCCGAGCAGGTCGACCGCGGTCTCCACCTCCCTGCCGTGCCGGCCGAGCCCCTCCAGCAGGGAGGACAGCAGGGCGGCCAGTCCCTCGGCGCCGGACCACGGCCGGGCCGTCAGGGGCTCGGCCTCGGGGGCGGTCAGGCCCACCAGGTGGTGCCTGACCATGATGTCGACCAGGCGGAAGTTCTCCGGCATGACCACCTTGTAGGGGCGGGTGCTGTCGAAGCAGACGAGCTGCGGGGCGCGTACGGTCCCGTGCCTGCCGTCCTGGAACACCCAGACGGAGCCGGTCAGCGGCCGAATGACGCGCAGGCAGCCCGCCGTGGGCGCGCCGATCTGCCGGCTCGGCCGGATCAGTTCCCTGGGGCCGTCCCCCTTGACCAGGGACACCCGCACCCCGCCGAACTGGTGGGTCCTGGTGGTCCCGTCGAGCGGCTCGTCGTGCTCCCTGACGATCTGCACCCCGCCGCGGCCGACGGGAGCCGGCCCGGCCGGGGCAGGCGCCGGCTTCAGCTCGTCGAGTCGTGACACCGCATGAACCTCCATCCGTGCGTCCGGGACGGAAACCGGCCACCAGTGCGGGCGTTCCGTCACTCCGCCAGGAAAACATACCCGCATGCTGGTATCGCAGTCATATCGGAGGGTTCGATGACACGCAACGCCACACACGTTCGAACAGTCCGGGACACAGAAGGGGCGAGAACGCGACTGGCGCGTTCTCGCCCAAGGCCCTGCACGTCTGGTGCGTCACAGGCAGCCGTTCACAGGCAGCCGTTGAGGGCGGCTCCGATCCGGTGGGCGGTCCGCCGCTGGCGGCGGGCCGATCGGGCCAGGTCGGCCGCCTCCGCGGCGGCGGTCAGCTCCCGGTAGCAGATGCCGTACGAGGGCAGCGCGTCGAGGATCCGCCAGGCCCGCTCGTCGCCGTGCCCGTGCGCCCCGGGCGGGACGTCCCACAGCAACCGGTGCGGGCGGGCGCCCTGCCGGGCGAGCGCACGCCAGCGCTGTGACGCGTGGATCTCCTCGTGCATCCGGCACGCCAGATGCACGGTGGCGGCCGCCAGGCCCGCCGGACCGTCGGCGTCCGCGCCCTCTCCCGGCTCACCGGGGCGCAGGCCGGCCGTCCCGTCCAGTCCGGCGGCCGCCAGGGAGACGGCCGAGGGGACGGCGGCCGGGTCGAGGCCGGCGCCCGCGGCCCGCTCCAGCCCGGTCAGGAAGGCGTCGACGAGACCGGCGTACCGCTCCAGCGACACGACGGACACGGCGTGCACCCCGATGCCCTCGGACAAGCACGCGGTGATCGCCGCCAGGCCCCGCTCGGTGGCCGGGATGCGGATCATCAGGTTGGGCCGGCCGACGGCGCCGTGCAGGGCGCGCGCCCCCGCGACGGCGGCGGCGGGATCATGGGCCAGGGTGTCGGGGACGGCGGCGCAGACATGGCCGTCGGCGCGCCCGGAGGCCTCGTAGCGGGGGCGCAGCCGGTCCGCGGCCCGGCGCGCACCGTGGGCGACCAGTTCGGCGACCGCCTCGGCGACCGGTCGTCCACGCCGGGCCAGGCTGCGCAGATGGGCGTCGTACTCCGGATACGGCACCGCGGTGGTCTCCGTGGCGGTGCCGGCGCCGTGTGCGTGCAGCAACCCGTCGAGCGGACCGTCGGCGGCCGCGTCCCGGACGGCGTCCCGGGCGGCGGACGCGGTGAGCACAGCGGCGGTCATCGTCGGCCCCCGCGCCGGTCCTGCTCGTCGAACCACTCCAGGCACGGCAGCAAGGACCGGCTCGTCTCCCGCCGGGCCGCGCTCAGCGCCCGGTGCAGTGCCTCGGCGTCCTCGGTGCAGGTCCCGCAGGCCGTCCGGTCCACCTGCTGCACCTGACAGCCGCACGCCCGGCAGCGGACCAGGACGTCCTTCGGCACGGCGGCGGAGGGGGCGTCCTCGCTGGGGATTGGGTGGTCGTCCCGGAGCACAACCAGGTTGCCGGGCTGTCGGTGCCCTGCCGGCGAACTCGCCTCATGGCTCACCCCCTGCTGCGGGTCCCCGTCGCAGGCGAGGACCCGGATCGCGTGCCGGATCGTGTGGTCGAAGGTCTTCTCCAGGCCGGGCGTGTGCCCGTGCTCGGGGTGCGCGGGCGTGGTCCCGGGGTGACCGTGACCGGTCGCCTCCACCGCGTCGGCGGCCGGGGCGCGCGCCACGTCGACGGACCGGCGGCCGGCATCGCCGCGGGCCGTGCGGGACCGGCGGACGTCGTCGTACTCGGTGTACTCGGTGAGCGCTGCGGTCATGGTTCCTTCCTCGGACGGGACCGACGTTCAGCGGGTGGTGCCGGCCGGCGGGGGCCCGCTGCGGCCCCCGGAGCGAAGCAGGAGGGCGGCGGCATGGGCCACCGAGGCGAGCGTGATGTGGCGGTGCCAGCCGGCGAAGGTGCGGCCCTCGAAGTCGTACAGGCCGGCTTGGCGGCCGGTCACGGTCACGTCCTGGGCGAGCAGCGCCGGGGCGGCGGCCAGCCGCACCAGGGCACCGGTGGGCAGGGTGGTCAGGTCGGTGAGCCAGAAGGCGGTGTGCTGCGGGCTGAGCGGGTCCTTCTGCGCCAGCAGCAGCTGCCGGCGGCGCGGTCCGGGCGGGGTGTCGGCCGTCTGGCACGGCACCCGGGCGACCTCGCGGTGGCCCGCCCCCGAGTCGGGGGCGCGCACCCGGCTGAAGCGGCGCGGCGCCAGGCCGCCGGCCAGCTGCCGGGCGGTGACCACACGTCCGGTGCCGCGGCCGTCGGCGGCCAGGGGGGTCAGCAGCTGTGAGGCGCTGATGCGCACCAGGTAGGGGAAGCCGCCGGCGCCGAGCAGGGCGGCGACCCGGCCCGCCGGGGCCTGCCGGGCGTCCAGCACGACCGGGGGCCGGGGTGCCTCGGCGGCGGGGGCGGTGTCCAGGACCATCTCGAGACCGGCCCCGACGCCGTCCACGGCGGCCGTGTCGGCGGGAATGCCGGCCCGCTCGCGCAGGGGGGCGTCGTCCAGCCAGCGGGGGGTGAGCTGAAGGTGCCAGTCGACCGGGTAGCCGCCCCACTCCGAGGCGGCCCACAGCCCGACGGCCCGCTGGGCGTTGACGGACCGTCCGGTGTGCGGGTCGGCGAAGTAGTCGGCTCCCACGCAGCCGCGTCCGGTACGGGGCATGGTGGTGGTGTGCACGACCCAGGCCCGGGGCGGTGCGAGGCGGCCCAGGTGGTGGGCGAGGTCGCCGCGCACCGGGCTCCAGCACCACGTCGAGTCGCTGACGAAGTGGTGCAGCCGCTGGGCGTCGGCCGGCACCCCGGTGTGCGAGGCGATGTTGCGGATGGTCTTGCGCCCCGTCGCGGCGAGCAGCCCCCGGATGTACAGCTCGCCGCTGCGCCGCTGGTCGCTGCGGGTGAGGGAGCGCAGCATCCGGCGGGACAGGTCGGCGACCGGATCGGTGGCGGGAACGGCGTCGGAAGGGCCGGGAAGGCTCGTCGGCCGGTTCCCCCGGCCGGCCGGGGGAACCGGACCGGCGCCGGTGTCACCGCCCAGTCGCGCGTCCTGCCGGGGCGGGACGCGCAGGGCGACGGAGGTGCTCATGTGCCGACCCGGGCGTAGGCCGCGCTCAGCAGCTCGGGGGCGGGGTCCTGAAGCAGTCCGGGGCGGCCGGGCGCGTCCAGGACGACGAACCTGAGCCGGGTGCCGCGGGTCATCCCGTCGACGGCGAACGCGGCGCGCAGCCGCTCCCAGGCGTAGCGCGGGTAGGACGTCGGCAGCCCCAGCGAGGCGAGCACGGACCGGTGCCGCTCCACGTGCCCGGCGTTGAGCCGCCCCGCCTCGCGGGCGAGTTCGGCGGCGAACACCATGCCGATGGACACGGCGTGACCGTGCCGGATGCGGTAGTTCTCCGCGTGTTCGACGGCGTGGGCGAGCGTGTGGCCGTAGTCGAGGAACTCCCGGGCGTCCTCAGCCGGCGACTCCCCCGCGAGCACGGAGGCCTTCGCGCGCAGCGCACCCTCGATCAGCTCCCGGGCCCGCTCGTCCGCCGGGTCGGCGGCCGCCCGCGGGTCGGCCTCGATCAGGTCGAGGAGGGCGGGGTCGCCGATCAGGCCCGCCTTGACGACCTCGGCGAGACCGCTCACGTAGTCCTCGCGCGGCAGCCGGGCGAGCAGATCCAGGTCGCACACCACGCCGGCCGGCCGGTGCAGGACGCCGACCAGGTTCTTGCCCTGCGGGATGTTGAGGGCGCCGCGGCCGGCGACCGCGGCGTCGACCATGGCCGCCGGGGTGGAGGGGGCCAGGACCAGGCGGAGGCCGCCCTGCCAGGTGGCGGCGAGGACGCCGGCGAGGTCGGCGGTGGCGCCACCGCCGAGGGCGACGACGGCGTCGGAGCGGGTGAAGCCGGACTCGGCGAGCTGCGACCACAGGTAGACGAGGACGCCGGCGTCCTTGGCGCCCTCCCCGGGCGGCACCACCAGCGGCACCACATGACGGCCGTGGCGTTCGAGGTCGCCGGCGATCCGGTGGGCGGACGCGGCCAGCTTCGGCGGGTGGACGAGCGCCACCCGCAGCACCTTCTCACCGAGCATGCGCCCGACCTGCTCGTGCAGACCACTGCCGACGACGACGGGATACGGCGTGGAGCCGGCCGCGCGCACCGTGGTGGGAGTGTGAGACGAATGCGTCTGATATTTCACGTTATGCCTCATTTGACGGCCAGGTGGGTGAGATAGGCGCGGTGGTTGCGGGCGGTCTCCGGCACGCTGTCGCCGCCGAACTTCTCCAGCGCGGCATCCGCGATCACCAGGGCGGTCACGGCCTGTGCGACCACCGCGGCGGCCGGTACCGCGCACACGTCGGAGCGCTGGTGGTGTGCCACGGCGGCCTCGCCGGTGGCCACGTCGACGGTGGCCAGGGCCCGCGGCACGGTGGCGATCGGCTTCATCGCGGCGCGCACCCGCAGCAGTTCGCCCGTCGAGATACCGCCCTCGACACCGCCGGAGCGGCCGCTGGTGCGGCGTACGCCGTCGCCGGCGGGGACGATCTCGTCGTGCGCCTGGGAGCCGGGGACGTCGGCGAGCGCGAAGCCCGCCCCGAACTCGACTCCCTTGATGGCCTGGATGCCCATGAGGGCGCCGGCCAGGCGCGCGTCCAGCCGGCGGTCCCAGTGCACATGCGAGCCGAGGCCCGGCACAAGGCCGTGCACCAGGACCTCGACGACGCCGCCGAGGGTGTCCCCGGCGCGGTGCGCCCGGTCGACCTCGGCGACCATGGCCGCCGACGCCGCGGCGTCGAAGCAGCGCACGGGGTCGGCGTCGAGCCGCTCGGTGTCCTCGGGGCCGGGCAGCGCGGGCGAGGCGGAGTGCTGCCCACCGAGCGCCACGACGTGGCTGACCAGGGTGATCCCGTACGCCTGGTGCAGGAAGGCCTCGGCGATGCTGCCCAGGGCGACCCGGGCGGCGGTCTCCCGGGCGCTGGCCCGCTCCAGGACGGGCCGGGCGTCGTCGAAGCCGTACTTCTGCATGCCGGCCAGGTCGGCGTGGCCGGGGCGGGGGCGGGTGAGGGGGGCACCTCGTGCCTGGTCGGCCAGCTCGGCGGCGGAGACCTCGTCGGCGGCCATCACGGTCTCCCACTTGGGCCACTCGCTGTTGCCGACGCGGACGGCGAGGGGGCTGCCGAGGGTACGGCCGTGCCGTATCCCGCCGACGAAGGCCACCTCGTCGCGTTCGAACCTCATACGGGCACCGCGCCCGTGCCCCAGACGGCGGCGGGCGAGGGCGTCGGCGACCTGTTCGGTGGAGGTCCGCACACCGGCCGGCAGCCCCTCGAGCACGGCGGTCAGGGCCGGCCCGTGGGACTCGCCGGCGGTGAGCCATCGCAAAGCAGACAATGCAGTTCCTTCGGTGTGGTGTGCGGGGCGTTCGAACCGGCGCGGGTGCGGTGGTGCGGGCGTACCGGTGGTGCGGTGTGACGCTGCGACGGGGATGCCGGGCGCGGGACTCCGCAGCCACGTCCCGCTCGGTGGAACCCGCCACGCGGGACGTCGTCGCACCGCCCCGCGTGGCGGACGGAGGGGGTCACGCCGCTGTGCGCGTGCTCGTGCGGCGCGCGGTGGCCTGGCGCGGCCGGTCTGTCGCGCGGGCACCCGACGGGTCCGCGACCCGCTGCACCCGCCAGCCGCAGGCCTTCAGCTGCTGTGCCATCCCCAGCGCGGCGGTGGGGGCGACCATCAGCTCGACCAGACCGCTGGGTTTTCCCGGCGAGTGGTCGATGGACATGTCCTCGATGTTGACGCCGAGTTCGGAGGCGGCGCCCAGCAGCCGCGCCAGCTCGCCCGGCTGGTCCCCGATCAGGACCCGTACCGGCACGCAGGTGAGGTCGCCGGCGCTGTGCTTGCCCGCGATGGCCCCGCGGCCGGCGAGCCCGCGGCCGAGCAGGTCGGCCAGCAGGGTCGTGCCCTGGGCGCGTTCGTCGGCGTTGCAGGCGGCCAGCCCCCGCAGCGCCGCCACGGTGACGTCGAGGTCCTCGGCGAGTTCCGCCAGCACGTCGGCGACCGCCATCGCGTTGGCCTCGAGGATGTCGCCCCACAGCGTCACGTCGCCCTCGGCGATCCGGGTCACGTCCCGCAGCCCCTGGCCGGCCAGCTGTACCGCGTCGGCGGACAGGTGCTGCAGCCGGGCCGCCACCAGCGCGGCCACGACATGCGGGGCGTGGGAGACCACCGCGACCGCCCGGTCGTGTGCCTCGCTGTCCATGAGGACGGGGATCGCACCGCACAGGGCGACCAGTTCCAGCGCCTTGTTGAGGGTCTCGCGCCGGGTGTGCGGGGACGGGCTGAGCACCCAGGTCCGCTCCTCGAACAGGGTGGCGCAGGCGGCCAGCGGGCCGGAGCGTTCCCGCCCGGCCATGGGATGGCCGCCGATGAAGACCGACGGGTCCACGCCGCAGCCGGCGACCTCCCGCTCCGGTCCGCCCTTCACGCTCGCCACGTCGGTGTAGCTGCGGGCGAGCAGGCGGGCCTGCTGTTCGGCGAGGACGGCACCGATCCGGGCCGGCGGCACCGCCAGCACGGCGATGTCGGCCGGCACGGGCGGGGTGCCGACCACACCGGCGCCGAGCGCCGCGGCGGTGCGCACCGCGGACTCGTCCGCGTCGGCCAGGTACACGGTCACCCCGTGCCGGGTGAGGGCCAGCGCGATGGAGGTGCCGATCAGGCCCGTGCCCACCACTGCGGCGGTGCGGATCATCCGGCGCCCCCTCCGGCCGCGGCCAGGTCCTGGCGCAGCGCGACCGCGCCCCCGAGGTACACGTGCCGGATCTCGGGTTTGGACCGTTCGGTGTCGGCGTGCGCGAGGATCCTGACCACCCGGGGCAGCGCCCCCTGGATGTCGAGTTCCTGCGCGCACATCAACGGCACGTCGGCCAGGCCGAGTTCGCGCACGGCGACCGCGGGGAAGTCGCTGTGCAGGTCGGGGGTGGCGGTGAAGATGACACTGACCAGGTCGTCGTGGACCAGTCCGTTCGCGTCGAGCATCTGCTGGAACAGCGTTTTGACGCTGTCCCGCAGGTGGATCCGGTCGTCGCGCTCCAACTGGACCGCTCCGCGCACTGCTCGCATCGTCATGGCGCCTCTTCGGTGTGTTCGGGTGGTGCCGGTGGTGGGTGCAGGTGGTGGGCTTCAGGCCGCGGCGGCGATCGGGGCGCGGCCGTGCCGCAGGACGGTGCTGCGCTCCCGGTACAGCTCGGCCACCTGGAAGGCGAGGTCGAGCGACTGGTAGCGGTTCAGCCGCGGGTCGCAGGCCGTCTGATAGCGCTGGTGCAGGTCGCTGACGGCGATGTGGTCGCCGCCCCCGATGCACTCCGTGACGTCCTCGCCGGTCAGCTCGATGTGGATGCCGCCGGGGTGGGTGGCCAGCGCGTGGTGCACCTCGAAGAAGCCGCGGACCTCGTCCAGTACGTCGTCGAAGCGGCGGGTCTTGTGTCCGCTGGGCGCCTCGAAGGTGTTGCCGTGCATGGGGTCGCACAGCCACACGACCTGGGCGCCGGAGCCGGTGACCTTCTCGACGAGGTCGGGCAGCACGTCGCGGACCTTGTCGCGGCCCATGCGGGTGATGAAGGTCAGCCGTCCGGGCTCGCGGGCCGGGTCGAGCCGGTCGATGAGGGCCAGCGCGTCGTCGGGCGTGACGTTCGGGCCGAGCTTGACCCCGATGGGGTTGCGCACCTTGGAGGCGAACTCGACGTGTGCGCCGCCCAGTTGACGGGTCCGCTCGCCGATCCAGATCATGTGCGCGGACACGTCGTACGGCAGCGCGGTACGCGAGTCCGTGCGGGTGAGCGCCGACTCGTAGTCGAGCAGCAGGGCCTCGTGGCTGGAGTAGAACTCGGCGGAGTGGAACTCTCCGGGGTCGGCGCCGCAGGCGGCGAGGAACGTCAGCGCGTCGTCGATGGCCCGGGCCAGGTGCTCGTAACGCTCGCCGATCGGGGAGCTGGCGACGAAGTCCCGGTTCCACTCGTGGACCTGGCGCAGGTCGGCGTAGCCGCCGGTGATGAAGGCGCGGATCAGGTTGAGGGTGGCGGCGGAGGCGTGGTACATCCGCTTCAGCCGCTCGGGGTCGGGTCTGCGGGCCTCGGGGGTGAACTCCAGGCCGTTGACCGAGTCGCCCCGGTAGACGGGCAGTTCGACGCCGTCGCGCACCTCGGTGGGCTTGGAGCGGGGCTTGGAGTACTGGCCGGCGATGCGGCCGATCTTCACCACCGGCACCGAAGTGGCGTAGGTGAGGACCGCGGCCATCTGCAGCAGTGTCTTGATCTTGTCGCGGACCTTCTCGGCGGTGACCGCGCCGAAGGTCTCGGCGCAGTCGCCGCCCTGCAGGACGAACGCCTCACCGCGGGCGACCTGGGCGAGCCGGCCCCGCAACTGGTCGCACTCCCCCGCGAAGACGAGCGGCGGGTAGGCGGACAGTTCGGCGACGACCTCGCGCAGGGCGTCGGGGTCGGGCCAGTCCGGCTGTTGGGCGGCCGGCAGCCGGCTCCAGGAGTCCGGGGACGTCACGATGTGCTCAGCATGCATGCGGGTGGGCCTCAATCTCGTACGGAAGGAAGGGGCCGGCCGCCCGGCCCGGGCCGCGGCGTGGCGCCGGTTCTGCTGACCACGGGCACCGGCGCCTTCGCGGCACGGGAGCCCGTCTCGGGCTACTCCTCGAGCAGATCCGGCTGCTCGGCGACGATCTCGTTCCACAGCAGCTGGAAGCTGAACCAGCCCAGCTGCTCGTTGCCGAAGCCCTCGCGGGCGGCCAGGGCCTGCTCGTGCGTGAAGGTCTGCGGGGTGCCCGCGGCCTGCGCGAGCAACTGCACCTGGGCGCAGCTGTCGTAGGTGAAGAACCAGTGCACGGCCTCGTCCAGGGAGCCGCCCACGGTGATCAGACCGTGGTGGCGCAGCAGGATGGCCCGGTTGTCGCCGAGCTTCTCGGCGATGTCGCGGCCCTGGGCCACCGAGACGGAGGGGCCCTCGTAGTCGCCGTAGAGGACCTGGCGGCCGTAGAACGCGGCGGACTCCTGGTCGATGGGCTCCAGGAGCCGGCCCAGCGCGCCCAGGGCCCGGGAGTGGGGGGTGTGGCCGTGGGCGGCGGCGGTGGCGCCGGGGTGCAGTTCGTGGATCTGCGAGTGGATCACGAAGGCGCTGGGGTTGACCGGGTGACGGCCGCTGACGACGCGCCCGGTGGAGTCGACGCAGATCAGGTCGGCGACGCGGACCTGGTTGAAGGAGACGCCGAAGGGATTGACCCAGAAGCGGTCCTCGTGCTCGGGGTCGCGCACGGAGATGTGGCCGGATATGCCTTCGCCGAACCCGTACTTGCCGAACAGTCTCAGGGCGGCGGCCAGCCGCTGCTTGCGGTGCCGGCGGGCCTCCTCGTACGTGGCGAAGTGCGGCTCGCCGGGGATCGGCAGCCCGGTGGCGGTGTCGGCCAGGTAGGCGGGGCGGGGCTCGGTGACGGTCGTGCTCATGCGCGGGTGGTTCCTTCCTCGAGTGGCGGTGGCCCGGCGGCGGCGTGCCGTCAGGCGGCGACCGGTTCGGCCTCGCTGCGGGCGGCGTTCACGGTGGCGGAGTGCTCGAGGATCGCGGCGACGATGTCCTGGCTGCGGTCGACGAGGGAGGGGATGCCGAAGGTGAAGAACAGGGCTCCGGCGGCGATGTTGCCGAGCCCGTACAGGCGTGGGTCGGGCCGGCCGTTGCTGGTGAGCCGGCTGGTGGCGCGGGCCAGTTGCAGCCCGCCGTGCGGGTGGCGGCTGGCCGCGCGGGCCCGGATCAGCGAGGTGACCAGGGTCAGCGCGCTGGTGGGGATGCGCCCCTCGGAGGCGTTGACGGCGCTGATCACCCGGTCGGCGCGGAAGTTGGTGCCGTCGGCGGCGAGCACGTCGAAGCCGCCCTCGTCGGCGGGGGTGATGTCGAGCAGGCCGGAGAACATCTCCAGCTGCCCCGCCTCGACCAGTTCGAGCAGGACGGCGGCGCTGCTCGGCGGCATCGGGCAGCACAGGCTCATGATGGTGCGGTAGTGGGCGCGCAGCACCTGGACCTTGTCCTCCTCACGCAGCAGCGGCCATACGTCGGGGCCGGTCTCCGGCACGGCGCGCTGCAGGATGCGCAGGCCCATCTGCGGCGAGTCGACCTCGTCGATCTGGCGGCGCAGCCGGTCGACGGGGTCCTCCAGGTCGACGCGGAGGATCTCGTGGATGACGGCGTCCAGGTCGGCGCCCGCGTCGCGGAACTCGGCCCGCATCACCGCGGCGACGTCCTCGATGGCCAGCTCGCGCCGTCCCCTGACCGTGGTGCGTATCCGCTCCGGCGTCAGGTGGCGCAGTTCGAAGTGGACGGGCCGCTGCCGTACGCCCGGCAGCACACCGCGCCGCGACAGCAGGCTGATCGGGCCCTGGTGGCCCCGGGCTGCCAGGGACAGCACGATGTCGACGGCGGTCAGGCCACTGCCGATGACGGCCACGTGCTCGTCCTCGCCGATGTCCTCGAGCGTGCCGGAGACCGGGTAGGGGTCCCCGACGAAGCCGGGGATGCCGCCGAGGCCGTAGACGTCCTTGGGGCTGTCCCCGCCGACGGACAGGACGGCGTAGTCGAAGGCGCGCGAGGATCCCGGGCCGGTGCGCAGCAGCACCTGGTTGGGCAGCCGGGCGGCGGAGGTGACCGCCTCCCCGATGATGTCGACGCGCCAGCCCCTGCGCCGCAGTTCACCGAGGGCCGCGTACGCGGACTGCTCCAGGTACTCGCCGTAGACCGGGCGGGGTGTGAAGCGGGCTCCCGACATCCGGTCGATGCCCTGCGAGACGCCGGTGACGCGGTCGCGTGTCTCGAGCCAGCGCTCGAAGTGGCCCAGGTCCCCGGCGCGTACGGACATGTCGTCGGGGGTCGCGTTCACGCGCAGCGTCTCGGTGTCCACCTGGTAGGCCCGGCCGCGCCACAGGTGGGGCGACGGCTCGAACACGGTGAGGGTGCCCGGGTCGCCCTCGCTGCGGGCCAGGGCGTCGACCAGGCAGACGGCAGCCGCGCCGCCGCCGACGACGCCGATCGAGATTCCAGAGGACATGTGTCAGTCACCTATCGGTATGCGGACGGCTCGGGGCGAGGAGGCGGATGGCCTCACCAGGGGGCGTGCCTGCGGCAGGCCGGTTGCGCCGGGGGTCATGGCTGCGGGGGCTCGAAGCGGTGGAAGCTGCCCTGGAGGAAGATCAGCGGGGATCGGGTGCCGCCGTGCGCGCCGAGGGCCACGACCTCGCCGATCACCATGACGTGGTCACCGGCGACCACGTGGTCGCGGTAACGGCACTCCATCCAGCCCGCGGCGTCGAAGAGCAACGTGCCGGTGTGGATGCCGAGTTCGGCGGGCTGGGTGCGTATCGCCTCGTCGCGCTCGGCGCGCGGGCGGGCGAAGAGCCGGGCGAGGTCCTCCGAGCCGCCGTCGAGGATGGAGATGCCCCAGACCCTGGCCTCCATCAGGTCGGTGAGGAAGCCGGAGTCGCTGCGGAAACTGACCGACACCAGGGGCGGCTCGAGCGACACGGAGGTGAGGGAGTTGACGGTGACCGCGCTGTGCCGGCGACCGCCCTGTTCCTGTCGGTGCGTGCTCACGACGCACACCCCGGTCGCGAAGTGGCGCATGACGGCGCGCAGGTCGCTCGGCGCGTCGACGGCACCCGTGGTCTGGTCCGCTGGGGCCTGGCCCATGGTTGATCCTCTCCGGGACGTGAGACATGCGGCGCGGAGTCTGCGGTCGGCGTCACCGGGGACGCCCGGGCCGAGGCAGAGCGCACGGGAGACGAACGCGGATGTCCGAAAGCGAGGAAACGATCCGCTGCCAGCGACTGTAGAAACGGACCCGATCCACCATTTGCCGCCCCGCGCACGGCCCCTTGCGGAATCACGCTCCCCGGTTTCCCGCCCCGGCCTCCCCCGCGCGCACCGGGTTCGCGCGCCGGGACCCCCCACATGAGACGGCCGGTCCCCTCGGGGACCGGCCGCCACGGAGCTTACGAACGACTCGCCGAGGCCCGCCTCGAACTGGGCATCTCCCCCTACAGCGCACGCACCCTCAT
>NZ_JBEXQX010000034.1:0-44221 GCF_040612795.1 Streptomyces sp. NPDC006335
CCGCAGACAGGAAAAATCCTCATCGCGGGAGGTGAGCGGGCGGGTTCTGTGGAGTTCATCAGGAAGGTCAGCGAATTCAGTACCGCGACGGAATTGGCGCTGCCGGACGAGCAGTCGGTGACGTCCGCGTTCTTCGGCCGGATCACGCTGTCGGAGGACCTCCAGCTGTACAACATTGCCCTGCCCAACTCCGCTGACCGGCAGGTGTGGGACGTTCTCGTCAAGGGTGCGGTAGGGACCTTGGTGCTGGCTGATCCCCGTTGCCTGGCGGACTGCCACGACGTACTCAACTACCTCGACGGCTGCGGCATGCCGTACGTCCTGGCCCTGCGCGGCAGTTCGGAGTCTTGCCTTTACGGCCTCGCCGAGATCAGAGAGGCGCTCGGGCTGTCAGGAGATACCCCCGTCCTGTTCTGGGAGCCCGACCGGAAGATGAGCGCCAGGTCAGCACTCATCGCAGTGGTGGAAGCCGCGTTGGACGACCACGCACGAAGGTCTGAAGCATCAGTGGGGGACGCGCCCCTCGATGAGGAACTCACAGCGCTGACTCTCCTGGCGCAGCTGGAGTCACTTCTGAGACCAACGCCGACGTAGACAGAACTCCGGAAGAGCCGGGCGGTCGGTACCGGAATCGTGGTACCGACCGCAGACTTCCAGACCTGCACCGGCGCCTGGGTGCCTGCCTACCAGGCAGGTTCTTCTGCCGGTCGCTGATTGGCCGGGCGTTCGGTCGTGGCCGAGTTCGGGGAGGAGCGGGGAGCAGCCGGAACGCAGTTCGCTGAGCAGAACCGTGACGGAACACCAGGGTCCCAGCCGTAGGCGTTGAGGCGGCCGCGGCAGGTCGCGCAGGCGCCGGAGGCCTTCCGAAGGTGCCGTGCTTCGGTGCGCGCCACGTTGTGCAGGCGAAGACGCTCCCGTTCGATCGCGTGCTGCATGGCCAGTGTTTCCTCTTCGCTCCAGAACATGTCATCGAGCTCATCGGGCGCCGCGTGAGGCCTGCCGGCCCTTGCGCGCCGCGGTGAAGGCGAGTACGCGCGGATAACGAGCGCGTTGGGGGTCGGGTGTGGCACGGTGGACGCAAGGCTGGCTCCGTCGCTTTCCCCCGTAGCGACGGAGCCAGCCTCACTCAGTGCTCCCGCGCGCCCGCTCCGTTGCGAAGCGTTCGTCGGATACCTGGCGCAGGTCGGCATACATCCGCAGCCGCACACCTGGCTGTCCGCCATCCCGGGTGGTGGGCTCGGCGGGCGTCGTTGTCCAGATGCGGGCGATCGCCGCGTGGAAGGCGAGCACGGTGTCATCGTCGAGGCCTGCCACGTCGATGACGAGCAGGCCCGGTTCCGACAGGTGAGTGTCTCGGATCGGGTCCACGTCTGTCAGTACGCGCTCGGAACGGCGCCGGTTCTGCGCCAAGCACGGATTCACCCGTCCGGGGCACTGATGCTCCTATAGATCGCCAAGGGCACTGAGGCACGAGGCGCACGGTACTTTCACTTCATGCCACTGACTCCCGACGACGAAGTCCGCAGCCGCGACGAACTGGTTTCCTTCGTTGAAGGCCTGCGCGAGGACTACCTGCGCAGGGGGCACGAATGGGAGAACCAGACCCTCGACCGCTTCCTTGAGGCTCTGGCGGCATGGATGCATGCCTCGCCGGGCTGGTACCGGAACTTCGGGAAGGAGCTCCCGGATGGCGGGGACTGGACCTTTCTGGCGCGAGCGCTTCAGGCCGCCACCGTCTATGAGTGAACGTTCGCTGTCAGTGCCGGCATCTACCGTCAGGGCATGACCAGTTCGCCGAACTCTCCCGACCGCGGTTGGGTGTTGCAGGCCACCATCTGGGCGGCGCCGGCCGCCGCCCCTCAATGGAAAGAGCAGCTGAACCGGCTCCGCCCGATCGCATCATTCGATGACACCACGAAGACGTGGCAGGCCCGTCTCGGCGCCCTCGATCTGGAGGGACTGAACGTTCTGCAGACTCTCCTCGACGCCGCCAGCACCCATGGCACCCGGGTGCGTCTGGAACCTGCGCCTGTCCCGGAATGCTGGGACGGCCCCGTCTTCACAAGTGAGCCGGACGTGGCCGCTCTGCTGGAGGCACAGGCCGACCAGGGGCGCCCGCTCGGTCAGTTGCCTCTGGGCTGAGCTTGTCGTTTAAGGTTCCGGTCCGAAATGGGACTCGAGCTTGGGCGCTCACCTGGGCATTCGCCGGACGGGTGGACGGCCCCGGCTTGATCATGTGCTCCGACCAAAGACGCACGTGATCAGACCGGGGCCGTGAGATGAGTGTGCTGCAACAGATGGAGAAGCGGACAGCGTTCGCGACGCTGTCACGTTTCCGGGCGGAGTTCTACGAGTGCCTGAACGGACGCGGGGACGCGTTGTTCGAGCTGGCCGGCGCTTTGCTGTGCACGGAGGGGCCGGTGCGGACGCTGGTAGACCTCGCGTTGGCGCCCGAGCATCGTCGTGGTCACGGCGCTTTGTACGGCGGTCTGAATAACGGCCGCCTGGGCGTGGCCCGGCTGCGCCGGACGCTCGCCGGGCTGCCGCTGCCGAAGGCGGCAGACGGACGTCTGGTCCTGGCCGCAGATGTCTCGCCCTGGCTGCGGCCGGATGCTGCCACCGCTCCGGACCGCTCGTTCTGCCACACCTACGGCCGCGGCGAGGGCAGGCACCAGATGATCCCCGGGTGGCCGTACTCGGTCGTCGCCGCGCTGGAGACGGGTCGCACGTCGTGGACCGCGCCGCTGGACGCCATCAGTCTGGGGCCTGGCGCGGACGTCGCTGCCGTCACTACCGCACAGATCCACGACCTCGTCGAACGACTGATCGCCGCCGGACAGTGGACGGACGGCGATCCGTACGTCCTGATCGTGCTGGATGCGGGCTACGACGCCCCGCGCATCGCCCACCTCCTGGAGGGCCTGCCCGTCGAAATTCTCGGCCGGATGCGCTCTGACCGCGTCCTTCGCCGGCCTATCCCGCCCCGCGTCTATGACCCCAAGGGCGGCCGGCCGCCCAAGCACGGCGGCGAGTTCGTCTTCGGTGACCCGGATACCTGGGGAACCGAGCAGGCCGTGACCGTCACCGACACCCGCCTCTACGGAAAGGCCACCGCACGGGCGTGGGACCGACTGCACCCCAGGCTCACCAGACGAGCGGCCTGGCTCGACCACGACGGACCGCTGCCCCTCATCGAGGGCACTGTCATCCGCCTCCGCGTCGAACGCCTCCCCAGCGGTGGGGAGAACAAGCCGGTCTGGCTGTGGTGGTCCAGGACCGGCGCCACCAGGGCGGACATCGACCGCTGCTGGCAGTCCTTCCTCCGCCGCTTCGACCTGGAACACACCTTTCGAATGATCAAGCAGACCCTCGGCTGGACGAAGCCGAGACAGCGTAGCCCGCAAGCAGCAGACCGTTGGACCTGGCTGGTCGTCGCCGCCCACACCCAGCTCCGGCTCGCCCGCCCGCTCGCCGCCGATCTGCGCCGTCCCTGGGAGAAACCGGCCGAGCCGAACAGGCTCACCCCTGCCCGCGTCCGCCGAGGGCTCCGGAACCTGCGGGCGAAAATGGCCTCCCAGCGCGTGCACCCAAACCTTCCCGCCCCGGCCCCGGGCGCCCACCGGGCTCCAAGAACCGTCGTGCGGCAACGCGTCAAGAAGTCGGACGCGTCCTCGCCACCGGTGAGGCATGCACCCGCCCGGCCCACCACAAGAAGGGCACCAAGCCACGGCGCACGGGGAAGGAAGGCGTTTCCGCCGACGGATAGGGTCCCTGCATGCAGACGGGTGGGTTACTCGGCTCCGGCCGCAGCGCGGACGTGTTCGCCATCGATGATCACTGGGTCCTTCGCCGATACCGCGACGGCGGCGACGTCACCGCCGAAGCCGCTGTGATGGTCTACCTCGAGGAGCACGGGTATCCGGTGCCACGCCTCCGGGACTCGGCGGGCGCCGGTCACAGCACGGCGCCGCGAACCGACCTGGTGATGCAGCGGCTGCACGGCCCGTCCATGCTTCAGGCGCTGTTGCAGGGCATGATCACGGCCGAGGAAGCAGGAGCGGGGCTCGCCAATCTGCTGCACCGTCTGCACTCGGTTCCCGCACGGGTCTCCGCCGATCCCGTCAATCGGATCCTCCACCTCGACCTGCACCCGGACAACGTGATGCTCACGCCGGGCAGGCCCGTGGTGATCGACTGGCGCAACGCCGAGGAAGGGCCGCCCGGACTGGACTGGGGAATGTCGGCCCTGATCCTGGCGCAGGTCGCTGTCGGCAACACGGCCCTGGCGGCGCTGGCCCGGGCAGTACTCGCCTCACTGCTGACACACCTCGGCCCCGCGATCACCCTGGGCAACACCGACTCCGGATGCCTTGCGGAAGCCAGAAAGAGACGGGCGGCCGACCCGTCAATGAACGAGAGCGAGACGCATCTTCTCGATGGAGCCATGGAGTTGATACTTGAGCTAACGCCCGCCCGACCTTTAACGACAAGCTGAGAGGGTGTTTTCTGCCGATACTTCGCCCGGAAGTGGCATCGTTTCACGCACGTCCGGCAGTCCGCGGCGGAGAGCTACCGAGTGCCGCCCGAGGCCGTCCGGAAGTCGGCCACGAGCTGGTGCGCGTACTCGTCCTCAGGACCTAGACACTCAACCGCTTCGTGGGCTTCCTGAAGCTGGCCTCTTCCACACAGCAACTTCACGAGGTGATACAAGGCACTACTGTCGCCAGCCTCAGCACGGTGGCGCAGCGTTGTGTCCATCCCCCGCTCGTGAAGTGATCTGTTAAGTCGCCGACGCGCGTGGACGTCTGTGAGTGCGAGTTCGGTGAGCTGGCCGAATCGCTCCGCACGAACGAGCAAATCCATGTGCCACAGATGATTGTCGTGCGCGAGGAAATCGGTGGAGTAGCACTCGGCACGAGCGCTCACCAGCGAGATGGCTGCATCCCAATCACCGGTCTGTTCAGCTGCTTGTACCCGCTCGCGCCATTCCACAGGGCGAGTATCGCGCAGCACTTACCACGACGACACCGAGAATCGGTACCAGCGAGCATCCTTCGGGCGGCTCCTGGGTGGGCATGTACTTGTGCTTCAGGCTCCTCGCCAGGTTGGTGTGGATTCGTGGGTGAGGCGGCGGGTCATGAGGGCGATCATCGCGATGTAGATCATGGCGGTGGAGCGGGCGGGCAGGTCTTCGTAGTCGCGGGCCAGGCGTCGGTGGTGCATCAGCCAGCCCAGGGTGCGCTCGACCACCGGGGCAGGACCTTGAAGCCCCTCGTGCCGGGGGCACGTCGGACGACTTCGAGGTCGATGCAGTGGCGGGCGGCGTGGTCGACGAGGTATTCGCGGTAGCCGCGGTCGGCCCAGCCTTTGCGGAGGCCGGGGTGGTCGGCGGCGAGGCGGTTAAGGAGGCGTTCACCGGCGACGAGTCCTGGATGCTGGCGGCGGTGACCAGCACGGTGAGCATCAGGCCGGTCGTGTCGATGATGATGCTGCGCTTGCGGCCGACGATTCGTTTGCCCACGTCAGCGCCCTGTTCACGGGCGGGGACGTTGGTCGAGGTCTTCACGCTCTGGGCGTCTGTCACGAAGCCGGTCGGTTCCGCATTGCGGCCCTCTTCCTCGCGGACCCGGCGCCGCAAAAGGGCGTTGAGATGCTCGAAGATGCCGTCCTTCTCCCACCGGCCGAAGTAGCCGTAGACGGTGTTCCAGTGCGGGTAGTCGTGCGGCAGGTAGCGCCAGGGGATGCCAGTGCGGGCGACGTGGAGGATCGCGTCGAGAAGGTCGCGCAGATCGTGCTGGGGCGGGGTGCCGATGTTGAGCCCGTGGCGGGCCTTGTCGTCCCGCCAGCTCGTCAACAGCGGTTCTACCAAGGCCCATCGGGCGTCGGACAGGTCGCTGGGATACCGCCGCCGTTCGCTCATACTGCCAGGAGGCCGCAAGCGTGAGCGGAACGGCAGGGCGCGCGGGACCGGAGCTGAAGCATTCAGCCTGAATCAGCGCCTGTCGGGATGAAACAGGAGCAAATAGGGCGCAACAATGACTTCGCTGTCTCCTCCACCCCACCCGAACCTTCGCCCCCTCCGACCCCACCAATCACTCGCCATCAAACGCATGAAACATGACAGAGGCAGCCTAAACGCCCTCTGAGTAGGTGTTTTTCAACCTCGATGCCGCAGGTCAGAGGCGGTGTGTTGCCAGTGGTGCAGAACCCACCGTTCCCCGTCGGCGCTTCTCCGCGTTGGCCCGAGTGCCATCAGCTACCAGCACACGCCCCCGACGTGGGCCCCAGCAAAAGCCCATGACCGTCACAACGGAGAGGGCTGACGTCAGCGTCGGGTGACAGGCCGGCAAGCTCATCGACACGCGCCAGCGGGCCAGCTCCGGGCAGGCGCGCCACTTATAGCAGGAGGGCGTCCAACACGTCCACCCTTTCGAGGAATTCCACAACGTTGGACTGCGGCATTCTGCGATCACATACTGACTCGGTCTCTACTGGTTCCTGCCTGCACCAGGTCACCCGCACACGCCGTACCCGGACACGACCGGTGACGGCCCGGGTAGATGTTGAAAGACACCTACTCAGGCGCGCAGGCGCTGGGCCACCACCACACGACAACGGAGGACGCCCTATGGCATCACGCAAAGTTCTCTTCACCTCTCTGGTGGCAGCGGCCGCCCTCGCCTGTGCGGCAGGACCGGCGGTCGCGGCCCCTGCCCAGGACGCATCCGTGACGGGGAACGTCCCGTGGTGCGTCTCGACGGACATCTACAACGAGGCTTCCGGGCAGGTCGCGTGGGTGTGGAACGCATGCGGCAACACGCAACGGGCACGGGTCGTTATCGGCTGGGGGCCGGACAGCGACTGCTTCACCATTCCCCCGGGCTCGGGGGCGGCCTACCACTTCACCTTCGGCAACTACGCCTTGACGGAAACGTGCTGAACGATATGGCCCAGCCGTGAGGGGCTGGTCGAACCATCGTGGCTGATGGACGCGGCAGGGGGTCGAGTCCACACTGACCATGCTCCAGTCGATCCGGCCTTCCAGTAGTTCGAAGAACAAGGACGCCTCGCCGTCCGTTCGGTTGATCTCGCTGGTGACAGCGGCACACGCGGTATCCAGGTTCTTGTCGATGACGGTGGCGGGGGCCGGGAAGGTCGTCATGGACGGGGGTTCTCCTTACGGAACATGAGAGGGGGCGGCTGGGGCGGTTTGAGCGCGCCAGCCGCCCCTTTTCGCTGTCAAGGAGTGGGTCTTGGCAGCCGCTGGAGTGTTCAGGTGCCGTTGCGCACGAGCTTGACCAGCAGGTCGGTATCCCGCAGATCGGGGAGGACCACCTCGGCGCCGGCGCCGGCGCCGGCGCCGGCGCCGAGGAGGGCGGCTTCGTCGCTGCGGCCGCCGGCTACGGCGATCACGCGCACGCCGTTGGTGTGGGCTCCCTCGATGTCGGCCGGGGTATCCCCGATCAGCACGGCGGCGTCCGCGGCCGTGTCGGCGCGCTCCAGCGACAGGCGGACGAGGCCAGCGCGTACGTCGTGGTCCTCCCCGTAGGCGCCCAGCTCCCACAAAATCAGGGTGTCCAGGCCGAAGAGGTGCAGGTCACGACGGTGTTCGTGTTTCGCCGGTACTTGGTGCAGTGCCGCGCTCGCCACGGGTAGGGCACGGCGTCGGCTGGGGACGCGACGTAGTGCACGTGAACTTCTGGGGCTCGGCAGCGAGTCGAGACTGTCGGGACGTGCCGTGCTGTTGAGGGCTCTCGCAAACTGTCCTGACCTTGATGCCCGTGCAACGGCTGACGGGGGGCGCGGCAAACGTCGACGTCGAACGCCAATCAGCCTCGACGCAGACCGGCACCTCCTCGCCGGGGCCAGAACAGATAACGGCGTCGCCCTCGCCGCCGCCGTGCACCGTGAGCCGGTCCGCGAAATGCGGGCCCTGCTCATCCACCGCACCGAGTGCCGGGCGCCACCCATTCCGCTTGCACGCACGAGCCATCGCGCCACCTCGACCGCCACAACCGCGATGTGCACTGTTCAGGCGCTGCGCGCCCTGCGCCCGGTGGTCTTCTTCGCAGCGGTCTTCTTCGTGCCCGCCTTCTTGGCCGGCTGCTTCCTCGCCGTCTTCTTGGCCGTGGTCTTCTTCGGCAGCTCGTGTACGTCGGCGTCCTCGCCGCGCGATGCCTTGGCCTTCTCGACCGACTCGGTGAGAGCGGCCATGAGGTCGAGGACCTTCGCCGGCTGCTCAGGCTCTGGCGCCTCCGGAAGGGGCTTGTCTTCCCGCTTCGACTCGATGATCTTCGCGAGGGCGTCGGTGTAGGTGTCCTCGAACTCGGGACCGTCGAGGTCATCGCGCGACATCGACTCCATCAAGGCGAGCGCCACCTCGATCTCTTCCTCCGACACCGTCTCGTGCGGCGGGCGACAACGCCCGGGGCGCGGATCTCGTCCGGCCAGTGCATCGCATGCAGCACAATCACGTCATCGCGGATCCGCAGCAGACCGAGACGTTCGCGCCGCTCCACGCGTACTTGGCGACCGCCACCTTCGACGACCGGCTCAGCGCCTGCACCAGGAGTTTGTAGGGCTTCGCCGCCACCTGGCCGTCGGGGGCGAGGTAGTAGCCGTCGCCGATCCGGATCGGATCGATGGACTCCAGCGGCACGAACGCTTCGATCTCGATCGCCTTCGCCGTGGGCAGCGGCAGCTCCCGAAGGTCCGCATCGGAGACGGCGACGATCTGGTCCTTGGCGTACTCGTAGCCCTTGCCGATCTCCGACTGGGCGACCTCACGGTCCTCCAGCTCGCACACCTTCTTCACCCGCACCCGGCCCATGTCCTCCAGGTGGTACTGATGGAAGGCGATGCTGGTTCTCGGTCGCGCTGACCACGTGAATAGGTACGTTGACCAGGCCAAACGAGATGGCACCGTTCCACACAGTTCGGGGCATGACGAACCTCCGCGTGAGCCCCGAGCAGCACCAGCCTACGACCACCACCACTGACCCGCATGCGCGCACGAGCCCTCCACCGCACGCTGGTGCCATGACCACCACGAAGCCCGTCATCATCTATCCGTCGGCAGAGGACGGCGGCCGACGCGTACGCGTCGACGACCGGTTCGTAGGGCTCGCATACGGTCTGCTGGACGTCGCCGAGTTCCTGCGCCTCGCGGGCCTGGACGACGTGGACGATGTGTGGGTGCAGCAGTCCGCGCTGATCGAGTGGCGCGGCGGCGGCGCGCAGGACTGGGTGCACTGACGTAAGGCCCCCGGCCGGCGAGGTGGGCGGCCCCCGGCGTCGGGGCGGCGTGCTTGCTGACTGCCGCGCTACATCTGATACCAGTCGTCGCCGCTGCCTTGCAGCGCGCGGCTGAGGTAGTCCTGGAGATTGCTGGCGACCCATCGACGGCTGTCGCTCTCGTGTTCCCAGACGAAGATGTCGGGACGCTCGGGCGTATGCACGAAGGCGAACTGGTCGCCGCCCCCGTTGTCCCCGAAGAAGAGGAAGGGGGTGAACGGCATGTAGAGCTGCCCGAGCGTCTGGTCGGCCCAGAAGTGAAGGTTCGTCTGGACGATCTGGTCGATGGACCAGACGGTGTCCACGTGGACGTGGCCGATGATCCCGTTGGTCTCGAGGAGCAATCCCCGAAGGTCTGTCGGCAGCGTTTGCCCGCGCCGGGTCTCCGCCGCGATCAGTTCGGGAGCCTGGGCTGGCTTACGCAATCCGACCCCCGGAAACACCGCTGTCGCCGCTTCTCTCCACATGATCCGGAGCCTAGCCAACCACCTACAGAGCGCCTGCACTACACAGAGTTCCGCCTGCCGGGCCCCGGCCTTCCCGGTCAAAGCAGAGCGCTCAGGTGGGGCGACATCCGCGTGTGTCGTCTGGGCGACCGCTTCTGTGCTGGTGAGGTGCCGACGTGGGACGCGCGCTGATGGCGAGGGCGGCGGGGTAGAGGACTTGGTGCCCGTAGCGGGCCCGGGCCCGATCAGCCACGGCTTCGATCGCGAGGAGTTTGTCGTCGTCGGCGTCGACGGTGAGCTGCCGGGTGGCCCGGTCGTCGGGCCGAAGGGCATCGGCACGTACCGCGATGCTGCGGGCCCGGGCGCGCTGGAGGCCGAGGGAGTCGTACACGGCGTACGCCGTGCGGGCCACGAGGACGGTGTGCTGGGTGGCTTCGGGCAGGGTCCTGCTGTGTCGGGTGGCACTGAGATCGGCGTTGCGGACCGTCAAGGTCACGCCCGTGGCGATCTGGCTGGAGGTGCGCAGGCGGGCCCCGAGGTCGTCGGCGAGGGCGAGCAGGACGCGCCGGTGGGCGGCCGGGTCGAGTTCATCGCGGGCAAAGTGGTGCTCCGTGCTGAGACTCGCCGGGGCCGGCGTGGGGTCGACGATGGTGGTGTCGAGGCCGTGGGCGTGCTCATGGGGGGCGCGGGCGCCGAGCAGGCGCTGCAGTGTGCCCTGGGGGACGTCGGCGACGTCGCCGACGGTGTGCAGGCCGCACTCGGCGAGCGTGGCAGCCGTCTTCGCGCCCACGCCGGGCAGCTCACGCACCGGCCGGGGCCGCAGGAAGGCGGCGATGGCCTCGGGGCGGTCGTCGATGACGGTGCGCCGGTCCGGTGGGGTGAGGGCGCAGGCCATGGCGGCAAGCATCCGGTTGCCCGCACAGCCCGCGGAACTGGGCAGGCCGAAGTGGGCGAGGACACGCAGTTGGACCACTTCGGTCAGGCCCGGGCGTCGCGCTTCCAGTAGGGGAGTGCGCCGGTGAGGTCGAGGACGGCCATGTCCGGCTCGATCATCTGCACGCGGGGCGTGATGCCTTCGAGCAGGCGGCGCAGCCGCTCGGAAAGTTCGGCGTCCGGTTCGACCGGGAGGCCGAAACGCAGGTGGAGGATGTGACGGCCCATAGTGATCACCCCGCGCTTCCCTGGCTGCGGCCGAGCCGGCGCAGGTCTGCTGAGCGGGTGCCGGCGGGCTGGAGGTCCGCGTACGGGTGCAGGTGGGCCCCGGCCGTACCGTCGGCCAGGGTGCGTTGCGGGGTGGGCGAGCCTGCGGGGGTGGGGGAGGGGGTGGTGCGGCCGAGGAGGTCGAGGGCGGCCTGGGGGCCGGAGGCGTGGTGGCCGAGCCCGTCCGTGTGCGCAGACTGACCGACCAGGAGGGGCAGAAGCTGCAGCAGATCGTGCGCCGGGGCAGCACCAGTTTGGTGCGTTACCGGCGCGCGATGATGCTGCTGGCCTCGGCCGGCGGGAACCGGGTGCCGGTGATCGCCCAGCTGGTCCAGGCCGAGAGGACACCGTCCGGGACGTGATCCACCGCTTCAACGAGATCGGCCTGGCCTGCTTGGACCCTCGGTGGGCGGGAGGCCGTCCCCGCCAACTCAGCGATGACGACGAGGACTTCGTCATCGCGACGGCCACCACCCGCCCGGTCAAGCTCGACCAGCCGTTCACCCGCTGGTCGCTGCGCAAGCTGGTCGCCTACCTGCGCAAAGTGCACGGCCGGGTGATCCGCATCGGCCGCGAGGCATTACGGTCCCTGCTCGCCCGCCGCGGCGTCACCTTCCAGCACACCAAGACCTGGAAGGAGTCCCCGGACCCCGACCGTGAGGCGAAGCTGGACCGTATCGAGCACGTTATGGACCGCTTCCCGGACCGGGTCTTCGCCTTCGACGAATTCCGGCCCGCTGGGGATCCGGCCCACCGCTGGCTCGGGCTGGGCGAAACGGAAGCATCCCGACCGGGTGCCGACCACCTACCACCGCGCCCACGGAGTCCGGTACTTCCACGGCTGCTACTCGGTGGGCGACGACCGCCTGTGGGGCGTGAACCGGCGCAAGAAGGGAGCCGTGAACACGCTGGCTGCGCTGAAGTCGATCCGCGCTGCCCGGCCCGACGGCGCCCCGATCTACGTGGTCCTGGACAACCTGTCCGCCCACAAAGGCTCCGACATCCGCCGCTGGGCGAAGAAACACAAGGTCGAGTTGTGCTTCACCCCGACCTACGCCTCGTGGGCGAACCCCATCGAAGCGCACTTCGGACCGCTGCGGCAGTTCACGATCGCCAACTCGAACCACCCCAACCACACCGTGCAGACCCGGGCCCTGCACGCCTACCTCCGCTGGCGCAACGCCAACGCCCGCCACCGCGACGTCCTGGCCGCCGAACGCAAGCAACGCGCCCGCATCCGCAGCGAGAAGGGCATCCGCTGGGGTGGACGACCACTCGCCACCGCGGCCTGAGCGACCCGGCCAACCTATGGTCAGAGCACTACTAGCATCCCCTGTCATGAGCGATTCGGAAGATGTCCTTGACTGGCTGCAGCACTGGTACGCCGCGCAGTGCAACGAGGACTGGGAGCACGAGTGGGGCCTGAAGATCGCCACGCTCGACAACCCCGGCTGGACCGTCACCATCGACCTGGAGGAGACGGACCTGGAGCAACGCGAATACCCCCGCCAGGACGTCAACCGCAGCGCTCACGACTGGGTCTGGGCATGGACTTCCGAGAAGACCTTTCACGCCAGATGCGGCCCCGGCAATCTCACCGAAGCCCTCGCCCTGTTCCGCTCCTGGGCGACCGCGAACACTCCTTGAACAATCGCACAGCGGCAGGACGCCAACCCAGTGAACCTATGCGGTCACAGCACTAGCGCTCGTGGAGGCGCCCGACGACCTCCTGGTGGCCGTCCGGCGGTAGAAGCACACCGATGCGTGAGGGCTCCGCGGCGTGTTCGCCACGGCTACCACTCCTGCTCCTCACCGCCCGAGGCCGCCGCGAGGGCGTGCCTGAGCTTGCTGGGGCGTCCGGTCGCTCGGGCCCGGCGACGTCGTTCCAAAGGCATGCGTGAGGATCACGGCGGTGAGGTCGCGCTCAGTCAAGCACTGCTGAAGCAGCGATTATCTCTCCGGCCGGAGGGTCGGCTGAGGTCATGTCGCGTTTCGTGGATACGTCCCGATTCGCCTAGCAGACCTGTGTGTTGGCAACCAGGCGAGCCGACCCGCATGATGTAAGGGACGTCTCATCCATCCCCTGGCGCCAAAGGCGGAGACATGGTTGCTGACACCCTGGCGGCTCTGGCTTCGGCGGCCGGCGCCGCGGCAGCAAGTGCATTTGGGACGGATGCCTGGACAGCAATGCGAGCACGTGTGGCTGAGGTCTTCGGCCGCGGCGATAGGGAACGGACTGTGGCCGCCCTGCGCCGGATTGACGAGTCGACCATGGCGTTGAGCGAGGATGGGCGCTCTGCCGACATCACACGGACGAGCACCCTGTTGGCTGCGTCACTTGAAGCTCAGTTCGCGGCCCTGCTTGATTCTTTGAGAGAAGCAGACCAAGAGGCCGTTGCTGTCCTGCTCCGCGCCTTGCTCGCTGAACGGTCGCCGACTGCAGGTGGGGTCGCAAACGGGACTTCTACGACCACCGTCCGAGGTGATGTCACGCTTCACACCGAAGGAAATTCGATCGCAGTAGTTTCCAACCAGGGGGGTATTCACCTCCAACGCCCTCCCCAGCCGGGCCCGGGACACGTCGGGCACTGACCTCGTCCGGCGACCGAAAAGACCCACGTGCCCGAATCAATTCCGGTGTGCATGCTCAAGACATGGCTGTCGTAGTAGGCGAAGCAGATCATGTATCGATACAGGCATCCTGGACCCGACGCGACCTCTTGGCCGCACTTGGGTTGGTCCTGACCACTGGGCTGACGGCAACCGTGAGTGAAGTAATTTTTGCAGACTACGGAAGCCGGAGCACGAGTTCCAGAATTGATCTTGAAGCCAAGATTGAACGCTTCTTCTGGCACTTCGATAATCAAGAATACGCCAAGGCTTTGGCCATGGGTTTAACGATAACCGAATCGTATCGAGCAGGCGACCCGGCGCAATATTGCCGATGGTTAAATAATATAGCCTGCGTTTCGGTCTGGGACGGTCAATTCGAGCGAGCGCATGATTTCTTGAGCCGCGCATGCGGTGCATCAGTCGAGCCGAGTGCCTGGTGGCTGCCGATCGTCACCAGTAATCTTGCGTACGTGCGCTATCACCTCGGATGGCGAACCTACGACTTGATCCACCACGTCGAACAGGCGGTGCTGGACCTCCAGTCGACGCAGGTGCCCCGGCAGGCTGGTCCCTGGCTGCAGTTGTGGTCCCGCATGTCTCCGACAGGGGTTGCTGCACCAAACACGCTGGTTCCTCCCTTCGCGGTCCTGACTCGCCTCTACAGCAGGGAGGGAAGGTACCGGGAGGCCTTCGAAAGCGGAGAGAAGGACATTGAGATCCAGGGAGAAGCGGCGCAGGGAATGCGGATTATTCTCGGCCTAATCGCCCGCCCGGCTTACAGGGAAAGGGCTGCGTTCGAATACGTAGAGGAGGTGGACCAGATATATAGTCCCTCGTCGTCATCCGCACACATGATGGCACTGCGCGATGTGATCATTGCCGACCTAAAAGGGACGGCGCCTACCGACGAATACTCTTTCTCTGGCCAGGTGGGCTCCATTAAATCTGTGTACTACTCCTGGACCACCTTCGCGGACCTTAAGTATCTATTGGCGGCAAGTAACTCACGGCATCTGCGTAACGAGTTCGGACGTCGGGTTCTGGAAAGCTATGAAGAGTCGGAGCACTCGGGGTTGGAATCCGTCCAACGCATTCGCCGCCTGTTGGGAGCATAATGCGGCCACGACCCGGGAGAACTGCGTGCGTAGAGCCGCGCCGCCAGGGTCGGACCAATCCGCAGCCGACTTCGAGAGCTTCGAGCCAGGGGGACGCTGGCGCCCCTGCGTCACCCGCCGTAGTCGCACTCCGTCCGAAGCCCCCACCACACGTTCTTCTGGCCCACGTGGCACACGATGTTTCACATGAGAGGGGCCCGACGCTGCCGGGTATGGATGATCAGGACACCTACCCGGCGTCGGCCCCACTCCGGCGCAAGCTCTTCGACGGCCTCGGACGGGCCATACGAGCTCCGTTCACCCGACCTCCGCCGAAAGCCGCGCGGGCCTAGAGAAATTCCTTCACGCGTCTGAAGGGCTCCACGACGGCCGTAGCCGAGCGCCTAAGGGCTGTCCCGGAAAGATCTACGGTGTGCGACAGCCTCTATCCCACGAGGGTGAGGTTGTGCAGGCGGGCGATGCCGAGCATGGCGTGGTGAACGCCGTCGCCCTTGAGGCGGCAATCGCGAAGGATCTTCCTGGTCTTCAAGTGGGCGAAGGCATGCTCAACGCGGGCTCTGACCTGTTTGTGCGAGCGGTTGTGCTGCTGTTCCAGTCGGCCAGTTCCTCGTTGGCGCGGCGACGGTGGGGCATCACGAGTCCGGTCCCCGGGTGGCCGCCGTCGGCGATCGTCGTGGTGTGGCCAACCGCGGCCTTGACGCCGGACTCGACCCACGCCTTGCAGTCGTTGCGGTTGCCCGGCAGTGGCTGTCCGACCACGACGACCAGGCGGGTGTCGGCGTCGACGACGACCTGGTGGTTGGTGAAGTACCGGTAGTTCTTCGACTGTTCGGCGACCTCATGGTCGTGGGTCGGGACCAGGGTGCCGTCCACGATGAGTACGGTGTCCTTCGCGAAGCGGCGTCGAGGTTGCAGTGCCAGCAGCGCCCCAAGGTGATCGATGATGCGGTCGACTGCGGACTTCGAGATGCCGAACAGGGGGGGGCGTACTGGCGCATCGTCAAGTTCGTGCGCCAGTACGCCGTGACCAGCAGCGTCCGGTCGTCCAGCGACAAGCCCCTGGTCGTCCCCGGTGGTAGGTATCGACACCGGCGCGACGCAACACTGTCACCAGCTTTGCGAACTGGCGCGGGTTCAGCCCGGTGAACGGGGTCATCCAGGACGACTCCGACGCCGTGATCACACTAGCCATTGCAAGATCATCTCGTTCGTAGCCGACAGCTACGAGACGCCCCCGGATACGGCTCGGACGCCGAGGCGACAACAGCCATCGCGGGAACGGGCCAGCTCGGGTCGGCCGGGGCGGGCCGTGCTCAGCTGCCCGAACCGCCGAGAAGAACCGTGCGTTCCGATCGGAGCCAAGATCTCTCGGCCTCCATCTCGGACGCATCGCCGCGGGCGAGGAAGGTTGCCCATGGTTCGTGGCCCAGCCGGCCGAGTCGTTCGATGCGCTCTGCCTCGCGGGACTGGACGGCCTCCAGGGCATCGAGTACGTCTACCGGCCGTGCCCCGTAGGCGGCGCAAAGGGCGTCGAGGCGGACCCGAAGGGTGTGCACACCGGCGATCGATGCTCTTCGCTGCTGCTCGGCGGGGCGCAGCGGCACGGCGTACCAGGCTAGTTGTGCAAGGTCGTCGACGGCGTGGCCGGGCGCTGCGAAGTCCCAGTCGATGAAACCGGCCAGGCGGTCGCCGTTCCAGATGGAGTTCCATGGACCGAGGTCTCCATGCCTGATGATCATGCCGGGACTCCAGGCGTCCTCCTGGCCCTGCCATCGTGCGTCGGCCGGCGGCTGGAAGTCCCGGACAGCGTCGTGGTACTCGCGTAGCCAGCACCCCAGTTCGTTGATTCCGAGAGCCGATCGCAGAGCCGACGGCCAAGGTGAGAACGCGGGTTCGCCGTGTACCAGCGACAGCACCTCATCGGTGCCGTCAGTGCCAAGGACTCGCGGAGCCCGAGTGAAACCCTTCGTTTCCAGGTGGGTCAACAAGGCGTGCACCGCGGACGTCCACTCGCCGATGGGTCGGCGGATCGTCTCTCCGATCCGCCGCACTGTGGTCACGCTGCCCTTGTCCGTAGCGCCATCCGCGATCATTGGGTCAGCGTAGCCCTGTCGCCCACATCAGCGTCATGGACATCGGCGCCCGCAAACGTCAGCGCGAAACGCCCAAGACAAGCGCCAACCAGACCTTCTGGGTTGCAGTCCCCACGGATGCTGCCAGTTACGGGACAGCCCTTAAAGCGCGTTGCAGAAGGCCGTGATCAGGGCATTTCCCTTGTATGCGTGGGGTGTTGAGGGCTGATCCATTGTGGGTGGAGACGTTCACGGGGCTGCGGATGACGCAGTTCGAGCGGTTACTGAAGGCGGTGCGGGAGCGAGGCGGCGATGGGCCGCGGATCGGTCGGCCGTGGTGTCTGCCGCTTGCCGAGCGGGTGCTGGTGGTAGCGGTCTACTACCGGACGAACCTCACCATGCGGCAGCTTGCGCCGCTGTTCGGCATCTCGCCGGCGACGGTGTGCAGGGTCATCCAGCGGCTCGGCCCCCGCCTCGCGATCGCGCCGACCTCGCGTCCGGCCGATACCGCGGACCGGTTGTGGATCGTCGATGGCACCCTTGTCCCGGTCCGCGACCGAAAGGTCGGCGCCTCGAGCCGCACCTACCGGTTCTCCGCGAACGTGCAGGTCATCATCGACGCCGATACCCGCTTGGTCGTGGCCACCGCCCGTCCGGCTCCGGGCAACAAGGCCGACGCCCATGTCTGGCGCAACTCCGGTCTGCCGGAGCAGTGTCAGGGAGTCACGGTGCTCGGCGACGGCGCCTACATCAATACCGGCCTGGTCGTGCCGCACCGCAAACGACCCGGCCGGGCGCTGCTGGGCGGTGAGGAAGCCGACAACGCGGAACATCGCCGTGTCCGAGCGCGGGTCGAGCACGCGATCGGTCGCCTGAAGATCTACAAGATCCTCCGCGACTGCCGCCAGCACGGCGACGGCCTGCATCCCGCCGTCCAAGCGGTCGCGCACATGCACAACCTCGCCCTGTCCGCGTGATCAGCACAGCCGTAGACTGGTGCTGACCTGCAAACTCATCCCCTTCTGCAACGCGCTTCAGGCCCGGAAGAAGAACCTCAGGCGCGCGGGTACCGGTGCGTGGCCGGGTGGGGACCCGGCTGCCGACGGGCCCACTTTCGGTCATCTCACTTGAATCCGAACTTCGCCAACCATCGGTTCTTCACCTAAAGACTGCAGCAACCGCATGGAATCTTGGTGATCGGATGACCGGAGTGAAGTGCTGCTGTTTCACGCCACCTTGTTGATCTTCTCTTGCATATCTCAGTACCCGCCTGTCTACAGTGATCCCGCTCGTCCTCGAACGCGGCTGACCACCGCTCGAACAAGGGGGCGCGTATCGGAACGGCGACGGGGGGAGCCGCTTTGCGTCATCATGTCGACGCTCCCTGCCGAAAACGGAGGGATGCTGCTGGTTGACCAGATGGTGTTGCAGGCGCAGAAGTTAGTCAACGCGACGTACGGCAGTCGGACCAGTCCTTCGTGAAACTGCTGGTCACCGGCCTAGGGGTCTTCTCCACGTGGGCCTCTCTGCTGGTCTCGTTCGGTGATCAGTCGCCCAGGGCGACGACCTACGTGGTCAGTGCTGGCGCCCGCTGAGATTCCGGACCGAAAGGGCATAGTGCTCGCCGACGTAATAGGGCTGCCCCAGCATCGTCGTGCTGCCCGTTCACCAGTGAAGGGCCCAATGGTAAGCGGGGCCCGACGTCCGTCCACCACTGACCTTTTGCCACGCTGAGGCCATGAAGAGAATCCTTCCAGCATTCCTGTTGACCGTTGCGGTTCTGCTGTCGGGATGCAGCACAGACACCGGTCCGACCGCTGCCGGCGGCCCGCCGACCACCAGCGCGTCCCCGGTCGGTAGCGACAGAGATCTGGCGGCACGCTATCGCCGGGCCGGCGGAGACCCGGACGTGTACGGCATCAAGCACGCGACGAACCGGGATGGACTGCTGACCCTCACTGTATGGACCGTCAAGAAGTCCGGCTACGGGAGCGGCTTCGACAAGTTCGACGAGACGTTGACGTCCTTCCTGACCGCGACGGGCGTCAGCCTCCTTCAGGGCTACGTGCTCAACGTGTACGGCCCTGACGGGACCAGATTGCACCATTACGACACCACCAGGGAGAACTCCTCTTGAGACCGAGACTCGTTACGTCCACCGTCTTAGCCGCAGCTTCTGCTGGAGCCCTTCTGCTGGGTACTGCCCCGCTGGCACACGCGGAGGGACCCACTGCGGAACCGTCGGCCACGACAACTCAGGAACCGACTGCAGAACCGACGGCAGAGCCGACCGAGGAGCCGACCGCAGACCCGGTGAACCCGGTGATCGCCGACTATGACGGGAAGAAGATCAACCTCGCCGAGTCATGGGAAGGCGCCAGTATCTGTACGGAACTTCCCAACGGCGAAGTCCACTGCTACGACTCCAATGAGGAATCCCTGGCAGACCCAGAACTTCCGGCCCAGGTCCGTAAGGCAAGCCTCAGAGCAACCACCGATCTGGCCTCTGACCCGCACGACAAATGTGCCGCCGACTACTGGTGCCTCTTTCAGGACGCCAACTACGGTGGCAGGCGCCTACAGTTCTCGAGCAGCGGTAAGAAGAACCTCGGCGACTACGGATTCCGCGACAAGCTCAGCTCGGTCTTCTACTGGGTCGGCCGCTGGTCGATCAACTACGGAACTGCGACGATCTGGGACTCGCGGTCCTGGCCGCTGCACGACCGGGAGCGTGAACTCATCCCCCCGCACGGCTGGGCGAACTTCAAGAACATGGACTACCCAGGTGGAGGCAACTGGAACGACAAGGTCGACGTCTTCCAGGTCGAGCGTTCCTGACACGGGGCAGGAGCATGAACACACCGCACTGAGCCCTTTCATCCTGGGTTGCACGGGTGAAGCGGGCTGGTCAGCGAGAAGTGTGACGTAGCAGAGCCCCTCGTTGTCGGAGTGGTGATCTCACTCATCACACAGTCGACCGAGGGGCTTTGTTGCAGACCCGCAGGACCGGGTCATGGGTGTCCTCCACGTGGACCAGTCCGGGCAGGTCGTGGTTGAGCTGGGCGAGGATACGTCGGGAGGTCGACCTTGGCCGGCTACCCGGTGGGCCTGCGGGCGAGCCGGCCCTTTCTGCAGGTCGTCAACGTCGGCTCGATTAAGGCCCATCGGGCGTCGGTCAGGTCGCTGGGGTACGGCTTTCGCTGGCTCACGCCGTAGCGTGATCGTGGATGTGGCGGACGGACTGATCCGCTGCCGCTGCGCGTTTTGGTGTGCTGCACCACTCGCACGCCGGCGTCGAGGACCGGGTCCGCACCCATGGCGACGGGACTGGACCACCTGCCCTCTGTCTCCTGGGAAGCGAACCGCGGATGGATGCTCGCCGTGAACCTCGCCCACGATCTCGACGCCTGGGTGCGGCTGCTGGCAGTGCACGACGACGAGGACCTGGCCGACGCCGAGCCCAAGACAATACGTTCCGCCCCTGTGGCCGGTCCGACGACGGCGACCCGTGGCGCCGGGCCCGCGAGACCCAGCTGTGCAGCGTCCCGGGATGGATACCCAGCTCCTCGACCACCCCCGGGGACGGGCTCCCGGTCTCCGTCATGATCCGCACCGCACCGTCATGGAAGTCGGCGTCGAGATGCACTTCCTGGATGCCATGACCTCCAACTATCTCTCCGGTCATGCTCCCCACAGGAGGGGAGGTGCACACGAGCGACTCGCGCACAGTGTGTACTCAAGGCAGGCTCGTGCTCCATATCACGCCCGCCAAGTCGACCCGAGCCTGAATCCGTCAGAGGCTGTAAGAGATCCGGCCCGGCCGAACATCTCCCGGTTGACGGCCGTTGATGGACGGACCATGGAGGTGCTGTGAGACGACGACGAACAACCGCCGGGGAGTACGGTGACCTGACCGGGCACCGGGCCCTTGAAGCGCTCTATACGGCTCATGCTGATCGGGTCCTGGCGTACCTGCTGCACCGTACGGACCGGGAGACAGCTCAGGACATCCTGTCGGAGACCTTCATGCTGGCCTGGCGCAAGTCCGGATCTGTGCCCGACGATGCCCTGCCGTGGCTGCTCGCCTCGGCCCGGCGGCTGCTCGCCAACCGCGTGCGGTCCGACCAGCGGCACCGCGCACTGACCGAGCACTTGGCGGTGATGGCCGACCGGACGGGGGCCGCGGAGATCGCGGACACGATAGGGACGCGTGCCGAGGTGGCCGCCGCGCTGTCGGCGCTTTCCGAACAGGACCGAGAGGTACTCGTGCTGAGCGCCTGGTACGGCCTGACGGCCAAGCAGGCGGCTGTAGTCGCGGGCTGCACGGCTACTGCCTTCGCTGTGCGCCTGCACCGGGCGCGCAAACGGTTCAGGGCAGAGCTGCTCCGTGCAGGCCATGCACGGCCGGTCCATAAAGCGATTTCCCACCCCCAATTCATCCAACGGGAGTCAGCATGAAGGAGAGCGTCACCAAGCACAGCCGGGCGGCCGACCTCGCCGCCGTCCGCGCTCTGCGGCCCACCGGCGACGGCACCGAAGGCTGGGCGGCTTCGGAAGACGGCCAGGCCGTCCTGCGGGAGATCCTGCTACGCACCGAGCGGCCGCGTGCCACGGCCGGTTCCGGGAGGCGTCGGCACATGTTCATGGTGGGTGCGGTCACGGCCGCACTCCTCGGGGGCGCCACCACGGCTGCCGTGGCCACATTCGGGCCATGGGACGAGGACGGGCGCAATGTCATGTGCGCTCGCACGCTGTCACCAGAAGCGGACCTGAGCCAGCTGCCGCTCAAAGCCATGAAGGATTTCGATCCGCAGGACGCGGCGCGTTCCTGCGCGGCATCCTGGGATCGGATGTGGAACCAGCCCGCCCAGGACACAAGGACGCGGACTCCCAAGCCGACCCGGTTCGTAGCCTGCTTCTTCCCCAATGCGCAGCCTGACAGCGGCGAATCCTCGGCCACCGGCGACGAGGGGGCACTCGGCGGGCCGGTGGTCTACCCAGCGGACGGCTACCCCACAGAGAAAGCAGCCTGCGCAGCCATCGGCTCCAAGCCCGTGGCCGGCGGTTGAGACCGACTGGAGAGGGCTGACGCAGGTCGTTTCGAAACAGCCCGGGAGCCTCCTGGACATACGGGCATCGTGCTTTCCGTCACTGGGCGTTTTCAGAGTGGTCACCGGTCGGGTGACGGGTCGGCCTCCCGTAAGGCACGAGGCTCCTCTGCCGTTGAGAGAGGTGTTCCACGTCTCAACCCAATAGGCGCAGAAGTCTCGTTGGTCTCCTATCCTGACGCAATCGACCTCCCGCTGGTTAAGAACTTGGCGGCGGGGTGTTCCCGGACCTCAAAGGTGCTGGTGCCTGAGGAACGGAGCAACGACGGTGACGGAACGTCACGAGCAGATCTGGGTCGGCATCGACGCCGACAAGGCCCATCGCTGGGCGGTCGGAGTCAAAGCCAGCGGAGAGAAAGGTTCTCTCCAGGAATCTCGTCAACTGTAAGGACGACATCCTGGCCTGAGCGTGGCGGCGTGCGAGGCGGCCTACGAGGTGCGGTGGGCGGTGGACATCTGCGGTCGGCCCTCAACAAGATCCGCGTGCCGGGATCCAGACAACCTGATCAGGATGCTCCCTGACGAGGTCCCTCCACTTTTTCACCGCAGGCCTGCAAGTGCTTACCGCGTTAGGCGAGGTGCGGATTCCGCTTAACGCTGCCGTGTGCACCCGATTCTGGTCGGGGACGTTTTAAGGGGTGCCTGCTCCGTAACGGCTGCAACTACTGTGACCCGAGCGGCGGGCAGGAAGCCCTGGCCCGTTACACGCATAGAGCTCACAGGCTGCAGGCAGGCAGCCTCGTGCGCGGCACTCAAACGGGGGGATTGTGTCTCGGGGGAACACAGGGGGTCGGAAAGCTGCCGCGCTCTCCTGCAGTCGTCTGCAGGATTTCCCTGCAGGCGGTACACCGACGCCGCCGAGTGGTACACGCTCGCCGGAAGCCCGACCTCGATCTGCCACCACGGGCTGCAAGACCTTCACGAAGCCGTCTTCGCCACTGTCCCAGCCGGAGGCGGCACTGAGACACCCGACATCTGCCGATGAAGCCGAGAACCTTCTACCCGGGCTTACAAGAAGGGGCGGGCCGCCCCATCTGTACACGGCGATCCGCGACCGTACCGAGTGAACTCGCCCTGGGTGAAGGACATCTGGTCTGACGACGCTCAGTCGTCTTCCACGTCGGGCATCAGTACGTGTCGTACCCTGCCCGATCACCGAAGCCGTTGGCATCGCCAACACCACCCCGGTCGCAGTATTGGAACCAACCGTCGGCATCGGGCAGCGCAAGGCAATCGCGACCCGGGGCTGGCACATCACTGCGCAGCTCCTCACCTAGTCCGCGTCCCTGGGCACGCTGGACGGACTCGACGGCACCACCTTGGGCACCCTGACCGTCCTCGTCACGGCCGTCACCCGTCAGTGCAACCCCGTCCCCGCCCATCCTCGGTCACGATCGCCCCGCCATTGGGTTGCTCACCGGTCATCTCGCCGGCCTATATCCGGCCTGGCGAGCCGCCCCAATCCCGCCCGCACAAGCTCTCCGCCGCTGAGCCGGTGTCGACCTACCGGCATGGTCGCGGAGTCTGCCCAGTCACATTCTCTTCCGGACCTAGGGGAATCCTTGAGATCGAGACGTAGAGCACATCCGTCTCTCGCGCTGACGGCCGCCGCACTGACGGTGGTCGGCCTCATCCCAGCCGCCGCGCCGGCTTTCGCTGCCGAGGCGACACCAAAACCATCACCAGAACCATCCGCCCAAACCGTGCCGCCCGCCCCGGTCGATGATCCGGGCAAGAAGCTTGGCACCGGCTGGAAGGCATCCGAGGACCGGGCGGTGACCAGTGCGGCCGACACCGACGGTCTGAAGATCCTCGTTGCCGACTCGTCGAAGGCGTACGTGTGGAAGACGGTGGCCTCCCTGGCGGAGCCGACGATGTCGGCGGACACCTGGATCGGCAACCAGTGCGTCATGGACGCCGGTCATGTCGCTGTCGTGTACGCGCCCCGCACCTTCACCAACAAGCCCGACCTCATGCAGGGCGGCGCCTTTGCAGCCGTCGTCAACACCATCACCGGCCGCGTGGTGAAGCTGCCGTTCACTGCGTCGTTAGCCTACTTCGACCCGTCCTGCAACACGGTCACGCACACGGCCGCCTTCACCGCCTTCCGTGACATGAACGACCCGGCGAAAACGAAGAGCCGGGTGGTCACGGTCAACACAGCCGGAAAGACGCTCGGTTCGCTAGAAACCGCGGGAGAGATAACCAGCGCGATACCAGTGCAGGACGGCGCGGCGATCGGCGCGCGCGGACGCGATCTAGTCCGCCTCGACGCCGGCGGTCGGCTGACGACGCTCGCCACCGCCGACAGCCCGCCGTTCAACATCCGGCTCACCCGCGACGGGCACGTCGCTTTCCTCGACCGTCAGGGCGACTCCACCGCCCGCGCCAAACTGTGGCAAGGGCACGGCACGCCTTCCATGATTGCTTCGGGCAAGCTCGGTGACGTGGACCTGCGCCAGGGCACCGAAGGACGGGTGTTCCTTACCGGCGAGCCCGCTCGTACCCAGCTGAAGGATTCAGGCGTCACGCTCCTGGACGCCCCCGCCGACACTGAGATCTCCACCTTGGGGCGGCTCGCCGTCGACCCTGTACTCACCCCCGGCGTGCGCCGCGGCCTTACCCGCGTCAAGGACGCGGGCAAGGACTTCGACAAGAGCACCGCGGGACCGGAGAGCCCGGTCACCGGTGCGCCGGACACCGCCAGCAGCGATGAACCGACCACCGTCACGTCGACCGCCACCACCACGGGTGCGAAGATCACGCAATCGGTGGGGCAGACTACGGCGAACAGCGGCGACACCTCCGTGTCTCCCGCCCTCACCGGCATTGCCGCACCCGCCGCCCTCACCGCGGCCGACAGCCGAGCAAACGACCCGGTCGACACCGACCGCTGGTGCTCGGTGCCCCGCAACGACGTGAAATCCCAGGCGCTGCAACCCACCCCGAACCAGGTCGAGTGGGCTGTCGACATGGCCATCCGCGGCGAACTGCGCTCGAGATGGATCGCACAGGGAGGCTGGCGTGACCAGATCGGGATCGGCACCATCGACCCGCAGGGCCTCTTCCCCCGCCCGTCCCTGACGGGCGGCGGCCGCATCCCCGCCAACGTACTGCTCGGCGTGATGGCACAGGAGTCGAACCTGTGGCAAGCCGAACCGGGCGCCGTTCCCGGCCAGATGGGAAGCCCCCTGGCCGCCTACGCCGGCTTCTACGGGCATAAGGGCGACACCTCTGCCGAGTACTGGAAGATCAACTGGGCGAACTCCGACTGCGGCTACGGCGTGGGACAGGTCACCGACGGTATGCGGATGGCGGGACACGAGAAGACGGGCGAGACCGCACTGCCCGCGGCCACCCAGCGCGCGGTCGCCCTGGACTACTCGGTGAACGTCGCCGCCTCCCTGTACATCCTCGCGGACAAGTGGAATGAGCTCCACGAGGCGGCGCAGAAGATCACCGTCAACAACGACGACTCAGCGAAACCCGAGAACTGGTTCGCCGCGCTGTGGAACTACAACCTCGGCTTCAACCCCCGCAGCGCCGAGTCAACGAATGGCAACTGGGGCCTGGGCTGGTACAACAATCCAGCCAACCCCGTGTATCCCCAGTCGCGTTCGGCCTTCATGAACACCGACATCGATCCGTACGCCGCCAAGGACGCGGCGCACCCGCAGGACTGGCCGTACGAGGAGAAGGTGCTGGGCTGGGCCGCCTGGTCCATGGACACCGGCTACTCCTATGCGACCTCCGGTCGGCAGGACTGGCCGGGCGAGTCCGGTTTCTCCTCTGCCGGCTTTCGCCCCGCCTACTGGAACGGCACGGCAGACGCCTACACCATGCCGGGCAGCGCGAAGTACAACCGGGCGCACGCCACGCCGTCACGCGACACGTTCTGCAACACCAAGAACAACTGCAATGCCGCCAGCCCGCCGGACTGCCCCAACGCCGCCTGCTACACGAAGTACTGGTGGCACGAAACCAACACGACCTGGAAGAGCGACTGCGCCACCAGTTGCGGCTTCGAGAACATCAAGTACCAGACCCTGGCGGCAGAACCAGGCCGCGGCACCCGGCTCCAGTACGGCACCCCGATCTGCGCCGGCGACTCCGCCAACAAGCTGCCCTCGGGCGCACTGATCGTGAACTCCGTACCCGACAACACGAATACCTACAGCTGGTGCGGTACGACCGGCACCGACGCCGGCAGCTTCCAGTTCACCTTCAACTCCGACGGCTCGGTCGGCTCCGGACTCGGCCAGTACGAGGCGAAGGGCGACTTGTACCAGATCGGCGGCGGATACGGCGGCCACTTCTGGTACGCCCACACCCGCAACGCCGCCCACCTCGGCGGTGGCAACGGGGCGATGACCGTCAAGGGAACCTGGACCCTGGGCCAGAACCTGAACAGCTGGGCCCGGGTCTTTGTGCAGCTGCCCGACACCGGTGCCCACACCCAGCAGGCCCACTACACCATCCACGGCGTGGCCGGTGGTGACCGGGAGCGCTATCTCAACACCCACTATGGCGCGAACACCTGGGCTGAGCTCGGTGTCTACCGCTTCACGGGAACACCCCAGGTAGAGCTCACGAACACCACGGACGACGGAACGGCCGACGAGGACGTCGCCTACACCTCGATCGCCTTCCAAAAACTCCCGGGCAAGCCGCAGGACATGGTCGTCGCGATGGGCGACTCCTACACGTCCGGCGAAGGCTCGGGCGACTACTACCACGTCAGTGACCGCGACCACGGTAAGACCAGCTGGAACGCCTGTCGGCGCAGCCCGAACGCATGGCCACGCAAGGTCACTCTCCCCAATCAGACACAGACCGTCGGGACCCTCGCGGACGGATTCAACGCGAACCTCGACTTCCAGTTTGTCGCCTGTTCCGGAGCTAAGACCTGGCAGGCGGGGACGGGCACACCCGTCGACGGCACAGGCAAGGAGACGTGGGGCTTCGACGGAAACTTCCACGAGAAGTTCCAGACCGACTCCGGAGTGCTCAGCTCGGACACGACCCTGGTGATGCTGACCATTGGCGGAAACGATGCTCGGTTCGACAAGAAGATCCAGGCCTGTGTAATGGAGGGATGTCCTTCCGAAGCGTCAATGCAGGCCGACATCGACGCAGCCGTAACGCAAACCGGGGCGCTGCTGGACGAAATCCACAACGCGGCACCGAACGCAACGATCTCCTTGATGGGATACCCCTTGCTGTTCAGCCGCACTGCGGCCTGTTCGACGCTGGTGAGCGCATCTCAGCGTGTCATCCTGAACAACATGGCCCAGTACTTCGAGGACAAGCAGAGGAACCTTGCCCTCTCCAAGACCTCGGCGGGAGTGCGCTACCGGTCCCCGCAGACGGCGTTCGAGGGCAAGCGGATCTGCGACACGCCGGAAGGCATCAACGGGGTAGTGGCCGGACCGAACGGCGACGGCGACTTCCACCATGACGACGACGCGACCCAACTGTGCTGGTGGTTCTGGGGAGACAGCTGCCTCAGCCGGGAGAGCTACCACCCCAACAAGACAGGTACCACCGCCTACGCGCAAGCGTTCATGACGCTAGGCCCCGCAGCGATCAGACAAGAGGACGAGTGAACCCGTCTCTTTCCTCCACCGGTGCTCCGTCGCGGTCCGACCGCGGCGGGGCACCGGCCCCCGGCTGCATGCTGGCACTCATGGTGCCCATCCTCCTCGTGCTGCTCGCCGCGGGAACGCTCATGATCATCTCCCACCGCCAGAATGACGCCAACGAACGCCATGAGAACGAGGCGCTGGAACAGATAACGAGGCATGCGCAGTCGTACGAGGACGATGTGCAGAACGAGGCGCGCAACGGCTACCCGAGCGAGGACCGGACACGTGCCATCGCCCAACGGAACCACAGCAGACTCATCTCATACGGGCAGTCAGCCCAGTCCCTGACCACCGTCGTCGAGTTCTCTGCGACGTATGAGGACACCAGCTTCCTCGGTACCTCACCCTCAATGGCTTACCGCTGCTACGTCTTCCATTTCCAACCGGCCAAGGGCGGAACAGTCCGGACGACGCTCGCCCTTCAAGAATGCAATTCCACCTGACCGAACAACCACCCACGCCCTGCGGGATCGGAGCGGAGGCGGATGCCGCCTACGAGACAGCGCTGCGCCAGCGGCCCCGCGATCACCGGGGCGCGGAGTTTGCCGCGGACGGTCCCTGTCGCTCGACGTGCCCGACTCCTTCGGCGAGGGCGTGCTGTGCCTGATCGACCGCAACGGCAGCTTCCCCTCTGCCTGTTCGGCCGTCCCCATCGCCGCGAACAAGCTCCTGCACACCGGCCCGCTCGACGCCTACGACAAGGCCGGGGCCGGGATCTACCTCATCGGCATCCCCGCCTGGACGCGCACCGACATGCCACACCCCCTGGGGCGGATCGCAGACCGGCCCGACGAGGACGGCCGGGCGTGGGTCACCACCCCCCCGCATCAAGCAGCTGGTGAAGCTCGTGCGGGACAACCACCTCGACAGGATGCCGACCATCCATGACTCCTGGACCGGGAAAGCCAACGAGTCGCTGTTCAAGCCGTTCTACGAAGCCACCCGCAAGGCCCGCACCGAGCTCGTCCAGATGGGCGGCGACCCCTACAAGGCCTACAAGACCCGCCTGTCCATCGCGCTGCGCCTGCTGTGGCCCAAGCGTCCCACCCAGCGCTCCCCGTTCTGGCGGCCGGACTGGCGCATGAGCATGGTCGCCGAGGCCTCCGTCCGGCGCTGGACCGTCGCCTTCAAGGCCGTCCAGGAAGGCCACACCCTCATCGCGCTGCGCGACGTCGACCAGGCCATCTTCTGGACCCCGCCCGGCACCCCGCCGTCCACCTACCGGATCGGGACCGGCTTCGGCGAAGTCAAGGCCAAGTTCGTGAAGACCGGCGAGACCATCCTCGAAGGTGACGACTGATGGCAGGCCCCACCGGACGCGGCACCTCCCTGGGCGCCGCCCTCAACGACCTGCTGCGCTCCCAGGTCACCGCCCGCCACCGGCTGTCCTCCTACAACGCCAAGCACTGGCACGCCCAGCTCTCCCAGCTCACCGCGACCCACCGCGGGCAGCAGGCCCTCGCGGACGCCGGTCTGTCCGACGCCGAGTACAACATCCGCCGCAACTACCGCGACCTCATCCACACCGCGTACGAGAACGTCGCCCTCGTCCCCGCCGACCCCATCCCCCGGCACATCAAACGGGGCCAGTACGAGATCAGCGGCGTCGTCACGACCGGCGACGACGAACGCGACCGCGGCACCGCGACGCCGCACCCCTGCGCATCGACGGCACCCGCGGCCACTGGGACGCGATCGAGGAGCTCTGGCTCGCCGGTGAACTCACCGACGACGAGTTCGAGGACCACTTCATCGACGACGTCATCGTCGAGGACATCGGCGAGGGCACCGACGGCTGGCAGTTCACCGGCGGCTCCTACTCCGTCGAACTCCGGTAACAGCCACAGCCCGCACCAGCGGCCGAACTACACGCCACAGCAGAGGAATCCACATCATGAGCCACCATCCATCACGGCAGCCCTTACCGCTGATCGCCGTACACGCAGAGACGGCCGCGAACGCCGAGCAGCGGGTGACGGAGCTGCTCGGCGCCGCGGGCGCAAGCCCTGGTGAGGTACACACCCTCATCGCGGCCATCCGCGCCGGCGCCGTGGAAGGCGCTCAGGGCGAAGTCATCGCGCTGGACACGCAGGCCCTCGCCGACGCCAGCGACCAGGTCCAGGAGGGCTGGCTTCGCGCCGTCGAGAGACGATCTCCGAGCGACTCGCCCACATCGCCGACCGCACCGTCCAGCAGGCACGAACGGCGGCCGCCGCCGTGGAAACACGGCCGGTCACATCCGAGTCGGAACCGACCTCCCTGCCCACCCCGGTCGACCAGGTGGGGGAGAAGCAGGTGCAGCACGTCCTCGCGGCAGCCGAGCGGATCTTCGTGTCCCTGACCGGCTACACGGGCTTCGACCGCGACCTGTCGCAGGAGATCCTCGCAGGCGTCCTCAAGTCCGTCAGCGCCGAGCAGCAGCATGCCTACGTACGGCAGTTGGAGGCCTTCGCGGAAGCCGGCCGGGAACCAGCGGAAGCTCATGCCCGCGCGCTACGTCCAGTCGCCAGCGACCTTTGAGAGGCGCTGTTCAGCTGTTGCCAATCGGCCCGAGAGGAGACCAGAGGGAACACGGGGAGGATTCTGCGGTACACCGGTCGACATGAAGCTGGCCGACCTCAGACCGATGTTCGCCCGCCACATCAAGCGGGGACCCGCCTTCACCTTTCACGAATTTCGTGCCGACCCTGCGCTGTCACAGCTTCGCTGGCCGGACTGCGTCCTCGAGTAGTTCCTCTACGAACACGGTGGTAGCCACCCGCCCTTCGAGGAGGACTACGGGCACATCGATCTCGCGAGCATCGTGTGGCACCTAGAGATGATCTCGCGTGAAGACTTCCGCGACATGCCCACCGGAGCGTCCGAGGTCGGTCTCATCGACCACATTGCCGAGCACCCGGTGCACTGGGTCAGCGTTCGTCCCGAACACATCGGCTGCCACTGGGAAGACCACGGCACTTGGATCCGACCGCCGCTCCTGATCGACCGGCGTCTCCTGGCACCGCCGGACGGGGGTCTTGAGGTCCTGGAGGGCCGAACACGCGTCGGCGTTCTACGAGGCCGCCTGCGTGAGGGCCTGAAAGTGGCGCCTTGCCACCAAGTGTGGGTCGGACGCCCGTGGGACGCCTCCGCCTAACGCTGGCTGCCCCGGACAAGAGGAACAGGCCTCCGTTGTTCTGCTGCCCCAGACCAACCAGGTTCACCTGGTGCTACCGGCGTGCTCACGCCCGGGCACACCGCAGTACACGCGGACGACGAGGAAGCGGGAGTCAGTTCTCGCGCTCCGGGGGGCGGATCAGATGCACGTAGGAGACTCCGCCCTGATTCACGCAGTCCTGAGCCAGGTCGTGAACGTGCCAGAAGTAGTCGAGATCAGGTTCTCCGGCGTTGACGGTCGTTGCGACGGGCGTGAATTTGTGCAGGGGGGTCGACGTGTCGGCGTAGGTGAAGCCCATCTGGTCTTTTGTCAGGATGGTGAGGGGCTCGCTGCCGGCCCATTCGATCCCGACGCGCAGGTCGTACTCGTCGTTCCCGGTTGCCTCCGCCGTGGCCCGGAGCAGTGCCATCAGGTCGGCTACCGCGCACTCGATGGCGTAGGACTCGATCTGGTGCCCGCCGAAGTGTCCCTCACCCACCTCCCGTGTTGGATGACCGCCGACTGCTGCGGCAAGAGAGACCGAACCGTCGTGGTGGATCGCGAGCCACGCCTCCTTCCACCGTGACCGCTCACTTGTCGCGGTGTTCACGCAGACCCAGCGGCGCAGCCCTGGGCGTGGATTACGCAGGTCTACGTTCTCCAGCGGGTGGATCCCTCGCCTGCTCGCGTACGTCAGCGCAAGGTCTTGAGTCCGGTTGAGTACCGCCCGCGCGCCGTCGCGGCTCAGTCGCTCTGTCAGGTGGGGGACGCGCGGGTGAGCGACGCCCATGAGCCAGGCTCTGTTGTGCGTGTCCCGGCCGGTGGACACGTCGGTGAAGAGTGCGTCCAGGGCCTCTGTGGCATGGCGGCGTTCCTCGAACCGGGCGCGATACATCGCCTCGATCTGTCGCTCTTTCATCCAGACCGTGTCCGCGTCGTTGCGTACGGGTGCGCCGAAGTAGTCGCCTCTGTAGATCAGGTGGGGTCCATCAACGCTTGCGGGGATCTCTACCACGACAGCGCGGTTTCCCGTGGTGTCAAGGCGATGGATGTTCAGTCCGAAGACCGGCGGGGAGATGGCCGTGATGGCGGCGCTTCGCAACGAGCGCTCGTAGACCTCGGTGAGCTCGCCGGAATCCATCCTCCCAGCCGCTGCCTTCTGGGACTCCCGGACGCCGTAAATGATCAAGCCACCGCCGCTGTTAGCCATCGCTGCAACGTCTTTGGGAAAGTCCGTCTATGACAGACCCTTTACTGGGGGCAGGTCGGTCTTCCAGTCAAGATCATCCGATTCCGTCACGCCCGCGGCTACCGCGGCATCGAGAAGATCCTCTGTCCATGGTCCCGGAGCGACTCCGAGTGCACGGTGAAGCGCTGTGAAGCTCATTCACTCACCCTAGAGACAAGGAAGCCTGAACCATGGACGTTCGCATATGGCACCGGCTCCGCCCCGTGCAGAACGCGCCCATCGGACAGGTGGAGCTGGAACGGTGCGGTGAGGGCCATGGCTGCGGCTGCGGCCGGGGCCCGCTGGCGTACGGCAACGATGGCACGGCTCACGCCGACGCCGCCATGCTGACGGCCGTGAGGCTGGACTCCTCTGGCGCCACGCTCAGCCTCGGCCGCGCGGTATGAGGCCGGGCGGGGCAGGTGGACTGAAGGGAGCCTCGGGTTCCTTGGCACGAGCCCAGCCGTGGGCGCGCATGGTCTCGGTCTCCCAGTCCTCGAACAGTTGGGGGAGGGCCTTAGGGGCACGGTCGGCGTCGCGGTGCCAGTTGGATGAAGGCTCGGGCTGCGGGACGGTGGGCGTCGCAGGCTGCACAGAGCTCCATCCACACACCGGTCCCGAGTGGGCCGTGCATGTGAAGCAGGAGGTCGACTCCGCAGCGGGAACAGGGCCGGGCCGGCTGTCGCTCGGCGTCGCGATCGGCAGGGCGCATGCGGGCCAGTTCTTCGAGACCCTTCACCCAGGCGTCCTGAATGCTTCTACCAGCCCTCCACCGCTCTGTGCGCGAAGCGGGGCCAGCACACGGGCCGGCCCCTGCCGCTGCTGACCATGTGCCTGACCTGTCCCAATGGCCGCCGCTCCAGCGTCCACCTGCCCCGTCTGACCACCGCCCGCGCCCAGGCCCAGCGCCCGCTCGACGCCCCGGCGGGGCTGTCCCGCCTCCAGACCGCCGCGCTGACCACCCACATCGCCGACCTCGACCACGCCATCGCAGAACTCACCTCCTCCGGAAGCCCCGACGCATGAATGACCCCGCCGCACTGCGGCTGCGGCACGCCCTTGAAAACAGTGGCATTCCCGTACGGCCGGGCCCCGACCAGGCTCTCGTGCACGCCTTCGAACGGATCGTGACCGGCAACCCCGAACACACCCGCGGCGCCCTGAACGTCTCCACGCTGTGCACGGAAGCGGGTATCTCGCGCGCCACCTACTACCGTTCACCCCTGGCGAAGATCATCACCGGACTGCTCCGGACACCGGACGCGCCTCGACCGCAGATCGACACCCTCACGGCGGACATCGCCCGTCTCAAGAAGGCGGACCGCGCGCTGCGCTCCCAACACGCTGCCGAGCAGCGGGAGGCACGCGCCACCATCGCCGCCTACGCCAACCACATCCAGACGCTCAGCCTGCGGAACGCCGAACTCGAAGCGGAGAACGCCACCTTGCACGAATCTCTCCGCCAGGAAGGCACCGTGGCCTCCCTCCCGGTGACGCGTTGAATGCCTCGTCGAAGGGGGTGTGGGATCGTCTGGCCACCCGGCGGGTGGCCGGCGCCGGGAGCGACGCGGATGCGGTTGTCGAGGGAGCCGCCGACCTTGTTCGACCGGACCAGCTTCTGATCGGTACGCGGATGGCGTCTTAGTTGTGCTGCTCTGCGTCCAGGAGTGCGAGGGCGTTGCGGATGCCCTGTTCGAGGAGTTGGTCGGCGAGTTGCCGGTTGGTCAGGGCGCGGGAGAGTTGCAGGGTGCCGGCCAGCATGCCGAGGAGGCTGAGTGACTTCAGGCGTGCCGAGGGCGGGTCGTGCGGTGCCAGGCGGGCGGCGAAGCCGTCGATGAGGGTCAGCACGCCGTCGGTGTAGGCCTGCTTGGTGGGATCCGTGGAGCGTGCGATCTCGTCGAGCAGGGCGGCGTTGGGGCAGCCGTCCTCGATGCTGTCGCGCTGTTCGGGGGAGAAGTACCAGCGGATGATCTGTTCGAGTCCGGCGCGGCCGGGTGCCGCCTGCGCGACGATGGTCTCGTGCTGGGCGCGCATCTGGTCGGCGACGGCGGTGGCGACGAGGTGGTCCTTGGAGGAGAAGTAGGCGTAGAAGGTGCCGTGGGTCAGGCCCGCGTCCTTCATGAGCGTGGCGACGCCGGAGCCGTCGATGCCGTCCTGCTTGAGCCGGCGGCCGGCCGTCGCGATGATCCGCTGCCGTGTCTCCTGCTTGTGTTCTTTCGTGTACCGCACTATGTGTTCCTCCTGGCAGTCGGGGCTGTGCCCCGGCTGCCGTCCTGGTCGGGTCAGTGGGCCGCGCCTGCAAGGAGAGAGGGGAAGTTGATCTTGGCGGTCTGCAGTTTCGGGTTGTGGGGCTCGGGGACCCCGCCGTCGGTGATGTAGAGCCGGTCGCCGCGCACCGCGGTGGCGGAGGGCGAGGCAAGGCCGTCCGCGCCGGTCAGGACCGCCTTGTAGGTGCCGTTGGGGTAGATGACCACGACCCTGTCCGGGCCGTTGTTCGAGGAGGAGCCGTTCTGCGCCGCGAAGACGATGTCGGAGCGGGGGGTGACGAAGCTGAGGTCGTCGATGTTGGGCAGGCCGCCCGCGACCTGGCGGATGGGGCCGGCCGTGCCGGTGGTGGTGACGGTGATCCGCAGCAGGGTTCCCTTGTTGAAGTTGCTGATCCACAGGGCGCCGTTGTGGAACCTGAGCCCGTTGGCGCCGATCGGCAGGGCCTCGGTCGGCACCGGCGCGAGAGCAGGATCGGTCAGCCACGGCGTCACCGGTCCGCCCGAGACCGGAACGGACCAGATGGTGCCCTTGAGGCTGTCGGCGATGTAGAGGGTGCGTCCGGCCGCGTCGACGGCGAGCCCGTTGGGGCCCGAGTCGGCGGGCAGCGCGGCGACGCGCTGCGGGGTGCCGTCCGCACGCAGCTTGTACACGCCGTTGCGGTCCGCGTTGCCCGGGGCCCACAACGCGTAGTAGACGGTGCCGTCACTGCCGCGGGCGTTGCCGCTGATCGCCTCGCCCACCTGCCCGGTGACGAGCACCGTGCGCTCCCCGGAGGCGGAGATGCGCATCAGCTCCGGACCGTGGGTGCGCTGGCACACCGCGCAGCTGCCGAGCATGGACAGGGTCACCGAGCCGTCGGGGTTGGCCGTGATGTTCTCGGGGATCTCGCCGGCCGCGAAGTCGAACGTCGCCGCCGTCCGTACGTCGCTCACCACGGAGCCGCGATAGCCGTGTCCCGTCCCTGCGGACGCGGACGGCGCCGAGACCAGGACGGCTGCCGTCGCGGTGACCGCCAGCGCGATGCCGACGTTCTTCTTCAGGAAACGCTGTGCGCTCGATGCGCTGCGCCGGGCCGTGTGCCGCTGTTGCATGGCTCTCCTCGGTAAATCAACGAGTTACTGATCAGTGGACATTCGGGAAGATCGGAGCTGCCGGTGACGGCGTCTGCATCAGAGGCACTCGGGGGAAAGGCCACGCTTTTGAGGCCGGGCCGGGATATCAGGCGGGCGGGCGATTGTTCTTGCGGATCTGCTTGCCGAACGCTCCCGCGGGGACGAGTCGGCGCCCTGCGGTGACGCGGGGCCGGCGGTGCAGCGCGGCTTCGGCCTCTCGCCGGTGGCCGCGTGACGATCACCTGGGCGACGGCGGCGGGGGCGTTGCCCTTCTCCACCGCATCCGCGATCATCTCGCCGAAGACGCGCCGTCGTGTTCGGGCGGGTTCGGGCACGCGAAAGGTGGGCCTCAGTTCGGCATCCGGTTGAACCTGCGGACGATGCGGTCGAAGATCCGGGCCGGAAGGACGCGGTGGAACACGCTGATGCCTGCGGCCGTCGTGCCGGCGGTGCGCCGCAGTTTCGGCTTATTGTCGGTGGCCGCCGCAACGATGACCTTGGCCACGGTGGCGGGATCGTCGCCGCCGCTGGTGTTCTTCGCCAGCACCTCGTCGAAGGTGCGCCGTCCCGACGCGTAGAGCGCCAACGGGGTGTCGCCCTGCACGCTGTGGTCCCCGAACGGGGTGTTGATCGGGCCGGGCTCGACGAGCAGGATCCGCACGCCGTGCTCGCGGACCTCGTGGTCCAGCGACCCGGAGTAGCCCTCGACCGCGTGCTTGGTCGAGGTGTAGATGGACATGAACGGGCTGGGGACGAACCCGCTGAGGGAGGAGACGTTGATGACGCGTCCGCGCCGCTGGGTGCGCATGTGCGGCAGAACCGCCTTGGTCATCCGCATGATGCCGTAGACGTTGACGTCGAAGACCTCCTGCGTCCGGGCGACGGAGAACTCCTCGGCGGCGCCGTTGGCGCCGACGCCGGCATTGTTGACCAGGACGTCGATACGCCCGAACCGGTCGATCACCTGCTTGACCACGGAGGCGACCGATTCGTCGCTGGTCACGTCGAGGTCGAGGTAGGTCACCCCGGCAGGCGCGGTGACCCGCGCGGTGTTGCGAGCGGTTCCGATCACCTCGAAGCCCGCCGCGGCGAAGGCGAGGGCGGTCTCCTTACCGACCCCCGATGACGCACCTGTCACGAGCACTACCTGCCGAGTTGCCGCCATCACGAGCTCCCTCAATTTTGACGTACGTACGTATGTCTTACGCTCGTATGTCTTACGTTCATACGACCATACGGGGGTCGTCGGTCGATGGCAAGTGGTCACGCCCGGCGATCCGAGAAAGGTCTGAGCCGGGTCAGCACCGGCATCGTGTACGGCGAGGCATCCCACCCCTCGCCGTACACGAAGTACGGGAAGTGCCCGAAGTGATCGCAGTACCCGAAGTGCCGGGCGCCCCCGGTGTACGGGCCGTCAGTGGGCGATCACGGGAATCTTCGCCTCGTCCTCGGCACCCTCGCCGGAGGCCGGACCGACTTCCGGCCTGCCGGTGTTGATGAAGGTGTAGGCGATCGTCGCGGCGAGCACGAGGATGCCGACGGCGAACCAGATCGCGTTGGTGTAACCGTGCACCTGGCCCTCCAGCTGGACCAGCTGCTGCTGGGCCTGGGAACCGGCACCGCCGATGTGGTCCTGGATGTACGCGGTCGTCGCCGAGGCGGCGATCGTGTTCAGCAGGGCGGTGCCGATCGCGCCGCCGACCTGCTGCGAGGTGTTGACCATTGCGGAGGCGACACCGGAGTCACGCGGCTCGACACCGTGCGTGGACAGGGAGAGGGCGGGCATGAACGCCGTACCCATGCCGAGGCCGAGGAGCACCAGCCCCGGCAGGATGACGCGGGCGTACGAGGTGCCGATCTCCAGCTGGGTGAGGAAAAGCATGCCGGTCCCGGCGACCAGGAAGCCCGGAGCCATCAGCAGGCGCGGGGGAACCCGGGTCAACAGGCGGGTGCCGATCTGCGTGGAGCCCACCATCAGGCCGCCGATCAACGGCAGGAAGGCGAGGCCGGTCTTGACCGGCGAGTAGCCCAGCACGAGCTGCAGGTAGTAGGTCAGGAAGAGGAACAGGCCGAACAACGCGATGATCGCCAGGCCGAGGGAGAGGTAGACGCCTCCGCGGTTGCGCTCGGTGATGACGCGCAACGGCAGCAGCGGGGCCTTGACCTTGGACTCGGTGAAGACGAACGCGGCGAGCAGCACCGCCGCGGCGACGAACAGGCCGACGGTAGTGGAGTCGCCCCAACCGGCGGACTCGGCGCGGGTGAAGGCGTAGACGAGCGTGACCAGACCGAGGATGGACAGAACGACGCCCGGGATGTCGAGCGGCGAGCGGTTGCGGCTGCCGGACGGCTCACGGATGACCAAGTACGCACCCGCGGCCGCGATGACCGCGAACGGGATGTTCACGAAGAACGTCCAGCGCCAGTCGAGGTACTCGGTGAGCAGGCCGCCGAGGATGAAGCCCACGGCGCCGCCGCCACCGGCGATCGCACCGTAGATGCCGAACGCCTTGGCGCGCTCCTTGGGCTCCGTGAACGTCACCGCGAGCAGGGAGAGAGCGGCGGGCGCGAGCAGTGCGCCGAACGCGCCCTGGAGGGCACGGGCGCCGAGCATCATGGCCTCGTTGGTGGCCGCGCCGCCGAGCGCGGAGGCGACAGCGAAGCCGATGAGACCGGCGACGAAGGTGCGCTTGCGGCCCCAGAGGTCCGCGAGCCGGCCGCCGAAGAGCAGCAGACCGCCGAAGGCGAGAGCGTAGGCGGTGATGACCCACTGGCGGTTGCCGTCGGAGATGCCCAGGTCCTGCTGTGCGGACGGCAATGCGATGTTCACGATGGTGGCGTCCAGCACGACCATCAACTGGGCGAGCGCGATGAAGCTGAGCGCTTTCCAGCGGTTGGAATGGGAGTCGGCTGCCGCCTTGGCGGTGGCCTGAGCTGTTTCAGACATGGGGATACCCACTTCGGGACTTCGTGGTGAAAAACGATGAGAGAAGTTCCCAGCGACAAAGCTGGAGACGAAGAGCGAGACAGCGAGACACGGTCAGGGACGGCTCGTCATCGTCGACGGCTGAAAGCGTTGTACGAGGTGGTGACTGGTTACGACATCGATCTGACCGACCCGATCAGTCACCCTCGGCGCATGTCTTCCACGGTCACGGCCTATCCGGGCACTACGGAGCGGGCGCGGCCGCAGACCGTCCAGGAACATCTGCAGATGACGGTGCACGAAGCGGTCCATGCCCTCGCGGTGCCTGGCAGCGGCCCGGTGAACTGGCTGACGGCGACCTTCAGATCGCCGGACTCCACATCGGGGCGCAACTGCCCGGCCTCTCGGGCGCGCTGCATCATTTGCCCGACCAGTTCCATCAGCCGCTCGCGTGCGACGAACAGGTCGGGGTGGTCCTGGTCAAAGTTCACCGCGAGCATCGGACACAGCGCGTCGCCGCTCGTCCGCCGCCATGTGCACGAAGCCACTCAGCGCCCGACCGTGCCGTCCCCGGCGGCGTCCACGGCTACTCGGCTCCACCCACCTCGGGCAGTCCGAAGCCTCCACCGATATCGGAGCGGTTCCCCGTCTCAGGTCTCAGCCGGGGAGCTTGTTGCTCTTGCGGATCTGTCCGTCGAAGACCCCGGTGGGAAGGATGCGGTGCGCCGCGCTGAGGAGCCGGGCGCTGCGGCCGGCGGTGTAGCGCACCTGCGGCTTGGAGTCGGTGGCGGCCGCGACGATCGTCTTCGCGACGGTGGCGGGGTCGTCGCCGTCCTCGTTGACCGACAACGCCACCTGGTCGGCGATACGCCGCTGCTCCGCATAGATCTGCATGGGCATGTCCGGTGCGACGGTGTTCGCCTCGAACGCGGATTTGGTACCGCCCGGCTGGACGATCAGGGCCCGGACGCCGTGTTCGCGGATCTCGTGGTCCAGGGACTCGGTGTACCCCTCGAGCGCGTGCTTGGACGCCGAGTAGTTGGCCATGTAGGGCGCGGGGAGGAACCCGAGGACGGACGAGATGTTGATGATGCGCCCGCTTCCCTGGGCGCGCATGTGCGGGAGGACGGCCTTGGTCATGCGCATCACACCGAAGACGTTGATGTTGAAGAGGCGCTGGGCCTGGGCGAGAGAGTTTTCCTCGTCGGCGCCCGAGGAGCCGATGCCCGCGTTGTTGACCAGGACGTCGATCCGCCCGAACCGGTCGATCACCTGCTTGACCGCGGCAGCGACCGAGTCGTCGCTGCCTACGTCGAGGGCGAGGAACGTCACGCCGTCACGACGGTCGGCTGACGACGTCTTCCGGCTCGTTCCCACCGTCTCGAAGCCCGCTGCGGCGAGCGCGAGGGCGGCCGCCTTTCCGATTCCGGTGGACGCGCCTGTCACGAGTGCCACCGGCCGAGTTGTCGCCATCACGAGCTCCCTTGATTTTGAATTACGAACGTATGTCTTACGTTTGTACGACCATACGGGTCTCGTCGGTCGATGGCAAGGGTCGCGTCCGGTGATTCGAGAAGGGAGCAGGAAACGTGGGGTGCAGTACGGGAAAGGCCACGAGTAGACGACGAGCCGGAACCGCCGGCTGACGTCTGCGCACTCGCCACCGCCACTGGGTGCAGGAAACCGCGCGGGAACGCTTTCTGGGGACTCGAACTCGAAGGGCTGCCCAGGTTCGTCACCCTCGACTGAGCCACGACCGCACCAGCGGCCCGCTGAATTCGTTTCCTTCGCGCAGGTCATCTGTGCCGCGCCGACGGCAGCACGGCCTACTTCCTGCTTCGGCTCCCCGAACCATCGGCGGCGAACGCGCCTTGTCTACAGAGGGTGCGCCGCCTGAGACACCTTGGGTCTGAGACGCCCGTACAGGTCACATAACGCCGTCGAACGCGGTCGCATCGGGAAGCTGCCCGGCCCCGGCGACCACTTCGGGGGACGCGGCAGCCATCTGCGTGCCGCGCCGCGACCGCAGCACCACCTCGCCCTGGTCGACGGACACGACAGCCCGGAATCCGTCCTTCTCCAGACTGCGAGGTGTCTCATGAGACACCGGCGGCGCCTCTCTTACCGCCAAGTCATTGGCGAGGTCTGCACTGACGGTCGTGCCCCGCTGGTCAGCAGGCTGTCAACACGATGGGGTGGAACAGCCGAGACGCATTGGCAGCCGTCGAGCGGCTGACAGCGGGCGAGGAGCTGACAGTGCACGGCCGGGACGAGGGTTGTACACAGGGTGTAACCCTGCCCGCGCCGAACGGAAAGCCGTGTCACCTTCGCCGCGACCGGGCCATGATTGTTCTCAGGGTGAACGGCTGTACCAGCATCGCCAAAACCAGCAATCAAGCGTAAAGAATGTCGTGAAGATCCCGTTCCAGCGCGTCCTTTGGTTTGGAACCAACGATGCTCTTGACGGGTTCACCGTCCTTGAAGACGGTCAGAGTGGGAACCGACATGACCTGGTATGCCCTGGCGGTGTTCGGATTTTTATCAATGTCGAGCTTGACGACCTCGATTCTGTCGCTGAACTCGGCGGCGATCGCCTCCAGGTGTGGCGCTACCTGGCGGCAAGGCGCGCACCAGTCGGCCCAGAAGTCGACAAGGACGGGCTTGCTGCTTCCGAGTACGTCCTCGGCGAATGAAGCATCGGTCACGGCTTTCAGTGCCACAGCAGCTCCTGTGCGTTTAACAGTGCTGGACGGATCACCCAGCGGTTACAGCCCTACCTCATCCGGCCGCCAACACAGTCTCCGCCTCGCAAGGGAGTACCTCGTTTGCCTGCACCCAGGTTCTGGAGGCGGAATGCGGCCGGGGCCGGCCTGTAAGGGGGTTAGCCGGGGTAGGCCCACCATGATCGTTGCCAGCGCCAACGCTGTACCGATGTTCCCCGAGGCCGATACCGCGATGTCACTCGGATGAGACGACTGCAAGTGTCTGGAGAACCATCCCACTTAGGTCGGCAGCCCAGCCCGCCCTGAGCTGCGGCGACGGGGTCAGCGTGGCCAGCATCGGCTCCGGCGGCATCCAGGTCACGCGCCATCCCTTCCACCGCGACCCCGCGCATAGAACCCACACGGCGGAAACCGGATGCCGTGACGCCGCTCCCGCCAGACTTCACCGGCCGTGGTCGCCCCGACCAGGAGACCGCCGTACCCCAATCACGGAGCGCCTGACCGCTCATAGCGGCCGGCGTTGAACGACGTCCACCGTCTGCTGACCCTCCCGCACGGTCAGCAGACGGTGGTGCGGGCGGCGCGCCCGCTGCGGTACGGCCGCCCCGCCCACGCGCGGACCCGGCCGCATTGAGCGAACCGGGCCCTGAAGTGGTCTATGCGGTGCGGGGTGTTCTCGACTTTCTGCTGAGCGTCTCGCCGGACCGCAGGCCCGTCATCACCCACACGGGTGGCACCGAGCGCTCCCGTTGGCCAGTGAGTAGTTGAGTTGGCCGGTGGAGTGCCTGTTTCTGATCCCCTGTACCAGCAGGTGGGAGGTGGTCAGTCCGAAATAGGGGCTCTGCGTAAACGTTCGGGGAACGGTCGCACCGTTCCCCGAACGGAAGCGGTGGGGGTAGCGGGGCTCAGGTGCCATGGGATGACGGCCACCGGGGTGACCGTGGGCCCAGGACCGGTGGTGGTCCGCGCCACTGCCAGCCGGAGACTTCCTAAAGAGCCGGATGCTTGATCTCTCTCAAGCTGCCGACCGGCAATTCGGTCTACGGCTTCGCCTCGTGGCCGGAGGGTCGATTCTCGTTGTGAGCAGCCACCGCCTACTCGGCGAGATCCTAGAGCACAGGAAGCCCCAAACTCGTCAGAAGGGCGTGCGCCGGGTCAAGGGTGTTGGTGAGCAAGGGGCCAACGATCGGAAGCGAATCGATGAGGTTCCCGACAGGCCCATAGAGCCCTGCCGCGGAATCGACAGTGTCCGCACTCGGGAGCGGGGCGGCGTAAGCGGTCGTGGGCACGAGGGCGGTGGCAGCGGCCCCGGTGACAGCGAGGGCGGCGATGATGCGTTTTGCGTAGTTCATGCCTGCCTTAACGATCTTCCGGCAGCATGGGCACGCAAAACACCCGGCCCGGCGTCGGCTCAACTGGCCAAGCAGAGCGATCAGCCACGGGCGTGCGACATAAGCGCGACAGTGCCGGGCGAGGCTGTCGGACATGAGCCTGTTTCCCTTATGCGACGGCGCGGCCGTCCGCGAGCTGGTGTCCGGCCGGTGCGTGCTGATGATGGGCGCCTCGGGGGCCGGGAAGTCGACCCTCGCCGCCCAACTCGCCGGGACGACGGGGGCCGTGGTCGTCTCGTACGACGGCCACCAGCGGCAGACCGTCGGCGACACCGGCATCGAGCCGGTCGGCGACCTCGCGCTCATGAAGGCGTGGACGGAGCTGGAGGGGCACTGCGCCGCCGGGAGGCCGGTCATCGTGGACGGAACCCACTGCCAGCCGCAGCGGCGCGGGAAAGTCCGTGCGGTCGCGGCTGCGTACGGCCTGGAGACGGTCGTCGTGGTGCTCCTGGTGCCTTTGGAGGTGTGCCTGGCGCAGCAGCGTCTGCGCGGGCGGCGTGTCCTGGACAAGGACGTCGTCCGCCAGCATGAGGCGATCGTGGCGGCGCTGCCCTTGCTGGCCGGTGAGGGGCATGCGGCCGTGATCGGCGTACGCTCGCGATAGGGGAAGGGTGCCCAGCGGTGCTCGGCCCTTCTACGGGCGCGTGCTGACGAAGCGCACGGTCGCCCCCCAGGCGGTCTTCGCCGACTCCATGCACCACTGGCACAGCGGGATGCCGCCGCTGCCGTACTTGTGTGTCTTGCGCTGGCAGGCGGCGCAGGGGCCGATCTTGTCGCCGGGACAGATCAGCGCGGACGGGTCCGGTTCGGTGATCGGCGGGGGAGTGGTCATGGTGGTTCCCGTTCCAGGCGGCGCGCATGAGCCGTCCACACGTCAGAGTAACCAGAGTCTTGGCACGGCCGTTCGAGCCGCGCCCCGCTAAGTCGATGATGTGGAGCTGGGGTCGGGCTGGCAGTGGGTGCAGGCCCGCAGTCCGTCGGCGAGGAGGCGGCGGGCTTCGTCGCGGCTGATGGGGCGGCGGCGGGAGCCGATCATGTGGCAGTGGCCGGCGTGGACCTGGACGGGCGGCTTGCCGGTGCCGATGCCGACCTCGACGACCCACTCGGCCGGCTGCGGCCGGTTCTTCCGCCCGTGTTCCTCTTCGGCCTTGCGGCGCTCGAGCCGGGCGATTTTCGCGTCGATGCGGTGCAGCCATAGGGCGTGCCACACCCGCAGGGTGTGCAGTCGGTCCAGGTCGGGCGGCAGGTCATCGAACACATTTTTGATTCTATGCTCATGATCACGCCTCGTCCCCTCGCGTGTTCGATTCTATGTTCGATAACGTGGTGGGGGAGGTGAGCACGATGAGCACGCAGTCGACGGCAGGCGGCGCGCAGGGCGTGGTGATGCACGTGCGCTGCCCGGACCGGCTGCCGGAAGAGACCTACCGGCAGGTCCTGGAAGAGCAGGCCGGGCTGTCGCCGGTGGTGCAGGCGCTGCCGCCGACCGCGGCCCTGGTGGACCTGCGCGGCGCCCTGCCTTACTACGGCGTCGACGCCGTAAGGCTGGGGGAGGTGCTGCGGATCAGAACGATCTCCCGCCTGGGCGTCGACGTCCGCGTAGGCATCGGCCCCACCATCACGGTCGCCGCCACCGCCTCCGGCCAGATCCCCCGACCCGGCGGGGTCCTCGCGATCACCCCCGAGGAGGTCGCGAGCTGGCTGGGCCCGCTGCCCGTCGACGCCCTGCACGGCATTGGCCCACGGCAGGCCACGGTGCTGCGGGACTACGGCGTCCACTGCGTGGGCCTGCTCGCGGCACTGCCGCCCGCCACGGTGCAGCGCCTGCTGGGCGGAAAGGCCGGCCGCCTGGCCGCCGACCGGGCCCGCGGCATCGACCCTCGCCCCGTCATTGCCCGCGCGGTGCCCGCCACGGCGAGCGTGCGCTACCGCTTCGTTGAGCAC
>NZ_JBEXQX010000035.1:0-36623 GCF_040612795.1 Streptomyces sp. NPDC006335
CTGCAGCGACGAACTCCTCTCCCTGTACAAGGCGGAACGGGACGTACTGCGGGAAGCGGCCCCGGCGATCCCCGCCACCACCAACTTCATGGTGAACTTCAGCATCGAGGCGCTGGACTACTGGCGCTGGGCACCGGAGCTGGACATCGTCTCCAACGACCACTACCTGCGCTCCACCGACCCCGAGTCGCAGATCGATGTCGCCCTGAGCGGGGACCTGGTGCGCTCCATGGCCGGTGGACCGTGGCTGCTCATGGAGCACTCCACCGGGGCCGTCAACTGGCAGCCCGTCAACCGCGCCAAGGGGCCCGGCGAGATGCGTCGCAACGCCCTCGCCCATGTCGCGCACGGGGCCGACGGCATCGCCTACTTCCAGTGGCGGGCCGCGAAGGCGGGCGCCGAACAGTGGCACTCCGCGATGCTGCCGCACGCCGGCACCGACAGCCAGATCTGGCGGGACGTCGTACAACTCGGCGCGGATCTCCAGGCGTTGGCCGAGGTGCGGGGCAGCACCACGGGCGCGGAGGTCGCGGTGGTGTGGGACTGGAACGCCCGGTGGGCCCTGGAGCAGCCCTCCCAGCCCAACGGTGAACTGCGGTTCGTGGACCTCGTGCGGGACTGGTACCGGCCTCTGTGGCAGGCCGGCGTGGCCGTGGACTTCGTCCGTCCCGACGCGGATTTGTCGTCGTACCGCCTGGTCCTCGCGCCGAGTCTGTATCTGGTCGACGACGCGGGCGCGGCCAACCTCACCGGCTTCGCGGAGCGCGGTGGCACGCTGGCCGTCGGCTTCCACAGCGGGGCCGTCGACGCCAACTGCCATGTCCGGCTCGGCGGTTACCCGGGCGCGTTCCGAGAGGTCCTCGGGGTGCACACCGACGAGTTCTTCCCGCTGCTGCCCGGTGAGACGCTGCACCTCGCCGGGGCGGTCCCCGCGGACGCCACCGCCACCCAGTGGTCCGAGCGCGTCCGGCTCGCGGGGGCCGAGCCGGTCGCGTCCTACGACGACGGGCCGCTGAAGGGCGTACCGGCCGTCACCCGGCACGCTCCGGGCGACGGGGTCGGGACCGCCTGGTACCTGGCGACGCGCCCGGACCCGACGACTCTCGCAGAGCTGCTCGGCCGCATCTGCGACGAGGCAGGCGTCCAGCCGGTCCTGGCCGCCCTGCCGGCCGGGGTCGAGGCCGTTCGGCGCACCGGCCCCGAGGCCGACTACCTGTTCCTCATCGACCACGGCGGCAGCGGCGCCGAACTCCCCGCCGACGGCGTCGAGCTCCTCACCGGCAAGGAGGTCTGCGGTACGGTCACCGTCCCCGCGGGAGGTGTCGCGGTCGTGCGCGAGGCACGCTGACCGGTGCGGTAGACGACCTCGACGGCTCCGGGCGTGCGGGGAGGGCGATCCGCCAGAGGCCGGTGCCCCGCAGGGCGTCCGGTCAAGTGCGGCCGAGTTACGGCAGCATGGGCCGGGTGCGCTCTCACTTCCTAGGTATTCCGGAGCTGACGGGGACTCCCGCCGTCGCCGTCGTCATCGATGTCCTGCGCGCGTTCACGGTGGCCGCACAGGCCTTCGCCGGCGGCGCGGAGAAGATCGTCCTGGCCTCCTCGGAGGAGGAGGCCCTGGAGCTGAAGGCCCGTCACCCGGGCTGGCTGGCCCTCAAGGACGGTGCGCCCGCGCCCGGCTTCGACGCGTTCAACTCCCCGGCCATGCTGGCGGCCCACGACCTCGCCGGCCGCACGATCGTGCAGAAGACGACCTCGGGCACGGTGGGCGCCCTGGCGGTGGCCGACGCACGGCTGCTGCTGTGCGCGAGTTTCGTCGTGGCCGGCGCCACCGCGCGGCTGCTGCGGGAGCGTGGCGCGCGGGCGGTGACGTTCGTCGTCACCGGCGAGGAGGGGCGGGCCGAGGAGGATCGGGCGTGCGCCGAGTACATAGCGCGGCGCGTCGAGTCCGCCGAGGTGGACGCCGAACCGTATCTCCGTCGTGCGCGGGACTCCCGCTGGGCGGCCTCGCTGACGCGGGACGCGCGGCAGGGACTGCCGGGGATCCACCCGGACGACGTCGGCCTCTGCCTGGAGGCCGACCGGTTTCCGTTCGCCATGGTCGCGGGTCGCGAGGACACCCTGATGGTGCTGCGGCCGGTATCCGTCCCACCCGGGTGACACACCGCTGACTTCCGCCCGCGCCGGCACACGGCAACGGCGGAAGCCGAACCGCCCTATGCAAGCCCCCCGTTGCTCTTCAACAGCTGCCCGTTGACCCACTGGCCCTCCGGTGAGCACAGGAAGTCCACCAGGTGGGCGGTGTCCTGCGGGGTGCCGAGCCGGCCGAGGGGCGTGGCATCGAGGCAGTGCGCGCGGACCTCCTCGCTCATCCAACCGGTGTCGACGGGTCCGGGGTTGATCGCGTTGGCGGTCACACCGAGGTGGGCGAGTTCGTGGGCGGCGGCCAGGGTGATGCGGTCCATGGCACCCTTGCTCGCCCCGTAGGGCAGGTTCCCCACGGTGTGGTCGCTGGTGAGGCTGATGATCCGCCCGGTGCCCCGTTCCACGGCGAAGCGGCGGCCGAACTCCCGGATGAGCAGCCAGGTCGCGCGCGTGTTGACGGCGAAGTGCCGGTCGAAGCTCTCGACGGTGGTGTCGAGCAGGCCGGAATCGACCGACTCGCAGTGGCTCAGCACCAGCGCGGTGACGGGGCCGAGGCGTCGTTCCGCCTCGTCGAAGACACGGGCCGGCGTCCCGGGGTCGGCGAGGTCGGCCTCGATGGCGGTGGTGGCCGCACCCAGCTCGGACAGGCTTCCGGTGATCGCCTCGGTCGCGCCGGGCTCGGCGCCCCAGGTCATGCGGGCGTCGTACGGGTGCCAATAGGTGAACGCGATGTCCCACCCCGAGGCCGCCAGCCGCCGCGCGATCGCGGCGCCGATGCCGACCGTTCGGCCGACGCCGGTGATCAGGGCGAGGGGGCGGGGGGCGGAGGGCGGCTGTCCGGTGCGAGGGGTCACGGGGCGGGATCGTCCACGAACGGCGGCGAACCGACAACCGTTTTTCCTCGTCGAACGGGATCGCCCGCCCGCGGAAATGCTGAAAAACGCTCAACTCTGGCACATCCGCGAAGCCCTGGAGTCCGCGTGGCTGAAACTCGCCTTCTTGTGACTAAAGTTCAACAGCGCTCCGCGAGAGTCCGCTGCTTACTGCCGGTAAGGCCTTGCCTTACCTGATCCCCAGCCGTAACTCTTCCTCCACAACCAGCCATGGCTCTGGGGGGAGTTGGCTTATGGAAGGCACGGTCGACGGGTTCCGCTACGGTGCGGTGACCCCGGTCGCCGCCTATCTCATGGCGTGCCTGGGAGGGGCTCTGGGACTGCGCTGCATCGTGCGCACCCTGCTCAGCACCCAGTCGTGGAAGGCCGGCTGGCTGGCGCTCGGCGCCGCCTCGATCGGCTGCGGCATCTGGACGATGCACTTCATCGCCATGATCGGCTTCCAGGTCGTGGAGACCCGGGTCCGCTACGACGCCGGGCTCACGGTCCTCAGTCTCGCCGTGGCCATCGTCGTCGTGGGCATCGGCGTGTTCATCGTCGGCTATCGCGGCGCCAGCACCGTCAACCTGTCCTTCGCGGGCGTGATCACGGGGCTCGGCGTGGCGGCCATGCACTACCTCGGCATGGCGGCGCTCCACCTCAACGGGACGATCCGCTACGACGCCGCCGTCGTCACGCTCTCCGTGGTCATCGCTGTCGTCGCGGCGACCGCGGCACTGTGGGCGGCCGTCACGATCCGGGGTTTCCTGACGAGCCTCGGGGCGAGCCTGATCATGGGTATCGCCGTGACGGGGATGCACTACACGGGCATGTCGGCGGTCAGCGTCCATGTGCACGGCAGGACCGGTGGCTCGTGGGCGGGTGATTCGCCCACGTCGCTGCTGCTGCCCATGCTCGTGGGACCGGCGATCTTCCTGCTGCTGGCCGGTGTGGTGGTCATGTTCGACCCGCTGCTGGTGCTCGGCGAGGGCGACTGGAACCGTCCGTCCGCCGCCGGGGAGCACGCCGCGCCGCCCGCCGGGTCGCTCTTCGAGGACGGGCAGGACCAGGAGGTCAGGGTGGTCCACGCCCGCGCACCGCAGGACCCGCAATGGGCGGCACCGCACGGTCCGCGGAGGTGAGAGCCGCCCCGAGCCACCCCCTGGTGTGCCCCCGGGTCCGGTGATCTCCGGTCGGGGGCACCGCCGTAGGGCACTCCGCTTCCCGGCCGGTTCTAGATCGTTGTTACGGTGCACCGGTGTCTGACTCCTCACGCGATACCGCCGAAGGCGCCGGCTGGGGCGCCACCCGACTCGGCGAGTACAAGCGGCTGATGCCGACCGAGGTCGAGAAGATCTCGTGGCTGAACCCGAGCACGCTGTGGGCGGCCCGCAACGGCGTGGTCGCCTCCTGGTTCGGGGACCCCACGGGCCGTACCCGAAGCCGTTGGGTGGCCCAGCGCACGGCGGCCGGCGCACCCGCCGACAAGGTGATCCGGCGGGCGGACCCGGAGCGGTTCTCGTTCATGGTCATCGGCGACACCGGCGAGGGGGACGACCCCCAGTACGCCGTCGTACCGGGGTTTCTGAAGATCAGTCAGGACACCCGGTTCGCGGTCGTCGCCAGTGACGTGATCTACCCGGTGGGCAGCGCGGACGACTACGGCACGAAGTTCTTCCGGCCGTACCAGGACTATCCGGCGCCGATCTACGCGATACCCGGCAACCACGACTGGTACGAGGATCTCGGCGCCTTCATGCGCGTCTTCTGCGACGACGCCCCGCCCCTGGACCCCGAGCCCGCGCCCCGCCCGCTGACCCGCGCCTGGCTGCGCTCCCTGCTGTGGCACCGACCGCGCCCGGACGACGGCCAACGCCTCGACGAGGCACGCCGGTTGCGTGCGGCCCCGTCCCAACAGGCCGTCCAGCCGGGCCCGTACTGGGCGGTCGACGCCGGCCCGGTGCGGATCATCGGCATAGACACCGGACTGCTCGGGACGCTCGACGCCGAACAGGGCGCCTGGCTGCGCGAGGTCTCCCGGGACCCGCGTCCGAAGATCCTCATCACCGGTTCGCCCCTGTACGTGGACGGCGAGCACCACCCGTGCGCCATCGAGGGCGGCGGCACGGTCGACGACATCGTGCGCGACCCGGCCCACCACTACGTGGCGGCGATCGGCGGCGACATACACAACTACCAGCGCTATCCGGTCGACGTGGGCGGCCGCACCATCCAGTACGTCGTCTCGGGCGGCGGCGGCGCGTTCATGCACGCCACGCACACCATCCCGCACGTCTCCGTCGCGAACGTCACCGAGCGGGACTTCCGCTGCTATCCCCTGCGCGGCGACTCCCTGGCCTTCTACAGCAGGCTCTACGGCCGCCGCCTGCGCCTGCGCCGCTTCTTCACCCTCACCGAGGCCGAGGCCACCGCGGTGATCGCCGAGCGCCTCGGCATCCCGCCCACCCGTCTCCCGGGCGAGCCGGCCCGTGTCACCCTCCGCACCCGCCTGGTCGCCAGTCTCCTCGGCGCGGGCGGCCGACCCGACCGCACCTCGCGGTTCCGCCTGCCGGTGCGCAAGATCTACACCCAGCTGTTCTCGCCCAGTTCGGCGACGTACAGCCCGCCGTTCTTCAAGTGCTTCCTGCGGCTGGACGTCACCCCGGAGGCGGTGCGTCTGCGCTGCTTCGCGGCCACCGGCAACCTCGCCCAGGAGATCGACCCGCCCGTCGAGGACGAGGTGACCATCCCCCTGACCCGAACCTGACCCGACAGGCCCGGTGACCGGGAACATCACGCGAGAAGGGCGGGTTGGCACTGCCGTACTGCTTGATACGTCAAACACTCCGGAGGAGCCCGTGCCGCCGACCCCCCGTCCCCTGCGCAAGCTGGGCTTCCTGACCATCGGCCTGTTCGACGAGACCGATCCGCGGCGCGGGCACGAGTCCACGCTGGAGATCATCGAGCTGGGCGAGCGGCTCGGCTTCGACAGCGCGTGGCTGCGCCACCGGCATCTCCAGTACGGCATCTCGTCCCCCGTGGCGATCATGGCGGCGGCCTCGCAGCGCACCAGCCGCATCGAACTCGGCACGGCGGTGATCCCGCTCGGCTGGGAGAACCCGCTGCGGCTGGCCGAGGACCTGGCGACCGTGGACATCCTGTCCGGCGGGCGGGTCAATCCCGGCGTGAGCGTGGGCCCTCCCCTGCACTTCGACGAGGTCAAGGGGGCGCTGTACCCGGACACGGCCGACGCCGAGGACTTCTCCTACGAGCGGGTGCGGCGGCTCCTCGACCTCGTGCGCGGCAAGCCGGCCAGCGACTTCAGCGGTGTGCGGGGCTTCGAGGTCTTCTCGGACCGCGTCCAGCCGCACTCCCCCGGCCTCGGCCGGCGTCTCTGGTACGGCGGCGGCAGTCTGAGCTCGGCGCGCTGGGCCGGTGAGCACGGCATGAACTTCCTCACCAGCAGCGTCGTCAAGGCGGAGGCTCCGGAGGGGCCGTACGACTTCGCGGAGATCCAGTTGTCGCACATCCGCGCCTTCCGCGCCGCGCACCCGGACGGGGAGGAGGCCCGGGTGTCCCAGGGCCTCGTCGTGATCCCCACCGACTCGGCGTCGGCGGAGCAGCGGGCGCGCTACGAGGAGTTCGCCGCGAAGCGCACGCCGCGCACGGCCGAACCGCAGGGTCCGGCGCGGCTGATGTTCGCGCCGGACATCGTCGGCACGTCGGAGCAGATCGCCGAACGCCTGCGGGCGCACGCCGCGTTCCGCGAGGTGGACGAGGTGGCGTTCGCGCTGCCCTTCACCTTCGAGCACGAGGACTACGTGCAGATCCTCACCGACATGGCGACCAAGCTGGGCCCGGCGCTGGGGTGGACACCGCCGGGCGCGTAGGTCCGCCCGGGGGCGATGGCGAGGTCGCGCCGCCGGGCAGGCCGGGTGGCCGTGATCGCCGACGCCGGGGGTGGCCACGGGGCCGACGCCGGGTGCGGACCCATGAACCGGCGTCCGCCCACGTCACCAGCGCCCCACCTCAGTTCCGGTGATCGCCTCCGACGGCTTCCCGCCCACCCCCACCGGCACGTCACCCGCGAGCATCACCCGGTGCATGGTCCGGGGAAAGCCGAGGTGGGCGTTGTCGCTGGGGGCGAGGTGGATGGTGGCGCGGTTGTCCCAGAAGGCGACGCTGCCCGGCTCCCAGCGGAAGCGGACCGTGTACTCGGGGCGGACCGCCTGTTCGAGGAGCATGTCGAGGATCGCGCGGCTCTCGGCGCGGGAGAGGTCGGCGATCTGCTCGACGTAGTAGCCGTTGACGTAGAGGATCCGCTCCCCCGTCTCGGGGTGGACCCGCACGAGCGGGTGCAGGGAGGCGACCTGGTGGTCCAGCAGGTGCCGGACGTAGGCGTCGTCGCCCGGGCGGGGCTGGTAGCCGACACCGAGCCGGTGCTCCACGCGCAGTCCGTCGATGAACTCCCGTACCGGGCCGGAGAGTCCGGCGTAGGCGGCGGCGAGGTTGGACCACTGGGTGTCGCCGCCGTAGGGCGGTACGGTCTCGGCGCGCAGGATCGTCGCCTCGGGCGGGTCGATCCGCGCGCCGTGGTCGCAGTGCCAGCCGCGCAGCAGGGTGTGGCGGCGGCGTTGCAGCCACTCCTCGTGCTCCATGCCGAACTTCCCGCCCAGCTCCAGCCGGTCGGCGGTCGTCTCGACCTCGGGGAAGTCCGCGGGCGAGGCACTGCCCCGCCTGCGCAGCACGACGGGCTCGCCGAACCTGCGGGCGAAGGCGACGTGCCCGGGGTGGTCGAGCTTCTGTCCGCGGAAGAACACCACCTTCCAGCGCAGCACCGCGGCCCGGATCGCGGCGACCACCGAGTCGTCGAGGTCGTCCGACAGGTCGACTCCCGTGATCTCGGCGCCGATGTGCCCGGCCACCGGGTTCACCTCGATGCCCGCGCCCCGCTCCGCCGTGTCCTTGTCCGTCGTCATGCGTGCTCCGTCGTTCGCCGGCCTCTGTCCGAAGTCCGTGCCCCGCGGGGCACGTCACCCATGGTTGACTGCCCAGCGTGGACACGCCCGCAACTCCCCAGGAGCCCGGTGCCTTCGTACGGCGGCTGCCGACGGGCGAACGGCTGCCCCTGCCCGCCGACTCGGTGACCGCCTGGGAGACCTTCCCCTTCGAGGGGGACCTCCGGGTCAAGCCGCTCCGGCCGCCCGTCCTCCCCGAGCCGGGCCGTGAGGGCGAGGGCGGCCCCGGGGAGTGCCGCACCTGCCTGAAACCGGTGACGGAGACCCTGTGGGCCGACGACCACTGGCGGCTCGACGCGGTCGGCACCGAGTCCCGGCTCCCGGCGGTCGTGCTGCTGCAACCGCGCGGCCACTACGACCTGTCCGACCTCCCGGCCGAGCAGGCGGCCGAGCTGGGCCCCCTTCTCAAGCGCGTGGAGCGGGCGGTCCTCGGCCTCGACGGCGTCGCCCGCGTCCACGTCAACCGCTGGGGCGACGGTGCCGCCCACCTCCACTTCTGGCTCCTCGCCCGGCCCGCGGGGCTGGTGCAGCTGCGCGGCTCCTTCCTCCCGGTGTGGGAGGAACTCCTGCCGCCCGCCCCCGACGAGGAACGCCGGCAGGCCCACCGGGAGATCGCCGCCGCCCTGGCCGCGGACGGCGGCACCGCCCACGCCCTGTGACGACACGCCGACGAACCGGGCGACGTCCCGTGTGCTCGCCGTATCCGTGAGGCTGGAAGGACGACACAGTCAAGGGAAGGTCCGGACGTGATCAGCATCCCGACGCACACGCTCAACGACGGTACGACGATCCCCGCCCTCGGTCTGGGCACCTGGCCGATGGACGACGCCGAGGCGGAGCGGGCGGTCGCCGCCGCCCTGGAAAGCGGCTACCGGCTCCTCGACACGGCCACGAACTACCGCAACGAGACCGGTGTCGGCCGTGGTGTGGCCGCCGCCGGCGTCCCGCGCGAGGAGATCGTCGTGACGACGAAGCTGCCCGGTCGGCATCACGGCTACGAGGAGACCCTGGCCTCCTTCGAGGAGTCCCGCGCCCGTCTCGGCCTGGAGTACGTGGACCTGTATCTGATCCACTGGCCGCTCCCCCGGGTCGACAAGTACGTCGACTCGTGGAAGGCCATGATCAAACTGCGTGAGGACGGCCTCGTACGCTCGATCGGGGTCTCCAACTTCACCCCCGCGCACATCGATCGCCTGGAGAAGGAGACCGGCGTGCTGCCGTCCGTCAACCAGATCGAGCTGCACCCCCTGTTCCCGCAGGACGAGCTGCGCGCCTTCCACGCCGACAAGGGCATCGTCACCGAGAGCTGGAGCCCGCTGGGCCGGGGCTCGGACCTCCTGGACGACCCGGCCGTGGCGGCCGCCGCCGAGGCGCACGGTGTCACGCCCGGCCAGGTGATCCTGCGCTGGCACCTCCAGCTCGGCGCCCTGCCGATCCCGAAGTCCGGCGACCCCGAGCGGCAGCGCGCGAACCTCGACGTGTTCGGCTTCGAGCTGAGCGAGTCCGAGACGGCGGCGATCGGCGACCGTGCGCACCGGCGCCTCGGCGGGGACCCGGAGACGCACGAGGAGTTCTGAGCACCGGGAGGGGTACCCGGGGTCTCCGGAAGGAGCCGCAGGTGAGTGAGCCACTGAGGGACTACCACGGCAAGCGGGACTTCGGACGGACACGTGAGCCGGAAGGGCGGCGGACTCCCACGGGTACCGCGCCCCGGTTCGTCGTGCAGATCCACGACGCGAGCACGATGCACTTCGACTTCCGGCTCCAGGTCGGCGACGTGCTGAAGTCCTGGTCGGTCCCGAAGGGCCCCTCCGACGTGCCCAAGGACAAACGCCTCGCCGTGCCGACGGAGGACCACCCGCTGGAGTACGAGGACTTCGAGGGCGTGATCCCCGAGGGCGAGTACGGCGGCGGCACGGTGATCGTGTGGGACCGCGGCACGTACGAACCCCTGAGCCATGACCGCCGGGGGCGTCCCGTCGACTTCGCGCGGTCGCTGGAGGAGGGGCACGCCACGTTCCGGCTGCACGGGACGAAGCTGCGCGGCGCCTACGCGCTGACCCGCTTCCGTGAGGACAACTGGCTGCTGGTGAAGACCGCCGAGGGACGGGCGCGCGGACACGGCACACCCGACCCGCGCCGAGCCCGCTCGGTACGGACGGGCCGGACCCTGGCGCAGGTGGCCGCCGAGGAAATCTGAGCCGGGAGATCCGCCGAACACAGCCCCAACTCGCCTTCTGTGCCTCTATGTTCGCAGCGACACTCGTTCACGGCGACACTCACTGCGGCGTTCCCGCCGCACGTGATCGCTCATGCACACGAGCCAGGAGGCCTTCCGTATGCGCATCGCGCTCCGTACCGCCATGTCCGGCGCGGTCCTCGCCGCCACCGTCTTCGTCGGCGGCACCGCACAGGCGACCCCGCCCGGCCCCGGAGTGACCGCCACCCTGATCGCCCAGAAGACCGTGGGCGACACCGACTACGTCGTCAGGGAGATCACCGTCCCGCCGGGCCAGGCGACCGGCTGGCACTACCACGACGGCCTCGTCTACGGATACGTCAAGCAGGGCACCCTCAGCCACTACCACGCCGACTGCGCCAGTGACGGCGTCTATCCGCAGGGCACCGTCGTGCGCGAGCCGGGCGGCCCGAGCGACGTCCACCTCGGCCGCAACGAAGGGGACACCCCGCTGGTCCTGGAGGTGCTGTACGTGCTGCCGCACGGCTCGCCGTACTCCGAGGACGTACCGAACCCGGGCTGCTCCTTCGAGTGAGCGCGGTGATCAGAACTCGAGCGGTTCCAGCGACTGTTCGGCCCAGATCGTCTTGCCGCTGCCGGTCTGCCTGCTCCCCCAGCGCTGGGTGAGCTGGGCGACCAGCAGCAGCCCGCGGCCGCCCTCGTCGAAGGCGTGGGCGCGCCGCAGGTGCGGTGAGGTGGAACTGCCGTCGGAGACCTCGCAGATGAGGGTGCGGTCCCGGATCAGCCGTAGCTGGATGGGCGGGTCGCCGTAGCGGATGGCGTTGGTGACCAGTTCGCTGACGACGAGTTCGGTGACGAAGGACGCCTCCTCCAGCCCCCAGGCGGCCAGTTGCTCGGTGGCGGCCTGGCGGGTCGCGGCCACGTGCGCGGGGTCGGGTTCGACGTCCCAGGTGGCGACCCGGTCCGCGCCGAGTGCCCGGGTGCGGGCCAGCAGCAGGGCGACGTCGTCGCCGGGTTCCTCGGGCAGTACGGCCTTCAGGACGGTGTCGCACAGGTCGTCGAGGGTGTCCGTCCTCGCGGTGAGCGCGCGGCACAGTTCGGCGGTGGCGTGGTCGACGTCGCGGTCCCGGTCCTCGATGAGGCCGTCGGTGTAGAGGGCGACGACGGCTCCCTCGGGCAGTTCGATCTCCGTGGCCTCGAAGGGCAGTCCGCCGACGCCGAGCGGGGGCCCCGCGCTCAGGGGGACGAGGCTCGCGGTGCCGTCGGGCAGGACGACGGCGGGCGGCGGGTGGCCGGCGGCGGCCGTGGTCAGGCGGCGCGAGACGGGGTCGTAGACGGCGTAGAGGCAGGTGGCGCCCAGTTCGGCGACCTCGTCGTCGCGGTCGTCCGCGGCGAGGTGGGTGACCAGGTCGTCGAGGTGGGTGAGGAGCTCGTCGGGGGGCAGGTCGACGTCGGCGAGGGTGCGCACCGCCGTGCACAGGCGGCCCATGGTCGCCGAGGACGGGATGCCGTGGCCGACGACGTCACCGACGACGAGGGCGACGCGGCTGCCGGAGAGCGGGATGACGTCGAACCAGTCGCCGCCGATGCCGGCCAGCGACCCGGAGGGCAGATAGCGGTGGGCGACCTCGACCGCGGCCTGTCCGGGCAGGCCGCGCGGCAGGAGGCTGTTCTGCAGGGCCAGGGCAGTGGTGCGCTCGCGGGCGAAGCGGCGGGCGTTGTCGACGCAGACGGCGGCCCGGCTGGCGAGTTCCTCGCCGAGGACGGCGTCGTCCTCGCCGAAGTCGTCGGGGTGGGCGATGCGGACGGCGACCACGACGCCCAGAGTGGTGCCGCGGGCCTTGAGCGGCACCGCGAGCACGGAGTGCACGCCCTTGCGGTAGGAGCGGCCGGCCGGGGCGCGGGCGTTGCGTTCGGCGACCCAGCGCATGAAGTCGGGCTCGCCGGCCTGGCTGAGGGCGGCCCGGCCCTCCCGCAGGGCCCGGGCGGGCGGCGAGACGGCCGGGTAGACGTCCGTCTCGCCGAGGCGGACGGCGGCCTCGGGGGTGCCTTCGTGGGCGGAGCCGTGGGCGACGCGGCGCAGGGCGATGTCGCCTTCCAGGGCGGTGGGCGGTTCGTCCGCGCCGAGGACCCATTCGAGGAGGTCGACGCTGGCGAAGTCGGCGTAGCGGGGGACAAGGAGTCCGATGAGTTCCTCGGCGGTGCGGACCACGTCGAGGGTGGTGCCGATGGTGGCCGCCGCCTCGTTGAGCAGGGCCAGCCGCTGCCGGGCCCAGTACTGGTCGCTGCTGTCGAAGGCGGCCAGGGCGACGCCGGTCGGTTCCGCGGAGCCGTCCTCGCGGACGGGCCACATCTCGCAGGTCCAGGCGTGTTCGCGGTTGAGGGCGGGCGCGCCGGTGAAGCTCTCGTAGCGGGCGGGTCTGCCGGTCTCGACGACCTGGCGCAGGTTGGCCAGGAATCCGCGGCTGTGTTCGGCGTCCTCGACCGTGTCCGCGAAGAAGCGGCCGAGCAGGGCTTCCTCCGGCACCCCCATGACCCGGCAGGCGACGTCGTTGAGGCGCAGATAGTGCTGCCGGGTGTCGAAGACCGACATCGACATCGAGGCCTGCTGGAAGGCCTGCCCGGCCAGGGTCGGCTCGGCGGAACCGGGGCGCCGACCGGTGATCACGTATCCGGTCGGTGTGCCGTCACCGCCCAGTACGGGGCACGCGTCCAGGACGAGCGTGCGGAGGGAGCCGTCGTGGTGCCGCAGGACGACGGTCCCCTTCAGCGCCGCCACGGCCGGTCCCGAAGGGTCCTCGGCGAGGAGTTCCCGGGCCGGCCGCCCCACGACCTGTTCGGCCGTGTGTCCCGTCAGCCGGCGGGCACCCTCGCTCCACCCCGTCACAACGCCCGCGGCGTCGGTGACCGCCGTAGCGGAGACGTGCTCCATATCGTCCAGGATGGTCCCATTGTCAGACCGCATCAACCGAAACGCGGCAACCGGGCCCCGTCCGTCACTTTCGGTGGGCGCGCAGCGCTTCGAGGGCGCGGTCGGCGTGGGTGTTCATGCGCAGTTCGCTGCGGACCACGTCCAGCACCGTGCGGTCCTCGGCGATGACGAAGGTGACGCGCTTGGTGGGGGCCAGGGAGAACCCGCGCCGGACGCCGAACAGCTCGCGTATCCTGCCGTCGGCGTCGGACAGGAGGGGCATGCCGAGGGTGTGTCGACCGGCGAACTCCTGCTGGCGTTCGACCGTGTCGCCGCTGATGCCGACCGGCTGGGCGCCGACGGCGGCGAACTCGGCGGCCAGGTCGCGGAAGTGACAGGCCTCCGCGGTGCAGCCGGCGGTCAGGGCGGCGGGGTAGAAGAAGAGGACGACCGGTCCGTCGGCGAGCAGCTCGGACAGCTTGCGGCTGGTGCCGGTCTCGTCCGGGAGCTCGAAGTCCTCGACGGTGTCGCCGGTCTCGATCGCCTTGCTCATGCCTGGCCCTCCGCGTTCCTGGCGACGCCGCGCGCCCACAGCACGAGCGGCAGTTGCAGGGGCAGCCGTCCGAGGGCGGCCGCCTTCTGGGGTGCGGGTCGGTCGCGCCAGTCGACGGCCATCTTGACGTTGGCGGGGAACACCCCGACGAAGAAGGCGGCGGTGGCGAGCGCGGCGGTCCGCCGGGTCTTCGGCACCGCCAGACCGGCGGCGAGCGCGAGCTCCACGGCTCCGCTGGCGTAGGTCCAGGTCCGGGGCCTGCCGGGCAGGGCCTTCGGGATGGTCGCGTCGAACGAGCGCGGTGCGGCGAAGTGGGCGACGCCCGCGGTGGCCAGCAGACCGGCGAGCAGCAGGGGCGAGCGTGAAGACCGTGGCACGGTTCCTCCTTGGGGGGCTGCCGCGCACATTACTGGACGGTACAGGCACCTCGTTCGGCGGCCTCCGCCGTCATGGGGCGGGGCGGTTGTGGGTGCCCGGGGTGTAGCCGAAGGAGCGGCGGAAGACGTCGATGAAGGCGCTCGCGGAGGACCAGCCGCAGCGGTGGGCGACGGTCGTGACGGGGATGTCGTCGGCCAGCATGCGCAGGGCGTGGTAGAGGCGCGACTGGGTGCGCCACTGCGGGAAGGTCATGCCGAACTCGGCGCGGAAGAGGCGGCTCAGCGTGCGTTCCGAGGCACCGGTCGCCGCGCCGAGGGCGGCGAGGGTGTGCGGGTCGGCGGGGTCGGCGTGGACGAGCGCGCAGACCGCGGCGAGGCGGGGATCGGCCGCGGCGGGCAGCCGCAGGGGCTGTTGCGGCGAGGCGCGCAGCCGGTCGCGCAGCACGGCGAGGAGGCGCCGGCGTTCGGGGCTGTCGTCGGCCGGGTCGCGGGTGTAGGCGAGGATCAGCTCACGCAGGAGAGGGTCTACGGCGAGCACGGTCGGGGCGTCCAGGCCGAGCGGGTTGTCGTCGGCGGGCAGGCCGACCAGGTGCAGGTCGAGCCGGCCGTGGGCGCGGTGGGAGTGGACGGTGCCCGCGGGGACCCAGATGGCGCGGGTGCCGGGGGCGAACCAGATGCCGGCGTCGGTGGTGACCGCGAGGACACCGGAGCCGGCGTAGACGATCTGGTGGTCGTCGTGCCGGTGGGCGTCGATGCGTTCGCCCGCGGTGAGTCGCTGGGCGCGGGTGGGCGCCACCGGCGAGTGGCGGATGTTCGACACAACTGGGCAGATTATCGGAAGCGGGCCAGGAGGCGGCGGCGCGAGGCTCGGTGCCATGCCCAAGAACCGTCCCCTCACGCTGATGTCCCTCGGTCACGCCTGCGTGGACGTGTACCAGGGGGCCGTGGCCGCCCTGGTGCCGTTCTTCGTCGCCGAGCGGGCCTGGTCCTACGCCGCCGCGTCGGGTGTCGTCCTGGCCGCGTCCCTGCTCTCGTCGGTCGTGCAGCCGTTGTTCGGCGCGCTCACCGACCGCTGGGCGATGCCGTGGCTGCTGCCGCTGAGCGCGCTGACCGCGGGGGCGGGTGTCGCGCTGAGCGGGGTCCTCGGGTCCTATCCGCTCACCCTGGCGGCGGTCGCCGTGTCCGGGGTGGGGGTCGCCGCCTATCACCCGGAGGCCGCCAGGGTCGCGCGGGCCGTCGCGACCGGTGGGAACAGGGGGATGGGGTGGTTCTCGCTCGGCGGCAACGTCGGCTTCGCCCTGGCCCCGCTGCTGGTGGCCGCCGTGATCGCCACCGGCGGTCTCGACGCCTCTCCCGTGCTGGCCGCTCCGGCCGTGGTGGGCGCCGCCCTGTGCGCGGCGGCGGTGCGCGCGTCCCGGGCCCACCCGACGCTGGGACCGGCGGTCGCGCACGGCGGAGGCGACGACTGGCCGTCGTTCCTGCGCCTGTCGGGCGCGGTGGTCTGCCGGTCGGTCGTGTTCGTCGGGCTGAGCGCGTTCGTGTCGCTGTACGTCCGTGAGCGCGTCGGCGGCGGGGACGTGGCCGGTACGGCAGCGCTGAGCGTGCTGTACGCGGGCGGTGCCGTGGGCACGGTCCTCGGGGGCCGGCTGGCCGACCGGTACGGGCGCCTCACGGTCGTTCGCGGGGCGTACGCCCTGACGGTGCTCGCCGTGGCCGGGGTGGTGCTCGCCCCTGGCCCGGCGGTGTACCTGTTCGTGGCCCTGACCTCGGCCGGCCTGTACGTGCCGTTCTCCCTGCACGTCACCCTGGGCCAGGACTACCTGCCGGGGCGGGTGGGCACGGCGAGCGGCGTCACGCTGGGCCTGACGGTGAGCGTCGGCGGGCTGGCCGCACCGGCGCTGGGTGCGCTGGCCGACGCCACGTCGCTGCGGACCGCGCTGCTGCCGTTGGTCGTCCTGCCCGCGCTGGGCGCCCTGCTGCTGCGCGGCCTGCGCGAACCCGCTCCCCGGGAGCGCCTCGTCGCCACGCGGTGAGCCTCAGCGGGCGCGGGCCACGGAGGCGGTCCGATGGTCCGCCGGATGGCGCAGGTGAAGGGGGAGGCCGTCACCCCGAGCCGGTGGGGCCTCGGGCGTATCGGCTCGATGTCGGCCACCTTGCGCGGCAACATGACGGCAGCCCTCGGGAGCGCCGGGGAGCGACTGCGAGGACGTGGGGGCGCGTCCCACCCCAACGGCACCGTCGAGGGCTCCGCGGGCCGCCGGCCAGGTCATCGCCCGTCGGCCCGGCCACCGGCAGGCGCCACGTCCTGCCCGGGGAGGACCCGACCCCGGCACGTACTGCGTTCTCAGTAGGCGCGAGTGTCGGCGCTGGTACGACGACGAATGGACCGGATCCCGGGAAGACTGGCGAGCCGGACCGTGGAGGGGGGATACGGCGCCACTGGGCCGGGGCGGGTCGCGGCGGCCGCATCACGCGGGCCTCGGCCATCATCGTTCCAGGACGACTGGAGGGCCCATGAGCATCCCGCTGCGGCGCTACGCCGACGACCATGTCCGTACGGTCGTCGCCCTGACGGCCGGGCTACGGCTGCCCGGGCTCCTGTACGGCGGCGAGGGCCGCCCCGGCTCGGACCTGCCGGACCCGGTGGGGCACCCCCCGCTCCCCCTCGACCCCACTGCCCAGGAACGCCAGGAACGGACCCCATGACCATCCGCGTACTGCTCGCCGACGACCAGGCCCTGCTGCGAGCCACCTTCCGGATCCTCATCGACTCGTGCGACGACATGGAGGTGGTCGCGGAGGCCGCCGACGGGGCCGCGGCGGTCGAGCTGGCGCGCGTCCACCGTCCCGACGTGATCCTCATGGACATCCGCATGCCGGGGACCGACGGTCTGGCCGCCACGTCCGTGATCTGCGCGGATCCGGAGCTGGCGGAGACGCGGGTGCTGATCCTGACCACGTTCGAGATCGACGAGTACGTCGCCCAGGCGCTGCGGTCCGGGGCCAGCGGCTTCCTGGGCAAGGACGTCACCGCCGAGGCGCTGCTCGACGGCATCCGCACCGTGGCGGCCGGTGACTCCCTGCTCTCCCCCGGTGCCACCCGCACCCTGATCACCCGGTTCCTCGCGGCACCGGGCCTCGGCACCCGGCTGGCGGGCGCCGACGACCTGACCGGTCTCACCACCCGGGAACGGGAGGTGATGGCGTGGGTCGCCGAGGGGCACTCCAACGAGGAGATCGCGGGCAAGCTCTTCGTCAGCCCCCTGACCGTGCGCACCCACGTCCACCGCGCGATGACCAAGCTGGGCGCCCGGGACCGCGCCCAGCTCGTGGTGATGGCCTATCAGTCGGGACTCGTGCAGCCGCTGCCGCCCGAGGAACGCTGATCCCTCATCTCCCCGAGAGCTCCTCCAGCCACTGCTGGAGCAGGGCCGCCTCCGCCGTGGTGAGCGTCGGCGGCAGGTCGGCACGCAGCCGGGCCGCGAGTGTAGCGGCGGCGACGGGCACCGAGCTGTCCTCCCGCACCGCCTCGGTGTCGGTCTCGGCGGGCCGGGTCACCGAGTCCAGCACCGCGTCGCGCAGTCGCTGCGAGAACTTCCCGTCCGCGTACTGCTCGGGCCTGGTCAGCATGGACAGGGCCGCTCCGACGTTTGCGGACATGATCATCTGGGTGGCGAGCGCGGGCGGTACCGTCAGCCGCCCCTGGGCCGCACAGCGTTCGAGAATGGCGTGCAGCAGGTCGTGCGCCTCCTGGGCCGCGGCCGGCGGCACGGTCAGTTCGGGCGAGTACATCAGGCGGTAGTGGCTGGGGTGCTCCAACGCGAAGCGCATGTGGTTGTCCCAGCCGCTCTTCAGGTCCTCGACCGGGTCCGCGCTCGGCCGGGCCGCCCGCTTGGACGCGAGGTACTGCTCGAACCCCCGGTCGACCACGGCGGCCAGCAGACCGGCCTTGTCGCCGAAGAGCCGGTAGAGCATCGGCGCGCCCACCCCGGCCTTCTCGCACACCGCGCGCGTGGAGACATCGGCGGCCGACGCACCGGCCAGCAGCTCGGCGGCCGCTTCCAGGATCTTTTCCCTCGCATCCATGCCCCCACCGTACGACATTCGTAGCGTCGATACGAGGCGATAGTTACCACCGCTACGGATCCGTGTTATCGTCGATACGAGTAGGCCGTATCAGCGCTAACAGAGGATGCAGTCATGACCACTCAGCCCCGGACGGAACAGCGTGTCGCGATCGTGACCGGCGGATCGCGCGGGATCGGACGGCAGATCGCCGAGCAGCTCGCCGACGACGGGTTCGCGGTCGTCGTCGGGTACGCGGGCAACAAGGTCGCCGCCGACGAGGCCGTGCGGGCCATCGAGGAGGCGGGCGGTACCGCCTTGTCCGCCCGCGCGGACGTCGCCGAGGAGACCGAGGTCGCCGCCCTGTTCGACCTGGCGGAGGCCACGTACGGCGGTGTCGACGCGGTGGTCCACTCCGCGGGCCGGATGCCGCTCTCCCCCATCGCGGAGCTCGACCTCGCCGAGCTCGACGCCCTGTACCGCACCAACATCCGCGGCACCTTCGTCGTCGACCAGCAGGCCGCGCGCCGACTGCGCCCGGGCGGCGCGCTCGTCAACCTCTCCAGCTCGGTCGTCGGGCTCGCCTTCCCCGGGTACGGCGCCTACGCCGCCAGCAAGGGCGCGGTCGAGGCCGTGACCCTGATCCTCGCCCGTGAGCTCCGCGGCCGTGACGTCACCGCCAACGCCGTTGCCCCCGGCCCGACGGCCACCGACCTCTTCCTCGACGGCAAGGACGAGGAGACCGTCGCCCGCCTCGCGGCACAGCCCCCGCTGGAGCGGCTCGGGACGCCGAAGGACATCGCCCACGTCGTGTCGTTCCTGGTGAGCCCGGCGGGCCACTGGGTCAACGGCCAAGTGCTGCGGGCCAACGGCGGCATCATCTGACCGCGAACACGCCGCCCCCGCTCCCCGGCCGGGCTGTCCGACCACAGACCTCAGCCCCCCCCCGTCCCCGATCCCCGATCCCCGATCCCCCGCCTACGATGCCCGGATGCGGCCCCACTTCACCGGCACCTCCCTGATCACCGACGACGTCCCGGCACTCGCCGCCTTCTACGCGAGGGTCCTCGAAGCCGAAGTGGAGGGCGAGGCGCCGTTCGCCCGGGTGACGGTCCCCGGCGCCGTCCTGTCCTTCTTCTCCACCGAGGGCATGGAGTCGATGGTGCCCGGATCGACGGCCACCGCCGCGAGCGGCAACTTCACCCTGGAGTTCCGGGTCACCGACGTGGACGCACGCCACGAACGACTGGCGGCCCAGGGGATCGAGATCCTGAAACCGCCGACCACCCAGCCGTGGGGCCGCCGGTCGGTGTGGCTGCGGGACCCGGACGGCAACATCGTGAACCTGTACCAGGAGGGCTGAGAAGACCTCCGGACGGCGCCCGTTCAGGGGAAACCGGTGCGCGGGGCGCGTGGCGGCCGGTGCTCGCGTCGACAACTCACCCGTGACCCTCCCCCTGATCCCGCCCATGCTCGCCACCCCCGGCACCCTGCCGCCCGCCTCGCAGGACGCGCGCTGGGCCTACGAGACCAAGCAGGACGGCCAGCGGGTGGTCGTCTACCTCGCCGGGAACGGCGAGATGGTGCTGCGCGCCCGGTCCGGGGAGGAGATCACCGGCGCCTATCCCGAACTGCGGTCACTGGGCACCGCGCTCGGCGCCACACCCGCGGTGCTCGACGGGGAGATCCTGGCGCTGGACGAACAGGGCCGCGCGGACTTCCAGTTGCTGCAACCGCGCATGCAGTTGGCCCACGCCCCCGGCAGAGCCGCACGCCGAGCGGCCGAAGCGCCCGTCCATCTCGTGCTGTTCGACCTGATGCACCTGGGGCGGCGTTCACTCCTCGCCCTCCCCTACGCGCGCCGCCGGGCGCGACTGGACGAACTGGGGCTCGCCGGGCCGCACTGGTCCACACCCGCCGCCCTGGTCGGCCACGGCGAACAGGCCCTGCGGGCGACCCGCGAGCACGGCCTGGAAGGCCTGGTCTGCAAGCGGCTCGACTCGGTGTACGAACCCGGAGTGCGCTCCCGCGCCTGGATCAAGATCCGCAACATGCTCAGCGAGGACGTCCTCGTGGGCGGCTGGCTGCCCGGCAAGGGCCGACTCACGGGTCTGCCGGGCGCGGTGCTCGTCGGCCAGCGGAGCGAAGGGCGGCTGCGATACGTCGGCAGCGTGGGCACCGGCTGGAGCGAGACCGAACGGACGGAGCTCGCCTCGCTGTTGGCCGCCGCGGCGACGGACATGTGCCCCTTCGATCCCGTGCCGCGCGTCCCGGGCGCGCGCTGGGTGCTGCCGCGGCTGGTCGGCGAGGTCCGCTACAGCACCCGCACCCGGGCGGGGCTGCTGCGTCAACCGTCCTGGCTGCGACTGCGACCGGACCTCGCGCCGGAGGACTCCTCGGCCGACCTCCCTGACACACACCTCCCTGACACACCGTCATGATCCGAGAATTGGGCGGCCCGTAACCGGAACGACGCCTTCGACCTCTTGGCGCGGACATGAAAAGCCGGGAAGCTGAACTCCCCAGTAACCCCACAGCCGTTGGGCTGCGCACGGACCACGAGGAGGACGCAGTGGCGTCACCGTCGTTCAAGAAGCACCGCACGAGATGGTTCACCGGCCTGGCCGGCGCCGCCGCGCTCGTGCTCGCCTTCCCCTCCGCCGCGTTCGCCGCCCCGCCCAAGGCGCTGCCCGCCAACGCCGAGAGCGCCGAGTTCACCTACCAGCCGGCCTTCGACTACGACACCGACGGCTGCTACCCGACGCCCGCCATCGGCCCCGACGGCACGATCAACGGGGGTCTGAAGCCGACGGGTTCGCTCAGCGGCGAATGCCATGACGCCTCGGACCTGGACAACACCAACACGTACTCGCGCTCCAAGTGCAACAACGGCTGGTGCGCCTATATGTACGGCCTGTACTTCGAGAAGGACCAGGCCGTCGCGAACAGCAGCATCGGCGGGCACCGGCACGACTGGGAGCACGTCGTGGTCTGGGTGCAGAACGGCACGGTGCAGTACGTGTCGACGTCCAACCACGGCTCGTTCACGGTCAGCGCGGCCTCCGGCGTCCGCTTCAGCGGTACGCACGCGAAGATCGTCTACCACAAGGACGGCATCAGCACGCACTGCTTCCGGCTGGCCAACTCCAATGACGAGCCGCCGGAGAACGCCAAGGGCACCTGGCAGTACCCGCCGCTGGTCGGCTGGAACGGCTACCCGTCGGGGCTGCGCGACAAGCTGAGCGCGTACGACTTCGGCAGCGCCAACTTCGGCCTCAAGGACGCCAACTTCGCCGCGCACCTGTCGTCCGCGAAGCCGTCGGGGATCTCCTTCGACCCCAACGCCTGATCCGGTGACACGATCGGGCGCGGGACCTAGGTCCCCCGCGCCCGCGGGTTCCGCCCCGCGCCCGATCCCGTCGCCCCGCCCCCCGCATAACGTCCTGTTCATGGACACGACCGATACGAGCGACACGAGCGGGTTCCTCGAAGAGGCCCTGGACCGCGTCCACGCGGCCGGCCCGGAGCGGGAGGGGTGGCTGAGCAACCACGCCCCCATGGTGGTCGAGACGCTCGCCGCGCACGGACAGGCCCGCTCGGTGCACCAGTGGCTGGATCTGTACCGGGACAAGCTGGAGGACTTCCCCGACCGCACCGCTCCCGTCACGGACGACAACTGGCTCTCGGCACTGGGTGATCCGCGCCGGATCGCGGACTGGACCGACCACTACTCCCGCGCGCTCGCCGAGCGCCCCTGGAAGGACGTCCTCGCCCAGTGGTGGCCGCGTCTGCTGCCGGGCATGTACGGCGGTGCCACGCACACCGTCATCCGGGTCGGCCACGCCGTCCGCGCCCTGGAGGATCAGGAGAACGCGCCCCGGCTCACCGAACTCGCGCACGCGCTCGGCTACTGGGCGGCACGGCACCAGCCGGTGACCGGGCTCGCGGAACTGCCGGGCGCGACGACCGCCGCGGACGCCCTGGACGCCGTACCCACCATCGAGCCGGGGCACGTGGGTTTCCGGGACCGCCTGGCCGCCGTGCACCGACTGCCCGTGTGGGCGCACGACGTGACCGACCCGGACACCGCGAAGGAGCGGCTCACCGAGCTCGTCCGCGCCGCGACCCACCGCTACGCCACCCACGGTCACGGCGAGCCGACCATGCTCGTGCACGCGGCCACCGCCCCCAACGCCGTGCTGCGGACCCTGGACTCCCTCCCCCGCGACCAGTGGGTGCCGAGCCTGCGCGCTGCCTGGACGGCGTCGGCGGCGGTCACGGCGATGTACGCGCCCGCGGCCCCGGTCGCCTACGTCCCGCCCGCGCGTCCGGCTCCCGAGGAGGTTCTGGAACGAGCCCTCGCCCACGGCGACGAACACGTCATCAAGCTCACCGACACGGCCCTGGACATCGGCGACGAGCAGGCCCTCGCGGCCGTCCTGCGCTCGATCGAGCTCAGCGAGCCGCTCGTCTGAACGCCCAGCACGGCGACTCCCCGCCCGACCGGGCCCGCCACCTCAGGCAGCGGGCCCGCACCGCCGCGGGGGTCAGGCACCGGCCACCAGCTCGTCGCCGAGTGGTGTCCGCCCGTACAGCACCCGGTGGCCCTGTCTGCGGGAGGCGAGCAGGCCCGCCTCGCGCAGGACCGACAGATGGGCGGAGACCGTCGAGGGGGCGAGGCCGTGCCGACGGGCCAGGTCGGTCGTCGAGGCCGGGTCCTCCAGCCCGGCCAGGACCGCGGCCCGCTGCCGCCCCAGCAGCCGCGCGAGCGCCTGGGACGGGCGCGGCACCCCGTCGTCGTGCAGGGCGCCCATGCCACGCGCGGGATAGATGACCGTCGGCTGCCAGGGCCGGGCGAAGCCGCTCACCACGTCCGGCCAGACGAACACGCTCGGCATGAGCAACACACCTCGCCCGTCGGCGAGTTGGGCGTCCCTCAAGTCGCCGCGGACAGGGAGGGTGAGGGTTCCGTCGGTCCAGTCGACCTCCGGGTGCAGACCGGGGAACAGCGCGTCGAGGCCGGCGTCCGCCACCTGCCGGGACCGGTGCGCGATGTCGGCCTCCAGCACGGCCCGATGGCGTGCCCAGTCCGGGGCGACCAGCGCCCGCCAGGCCTGCTCGGTGAGGTCGGCGAGACACCGCACGGCAGCGGCCGGGTCGTCGAGTGCGGCCCGGCCCCGCGGTGACTCGGCGAGCCCCGGGGTGCAGGCGAGCGAGCGGGCCATCTCGGTGCGGGCCAGCGCGGGGTCGGTGGCGCGTACGCGGGCCAGCTCGTCCTCGAAGCGGGGGTACGGCTCCTGGGGCGGCGGCCCCAGGAAGTCGGGGGTGTAGCCACCGGCCGGTGGGATGAACAGCCACAGCGGGGACAGGTCGAGCCCGGCCACCGCCGGCGCGGCACGGCGCAGCCACGCCCGGTGGTAGCCGTGCCGGGCGGACCGGCGCAGCATGCGCAGCACCTCGTGGGTCTGGCACAGCGGGGAGACCGCGAACCGGCACCGTCTGAGGTCGTCGTTCCCGAGTCGCAGGGTCAGCGGCAAGGCGGCCCCCGGGTGGCGGTCGGTGATTCGTCCTGGACCGAAAGAGTAGAGCCGTGCGCGTCGGCGCAGCACGCTGGCCGTCCCTTCTCCCCTCCCGCGGAAGGCAGTTGGATGGGCAGTGTTCGTCCCGCGCCGTGGCGCAGGGCCGCCGTCGTCGCGGCCCTGATGCTGGCGGCGTTCACCTTCAACACCACCGAGAACCTCCCGGTGGGTCTGCTGTCGCTGATGGCGGACGACCTGCGGGTCTCGCTCACCGCGGTGGGCGCGCTGGTCACCGGCTACGGCCTGACGGTGGCCGTCGGTTCGCTGCCGCTGGCGCACGTCACCCGTGCCGTGCCGCGCCGGTATCTGATGACCGGTCTGCTCACGGTGCTGGCGGCGGCCTGCTGGGTCTCCGCGCTCACTGCGGTGTCGTACGGTCTGCTGCTGGCGGCCCGGGTGGCGACCGCGCTGGCGCAGGCGCTGTTCTGGGCGGTGATGGGGCCGGTCGCGGTCGGCCTGTTCCCGCCCGAGCGGCGGGGCCGGATCATCGGGCTGCTGTCGGTCGGCGGTTCTCTGGCCACGGTGGCCGGGGTGCCGGCGGGTACCTGGCTGGGCGGTCACAGCGGCTGGCGGGTGCCGTTCGCGGTGCTCGGCGCGCTCGCCGTCGTATCCCTGATCACGGTGGCCGTCCTGCTGCCGACCTCGCGTCCGCGGGAGAGTCACGCGGCGTACGGGGCCGCCCCCGACCGGCGCCGGTTCGCGGTCGTGCTCGCCACCACCGCGCTCTCGGTGACGGGGGCGTTCACCGGGTTCACGTACGTCGTGGCCTTCCTGGACGAGGTGAGCGGGTTCGGCCGGGACGCGGTGAGCGCCGTGCTCATGGCGTTCGGGGCGGCGGGGCTGGCCGGGGTCACCGTGGCGGGACCTCTGCTGGACCGGTGGCCGCGTGCCACGCTGACCGTGCCGGTGGCGGGGCAGACCGTCGCCCTGCTCGGGCTCTGCGCGGCCGGGAGCAGCCAGGTGGCCACCGTCGTCCTGCTGATGCTGTTGGGCGCCTCGGTGGCACCGGCGTTCATGGCGACGCAGAGCCAGGTGCTACGGGTCGCCCCGGGACGCACCGAGACGGCTCTCGCGGCCAACTCGGCGGCGTTCAACGTGGGCGTCGCCGCCGGCGCCCTGCTCGGCGGGGTGCTGCTTCCCCTGATCGGGACACGCGGCGCCTTCCTGGCCGGCGGACTGCTCACGGCGGTGGCACTCGTCGTGCTGACGTGGCCGGAAACCGTCACCGCGCCGGCGGCGGTGGACGCGCCCGAGACCGGCAGCCGATGATGACCGGATGGATCTTCACGAGGAACTGCCCGCCGCCGTCGACGCCGAGGCCCTGCTCACCCTCGCCGACACCCATCACGCCCGTCCCGTCCGACCGTTGGGCGCCAGGGAGGCCGCCGGTCACCTGGTGAAGGTGTACGCGCTGGAGGCGCCCGGCCGTACGGTGTCCGCCCAGGACGCCGAGGCCGGGCTGCGGATCGCCGCCCGCCATCTCGAACTGGGCCCGCTGCGGGGCTCCCTGGGGCTCGCCGTCCTGGTCGTGCACGCGGGCGGTGACGGCGACTACGTCCTGGTCCAGAGCTGGATCGAGGGTGACATGGCCGACCTGGCGATCTTCGCCGGCCCGGTGGGCAAGCCCGACGCGCTGCGGCCCGGCCGGGCGGGACTCGCGCCCTGCGTGTGGGAGGCCGCCGTACTCGCGCACGAGCGGGAGGCGTACTCCCGGCACGTCCTGGACGGCACCGGGTCGCTCGCCGACCGTCTGGCGGCCTGGAGCGCGGACACCATCACGGGCGACGTCCGGTGAGCGAGGCTGCCCTGGTCCGGCACGCTGAGCGCGCCGACCTCCCCGCGGTCGCCGAACTCGCCGCCCGGCACGCCGAGTACGAGCGGGCCGCGCCACCCCCGGCCGACCTGCCCACCCGGCTGGCCGCGCTCCTCTTCGACACTCCCGCACCCCGCCTGCGCTGCCTGGTGGCCGAGCTCCCGGACGGCGAACTCGTCGGCTACGCCACCTGCGCGCCCGAACTCTCCACGTGGGAGGGCCGTGAGTACCTGCACATGGACTGCCTGTTCCTGCTCCCGGGGCACCGCGGTCTGGGGCTCGGCGCGCTGCTCATGGACGCGGTGACCGCCGAGGCCCGCGCAATGGGGCTCGACGAGGTGCAGTGGCAGACGCCGACCTGGAACGACGGGGCGATGAGGTTCTACGACCGGTTGGGCGCCCGCGCCAGGCAAAAGGTGCGCTACTCCCTACCCGTTGGCCCCTGAGCGTCAAACATGGAACCTCCGCAGGGTCTATCGTGTCCCGCATGTCCCTCCCGGAACTGATCCGCATCGTCTCCCGTGACTCGCCGATGGCGCTGGCCCAAGTGGAGCGTGTCAGAAGCGAGTTGACAGCCCTGTACCCCGGTGTGCGCACCGAGGTCGTGCCGGTGAAGACGACCGGCGACAAGTGGATGGGCGACCTGTCCCAGGTCGAGGGCAAGGGCGCGTTCACCAAGGAGGTCGACGCCGCGCTGCTGGCAGGCGAGGCCGATCTCGCGGTGCACTGCGTGAAGGACGTGCCCGCCGACCGGCCACTCCCGGCGGGCACCACGTTCGCGGCGTTCCTCAAGCGGGACGACATCCGTGATGCCCTGATCCACCCGGGCGGCCTCACCCTGGACGAGCTCCCGGAGGGCACCCGGATCGGCACCTCCTCGGTGCGGCGGGTGGCCCAGCTGGCCGCCACCCACCCGCACCTGGAGTGCGTGCCCTTCCGTGGCAACGCCAACCGGCGGCTGGCCAAGTTGGAAGCGGGCGAGGCGGACGCGCTGCTGCTCGCGGTCTCCGGTCTGGAACGCATCGGCCGCGAGGACGTGATCAGCGAGATCCTCTCCCCCGAGACGATGATGCCGCCGATCGGCGCGGGCATCCTCGCGCTCCAGTGCAGGGAGGGCGACACCGAGCTGATCGACGCGGTCAGCGCGCTGGGCGACCCGGACACGTTCCGGGAGGCGACCGCCGAGCGGATGTTCCTGCACGTCCTGCAGGGCCACTGCAACAGCCCGATCGCCGGGTACGCGCGCGTGGACCACGGCGGCGAACTGTCCCTGCGGGCCTGTGTGTTCACCGCCGACGGCAAGACGCGGCTGAACGCCCACGAGTGGGCGGGGCGACTCGATCCGGCCACGCTGGGCACCTCGGTCGCCGTGGCGCTGCTGCGTCAGGGGGCCCGCGAGATCATCGACGGCATCCCGCACTGAGGCCCGCGCGGGATCAGGCGGTGCCCTCTTCGGCCTGGTCCCGCAGGAAGTTGCTGATCTGGCAGGCCAGGCCCTCGCGGCCGGTGCCGACGTGCGCGGTGCCCTCGTCGAGTCCGATGCCGCCCGCCCACAGGCGGCGGTCGGCCCACTCGTCGTCGACGCGCAGCTGGATCTGCACGTCGATCTGGCCGAGGCTCGCCTCCGGTCCCGCCGCGAACAGCACGGCGGTGGCGCGGCGCAGCGGGTAGACGTCGAATCCCTCGATGAACTGCGAGTTGCGCCAGTCGATGAAGGCGCTCTCGCCGTCGGGGCCGATCCGCACGTCGATCTGACCGTCCTCGAGATGGACCGTCGGATGCCGGTCGCCACGGTTCTCGACGGTCACCCGGACGCTGAAATACGTGAGCCCTTCGGCGGCGTCGTCGCGTCCACGCGGCGGCTCGGCCGCCTCCAGACGGTGGACGCGGACACGCAGACCGGCATGCTCGTCGTACTCCTGCCAGTCCCCGACCACGTTGGGCTCGTACACAGTGCACCTCTTCGACCTCAGAGAGCTGCTTCCTATCTGTGTGCTCAATGCACTGTCAAATGAGCAGAATGCGCTGTGGCCAGGGAATTCACCCCCTTTGATCACTGATCAAGCCGTGCGCAGGAAGAATCCGCCGATCGGCCGGAAAAACCCTTACCCGGGCGTGCCGCACATCACGTTCCGCGCCCATGATCAACGGGCCAGCCGGCCGAGGAGCGAGGAGGCCGCGGTGATGCCGAATGCGGCGGCCACGGCCAGCACCCCGAAGTCGAGCGCGAGATGGGCGGGCGTGCCCAGGAGCAGCCCGCGCAGAGCGTCGACCTCGTAGCTGAGCGGGTTCACCTTGCTGACGGTCTGGAGCCAGCCCGGCATGACGGACAGCGGGTACAGGGCGTTGGAGCCGAAGAAGAGCGGCATGGTGATGGCCTGCCCGATGCCCATCAGCCGGTCCCTGCTGAGCACGATGCCGGCGATGGTCATCGACAGGCAGGAGAAGAACGCCGAGCCGAGGATCACGATCGCGCCGACGCCGAGGAGCTTGAGCGGGTTCCAGGTCAGGGACACCCCGAGCAGGGCGGCGATGACGATGACGACGACGGCCTGGATCAGCGACTTCACGCCGGCCGCGAAGGCCTTGCCGGTGGTCAGTGCCGAGCGTGGGGTGGGGGTGACCAGGAGTTTGTTGAGGATGCCCGCGTCCCGCTCCCAGATGATCTGGATGCCGTAGAAGATCGCGATGAACATCGCCGACTGGGCGATGATGCCGGGCGCCAGGTAGTCGATGTAGGGGATGCCCTCGGTGGGGATCGCCTTGATGCGGGTGAAGGTCTGGCCGAAGATCAGCAGCCACAGGGCGGGCTGGATGGCGCGGGTGTAGAGCTCGGTGCGGTCGTGGCTGAGCTTCTGGAGCTCGACGGCGCACATCGCCACGATCCGGGCGGGCAGCAGCCGCCAGCCCGCACGGGGCTCCGGCGGCTTCAGCAACAGATGGATGTCAGCCGACACGGTTCGCGGTGCGGCGGGTGCTTCGGACATCGCGGAAATCCCCTCCTTCGTCTTCGAGTCCGCTGCCGGCGACGTCACGGAAGACGTCCTCCAGGGTCGGCAGCGTGTCGGTGCCCCGTTCCTCGGCCAGTCCCCGCCTGAGTTCTTCGGGGGTGCCGAGGGCGCGGACGCGGCCGCGGTGCATGAGGCCGACCCGGTCGCAGTACTGGTCGGCCTCGTCCATGTAGTGGGTGGTCACGAGGACGGTCATGCCGGTCGCCTCGCGTACGGCGTTGATGTGCTCCCACACGCCGGTGCGGGCGATCGGGTCGAGGCCGATGGTCGGCTCGTCGAGGATCAGCAGCCGGGGCGCGCTGACCAGGGCCTGGGCGAGCTCCAGCCGACGGACCATGCCGCCGGAGTAGGTGCCGGCGAGGCGGTCGGCGGCGTCGGTGAGGTCGACGGCGGCCAGGGCCTGGGCGACGCGTTCGGCGCGTTCCGTGCGGGCCACGTCGAAGACCCGGGCGAACAGGGTGACGTTCTCCCGGCCGGTCAGGTTCGCGTCGGCGGACAACTGCTGCGGGACGTACCCGAGCAGACGTCGTACGGCCATCGGGTCGCCGGCGGTGTCGCGGCCGAAGACGTGGACCATGCCGGCCGGGACCGGCAGCAGGGTGGTGATGCAGCGGATGGCGGTGGTCTTGCCGGCGCCGTTGGGGCCGAGCAGTCCGAAGACCTCGCCCTCCTCGACGGTCAGGTCCAGCCCGTCCACGGCGTTGGTGTCACCGAAGGCGTAGACCAGCCCCGTGCAGGAAACAGCTTCGGATGTCATGCGTCCTCGGCCTCCTCGTGCAGATCGGCGGCGAGCGCGCGCAGGGCGGGCAGCGCCGCGCGCAGGGCTTCCTGGTCGGACGCGTCCAGCCGGGTGACGTGCCGGCTCACGAGCGCGACCCGCCGCTGCTTCCAGTCTCTGAGCCGCGCCTCGGCCTTGTCGGTGAGCAGCAGCCGGGCGGCGCGCCGGTCGGCGGGGTCGGTCTCGCGGACCAGGTGGCCCTCCTTGACCAACTGGTTGACCAGGGTCGAGACGGAGTTCCCCGCCAGGAAGAGCTCCTTGGCCGCGTCGGAGACCCGGATGCCGGGCCGTGACTCGACCAGGCGCAGCAGTTCGACCTCGGCGCCGCGCAGCCGTGGCACGGTCAGTCCGGCGCGCAGTCTGCGCCTGAGCAGTCGCTGGACGCCGACGAGCGCGTCGGCCAGCTCTTCGGGGAAGGTCTCTTCGTCCACACCCAGGAGATTACCTCTGAGTCAGAGGTAATCTCGCCCAAGCGCTGGTCAAGCACATATGTCACGATCTGCGTTTTTTGTTTTGTTTCACCCGGGAGCGGGAATCAGTCAGACAGTGCTTCGGACAGGAGGCACGTCCGTGGGAGCCCCGACGAGCGGGCCCCGGATGTCTTCTCAGTCTCTCCAGGGTCCGAGTGCGCGCCTCCCACGTGTCTGTCCATCCAGCACCCGCTGAGGGAGGTGCGCGGCATGTCCGTCGCCACCAGAACGAAGCCGCATCCCCACGACGACGCCCCCGACACCAACGCGGCGTTCGAGCGCCTGGCACAGCTGCCCGAGGGGCCGCAGCGCAAGGCCCTGCGGGACGAGCTCGTGGAACTGTGGCTGCCCATGGCCGAGCGGATCGCCGTCCGCTTCCGGGGTCGCGGGGAGTCCCTCGAAGACCTCTACCAGGTGGCCGCCCTCGGGCTCGTCAAGGCCGTCGACCACTACGACCCGGCACGCGGCAGCGCCTTCGAGGCGTACGCGGTGCCGACCGTGACCGGCGAGATCAAGCGGCACTTCCGCGACCACATGTGGACGCTGCACGTGCCGCGCCGGGTGCAGGACCTGCGCAACCGGGTCCGGCAGGCCGCGAAGGAGCTGGCGCAGACCCCCGGCCGGGCGCCCACCGTCGCCGAGATCGCCGAGCGGGCGCACCTGACCGAGGACGAGGTGCGCACCGGTGCGGAGGCGCTGGAGTGCTTCTCGGCGCTGTCGCTGGAGGCGGAGATGCCCGGCACCGACGGGTACGCCCTGGGCGACGCCCTCGGCGGCCCCGACCCCGGCTACGACGTGGTCGTCGACCGGGTGGCCGTCGGCCCCCGGCTCAAGGCCCTGCCTGAGCGCGAGCGGACCATCCTGTACCTGCGCTTCTTCCGGGGCATGACCCAGAGCTGCATAGCCGAGGAGCTCGGTATCTCGCAGATGCACGTGTCCCGGCTGCTCAGCACGTGCTTCGCGCACCTTCGCGAGGAGGTCCTGGCCGACGACGGCTGAGCCCCTGGGTCACTGGGGCGGGATTGGATCACTCGGGCGACGAACCCGGGATCTGCGTCGGACCGTACCGGTCCAGAGCCTCCTCCAGCTCCACGCGGATCTCCCTGGGGATCTCGCCGGACCGTCCCCAGATGAGGATGAGTTCCGCGACGTTGCGCAGCTTGATGTTGGTGTGCTGGGAGACGTCCTTCAGTACCTCCCAGCCCTCGTCCGGGGTGATCCTGCCGAGCGCGACGACCATGCCGATGGCCTGGTCCACGACCGCGTGGGAGGCGACCGCTTCCTTGAGCTGGCCGATCTCCTCCTGGAGGGCGAAGATCCGGTCCGACTCGTCGGCGGGTTCGTTCGGTACGACTGGCACGCCTCCATCCTGTCACTCGGAGGGGTCCGCGCCACCGGGCGGAGGCGAACGGGCCACCGTTTCGGCGGCGCCCCCGGGGTACTCGGCAGGCGCCCGGGGCGGTTCCGGACGGACACTGGTGGAAGACCGCCCGGTGGCCGCCGGCCGACGAGAGCAGGACGCGACTGCCATGAACCACGATCCGAGACATCCCACCGCGACCGCGGACGTCGTCTCCACCCACCATGTCTTCGGCGCCCCCTGCTGGGTGAGCCTGACCAGCCGCGACCAGCAGACCACGGAGGACTTCTACGGGGCCGTCCTCGGATGGGAGTGGAAGCCCGCGAAGCTCGGCGAGCGCTTCCGGGTCGCGCTGGCGAACGGCACGCCGGTCGCCGGGATCGCGGCGGTGGCGTCGATGTGGCAGATGGCGGTGGCCTGGACGCCGTACTTCGCGGTGCCCAGCGCGGACGAGGCGGCGGCCCGCGTACAGGAACGCGGCGGCACGCTGGCGGTCGGCCCGCTGTCCTTCCCGCCCGGCCGGGCGGCGCTGCTCTCCGACCGCGACGGAGCGACCTTCGGTGTCTGGGAGGGCGACCTCATCGCCAACTGGGAGGGGTGGCGGCGGGCCCAGCCCGCCTTCGTCCGGCTCCACACCCGCGACGCGTTCGACGCCGCCATCTTCTACGGCGAGGTCCTCGACTGGGCGACGGAGCGCCCCGACTGCTGCGAGGTCCGTTACGAAGGTGACGAGGTGGTGCTGCGCAGCGGGGGCGACGTGGTGGCGCGCATCGAGTCGGGGGCGCTGGGCTCGGCCCCCGATCCCGCGATCCGGCCGCACTGGCAGGTCCACTTCGCGGTCGCGGACGTGGCGGCCTGTGCCAAGGCGGCGGAGGTCCACGGCGGCAGCGTGCTCTCGCACGACACCGACGAGGCCGTGCTGCGCGACCCCGACGGCGCCCAGTTCACGGTGACCTCACGCCGCGCGCGCTGAGGACGAGGGGCCGCCGCCGAGCCAACGGCCCCGCTGCGCCCCGAGCGCTCACAGCGAGGCCCCCGCACGACTGGCCCACGGCGCCGCCGCGCCACACCCACTGAGGACACAGGCCCGCCGAGCAAACAGCCCGCTGCACCCCCGGCGCCCAAAGCCAGGCCCCCGGACGACGCTCCTCGCCCGCCGCGCGCCGGGGCCCGCTTGCCGTGCCGCCTCGATGACACGCGACGTCCAGGGGCCGCGCGCCGCAGACGCTCAGGACGACAGCCCGGACCGCTGCTCTTCGCACGACCGCGCGCGACGGGCTCGACGACGGCTCCAGGGCGCGCGCCTGCTCCCGTTGGGCCTCAACGCACCAGACAAGACACAGGGCCCCGGCGCCACGGGCGCACAAGCGAGGCCCCTCACCCTCGTCCTTCACCCGCCCGCGCGCGACGGCCCTCACCCTCCGCACCACCACGACGGACGCGCGTCTGCTCCCGTTGCGTCCCGACGACCGCCCGACACAGGGCCCCCGCGTCGCGCAAGCGCAAGACGAGGGCCCCGGAAAACGGGCTCAACCCTTCACGCGCCCGCGCGTGACGGTCTCGACAGGAGCACCAGGCTTCGCGCCTCGACCGTCATCGCCGTGCCGGCCTTGTGTTCCGCCTCGTCGGCACCCTGGGGCTCGGCCGTGTCGAGCACGGTCGTCCAGCGTTCGCCGTAGGCCGGGTCCGGGAGGCGGAAGTCGACGGGCTCCCAGTGGCCGTTCAGAAGGAGCAGGAACGAGTCGTCGACGACCCGGTTGCCACGGGCGTCCGGTTCTGCGATGGCGTCGCCGTTGAGGAAGACACCGACGGCGTGCGCGTCGGAGCGCTGCCAGTCCTCCTCGGCCATCTCGCGGGCGTCCGGCAGCAGCCAGACCAGGTCGGGCAGCGGCTGCCCGGCGTGCGTCACGGTCTCGCCCCGGAAGAACCGGCGCCTGCGCAGGACGGGATGTGCCGCGCGCAGACCGATCACGTACCGCGTGAAGTCGGCGAGTTCGCGCTGCTCCTCGGTCAGCTCCCAGTCGATCCAGGAGATCTCGTTGTCCTGGCAGTAGGCGTTGTTGTTGCCCCGCTGCGTGCGGCCGAGTTCGTCGCCGTGGCAGAGCATCGGAATGCCCTGCGAGAGCAGCAGGGTGGCGAGGAAGTTGCGCTGCTGGCGAGCCCGCAGCTCCAGGATCGCCGGGTCGTCGGTCTCCCCCTCGGCCCCGCAGTTCCAGGACCGGTTGGTGCTCTCGCCGTCCTGACCGTCCTCGCCGTTGGCCTCGTTGTGCTTGTCGTTGTACGAGACGAGGTCGCGCAGGGTGAAACCGTCGTGCGCGGTCACGAAGTTGACGCTGGCACGCGGTCGCCGCCGGCTGTGCTGGTACAGGTCGGAGGAGCCGGTCAACCGGGAGGCGAACTCCCCGAGCGTGTGGGGCTCGCCCCGCCAGAAGTCCCGTACGGCGTCCCGGTACTTGCCGTTCCACTCCGACCACAGCGGGGGGAAGTTGCCGACCTGGTAGCCGCCCTCCCCCACGTCCCACGGCTCGGCGATCAGCTTGACGCGGCTGATGACCGGGTCCTGCTGGATCAGGTCGAAGAACGCGGAGAGCCGGTCCACCTCGTGGAACTGCCGGGCCAGGGTGGCCGCGAGGTCGAAGCGGAAGCCGTCGACGTGCATCTCGGTGACCCAGTACCTGAGCGAGTCCATGATCAGCTGGAGCACGTAGGGGTGCCGCATCAGCAGGCTGTTCCCGGTGCCGGTGGTGTCGTAGTAGTGCTCCCAGTCGCCGTCCACCAGCCGGTAGTACGAGGCGTTGTCGATGCCCCGGAAGGAGAGCGTGGGCCCCTTCTCGTTGCCCTCGGCGGTGTGGTTGTAGACGACGTCGAGGATGACCTCCAGGCCAGCCGCGTGCAGCGCCTTCACCATCGCCTTGAACTCGGTGACCTGCTGGCCGCGGGTGCCGTGGGCGGCGTAGGCGTTGTGGGGCGCGAAGAAGCCGATCGTGTTGTAGCCCCAGTAGTTGGCCAGGCCCCGGTCCTGGAGCACCCCGTCCTGCACGAACTGGTGCACCGGCATCAGCTCGACGGCGGTCACGCCGAGCGAGGTCAGGTGGTCGATCACCGCGGGGTGCGCAAGACCGGCGTAGGTGCCGCGCAGTTCCGGCGGGACGTCCGGGTGGGTGCGGGAGAGCCCGCGGACGTGGGCCTCGTAGATCACGCTGTCGGCGTAGGGCCGCCGGGGCGGCCGGTCGTCGCCCCAGTCGAAGGCCGGGTCGGTGACCACGCCGAGCATGGTGTGCCCGGCGCTGTCGGCCTCGGGGGTGTGCAGCGAGGGGTGGCTGTCCACCTGCCCGTCCACCGCCTTGGCGTACGGGTCGAGGAGCAGCTTCGACGGATCGCACCGGTGGCCGAACGAGGGCTGCCAGGGTCCGTGGACCCGATAGCCGTAACGCTGGCCCGGTCCGACGCCCGGCACGAAGCCGTGCCACACGAAGCCGTCGACCTCGGTCAGCGGGACGCCGGTGTGGGCGCCCCGCTCGTCGACCAGCACGAGTTCGACACGTTCGGCGACCTCGCTGAACAGGGCGAAGTTGGTGCCTTCTCCGTCGAACGAGGCGCCCAGCGGGTAGGGGTGCCCGCTCCAGGCCGGCACCCGCTTCCCGTTCTTGTCCGGTTTCTTCCTGGACGACGGCATGCTCAGCACCCGCCGTCGACGGCGGCGGCCAGGGCCGCGACGGGCATCTCGCGCGGCACCTGGAGCACCTCCCGCAGGCTCGGGGCGGGGGCCGTCGGCACGAGCGGGACGCGCTCGCCGGCGCGGGCCCGCTGCGAGAACCAGATGACCTTGCTGCCGGTGTCGGTGGCGCAGCAGCCCCAGCCGTCGCTCATGGCGGCGATCCGCTCGAGGCAGGCGCGCAGATCCAGGTCCGGGCGCAGGTCGCAGTCGTTCTCGGCGACGGCGGTGATGAGGTGCTGGCCGTTCCACCACAGCTCGATGGAGGTGTTCTTGTCCGTCGCGTGCTCGTCGATGGCCTTGAGCAGCAGTTCGGCACCGCGGCAGACGGGCTCGACCAGGGTCTCCAGGTCCCAGAGCCGTAGGTGGGCGGCCAGGATGCGCCTGACCTGCCCGACCCGTTCCGGGCTGACCTCCACGTCGAGGTGGTAGTAGCAGGGCACTGCGGTCTTCATCGTCGCTCGCTCCTCACTCACCGGCGAAGCTCCCGCTCCTCCCGGCCCCCGCGGGGCCGGGCCCCGAAACACGGAGCGTGAGCGCTGATCGCTTCAGAGTCACTCCAGAGTGGGAGCAGTACGCCATTCGTGCAACACGAGCGACCACTGAGGTAGTTGAAGAGCCAACAAGACGTTGGGTCATAGCGCGTGCACCATGAGTGAAGATCTCTTGAATCCCGGATCTTCTTGAGCCCTGGATCTTCCCGAGCCCGGACCCTTCCGCGCCCTGGATCTTCCCGAGTCCGAAAGGTGAACGGCGCCATGCTGCTACCGGCCAAAGCCGAAGTCGCCCGGCAACTGCGGCGCTATCGCGCCTGGGAGCGCGTCATGCTCGCCTCCCCCGCCGACCGCGACGTCCGGGCCACCTTCGAGGACTCGGGCTACACGCTGTGCGTGCTGATGGGCAAGCGCTGCGCGCGTGAGGCGGCCGAGGCCGCCGAGCGCTATCTGAGCAGCAGCGTGGTGGCCTACCTCCAGGAGCAGAGCGACCTCCCCCGGGCGGGTGCCGTCGCGCGACGTGGTCCGCCGAGGTCGGCGGAGGTTTCCCCCGCGGGGAGGTAGCACCCTTCCGGCGCAGCTTCGACCCCCGGCCGGGCGCAGTCAGCGCCCGGCCTCGAGCACGGCGGAGGCGAGCACATGAGTTCCACCCCGGTCATCGGCCGCATCCCGGTACGGGACGTCCGCCCTGCCGTCGATCACGGCAGGCGCCCGGCGAAGGCGGTCGTGGGAGAGACGTTCGAGGTCACCGCGACGGTGTTCCGCGAGGGCCATGACGCGGTCGCCGCGAATGTCGTCCTGACCGACCCGGAGGGGCGGCACGGCCCGTGGACGCCGATGCGGGAGCTGTCCCCCGGCAGCGATCGCTGGGGTGCGGAGGTCACCCCGGACGTCGAGGGCCGTTGGACGTACCGCGTCGAGGCCTGGAGCGATCCGGTCGGCACCTGGCGTCGCGTCGCCCGCATAAAGGTGCCCGCCGGTCTCGACACCGGGCTGGTCCTGGAGGAGGGCGCCGAGCTCTACACGCGTGCGGCGGCGGGCGTCCCGGAGGGACCGCAGCACGCGGTGCTCCTGGCCGCGGCGAAGACGCTCGCGGACGACTCCCTGCCGGTCGCCACCCGTCTGGCGGCAGCACTGACTCCGGATGTGGACGCGGTGCTCGCCCGCCATCCGCTGCGGGAGTTGATCACGGCGTCGGAGTCGTTGCCGCTGCTGGTGGAGCGGGAGCGGGCGCTGTTCGGCTCGTGGTACGAGTTCTTCCCGCG
>NZ_JBEXQX010000036.1:0-27863 GCF_040612795.1 Streptomyces sp. NPDC006335
TGGGCCGCGTCCACCAGGTGCTCCAGAGCGGTACCGCGCGAGCGGACGTCGCCGTCTTCCGGCAGACCGGCTATGCTGCATATCCCGCTCCGCGGGATATGCAGCGCTGGCGCGCTGCATAGGTAGCGGCTCCGCTGACGCTCCGCCAGATTCCCCCGCAAGCGGGGGAATCGAATTCCGCAAGCGGAATTCTGAGTGCGTTTCAATTCGCGCAAGCGCGAATTGATGGAATCCCGCAAGCGGGATTCCTGGGGCTGGCGGTAAGGGGTGGGTGCATCACGCTCGGGTCTGTGTAGGGCTTGGGATTTTCAGCCACCACCTCTGCAGCGGATGTGACAGGCCGTCGGTCTGGCGAGGTGCCGGCCTCGCTGTAGTGACGGGTTCCGCTGCGCTCCACCCTGAACCCCTCCCCCACCGTACCTGTCCCGGCATGTTCACCTATCGCCCTGTCAGCATAGAGGGCAGTCGACTGTTCCTGGGTGAGGTCGAGCCCCTGTGCCATCCTCGGGTGTGAAGTTGGCGTACAGGTTGATGCATCACGAGTCGTGACTGTGTAGAGTCTGGGATCAGATGCTACACCCCTACCGCCGCGCACCTTGCGCCTGAATTCTATTTGTTATTACGCGCTGCATTCCGCGAAAAAGGAGAACACGGGGCATGGCCGTGAAGCTGCGTGATCACCAGATCGAGGCCGTTTCCGCCATTGTGCGGGGTCTTGATGTTCCGCCGGGCGGTATTCCCTGGAATGGTCTTCGCGGGCAGGTGCACGCGGCGTGTGGCACGGGGAAGACGATTATGGCTGCGGCGTCGGCGAGGCGGCTTGTGCCCCGGGGGCGTGTGCTCGTGTTGGTGCCGACGCTGGACCTGCTGGCGCAGACGGTGAGGGCGTGGCACGAGGCTGGGCACAAGGGGCCGGCGGTGGCGGTGTGTTCGCTTCAGGACGATCCGGAGTTGTGGTCGTTGAGGGTGCGCTCTACGACGAACCCGATCCAGTTGGCGCTGTGGCACGGGCAGGGGCCGGTCACCATCTACGCGACGTACGCCAGCCTGGGTGTTCTGGCGGAGGCGTTCGAGGGTGTCTACGGCCAGAAGTTGGACCCGGTAGACCTCGCGGTAGTTGATGAGGCCCACCGGACAAGTGGCTCGATGGGTAAGGCGTGGGCGGACATCCACGACCAGACCGTCATCCCGGCCTCCCGGCGGCTGTACCTGACGGCCACACCGCGAATCTGGGAGGAGCGGCTCAACCGGGAAGTCGCCGAAGGGGTGCGGGATCCACTGCCGCGGGAAATGGCGGCCTCCATGGACGACGAGAAGGTCTTCGGGCCCGTCCTCTACAAGCTCTCGCTCGCCTCTGCCGTCTCCCGGGGCCTGTTGGCGCGGTACCAGATCATCGTCCTGGAGCTGAAGGACCCCGTCGTCACCCCGGAGAAGCTGATGGGCGAGGAGCGGCGCAGCGAGGAAGTGCGCGGGCAGCGGCTCGGAGCCCTGCAGGCCGCGTTGCTGCACACCATGGCGCAGCACGACCTGTCGACGTGCATCACCTTCCACCACCGCACCATCGAGGCACAGGCCTACGCGGAAGGACTGGAGCGCGTCGCAGCCAAACTGCACGCCGACCAGCCCGAGACCTACCCGAAGCGGATCTGGGCGAACTGGCTGTGCGGCGAGCACGTCCCCGAACGCCGGCGGGAGGTCCTCGGCTCGTTCGGGGCTACGGCGCAGCGGGCCGTGCTCTCGAACTGCCGCGTTCTGGGAGAGGGTGTCGATATTCGAAGCGTGGATTCGGTTGCCCTACTTGACCCCAAGGGAGCGCCGCACGACATCGTCCAGGCCATCGGCCGGGCACTCCGACAGAAGCCCGGACAGGGCAAGCTCGCCTCCCTGATCGTGCCCGTCTTCCTACAGCCGGGAGAGCAGCCAGAGGATATGTTCACCTCCGGTTCCTACCGGCCCCTGGTGAAAGTCCTGGAAGGACTGCGGGCCCACGATGAAGAAGCCGTCGAACTGCTCGCGATTCCCCAGGAGCCTCAGAAAGACGTCGCGCAGCCGTCCGTGAACATCGGCTCTGCGCCCGAGGAAGGCGAAGCCGAATCCCGTCTCCTGCTCCGTTTTGCCGCCCCGCGCGACCCGGTGATGGTCGCCGACTGGGTCTCCTTCAACGTCATCGACACCGAACGCCAGGACTGGGCCCGCGGCTGGGCGAAGCTGAAGACATACGTCGAACGGGTCGGGAACGCCCGCGTGCCCTACGGACACCGCGAAGGCGCGACACCCCTTGGGCAATGGGTCGCGGAACAACGGCGTGCCTACGCGGCTGGGGAGATGAGCGGGCTGCGTGCCCGCCGACTCGAGCAGCTCGGCATGGTGTGGTCGGTGACGGACGAGCGGTTCCAGGAAAACCTCGAAGCCGCCAAGGCCTACTACGAGCAGCACTGGACACTGTGCGCTCCCAGGTCGGCAGCGATGCTGGACAGGCCGTTGGGGATGTGGCTCGCGAATTTGCGGCGACCCGGTGCACTGGACGGGCACCCGGAGTGGAAGACCGCGCTGGAAGCCGTGGACAAGGACTGGAACCCGCCATGGTCGGCCGACTGGCAACGCCACTACGCCGCACTACGCGAGCTCCTGGCCGATGAACACGGACAGGCTGGTGAGACCGAGGTGCTGCCCGGGTTCACGGTCCACGGCATGGACATCGGGAAATGGCTCGCCCGGCAGCGCAAGCCCGAGGTCTGGCAGGCCCTTCACGACGGGCAGCGCGAACGCCTGGAACAACTCGGCATCACACCTCCGGCCCCAGAGTCCAAGGCGCCCGCCACGGCGCCCCAGACGGCCTTGAGCGCCTTCGAGAAGGGCATTGCGGCTCTGGCGCAGTACAAGACCCGGGAAGGGCACGTGACCGTCCCGCGGGGGCACGTAGAGCAGCTCGAGGACGGCACCGAAGTCCGACTCGGCGTGTGGCGCAGCAACATGCGCAGCAGGCGAGACTCGCTGCTCGATGCACGCCGCCAGCTGCTCACGGACCTCGGCCTGTTCGGCTGAAGGGGCGGGTCAGTGGCTGGGCGGCGCGCTGCACGGGGCCTTCAGGTGCTGCTGAACGGGCGGCTGGTGTGCTCTACCTCGTGCCGCTTTGCTCAGGAAACCGGCTCGGGAACCTCACCCGGCCTGACCGGCACGATCTCGACACGGGTACAGCCCACGGCCTTGAGCTCGGTGCGGCGACGCTTCGCCGACCGTTTGTCGTACCCGCCGGCCGACGCCTGCGGGGTGCCGTCCGGGTCGGTCCACAGCAGGCCGTAGTGCTGCATCACGCTCGTCATGGAGATCACGCTTCCCCTCCCCCGGCGACCGTAAGCACACCGCGCGAAGCGCACCGTGGACCACCTTCACCGCGCGGGACGCGCTGGGGCTGAAATGGGTCCTTGGGGTAAGGAATGGGATAAGTTTGTGGTTAAGCAATACGGGTCCTGACGTGAAGGTGCAGGCAATGGCATCTGAAGAAGAGCTGTTCGCGTCCGTCGACGCTCTGCTGAACGAGGAGCCGCACCTGCCGCCGCCGGCGGAGCGTGCCCGGCTGCGTGAGGCCGCCGGAATCACCCAGGCCCGTCTGGCCACCGCGTTGAAGACGACGACCCAGTCGGTGAAGAACTGGGAGAACGGCCGAAGCGAGCCGAAGTCGCCGCGCCTGGACGCCTACCAGCGGCTGCTCAACGGGTGGGCGGCGAAGTACCCCGCCCCCGGCGCAGCCCCTGCGGTCTCGGTTGTCGCGACGGCGCCGGCGGCACCCGCTGAACCGGCCGCGTCCGGAGTGGAGACGGCAGACACTCCGCAGGCTCCCGCCGTTCCAGCTGCGGTGCCGGCGCGCCCCGCCACCCCCCGGCCCGCCGCGGCATCGCGGCGACCGGCCCCGAAGAAGGCGGCGCAGCCCGCAGCCGATCCGCGGTTCCCGCACGGTCCGCTCGCCGTGCTGGACGGTGACGGGGCCGCGTACGGCGTCGGCGGGATCGTGCTCGACTGCCCGGCGACAAGTGTGGTGGAGCTGGTGGAGTGGACGCTGCGGGAGTCCGGGCTCGGTGCGCCGCGTCTGCACCGCAACGGCAAGGACAGCGACCCGCTGATCGTGCTCACCGCCGAGGCCGCCGTGAAGCTCGGACTGCCCGAGCGCCTGGAGGGCCATGAGCAGCGCCGCTCCCTTCGGCTGCCGGAGGATCATCCGGTGGTCAAGCAGGTGGTGAAAGCGAAGTGGCGGCTCACCCAGCGCGGGTTCGGCCCGTGGGCAAGGATCTACCGCAAGGTCCAGGGGCGCGAGCGGCAGTGCGTGCAGCTGGCGATCCTGTCCTGGGACGCCCTGGATGAGCGGTCCTGGCCCGGCGTTGCGGAGATGGAACCGGCCGACATCGCCCGCGTCCTGGGCGTGTATGCGCAGCGGGTCATCACGCCGCGTGGTTCTACGGCCGTGTCCGGGCTGGAGCTGATGACGGCGCTGCGGCCACCCACCCGTGCGGTGCAGGACCCGCAGACGGGGAACTGGGTGCCCGGCCACAACCCCGGCTCGCTGGGCACGGAGCCGATGGACCCGGCGCCGCCGGAGGCCACCCCCGAGCACCCCGTCGTCGTGGCCAGCGGCTGGAGCGGCGGGTTCCTGAACGAGGAGGCGTACCAGTGGGTGCGCGACGTCAGCCTGCTCACCGATGAGGAGTGCACGCTGCCGTACGCGGTCGGCCTGGATCTGAACACCGCCTTCCTCGCCGCCGCGGCCCGCCTGGTCGTCGGCCTGAGCGCGCCCGACCGCTTCCACGCCCCGGTGTTCAACCCGAAGATCCCCGGCTCCTGGCTGGTCGACCTCTCGCACGTCGAGGTGGACCCGCGCCTGCCCTCGCCGTTCACGCCGGACGGCACCCGGCCGACCGGGCCGGCCTGGTACCAGACCCACACCGTCGCCTACGCCCAGGAACTCGGCTACAACGTCACCCCGATCGAGGCGTACCTGCGCCGGGAGACCGGCGCGTACCTGGACCCGTGGCACGACCGCCTCAAGGCCGCCTACGTCGACACCCTCGCCGACCTCGGCGTCACCAAGGACCTCACCGACGCCCAGTTCCTGGCGGCGATGGAGCGGCACAAGGATGCCGACCCGGCGATGGCGGCCGTCCTCGCCGCCATCAAGGCCACCGTCAAGGGCGGCATCGGCAAGCTCCGCGAGCGCCCCCAGGGCAGGAAGTACCAGGAAGGCGAGCGGTGGCCGGCCCTGCAGCGGCCGACCTGGCGCCCCGACATCCGCGCCGCCGTCATCTCCAAGGCGCGGGTCAACATGCACCGCAAACTGCGCAACATGGCCACCATGACCGGCCTGTACCCCCTCGCCGTCCTCTCCGACTGCGTCGTCTACCCCTCACCCGGCGACAGCCCGCTCGCCTTCCTCCCCTACGCCGCCTCCGGCAAGCCCCAGCCCGGCGCCTTCCGCCTCGGACCCACCCCGGGCCTGGCCAAGCTGGAAGGCGTCCAGACGATGCTCTGGGCCGTCGACCTCATGGAACAGGGCTACAACCCCGCCCGCCACATCAAAGGCGGCGACGCCGTCCTGGACGAAGGAGAGTAAGCACTGTGGCCGGAGAGATCGACGACGCGATCGAGCGCGCCGACCGGGAGTCCTTCACTCGCCAGCCGCCCAAGACCCTCAAAGGGCAGATCGGCTACCTGATCCGGCAGTTGGGCAGCGCGAAGGCCGTCGCACGCGAGATCGGGGTCACCGCCGACTCCGTCAACCGCTATCGCCGCGGCGCCCGCAAACACGCCCGCCCCGACATCGCCGCGAAGATCGACGACGCGGTACGCAAGCGCTGGCAGCCCCAGGTCCGCAAACGCCGACAGAAGCAGGCCGCCACCACCGGCGGGATCACCGTAGAGACCAGGGCCCGCTTCGGGTACACCGCACCCATCGGCACCACCGACGACGGACGCTTCCGGCGCCTCACCGTGCATCTCCCCCCTGCCTACGCACAACGCCTGTTCGACGCCCGCGGGGCCGGGGCCAGCGACCAGCAGATGCGCGCGATCATCGCCGAAGGCCTCAAAGACATCTACTTCCAGGACAACGGAGCCCGCGCTCTGGAGCTCTCCGACGTCGCCCTCAACGACATCGACTACCTCGACCTCGACTACTGACCTGGGGTGGCCGACCAGTCAGGAGTTCTGACGGAGGACGGGGAGCTCATGTACGTGAGGTCAATGAGCGCCGATGCCGAGACTGGTACTCATTGACCTCACGTACATGAGTTCTGGTTCTTGGACCCGTTCAGGTTGCGCGGCGCAAAGGGACGACGACGTCCTCGCCGGTGCTCTTCTCGCTGAGCCGGTAGTAGCTGATGTGTGCGAGGCGCTCGGACTCCTCGAGCCACCCGGCCTCCACGACCTGGCGCCGGGTGCGGGAGAAGACGGTCGGGGACATGCCGACGAGCTTGGCGAGGTTGGCGCCGGTTTCGACGACGGCGCCGGCGCGGTCGGTGGGATGCATGGCGTAGAGCATGACGACCAGGCGCTGGTTGGCGGTCATGCCAGCCGTGCGGTGGAGGACGTCCAGGAGCTTTCGCTTGTCGTCGTTGTTCACTGGGCCTCCCACCACGAAGTGGACGTGTTGTCGAAGCCGGGGATGTCCGGCGGGTTGCACGACTTGATCGCTTCCCGTTGCTCGATCCCGGTCCCGTGAAAGGCAATGTACGGGCTGATCCGGTAGAGCCTGTAGTTGCCGATCCTGCCGCGCTCGATCAGGATGCGCCGCTTGAGCAGTTTTCGGTTGATCTTGCCGACGGCGTCGGCGGTCATCCCGACCTTCTTGGCGATGTCCGCGCCGGTCGCCCTCAGCGGTGCCATGCCCTGGGGAGAGACCCCGATCCACCACAGCACCAGGTACTTCTGACTCGGCGTGAATTCTTTGCTCTCAGTGATCGCCGCGACTCTCGCCTTGTCGACCTGGATGTGCTCGCCGGAGAAGGCATAGGGCGCATAGGGGATGGCCTCGCCCGTGTCCGCGTCGACGAGTCTGCGTACTGCTCCCAACGTGCCCTCCATGGCTGGGCATTGCCTCGACGTACATGAGCATCGGCTCTCAGGCCGACCAGATGAACTTAACGTACATGAGCAAGAAGTTCATGAACTCTGCTTCCAGGGCATGTCGCTCGACCTGACGCAGACCCCTCGCTCCGCCGTCCCGGCCCCAAATAAGGCGCCTCCTCATGAACGTGAGGTCAATCTACTCAGATCCTGCAACCGTGGTCACGGTTCTCAGGACATGGGCACTACGGCTGACAGAACTGCCTGCCCAGCTCCTGGAAACTGGGTGCACGATGCTGAGAACTGGGTGCCAGATCGTCAGATCTGGATGGGAAAGGGCGTATTTGCAGGTCAGGGCGCTTTCTACGCCTGCGCCCTCTCTAGCAGTAGGACAGGCTGTCACCTGCGGCTTTGCCCCGCACACACCGTGCCCTGCGAAGCAGTCGCACACAGCGCCCCTTGGTGCCTTCCTTCGGGGCGTCCCCATCGGTACCCCCACCCACAGTTCGGCAAAACGCCCCTCCGCCCCTCCCCCTCCCGAGCCCCCGAAAGCACGCCACGACGCGACCGCAGTCGACGAAGTACCCGTCACGTGTGCCTCCATCAACCCCCCACCAGCCCCAGCCACGCTGTCCTGGAACACCGCCCGGCAGGCCGCAGCCGCCTGATCAGCTGCGGCCCCCGTCGGTGCATCGGAGGCCCCCAGGGGCCGAGGATGCAGCGACCGGTAGGCGCGGAGAGCCGCCCATCCTCCGCTGCGCCGCGATGTCGACCTGTCAGCCGTCCAGCCACTGTGTGGGAGCGGTTCACAAAGACAGGACGGCGGCTATTACGACGTAATAGGCCGGGCGTACCGACCTGACACAACAGCAAGTCCTCCTAGCTAACGCGTCAATGCCACAAAGGATCATGCGACGTTAGTAAGGTGTCCCCCATGAGTTCTCCAGCCACCTCCAGCGACCGCGAGAAGGTCGTCTCCAAGCTGCCGGGATGGCTCCGGCAGAACCTCAAGATCAGAACCGCCCAGCACGGCATCGAGATCCAGGCCGCCGTCGAGCAGGGCATCCACGACTGGTGCAGCCTCGCCTCCACACCGGCGACCATCGACACAGCCGGCGCCGACTCCTTCTCGACCTTCCTGCCGCCCGGGCAATGGGAAGAGTTCCGGCAGGTCGCCGCAGACCGCGGCGTCTCCCTGATCCAGGGTCTGGCCCAGTCCGTTCAGCTGTGGCTCGACTCCAACCCCGCACCGGACGTTGCACGTCCTGAGATCACCCGTCGAATCATCGTCTGCAACCAGAAGGGCGGTGTGGGCAAGACGGCGATCACCGCCGGCCTCGGTGAGGCACTTGCCGAAGACCCCAACGCCCTCCACGCGGTTCGCGTCGCCAAGGCGCTCGCCAAAGCGCTGCGCGCAAGCGAGGCCCAGGCCGAGCGCGAGCCTGTCGGGGACCCGCTCGACGTCGAGAACCTTCCTGGCCTCGGGCTGCGCGTACTCCTCGTCGACTTCGACCCGCAGTGCCACCTCACCAATCAACTCGGGGCCACGCCTTTGCCGATGGACGGTGACAGCCTCACCGCCCACATGGCCGGTGCCCCCAAGGGCGATCTGCGCGATCTCATCGTCTCCATCGGAGAGGACACGTTCGGCGGCCGACTCCACCTTCTGCCCGCCTGTAACGACGCCTTCCTCCTCGATGTACGTCTCTCGGCAGTGCGGGCCCGGGAAGCCGCTCTGGAACGGGCGCTCGCCCCGCTCGAAGCCGACTACGACGTGATCGTCGTCGATTGCCCGCCCAGCCTTGGCCTCAGCATGGACGCAGCCGCGTACTACGGTCGGCGCCGCGACGGTGAAAAGCCGGGCCAGTCCGGTGCTCTGATCGTCGTTCAGGCGGAGGACAGCTCCGCCGACGCCTACGAACTGCTCACCACACAGATCGAGGACCTGCGCAACGACCTGCAGGTCGACATCGACTACCTCGGCATCGTCGTCAACCTGTACGACTCCCGCCGGGGCTTCATCGCCACCTCCTCCCTGCAGGGATGGGTCGACATAAAGGACCCACGGGTTGTCGGTCTCATCGGGGACCTGAAGGAACAGAAGGAAGCAGTCCGAATGAAGCAGCCGCTGCTGTCGTACGCCCCCAAATCGCAGCAGGCGATCGGCATGCGCGCACTGGCCCGGGAGATCGCATGAGCAAGGCCGACCAGCTCGGCGCCGGCCGCTTCGGCGGCACCGCGCGCACCGTCAGCGCCCGCCGACAGGCCGTCGCTGCCGCGACCGGAGTACCCACTGAGGGTGTCGCCCCACCCACCGAGCTCCCCACCCATCGCATCAGCCTCAATCCCGACAACCCCCGTTCCGCCATGGGGGACCTCACGGAGCTCGCAGGCAGCTTGAAGACCCACGGCCAGAAGCAGGCGATCACGGTCATGAACCGCGACGCCTACATCAAGGCGAACCCCGGACTCGAAGCCGCCCTCGAGCCGGACACCACCCACGTTGTCGTCGACGGCAGCAGCCGCCTTGCCGCCGCCCGCGAAGCAGGCATCGCCGCCATAAAGATCATGGTCAGCGACGACCAGGGCGCCACCCCCGAGGAAGTCCTCGAATCCGCCCTCGTCGCCAACATCCACCGTGAAGACCTCGCGGAACTCGACGAAGCCCGCGCACTGCAACGCCTCCTGGCCATCCACGGCAGCCAGGTGGCCCTGGCCAAGCGGCTACACCGCTCCCAGGGATGGGTGTCACAACGCCTGGCGCTGCTCAACCTCACCGACGACCTCAAGGCCCGGATCGGCCAAGAGCCCATCGACCTGCTGCGCGCGGTCGGCGGCAAGCCGGCCGACCAGCAGGAGGCGGTGCTGGCGGAGTTGAAGGCTGAGCGTGCCCGGAAGGAGGCTGAGAAGCCCGCCCGTCGGCCGGGGAGGCGACGGAAAGCAGACGCGTCAGACAGCGAGGCTTCTGCCGGCACCACCGAGATCCGGGACCACAAGGGGAGCGGTGAGGGCAAGCCCGTGCCCGAACCGCGAGCGCACGCAGAGGCGCCGGAGCGAGAGCAACCGGCGAAACCGTCGGAGCAGGCGCCCACACTGCCCTATGACGACGCGGCGTTCATCGCGATGCACCTGCCCCGCAAGATGGAGAAGCCCGTCTTCTTCGAGATGCTCCAGCTCCTGAACCAGCAGGCGCAGGAACTGGATCCCGAGGAGTTCAAGAAGGTCCTGCACAGGTTCACCGGCCGGTCTGCGGACCCGGGCGCCCCAGTGGCTATTACGTCGTAATAGCCACTGCGCTCGCGGCTGGTTCGGCACCGGGTTTGCGGCCATACTGAAGGCGTCGCACTTTCGCGTACAGGTGTAGCAAGGCCCCGGCAGTCCGCCGGGGCCTTGCTGCTTTCCGCGTCTTCTCGGAGCCGGGGCCGGTCAGGCGACCGCGTGCAGGCCTCCCTTGCCCGGCTTCGGAGGACGCTTGGTGTAGCCGGGGACCTTGATCGGTGGAGGGCCGCCCACAGCGAGCAGCTGGGTCATCTCCTTCTCCAGCTCGGTCTGCGACTCGTAGCCCGCGACGGCCGGGTTGAGCGCGTAACGGTGGCCGCGGCCACCGCCCGAGCGCAGCACGATGCCGCGCTCGACGAGAAGGGCCATGGCCCGGCTCATGGAGGCCTGGCCCACGCCGAGGATCTCGTCGATCTCGGACTGGTTCATGCCGACGTCGCCCCCCGGCTGCTGGTGGGCCACCATCACCGAAAGGACGTCGATCGCCGTCGGCGTCAGCTGGAGCTGGTGGAGCATGCCCAGCAGGCCCGTGGTGTTGAAGAGCATGGCGATGAGTATCCCTTCCGTCAGCCGATCTGGGTCCGGGGGAACAGAGTGAGTTCGGGAGCGAGTTCGTCGGGGAACCGGGAGTCGAGGGCGAGGGCCCGCAGCTCGGTCAGGAAGTCGTACTGCTCCTGCCCGTTGCCGTTGTAGGCCACGCGGGGATTGAGGTGGTAGGCCGACCTCTTGGTCCTGCGGATCAGGTTCTTCTCGCACAGGGCGTCCAGCGCGTGGCCGATGCTGGTGCGCTTGACGCCCAGTTCCTGCGCGATCTCCGCGTGCGTGACCGAGATCCTGCCCTTCTTCTGGCGGCCGATGATGTTCGACAACACAGCCGCCTGCAGTTTCGTGATGGCGTTGTGCATCAGGCAGTACGGCAGCACACGGCGCAGGAAGTAGTTGCTGACGAGTGAGTAGCCGTCGGCACCGAGCATGTCGTGCGGCGGCCGCCGGTACACGGTCGTCTTCACCTCGTGCACCGGGGAATTGCCGAACTGTTCGGCGATCAGGCGCGCCAGGTCCGTGCCGTCATCGGCCCGTACGGGTCTGGTGCGTTGGTGTTCGGGCCCTGCGAGCAGTCCTCGCAGAGGCTGTGCCGCTTCACCCATGTGGGGGTCCTTTCGCATACAGGTGCTGGGCACTGTACGGCAAAAGTTGCGGCCATCCGCAAGTTAAGCGCCGGAGAGTTGCGACCGGTCGCAAGTCTGTGTCGGCCGCCGCCGACACACGTCCCAGGCGGGTGCGGAACCAGGTGGTCCGGCCTGGATCGGTGCAAACCGCTTCGCAGAGGGAAAGTTGCGGTTATTCGCATGTTTTCCGAGAGAGTTGTGGATAGACGCAAGTTTTCTCTCTGAATGTCGGTGGTCAATGACATTCAGAGAGGCGTAATGTCGGTGGCCACCGACATTTGCAGTCGTAAAACCGCAGGTCAGAGGCCGGTTTTCGGAAATCCCTCTTAATAAAAGAGGGGGCGTCTCAACACGGGTGCCCGACTTGCCCTGACTGGGCGGTTTTTGACGGTGGCTCAGCTCGCTTCGCGTGCGGCGCCGTTGAAGGGCAAAGGCCCTGGTCAGCAGCAGCGGTGCCGAGTCTCGGGTGGTGCCGGCCGTGACGGACACAGCAAGGGGAGGCGTGGTGGCGGTGGGGGAGTGGGCCGCCCTCCGGACCTCCGGCCCGGAGGGCTCCGTACCTCCGCATCCGGTCGGTCGGCCGCGGCCCGTCGCACCGTCCGTTCGTGGGCTGAGGCCGTGGGGTCAGGGCCGGATCGACAGCTGAAGGTGTGCGCGAACTCCTCAATGCGTGTGCGCGATCGGGGGAATGCATCCGCGCCGGTCTTCCTAGCGTGGACGCGGAGCCTGAGGAGCACGGTGCCCATGGCTGCCGTCGCCCCTCCCCGCACCCACCGACGAAGGAACCTTGAGGTGTTTCCATGACCGTCCTTCCCGAAGCGACCGCCAGGCACGAGGCATCCGCTGCCACCGACCTCCGGGCCGTGCTGGGCAGGGCGGCACAGGTGGTGGGCGCGGACCGGGTCACCTACCCCGACGAGGAGACGCACGGCACACCGGTCACCACGCTCGGGCCGAACGTCAGCCTCTACCGCTCGCGGGCCGTGTTCGGTGTCGTACGTCCGCGGACGGCCGAGGAAGTACGGCGCGTCGTCGAGCTGTTCGCCGACGGGGAGACCTCCGCCCGGCTGCACACCTTCAGCACCGGCGGGAACTGGGGACTGGGCTCGCGTGAGCCCGCCCAGGACGGAGCGGTCGTGCTCGACCTGTCCGGCCTCGACCAGATCCGCGACATCGACGTCGCCCAGGGATGGGCCGTCGTGGAACCCGGCGTCACCCAGGCCCGGCTCGCCCGGCTCCTCGAGGGCAGCGAGCGCATGCTGAACGTGACGGTCTCCTCCGCGCACACCTCCGTCGTCGGCAACGCCCTGGACCGCGGCGTGGGCCTGCGCCACCAGCGGGTGGAGGACCTCACGGGCCTGGAAGTCGTCCTGCCGAGCGGTGAGGTGATCCGCGTCGGCTGGTGGCCCGAGCCGAACCGTCACACCCCGGTCTACGCCCACGGCCTCGGCCCCTCGCTGGTGCAGCTGTTCGTCCAGTCCAGCCTCGGCGTGGTCACCGCGGCCACCGTGCGGCTGCTGCCGCGGCCCGAGGCACTGCGGGTGGTCCGGCTCAACTTCACCCCCGACAAGGTCGAGGCGGCCACCGCCGAGGTGCGGCGCTGGGTGAGCCAGGGCCTGGCGCGTGGCGTGGTGAAGATCTACAACGAGGCCGCGGCCAAGGCCTACGGCAGCGAGCCCGGCCAGTACCTGGTCCATGTGTGCGTCGACGGGACCCGGGAGGTCGTCGACGCGCTGAGCGGCATCGTCACCGTCGAGGCCGTCAAGTCCGGGCTGTTCAGCGCCGTGTCGGACAGCGACGCGAGCGATCCGGGCGCTGCCAACCATGACGTCGCGGTGCGCGTGGAGCGGGCGTACGCCGGTGATCCCGATCCGAGCGACGCGCTGTTCGAGGCCAAGATGGGTCGTCCGGCCGTGCGGCTGGACGAGGAGGGCGGCTTTCTGTTCTTCCTGCCGCTGGTGCCGTTCACCGGGACGGCGCTGGCGCGGACGGACGAGTTGATCGAGCAGGTGCGCGCGGAGACCGGCATCCGCTGCGGGGCCACCCTCAACGCGCTCAGCGCTGACGTCGTCGACTGCGTCGTGACGATGAAGTTCGCCCGCCAGGGCGAGGAGGTCGAGCGGGCCCACCGGGCGCTGGACCGGCTCTACGAACTCTTCGTCGCCGAGGGCTTCATCCCCTACCGCCTCGACATCGAGCACACCGAGTGGGCCGACCGGCTGGCCCCGGACGCCGGGGCACGGTCCTTCGCCCGGCACCTGAAGGACGCCGTCGACCCCCACCACGTCATCGCCCCGGGCCGCTACGCGTGAGCGCCACGCACTGACCGACCGCATCGCACGCACCGGACGCTGGGAGAGCGCCGCATGAGCCTGACCGAAGTTGTGGATTCCACCTCCGCCGTGACGGAGACCCCCCTCACCGCGGAGGAGATCCTGGCGCGAGCCCGCGCCCTGGCACCCCGGCTGCGGGAGCGTGCCGAGGACATGGAGAACGAACGGCAGTTGCCGGCCGACGTCGTCGAACTGCTGCGGGGGACCGGTGTCTTCCGTATGGCCCTGCCGAAGGCGTGGGGCGGTCCCGAGCTCGACGCCATGCAGCAGACGGAGGTGATCGAGGCCCTCGCCATCGGGGACGCCTCCGCCGCCTGGTGCGCGATGATCGGGATGGACACCCCGATCTACGCGGGCTTCCTCGCCGAGAACGTCGCCCGACGGCTGCTGGCCGACCCGGACGTCGTCACCGCCGGGGCGATCATGCCGATGGGGCGCGCCGAGCGGGTGCCCGGTGGCTACCGGGTCACCGGACAGTGGCACTTCGGCAGCGGGATCACGCACAGCACCTGGGTCGTCGGCGGTGTGCTGGTCACCCGCGGCGGCGAACTCGAGCCCGGCCCGGCCGGAGCGCCGGGCAACTGGCGCATCATCGTGGCCCCCGTCGAGGACTTCGAGATCCAGGACACCTGGTACACCACCGGCCTGGCCGGCTCCGGCAGCCGGGACTACCGCACGGAGAACCTGTACGTGCCCGAGGAGTACACGTTCAGCTTCGCCGCGCCCAGGGTCACCGGCGCCACCGCGACCTCGGACGCGGTCCTGCGGAACATGCCCGGCGTGCCGCTCGGGGTGGCCCGTGCCGCGATCGACCACGTGCGCCAGATGGCCGCGACCCGCGTCGACCGTGCCACCGGCACCCCGTGGTCGGAGAACTACCGCGTCCAGACGACGATCGCCCAGGCCGAGATGGACCTGTCCGCGGCCCGCTACGCCGTCTACGGCAGCCTGCGCGAGCAGTGGGAGATCCTCGAGGCCGGCGACGTGCCCACGCCCGACGAGCAGGTGGCGACCGTGCTGGCCCGGGTGGGCGCCTTCCGCACCGCCCGTTCCGTCGTGGCGTCCCTGTTCGACCTGGTGGCGACCGCCGCGGTCTACCGGCCCTCCGCGCTCGACCGCTGGCTGCGCGACCTCAACACGATGTGCCAGCACGTCATCGCCCAGGACCAGGTCATCCAGTCCGCGGGCGCCCATCTGCTGGGCGGTGTCCCGCACAACGCCTACAGCGTGGGCGTCGTCCACTAGCACCCCCACCGGGGCGGTGCTCCACCGTCGTACACCCGGCACCACACCACACCACACCGACAACGAGGACCAGCTCTTATGGCTACGTCAACCGAACCACCCCTCATCAACGACGGCACCGACGACATCACCGCCGCCCCGGCGAGCGCCGAGGCGAACTCCGGCTGGGGCGCGCGGCTGTGGGGCACGCTGATCGTGCTGTGCGGCGCCATGTTCCTCGACGCGCTCGACAACGCGATGGTCGGCATCGCCGTCCCGCCGATCCAGTCCTCCCTGGACATGTCCACCTCGGCCGTGCAGTGGGTCGTCAGCTCGTATGTGCTGGGCTTCGGCGGCTTCCTGCTGCTGGGCGGGCGCATGGCCGACCTGCTCGGCCGCCGCAAGGTGCTGCTGGTCGCGGTCGCCGTGTTCGCGGCCGCGTCGCTGGTCGGCGGCATCGCCAACAGCGGCGAGCTGGTGATCGCCGCCCGCTTCGTGATGGGTGTCAGCGCGGCGTTCACGGCGCCGGCCGGTCTGGCGATCATCATGTCGACGTTCCCGGAGGGTGCTCAGCGCAACCGGGCCGTCAGCATCTACACCGCCTGCGGTGCGGCGGGATTCTCCATGGGGCTCGTCTTCGGCGGTCTGCTCACCGAGATCGGCTGGCGCTGGACGTTCCTGCTGCCGGTGCCCGTCGCTCTGGGCGTGCTGTTCGGCGCGCTCGCGCTGGTGCCGCGTGATCCCGCGCGCGCCCCGGGCAAGCGCAAGTACGACGTGGCGGGTGCCCTCACCGTCACCCTGGCGATGCTGCTGCTGGTGTTCACCATCGTCGAGGCTCCCGCGGCGGGCTGGGGGAGTGCTCGTACGATCGGCGGCTTCGCCGTGGCAGCCGTCCTCGCGGTCCTGTTCGTGACGGTCGAGCAGCGCACCGCCGAGCCGCTGATCCGCCTCGGGCTGCTCACCAACCGCGCTCTGGTCGGCGCCGCCCTGGCGGCCGCGGCCATCCTCGGTACGTACATGAGCTTCCAGTTCGTCGGCGCGCTGTACATGCAGTCGCTGCGTGGCTGGTCGCCGCTGGAGATGGCGCTGGCCTTCCTGCCGTGCGGTCTGCTCATCGCCACCATCGCGCCGCGCGCCGGCAAGCTGGTCGGCCGCTTCGGCCCCGCGTGGATGATCTTCGCCGGGTTCGTCGCCTACACCGCGGCGTACCTGCTGTTCTGGCGGATCGGTGCGTCGTCGGGCTACGTCGGTGTCATCCTGCCGACCATGCTGCTGATCGGTGTGGCCTTCCCGTTCTCCTTCACCGGCGCCTATGTGCAGGCGACCAGCGGGGTGGACGAGTCCGAGCAGGGCGCGGCCGCCGGCATCCTGCAGACCGGTTACCAGGTGGGCGCCGCCGTGGTGCTGGCCGCGGTGACCGCGACCATGACCGCGGACGACGGCACGAGCAGCGTCACGGAGCGGCTCGACAGCTACCACGCCGGTATGTACGTCGTCACCGCCATCTCCGCGCTCACCACCCTGTTCGCGCTGGTCTCGGCGCTGCGGGGTGCGGCCCGCAAGCGGGCGGCGGCCGTCGCCGAGCGGTAGCGGTCCGCGCGGCGGCGCAGTTCGCCGACGACGGCACGACGAGGTGCGTGCCGAGATGCCACGGCGCCGGGCTATTACGCCGTAATAGCCCGGCGCCGGACGAGTACGTGCGGCCGTGATGTGTCGCGTGGGCTATTACGCCGTAATAGCCCGGCCCGAGCGCACCGCGCCGTCATGACGCGGAAACAGGACCGACGAGCCGAAGGAGTACGTCCGTTGGGGTCTTCGCAGACCATCCCCCCTCTCGGCCACGCCCGTGACGAGGACTGGGCCGTCGGGGCCTCGCTGCTGGTGGGTGCGCCGTTGCCCGATCCCGGTGTGGTGAACCTGGCCGAAGCACTGCAGCGGGCGGCGCGGCGCCGCAGTGGTCCGGCGATCTGCCACATCGGCGCGGACGGCAGCGAGTCCTGGAGCAGTTACGCCGAACTGCTGCGGGATGCCGCGAGGGTGCTCGGCGGTATCCGGCGGGCCGGGGTGCGACCGGGGGACCGGGTGCTGCTGCGGCTGGGCGACGACCATGAGCTGCTCACCGCGTTCTGGGCGTGTGTGCTGGGCGGCTTCGTGCCCGTGCCGATCGGTTCCCGCGACGGTCTCGACGGTCTCGAGGCGGCCTGGCTCGCCCTGCACCGTCCGTGGATCATCGCGGACGGAGCCACCGGCACCCGGCTGCGGGGCCCGGCCGAGGGGCCTCGCGCCTACTGGATCGGCAGCGTGGCCCGGCTGGGCAGCACCACCGGGCCCGTGGACACGACGCCGATGCCGAGTGAGTGGCACGACATCGCCGTCCTGGCCCTGACCGCGGGCAGCACCGGCAGTCCCAAGGCCGTCATGCTCAGCCACGGCAACATCCTGAGCCGGTCGGCGGGCACTGCCCTGGCCAACGGGGTGGGCGAGGAGTGCGTCACCTTCAACTGGATGCCGCTGGACCACGTCAGCGGGCTGGTGATGTTCCATGTGCGGGACGTGTGCGCGGCGGCCACGCAGATCCACGCGCCCCGGGAGTGGGTCCTCGCCGATCCGCTGCGGTGGCTGGACGTGATCGACCGGCACCGGGTGAATGCCGTCTGGGCCGCCAACTTCGCCTTCGACCTGGTGAGTTCACGGGTGGAGGCGGAGCCGGGGCGGCATTGGGACCTGAGCTGCGTGGCCTACGTCATGAACGGCGGCGCCCCGGTGAAGGCGCGCACGATCCGGCGCTTCGTGGCGAACCTGGCCCCGCACGGGCTGCCGGCGACCGTGATACGGCCCGGGTGGGGCATGTCGGAGACGTCCGCGGGCATCGTCGACCACCGGCTGGACGCGGCTGCGCTCGACGAGGACGAGCGGTTCGTGCCGGTGGGTGTGCCCCATCCCGGGGTCGCGGTGCGGGTGGTCGGCGAGGACGAGCGGGTGGTGCCCGCCGGGACGCTCGGCCACCTCCAGGTCAGCGGCCCGACGGTCACCCGCGGGTACTTCGGCGCCGAGGACCTGACCCGGCGAGCCTTCACCGCGGACGGGTGGTTCAGGACGGGCGACATGGCGTTCGTCGAGGGCGGGGCGCTCACCGTCACCGGCCAGGCCGACGACCTGATCCGGCAGGGCGAACGCGTCTGCCACGGGCATGAGATCGAGTCGCTCGTCGAGGACATCGAGGGGATCGCGGCCTCGTCCGTCGTGGCGTGCGCGGTCGCCGGTGGTGAACTGGCCGTCTTCTGCGCCCTCGTCGAGGGGGCCGACGCCGACCGGACCGCGCGGCTCGTCAAGGCCGCGGTCGGCACCCGGTTCGGCCTGGACGTCGCACATGTCCTGCCGCTCGATCCGCGGGACGTTCCCCGCACCCCCACCGGTAAGCCCAAGCGCGCGCAGTTGCGTGCGCTCTTCTTCCTCCCGGGCGCCCCCGACCGGCCGCGCCCGGCCCCCTTCAGCGAGGAGCACACACCGCCATGCAGCTGATGCACTACCCCTACGCCCTGGACGCGACGCAGAGCGCCGATGTCGTCAGGGAACTGGCCGACCGCCAGGAGATCACCGACGCCCTGCACCGGTTCGCGCTGGGCCGGGACGTGAAGGACCGGGACCTGTTCCGCTCGGCGTTCACGCCCGACGCCGCATTCGACTTCCGGCCGGTCGGCGCCCGGATCGGCCTGGAGTTCCCGCTGATGCGGGGCGTGGACATGATCGAGGCGTACGTTCTCAACCCGGACGTGGACCTCACCACCTCCCACGCGGTGACCAACTGCCGGGCCCGGATCACCGGGGACGAGGCGGGGCTGACCGCGCTGGTGGAGGCGCAGCACCTGCCGGGCGCGGATCACAGCCGCCATCTGCTGCTGAAGAACCTCTACGACGTGGAGCTGGTGCGCGACGGGCGGCGCTGGCTGATGCGGCGGGTCCGCGTCGACAACCTCTGGTACACCGGCGACCCGCAGGTGATCCTCGGCCGGTGACGGCCGCCCCCCGACGAGACGGAAGGAAGGCCCGCATTGGCCACCGACATCACGACCACCGCAACCGCCGTACTGCGTGACGAGGTCCGTGCGCTGGCGCAGGGGCCCCATTTCGCGGCGCTCACCACGCTGATGCCGGACGGCACTGCGCAGACGCAGATCGTGTGGGTCGCCGCCGACGGCGACCACCTGCTCGTCAACAGCGAGGTGGCGCGGCAGAAGGTGCGCAACCTGCGCCGCGACGCACGGGCCACGCTCATGATCTGGCAGCGCGACAACCCCTACCGCTACGTGGAAGTCCGCGGCCGGGTGGTGGGTGAGACGACGGGCGAGGCGGCCCGTGACCACATCGACGAGCTGGCCCTGAAGTACACCGGGCGCCCCTACCCGCCCGAGGACATCGGTTCGCCGAGGATCATCCTGCGGATCGCGCCGCAGCGGCAGTACGTGTGGGGGCACTGACCCCGGCCTCCTGCCCGGCCAGGTAGGAGCGATACCAGCCGGCCGCCCTGCCGAAGTCCTCGGCGAAGTCCGCGGCGGGCGTGGCGTCCAGCAGCTGCCACAGCCGGGAGGTGTCGTACCAGTGGTCCACCGTCAGCAACGACAGGCGCCGCTGCCAGCCGGGGTCGTCCCGCGTGCCGGGCCAGACGCCGGCCTGTGCGTGTGACACCTCACCGGCGGGCAGCGGCAGGTCGAGCGCCCGGGCCGCCGCGGTGAACAGCTCGTGGCCGGTGACCGGGTCGGGGCGGCCGACGTGCAGTGCCTGGCTCGTGGGCAGCTCGGGCCGCAGGGCGAGGGCCGCGATCACCCGGGCCAGGTCGTCGACGCCGATCACCGTCATCAGCGCCCGGCCGCCGTCCACCCAGTGCGGCAGCGCCTTCATGAACTGCGCCATGGCCGGCACCACCCACATGTCGCCGGGGCCGTAGACCAGGTGCGGACGCAGCACCAGGCCGCCCGCCGCCAGCCACCGCTGCTCGCCGGCCAGCCGGGTGATGCTCGTCGGTGAGCCGGGGCCGAGCGGTAACTCCCCTTCCGCCAGGCCTACATGGCGGCCGTCGCGGTACACGGCGGTGGTGCCCAACTGGATGATCCGCCGTACGCCACTGCGCTCGGCCTCGGCCAGCAGCGCCCCGGTGCCGACGTCGTTGACCGCCTGGCACTGGCGCGGGCTGCCGCCGATCTGCGAGGCCAGGTGCAGCACGGTGTCGACGCCGTCGCACAGGCCGCGCAGGGATGCGGGGTCGTCGAGGCTGCCTCGGCGGATCTCCACCTGGTCGGTGCGGGGCAGTTCGGGCCGGGAGCGGTGGGCGAGCAGCCGCAGCGCCGGACGGGGCGATCGGCGGTTCTCGGACGTCAGGAGTGCGGTCACCCGCGCGCCGATGAAACCCGTGCCACCGGTGATCAGTATGTGTCTCGGTGCCATGTGGTCATCCCTTTTAGCCATGCGGAAACGGTTCGGCAGGTCCTGGAGCGATCGGTGCGGGCGGGCGCGGGGTGTGCGGGCGCCCGTGATTCGGCCACGGGTGTCAAGTCGACGGGCGGCAGGGGAAGCCGTCCGGCCGCTGAAGGCGGGCGAAGGCCCAAAGGACAGGGGAAGGGATCAGGTCAATTGTTTGCCCGAGCGATAGCGGAAGGCGCTCCTCCGATAGTTTGGGATCATGACGCAGCAGGGCCTTCTCGCAGGTAAATGTGCCTTCATCAGTGGGGCGAGCAGCGGGATCGGCGCCGCGGCCGCCCGTGTGTTCTGCCGTGAAGGCGCGGTGGTCATGCTGGTGGCCCGCCGTGGGGAGAAACTCGACGCCCTCACCCGGGAGCTGCGCGGCAAGGGGTACGAGGCGCACTACACGACGGCCGATGTCGCGCGCGGCGCCGAGGTGGCCGAGGCGGTTGACCGCACGCTCGACCGCTTCGGACGGCTGGATGTCGCTTTCAACAACGCCGGCGTCGGCGCCGCCCAGGTCCCCCTGCATGTGATGGAGGACGAGCTCTACGACCTGATCATGGACACCAATGTGCGCGGGGTGTGGAACTGCATGCGGCACCAGATCCCCGCGATGCTGGCGCGTGGCGGCGCCATCGTGAACACCAGCAGTACCGCGGGGCTGGTCGCCACCCCCGTGGCGGCCCCCTACATCGCCTCCAAGCACGCCGTGCTGGGGCTGACGAAGGCGGCGGCCGCCGAGTACGCGTCGCGCGGCATCCGCATCAACGCGATCGCACCGGGCTCGACGCGCAGCGAGATGATCGACGACTGGCTCGAACAGGAGCCCGGCGCCGAGGAGTTGCTGCGCGGCGCCGCGCCCCTGCCGCGGATCGCCGAACCGGAGGAGATCGCCGAGGCGGCCGCCTGGCTCGGCAGCGACCGGGCCTCGTTCGTCGTCGGCGCCACCGTTCCGGTGGACGGCGGCTGGACGGTCCGCTGACCGGGCGCGGCGGGCGTGGTCGTCCGCGTTCTGCCCGGTGGCGGGTTGGTGGATGCCGTGCGGACGGCATACCTCGCGATGAGTCATGGTGCCGACCGGCTCCTTCGACAGGACACGACAAGGTGGGCGCCGCTCCTCGTGTCGGGGCCCGGCGGGGCGGGCGACCTGTTTCGTGGCGCGGTGCTGTGCTGGGTGCGGTGTTGTGTGGTGTGGAGCGCGGTGGGGTGCGGAGCGCAGTGGTGTGTGGAGCGCGCGGCCGACGTGCGCGTGCACTCCCGCGTCCGGGCACGGCGAAGTGCGGCCCGGGCGCGGGAGTGCACGACGGCGAGGTCCTCGGGGGGTGTGTTCCGCCGGGGAATCTCCTGGCCGTGGCACGGACGGTGACGGGCCGACGGGCCGGGGTCACGGGTGCCGCGCTGAGGGATGTGCCCTGTGACGGGCCGGCGGCAGGCCGGCAGGCCGGCAGGCCAACACCCGGGAAAGCGGCTCGTTCACGGACCTGTACGGCGGTGGCGGCTCGGTTCCGTCGAAGAGCGGGACGGCGGCCCTGCCGGGCAGCCTCGCGCGAGAAAGCGGCGTGGTGCCGCGATGCCCTAGCGGGCGGCGGAGCGTACGAACCGGATCACGAAGGCGAGCTGCCCGTCCTGGTGACCGGTGACGCTGACCGAGGTCGTTCCGTCCTCGGCGGTGAAGGGGTGGGCCTCGATCCAGCAGGGGGCGTCGAACTCGACGTACCGGCTGAAGTTCATCTCGGAGGACGACGGGGCGAACCGGCTCCAGGGCACGAGCAGGTTCGCGGCCTGCTGGGCGGCTTCGACCAGGACCATCGCCGGTATGTGGTCGTTGATCCGGTCGAAGAAGAGCCGGTTGGCCGGATCGGCCCGCAGCTGCCAGCGACCGGGTGTGTCGGTGTCCGCGAGCACCACGTCGCACTCCTGGACGTGGTGGACGGTCGGCGGATCGACCGGCTCGGGCAGCGCGGCTGCGAAGGCCGGGTCGTCGGACGTGCGCAGGGCCCCGCGTATTCGCTCATAGGCGGCAGGCGAGGTGATGTTGAAACGGATGGAGCCGGAGCCGACGGTTCGGCCCCCCATCCGGATCGTCATCTCCATCGCCACACCGGCCGGTACGGCCCCGCGTCGGCGCAGTTCCGTCACGTCGACATCCAGCGTGATGCCCTCGGCGGTCGCGTCGCAGGTCAGCAGTTCGGCGTCGAGCCGGTGGCACAGCTCCCACATCACGAAGTGGTGCCCCAGCGGAACACCGAGCTCCGCGTGCGAGACCAAAAGCGTGGCCTGCCGGATCGTCTCCAGTACGAGTGACGCCGTGTAGCGGCCGTCCGGCGTGACGAAGAGCCGGTGGTCACGCGGCCAGCGTGTGGAAACGGTGAAATGTGTGTCGTCGTGACGTGTCAGTTCTGTGGGCAGTACATCGTGCAGATTCGCTCGGTGTACGAGCGTTCTGTTCACCGGCAGCACCGGCAATTTCGGCAGTTCCCCCGCCGTGATCTCCGGGAATACGGCGCGGTGCGCCCCCGTGTGGACGTCCCGGATCTTCGAAGCCATAGCACTCAAGGTCATTGCCTCTTCTTGTCGTCGGTGAAGGTGCATGCCGAGTGGGGTATGGCTCATCCCCCCCCGCGGTCGGTAAGGTACAGGCATGCGGGTTTGTTTTTCAATGAGTGGGAGAAACCCGCCGGAGCACGCACAGGGTGCCGTCCCCCCCAGGCGGCTGGGCACAGATGGGAGGCCGCGTGGCGCGACAGGAGCGTGCGGTCAGGACCAGGAAAGCGATCCTGCAGGCAGCCGGAGAGGTGTTCGCCGATCACGGTTACGCCGGGGCCACGATCTTCGACGTGTACAAGCGATGCGGGGTGACGAAGGGAGCCTTCTACTTCCACTTCGCATCAAAGGTGGAACTCGCCCAGGCAGTGCTGGACGAACAGGTCAGCGGGCAGATCGGCTACCTCGAGGTGCCGCCCGGCGAGCGTACGGTCAAGCTCCAGGACGCGCTCGACGTGGGGCTGCTCGTGGCGCACCGCCTCACCTTCGACCGGATGCTGCAGGGCAGTATCCGGCTGGCGGTGGACCAGGTGCACGAGATCAACCGCCGAATTCCGTACCAGGCGTGGATCGATGTGCACACCAGGATCCTCACCGAGGCGCAGGAGCGGGGCGAGCTGCTGCCGGACGTCGACGTCAACGACGCTGCACAGATGATCGTCGGCGCGTTCAGCGGGGTGCAGCTGATGTCGGAGGTGATGAGTGACCGCAGTGATCTGGAGGAACGGATCGGGGTGCTCTACCAGGGGATGGCGCGCGCGATCGCGACCCCCGAGACCCTGCGGCAGCTGGATGTCACCCCCGACCGCGGCAAGCGGCTGATGGCCAGGGTCGAACGCATGGAGGAGGAGCAGGCGCAGGCCGAACAGCAGGTCGCTGGATGAACGGCCCGCGGCCGGGGAGACCGGCGACGGGTCCTCGGCCGCGGGCCGGTCTGCCGGCGGGGAAGGAGAGCCGGCCGTAGAGGAGGAGAGCGGTGTTGGGGGTGTCGGGGCGGGGGGCCCGGCACTCCTCGTGTCGGGGCGGGGGACCCGGCACGTTCCCATTCGCCGTCGCCCGACCGGACCGGATGCCGGATCCTTCGTGCGGTCGGGCGGCGTCGGCCGGGCCGCCGTGTCCGGGGCCGGCCGGACCGAGCGGCGTACGGGCCTGGCTCGGTTCGTGGGGTGTGCCCGGGTGAGACGGGTCAACGGGCCGGGTGGAGGGACAGGGCGCGGAGGACCGCCAGCGTGACCTGTGCGACGCCGCGGCCCCCGGTGGGCACGCTCACCCGGGCGACCTCGCGATAGAACGGCGCGCGCTGCGCGGCCAGTTCCCGCAGCCGGGCTGCGGCGTTTCCGGCGAGCAGCGGGCGGCCCGTGACCGCCTCGCGCCGGTTCAGCACCTCGTGGACCCCGGCATCGACATGGACCACCGGACCGCCCGTGAGCAGCGCGCGTGTGACCGGGTCGACCACGGCGCCCCCGCCCAGCGCCAGCACCCCCTCGTGCTCGGCGAGCGCGGTACGCACCGCGGCTCTCTCCAGCTCGCGGAAGCGGTGCTCGCCGTACGTGGCGAAGATCTGCGCGACGGACCGTCCGGTGCGCTGCTCGATGTCCTCGTCGGTGTCCCGGAAGCCGACCCCGAGGTGCTGGGCCAGCAACCGCCCCACCGTCGACTTGCCCGCTCCGGGCAGGCCGACGAGGACGGCGACCGGCCTCATGCCCGCCCCCACCGCGGTGGGGTGCGGCGCGGGAACGGGGGCGGGAAGGGGGAGAGGGCAGAGTGGTCGGGCCTGTTGTCGGGCAAGGCGTCCTCCGTGGGTCGGGGCCGGCGGGCCGCCCCTCGGATTGTCGGCGCCCCTGGGCGTGCCGCGGGACGCGACCTGACACGGCGGCGCCCTGTCATCGCACTTTCCGATAACCATGGAAAACCCGCATGCGGGTTTGTTTGTCTTGATCCGGCTCCCGCGGAGGCCTGATCCGCCTCCGTGCCCGCCCGTGGCCCGGCGCCCGGTGTCCCGGCGCGCCGGCGTGGCGTGCGACGGGGGCCGGACCGTCGGAGCCCGGGCTCACCGACCACGGAGAAGCCATATGATCAAGCTTGATGACATCCGCCGTCATGCGGCCGTCCGCCCGGATGCGATCGCCGTCGTGGACGGCGCGACGCGTCTGTCCTGGACGGAGCTCGCCGACGCGGTGGAGCGGGTCGCGGCCGGCCTCGTGGGCCGGCTGCCCGAGGTCAGCCCCGCCCGCGCGGTGTTCCTGGCCGGACCCAGCCGGGAGCTCACGGTCGCCCTGGCCGCCTGCGCGACGCTCGGCATCCCCTGCACAGGGCTCGACCCCGCGCAGGAGCCCGACCGGCTCGACGCCGTCCTCGCCCTGCTCGACCCGTGCGCGGTCTTCCTCACCGCGGAGCACCGGCCCCTGCTGGAGGAGCGCGCGTGGCCCGGCGGACCCGGGGCACTGCGGATCCTGCTGGATGCCACGGCGGCGGACGAGGCCGGGCCGCAGGGGCCCGCACGGCCCGCACGGGGCGGCCCCGAAGACCAAGGTGCCGCGGGAGCCGCGGGACGTCCTGACGGGCAGGGACGCACGGCCGGTGGGGCCGAGCACACGCACACACCGGCCGAGGGCGAACGCGAGGCCGTACCCGGCGTGGACGGGCAGGAGCACGTGCGGGGCGCGGCCCGGAGCGCGCAGGCGTCCGGCGCGCCGGACACGGCGCTCCCGTTCTGCCGACTGCTCGACAGCGAGCCGCTCAAGCGGTTGCCCGAGCCGCTGCACCGGGAGTTCCTCAGCGTCGTACCCGGCGGGCGGCGGCCGCGGATCACGGTGCGCCGGGCCGCCGCCGAGGGACGTGGACTGATCGACCTGGTCGACGAGTTCGGCTTCGACGCGCACGACACCCACCTGGTGGCGGCACCGCTGTGGATGCCGCTGTCCCTGCAACTGGCGCGCACCCTGCTCGCGGTCGGCGCCACCGTGGTGCTGGACGCCACGCAGGACGCGCAGACCGTGGCCGCGCTCGTCACCGCCGAACGGGTCACCACCGCGGTGATCGACCCCGGCGCGCTCGGCCGGCTGCTGGCCCACCCGGCCTCCGCCCCGCTGGCGCACACCGGGCGGCTGCGGTGCGTGATCACGCCGGGCCGGCATGTGGGCCGCTGGACGGTCAACACCGCCTGGGAGCGGCTCGGACCCGTCCTGCACCTGGCCCATACGACACCCGAGACCGGACTGAGCGCGATCCTCACCCCGGAGGAGTCGCAGGTCGCCAGGGCGCGCACCGGACGGGCGCTGCTCGGCACCACGGTCACGGTCCTGGACGAGGACGGCGCTGTGCTGCCTGCCGGGCGCCCCGGCCGGGTCGCCGTCGCCGGCCACCATGTGATGGACGACTACCTCGAGGACCCCGGGGGCCCCGAGGCCGAGGACGCCTTCGTCACCCTCGACGCGGGCGCGGGCCAGCAGCGCTTCTTCGTCACCGACGACCTCGGTGTCCTCGACGAGCAGGGCCGACTCACCGTGACCGGGCGCGGTTCGGGCGTGACGTCGCCCGCCCGCGACCGCGCCCTCGACGCCGCGCTGTTCCGCCTGGAGTCGGACCTGCTCAACCTGCCCTGCCTGCGCGACACCGCCGTGGTGCGGGTCAGCCTTCCCTCGCTCGGCGACGCGCTCGTCGTGCCGTTCATCGCGGTCGCCGTCGGACGTGAGACCACCGGGTACACCGCGCTGCGCACCGCCTGTGCCCGCCGGGTTCCCTCGATCCCGGCGCATGTGATCGCGGTCGACCACATCCCCTACAGCCCCACGGGCCGGATCCGGACCGCGGAGCTGCTGGAGGCGGTGGTTCCGATCATCACCCTGAATCTCCAACTGGAGCAGAGCGTGCAACAGGAGATCTCCGCATGAGCGTCACCCACGCCCCCGACCTCTACGAGGACGCCCCGGACACCGACTGGGAGAGCGGCTTCTTCGCCCTGGAGGGGGAGCTGCTCGAACTGTCCTGCGTGCGCGAGTGCGCCGTGGTCCACACCGAACTCCCCGAGCTGGGCGAAGCGGTCGTGGTGGCCTACGTGCCGCTCGAGCCGCAGCAGGAGATCGCCGGGCGGCGTGCCGTGCTCGCGGCCTGCCAGCGCAATCTGCCCGCCCTGTACGCGCATGCCGTGGCCGTGGACGAGGTGCCGCGTGGTGTCGAAGGGGCGGTGCGCGAGGGGGAGTTGCTGGACCGGGTGCTGCCGCAGATCGCCCGGGACCTGATGTCGCCGGCCGCGATGGCCGACTGAGCGGCGGTCCCCGCGCGGTGCACGAGGGGTCTTAAAAAAACAGGCAAGCTGGTATCTTATGTGGCCTCGGGGGAACGTGGCCGGAGAAAGGGGCCGTGTCATGCAGTTCCAGCAGTTGCGGGCCTTCAAGGAGGTGGCGGCGGAGTTGAGCTTCACGCGGGCCGCCAAGAACCTGCACTATGCCCAGTCGACCGTGACCACGCAGATCAAGAACCTCGAAGAGGCCGTCGGGACGGAGCTGTTCGACCGCAGCCGACGCCAACTGTCCCTCACCGAGGCGGGGTTGCGGCTGCTGCCGCACGCCGAGCACATCATCGAGATCGCCGAGGCCGCCCGGCGCGAGGTCGCCCAGGCCGCGCAGCAGGCACACCGCCCGGGCCACCGCCAGGGGCGTCTGACGCCCCGGCGCGCCCTGCTCTGAGCCCCCCACGCCCGATCCGTCCGCCAGCCGCCCCCTCCGCACGGCACGGCTCGAGACGGTCCACACCCCCCACATGAGACGGCCGGTCCCCGAGGGGACCGGCCGTCTCATGA
>NZ_JBEXQX010000037.1:0-26436 GCF_040612795.1 Streptomyces sp. NPDC006335
AGATGCACTGGCTGCCGGCGCCGGAGCCCCAGATGTTGTTGTAGAGGGTGTAGCCGTTCAGGCAGCAGTGCTCCGGGCACCTTCACATTCACGCGCCGCGTCAGTACGTTCCGCTGCGCAACCGGCGCATGACAGTGGCGGTGCGGACGAGTTCGTCGAGCACGTGCTCGGCGGCGGCCTCATGGATCTTGCCGGGCCGGAAGGCACCGTTCTCGACCTGCTCGCCGACGAAGGGGATGCTCACGGTCGGCCCGATCGGCAGCATCCTCAGGTTGGCCACGACCTGCTTGGCCATCTGCACCGCCCGGGTGCCGGCCGAGACGCCGCCGTAGCTGACGAAGGCGGCCGGCTTGTGCTGCCACTCCACCACGAGGTAGTCCCAGGCGTTCTTCAGGGGAGCCGGAAAGCCCCCGTTGTACTCGGGGGTGACGAACACGAACGCGTCCGACGCGTCGACGATCCGGCTCCACGCCCGGGTGTGGCTATGCGTGTACTGCCGCAGAGCGGGCGGGTGCGGCTCGTCGTAGAACGGAAGAGCGAGTTCGCGCAGGTCGACCAGGTGCGACTCGAACTGCTCGTACTCCGCGATCCGGGTGGTGAACCAGTCCGCGACGGACCTGCCCACCCGTCCGGGACGCGTGCTGGCCACGACTGTCGTGAGGGTCATGGGCGCCACAGAGGGCTCGGATGTCATGTCGGGCTCGCCTTCCTGTCGGCCGCGCTCGGCCCGGCGGACCCGCGCCGCCTGTGCTGTCCGTCCGTCCAGGAGCGCGGGCCCGCCGGAGTTCTTGCCGGAGCTCCGCGGGTTGTGCGAACGATAGCACTGGCCTCACGGCGGGCCAATCGGCGAGAATGAGCAACACATCCGAGACAGTGAACCCTCCGCACCTCTTGACAGAAGCGCCCTCAGTTCGCACGATTGCGCTATCGATAGCACAGCGGATTCCCCGAAGGTGCGCTCAGCGGCGCCTCGTTCTGCCGGACCGCTTCAGGAGGCCCGTCCGCGCCCGTCGCCGACACCGCCGCCTTCCCCACCCCGCCGACCGCACAGGCATCCGCCCCGATGCCGGGCACGGACACGCTCGACGCCCCGTCCGTCCGAACTCCGAAAGGTTGCACCGCAATGACAGACACGCGGATCGCCCAGCTCCACGGCCGCAGGGTGTGGGACTCCCGCGGGCGGCCGACCGTCGAGGTCGAGGTCCACCTCGCCGGCGGAGCGGTCGGGCGGGCCATCGCACCGGCGGGAGCCTCGACCGGTCGGGGCGAGGCACTCGATCTGCGCGACGGCGGCTCCCGTTTCGGCGGACTCGACGTCCGTCGCGCCGTCGGTTCGGTCAACCAGGAGATCGCGCCCGCCGTCCTTGGCCTCGACGCGACCGACCAGGAGGCCCTCGACCGGCTCCTGGTGAACCTCGACGGAACCCCCGACCGCGGCCGCCTCGGCGGCAACGCCATCGTGGCCACGTCGATGGCGGTGGTGCACGCCGCCGCCGCGGCGGCGGGCGTACCGCTGTGGCGGCACCTGTCGGGCGGCCGGCCGGTTCGCATCCCCCTGCCGGAGATCCAGATCTTCGGCGGCGGCGCCCACGCCGACCGGCGCGTCGATGTCCAGGACTTCATGGTCGTCTGCCCCGCGGCCCGCAGTTTCTCCGAGGCTCTGGACTGGACGGCGGAGATCTACCGGGCGGCCGGCAGTCTGATGCGCAAGGCGGGCAAGGCGCAGGGCGTGGCGGACGAGGGCGGCTTCTGGCCCGCGTTCGACTCCAACGAGGAGGCGCTGGAGACCCTGACGCTCGCCATCGGCACCGCGGGCTTCGCGCCCGCCACCCAGGTCGCCATCTCCCTGGACGTCGCGGCCTCGCAGTTCGGCAGCGACGGGCGGTACACGCTCGCGCTCGACGACCGCACGCTGGCCACGGCGGGACTCATCGACATGCTGGGCGGCTGGATCGAGCAGTACCCGATCCTGTCCGTCGAGGACCCCGTGGGCGAGGACGACCACGAGGGCATGGTGGAGTTCACCCGGCGTTTCGGCCACCGCTGCCAGGTGATCGGTGACGACTACCTGGTCACCGACGCCAAGCGGGTGGAGGCGGCGGCCACCAACGGGGCGGCGAACGCCGTCCTCGTCAAACCGAACCAGGCGGGCACCGTCACCGAGGCCCACCAGGCCCTGCTCGCCGGAAAGGACGCCGGCTTCGGCACCGTCGTGTCGGCCCGCTCCGGTGAGACCGAGGACATCACCATCGCGCACCTGAGCGTCGGATGGGACGCGGGTCAGCTGAAGGTGGGATCGTTCACGCGCTCCGAGCGCATGGCCAAGTGGAACGAGGTTCTGCGTATCGAGGAGGCCCTCGGCGATTCCGCGGAATTCAGCGGCTGGTCCGCCTTCCCCTTCGCAGACCCCGCCCCTTCCGCGGTCAAGCCGTAAATCGCCCCCGGTATTGCCCCCGGTATTACAGTCATCGAAATCAAGAGCCGAATCGCGCACGGAGACCCGCATGCTCCCTCCCGTCAATCTGCGTCCGAGTTTCAACATCACCCGCTCCAGTCATGTCCGGCTCACGGTCGCGGATCTGGCCGAGAGCCGGAACTTCTACACGAGCGCCCTAGGGCTCGTCGTCAGTGACGAGGACGAGCGCACCTGCTATCTCCGCGGCCTCGCCGAGGCATGCCACCACAGCCTCGTCCTGGAGCTGGACGACGAGGGCGCCGGTTCCTGCCGACGGATCGGCTTCCGGGTCTTCCTCGACGAGGACCTCGACATCGCCTACGCGTGGTTCCGCGACCGGGGACTGCCCGCCGAGTGGGTCGACCTGCCGTACCAGGGCCGCACCCTGCACGTCAGCGACCCGGCCGGCACCCCGCTGGAGCTCTGCGCGCACATGGAGACCCGCCCGAGGCTGCACATCGACTTCGAGCACTACAAAGGCGCCCACGCCCAGCGCCTCGACCACTTCCAGACGTTCGCGCCCAACACGTACGAACTCACCGCGTTCTACGGCGAGCTCGGCTTCCGCAACTCCGAGTACCTCGCGCACGGCGACACGCTGCTGAGCGCGTTCATGTACCGCAAGGGCACCTGCCTGGACCTGGCGATCGTGGAGAACAGCGGCCCCGCCCTGCACCACTTCGCCTACACGGTCTCCGAGAGCCGCGACATCTTCACCGCCTGCGACTGGGCGGGCATCCTCGGCTACGGCGAAGGCGTGGAGCGGGGCCCGGGACGCCACGGCCCCGGCGGCATGCTCTTCACCTACCTCCGCGACCCCGACGGTCACCGGGTGGAGGTCTTCAACAGCCACTACCAGACCATCGACACCGAGGTCGAACCGGTGCGCTGGGACGCGGGATCGCTGAGCACGAACGTCCGCTGGGGGCTTCCCGCGTTGGAGAAGTGGTACTTCGAGGCCTCGCCCTTCGTGGGCGTGAAGCAGATCCCGCCGGCCCAGGCACCCCAGCCGATGACCCTCGAGCGGTTCCTGCTCGAACAGTCCGCGCACTGACCCCCTTTTCTCCCCGAGGAGACGACATGGCACGCGTTCCCTACCTGCGCCGCGAGGACGCGGACGAGGCGAACAAGCCCCTGTACGACCGGCTCGAAGCCGAACGCAAGGTACCCACGGCGAACATCTTCCTGGCCCTCGCGGGCGCGCCCGAGCAACTGGACGGGTTCCTGACCTACGCCAACTCGCTGCGCGCCGCCGACCTCAGCCCCAAGCTGCGCGAGCTGGCCATCCTGACCGTGGGTCACGTGACCCGTTCCGCCTACGAGGTCGCGCACCACCAGTCGCACGGACTGAAGGCCGGGCTCACCGAGGAACAGCTCGCGGCGGTGGGCGACTTCGAGTCGTCCGACCTGTTCGACGCGACGGAGAAGGCGGTCATGCGCCTGGCCCTGGAATCCACGCTGAAGGTCGACGTCTCGGAACAGACATGGCGTGCCGCCGCCGCGCATCTGTCGGACCGGCAGATGGTCGAACTGTCCTTGTCCATCGCCTGGTACAACTCCGGCGTCCGCATCATGGGTCTGCTCGACATCGACCTTGAGGACAATTACCCGAATCCCTTCGCGAATTCATAGTTCTCGGCACCCTACTGCCCATCAAAACCGGAGTATTTCAATGGCGAAAATGCTCGCTGCCCGGCTGCACACTCTCGGTGAGCCGATGTCCGTGGACACCGTCGACGTGCCCACTCCGCGGCCGACCGACGTGCTGGTGCGGGTCAAGGCGTGCGGGATCGTGCCGAACATGGCCAACGTGATCAACAACTGGCCCACGTGGTACCCGCACCAGCCCCTGCCCAAGCTGCCCGCGATCTTCGGCCTGGACCCGGCGGGCGTGGTCGAGGCGGTCGGCGAGGCGGTGCTCAACACCAAGCCCGGCGACCGGGTCTACGTCAGCCCGCTGCGCTCCTGCGGAAGCTGTCAGATGTGCCGCGGCGGCGAGCTCAGCCGGTGCCGCTACTTCACCCTGAACGGCTACTTCAGCACCTCCCGCGACGGCCAGCGGATCTTCGATCTCTACCCTTACGGCGGCTTCTGCGAGTACATGACGGCGCCGCAGTACTCGATCGTCAACATCCCGGACAACATGACGTTCGAGCAGGCCGGCAAGCTCGGCTACATCGGCACGTCCTACCGGGCGCTCAAGTACGCCGCGGCCGGCCCCGGCCAGGTCGCGCTGATCGACGGGATCACCGGAACCCTCGGCGTAGCCTCCACCCTCCTCGCGCTGGCCTCGGGTGTCTCCCGGGTCCTCGGCACCGGCCGCAACGAGGAACTCCTCAAGCGCGTCAAGGAACTCGCCCCGGACCGGATCGAGGTCATGCGGCTGGGAGAGGGCTCCACCGGCGCGTGGGCCAAGGCCCGCACCGGCGGCGAGGGAGCGGACTTCGTCATCAGCGCCCTGGGCGCCAAGGCACCGGTGGAGACGATGCTGGACTCCATGCAGGGTGTCCGCCGGGGCGGCAGGGTGGTCAACGTCGGAGGCGTGGCCGACCGGCTGCCCGTGGACGTGAAGTGGCTCATGGACGAGCAGGTCCAACTGATCGGCTCCAACTGGTTCACCACCGCGCAGGGCCAGGAGGTCGCGGACATGGTGGCGACCGGGGCCCTGGACCTGTCCTACCTGATCACCAAGCCCTTCCCGCTGTCCGAGGTCAACGAAGCGATCTCGGGACGCGCCACCGACCTCGACGGCGGCTTCAGCAACTACGTCGTGCTCCCCTGAACCCGGGGATCGCCCACACTCACCCCGCGGCGGCCCCGTCCTGCCCTGACACCGTCGCGGGGTGTTCTCACCACGGGCCGTACCCCACTGCCTGTGCTCTCTGCCGCGCGGGCCCGGCAGGATGGAGGAACCGGTGGAACTGCGCTGGCTGGAATCGTTCGTCGTCGTCGCGGAGGAACTGCACTTCGGCCGGGCGGCGGACCGCCTGCACCTCGCGCCGTCGGCACTCAGCGCCCAGATCAGGGCACTGGAGTCACATCTGGGCGTGCGGCTGATCGACCGCGGGCGACGCACCAGGCCGGCACTGACCAGTGCCGGCCAACTGTTCCTCGAAGAAGCGCGGGCGACCCTCGCCCAGGCCGCCCGGGCCGTGGCGGTGGGCCGACGGGCAGGGCGCGGGGAACTGGGACACGCCCAGATCGCGTACGTCGCCTCGGCCGCGTTCTCCGGAGTGCTCACCGACGTCCTCACCCGCTGCGCGGCCCCCGGCACCGATCTCACGGTCCAGGTCAGGGAGTTGGAGACACCGGCCCAGCTGGAGGCGCTCGCCTGCGGTGACATCGACGTCGGCTTCCTGCGCTGGCGGCCGGAATACCCGCCCGAGGTCACGGCCACGTGCCTGCTCACCGAGGACGTCGTCCTGGCCCTGCCGGCCGGCGCCCCCCTGGCCGCGTACGAGGCGGTACCGGCGGCCGCGCTGCGCGACGAGAACTTCGTGGCCCCGCACTTCGAGGAGGAGTACGGCTGCCGCGACCAAATCCTGGAAGTGGCCGGGCGGGGAGGCTTCAGCCCCCTGTGCGCTCCCCCGGTGCGGGACTACGTGGCCGCGCTGACCCTGGTGGGCGGTGGTCTCGCGGTGGCCCTGGTCCCCGACTCACTGCGGCGCGTGCACATTCCCGGGGTGGCCTACCGTCCGCTGGCGGACGCCCCCCTCACCACCCGGCTGGTCGGTGCCTACCGCCGGGGTGAGACCTCGCCCGCGGTGCGCGGGGTGATCCGCCGGCTTCGGGAGGCCGCGGTCGCGACGGTCGCCGATTGAACCGGTCGACTACGTTCCGACGCATGTTTGTGCGCGGATGACGCACTGTTTTCGCAGGTCAGCTGGGGTGTGTCCGGCTTAGGCTCGCACGGCAGCACCCACCGCGGCGGCGTCGGCCGACCGCCACCGGACGAAGGGACAGGCGGAGAAGCGCATGACAGGGATCAAGCACGTAGGTGTCGTAGGGGCGGGCCAGATGGGCCGGGGCATCACCGAGGTCTGTGCCCGAGCCGGGGTGCACGTCACGTTGTGCGACGTGACCGAGGACAGGGCCCGGGCGGGACTGGCGGGTGTGGCGGACTCCCTGCTCAAGGCGGAGAAGCGCGGTGCCCTAGCCCCCGAGGACCGCGCCCTCGCCCTGGCCGGGATCTCGGCCACCGACGATCTGTCCCACCTGGCGGGCGCGGACCTGGTGATCGAGGCCGCCGTCGAGGACGAGCAGGCCAAGACCGAGCTCTTCCGGCAGTTGGACAAGGTGGTCACCGGCCCGGCCGCCGTGCTGGCCAGCAACACGTCCTCCATCCCCATCGCCAGGCTCGCGGCGGTGACCGGCCGGCCCGAGGCCGTGGTGGGCCTGCACTTCTTCAACCCGGTCCCCGTCATGCCGCTGGTCGAGGTGATCCCCTCGCTCCACACCTCGAAGGCCACCGAACTGCGGGTGCGTGCCTTCGCGAGCGAGATCCTGGGCAAGAAGCCGGTCGTCGCGCAGGACCGCGCGGGTTTCGTGGTGAACTCCCTGCTGGTTCCTTACCTGTTGGCGGCGGTCCGGATGGTGAGCGCGGGAACGGCGACCGCGGAGGACATCGACACCGGGATGACCGCCGGTTGCGCGCACCCCATGGGTCCGCTGCGTCTCGCCGACCTCATCGGCCTCGACACCGTCGCGGCGATCGGTGAGGCGCTGTACGAGGAGTACCGGGAACCGCTCTACGCCCCGCCCCCGTTGCTGCGCCGCATGGTCGAGTCGGGGCTGCTGGGCCGTAAGTCGGGACAGGGGTTCTTCGACTACCGGGCGGCCTGACAGGTCGTCCACGCCGGGCGTGGACGGTCGGGTGTCGCTGCGTACGGGACGGCGACCGCGGCTTGCCCTGACGAACCAGGCTCCGTATCGTACGTTCTGTACATCCTGTACGTTGAGCTGGGAGCGCTCCTCGGCCTGGCCTCCATTCCGAGGAGACGCCCTTGTTCGGTGTGCTGCGGATCCGGGACTACCGGCTTCTCGCGTCCGGTCAGCTGCTGTCCAGCCTCGGTGACTGGTTCCTGCTCCTCGCGGTCCCGTACTACGTCCTGGAGTTGACCGGCTCCGCCATGGCGTCGGGTTTCTCGCTGGCCGCGGGAACGGTCCCGGCGCTGGTCCTGGGCCCACTGGCCGGGGCACTCGTCGACCGCTGGAACCGGTTGCGCGTCATGATCGCCGCGGACCTGGGCCGCATGGTGGCGGTCTCGCTGATGCTGTGGGTGGACAGTCCGGACGAGGTATGGCTGATCTATGTCGCGCTGGCCCTGGAATCGTCCCTGAGCCAGCTGTTCACCCCGGCCTCCGCAGCCCTGCTCCCGCAACTGGTCGGCCGTGCCGGCGACCTCCACTCGGCGAACTCCCTGAACGCCCTGATCGTCGGCTCCATCCGGCTCTTCGGCGGCCCGCTGGGCGGGGTCGTGTACGGCGGCCTGGGCTTCATGGCGGTCGTCGCCATCGACACGTTCAGCTACGCGTGTTCGGCGCTGTGCCTCTCGATGGTCCGTTACCGGCCGCGGACGACCGCACACCGGAGAACCGGAGCGAGGCGTGGGCAAGTGCAGGTACACCAGCTGGTCACCGAGATCCGCGACGGAGTCGCACAGATACGCCACAGCCCGTGGCTGGCGACGCTGGCGGCAGCCGGTGCTCTCTTCGCGATCGCCACGTCCGCCGTGAACGTCGGCCTCATTCCGTACATGGACCGGGTCCTGCACGCCTCACCACAGATCCTCGGCCTGCTCTTCGGGGCTTTCGGCGCGGGGTTCCTGCTCGGGGTGCCGCTCAGCCGCGCACTCGCCCGGAGGTTCACCGACCGGACCGTGCTGGTGGGCTCCCTCGCAGCGCTCGCCGTCGCCTTCACGGCGACCTTCAACACCCCTGTGATCGGGTGGAGCGCCGTACTGTTCCTCACCATCGGGGCGCCCATGGTCTGTTTCACGATCACGAGCGGCACGTTCGTCGCCCGTCACACCCCTGACGCCGTGCTGGGCAGGGTCAGCGCCACCAACGGCTTTCTCCAGGCAGCGGCTTCTTTGTCGGGCATGCTGGCCGGCTCACTGCTGAGTGGGGCGCTGGGTGTCGTGACGATGATGAACCTGTGCTGCGTCGCCGTCGCCCTGGCCGCCGGAACGATGCTGCTGATGCCGCGACGCCGGCCGCCCGTCCCCGACGACGTGCCCCTCAAGGAAACGGCGTGACGGTGGCCGACCACCCGTCCCGTCATCCAGCTCGACGGAGGCGGGTGGGTGCGCGGGGACTGTGTCCGCGAGGGTCAGCGACGGAGGGGCGCTGCTCTCAGCTCTTGATCGCCTCCGCGATCTGCTGCGCGGCCTGGGCGGGCGTGAGGTGCGTGGTGTCCACGACCTCGGCCTCGGCGTGCAGCCACGTGCGGGCCGCCTCGGCGTAGGGCTCGAGGTAGCGGAGACGGAACCAGGAGTTGGGACCGACGACGGTGTCGTCCGCGATGCGTCCGCGGAGCGTGTCCTGGTCGGCGTGGAGGACGAAGTGGCGTACGGGGATGCCGTGTTGGGAGAGGCCCGCGCTGATCTCGCGCCAGTACTGCTCGACGAGAACCGTCATGGGCATCACCAGGATGCCGCCCGTGTAGTCGAGGACGCGTCGGGCGGTCTCGACCACCAGGGGACGCCACGGCGGCCAGTGCTGGAAGTTGTCCGTCTCGGGCAGCCCCGGCGTGATGTCCATGAGTGTCTCGCCGACCTTTTCGGCATCGAACACCCGTGAGTCCCGAATCAGTTGCTGCACGAGCACACTGGTCGTCGTCTTGCCTGCGCCGTGGGTGCCGTTGAGCCATACGATCATGCGTGGACGCTAACGCCGTGCGGGCCGCCGGGACGAGCAGAGTGGGAAATCCGGGCAGAGGACCCACCCTGTCGACTTCAGGTTCGTCCCGTGAGGGGAAAGCCGTACCGCCGCTCGAACTCGGCCGTGCGTCACGCGGGACCGCGCCGTGCGGACACCTCCCGGGTGAGCTGGGGAGCCACCGAGAACAGGTCGCCGACCACGCCGTAGTCGGCCACACCGAAGATGGGCGCCTCGGGGTCCTTGTTGACCGCCACGATCGTCTTGGACGTCTGCATCCCGGCGAGGTGCTGAATGGCCCCGGAGATGCCCAGCGCGATGTAGAGCTGGGGAGAGACGGACTTGCCGGTCTGCCCCACCTGGTACTGGTGCGGGTAGTAGCCGGCGTCGACCGCCGCCCGGGACGCGCCCACCGCGCCGCCGAGGGCGTCGGCCAGCTCCTCCACCACCTTGAAGCCGTCCGCCCCTGCGACACCGCGTCCGCCGGAGACGACGACACTCGCCTCGGTGAGCGGGGGGCGGTCGCCGGCGAGCGCGGCGCGGCGGGCGGTGACGCGGGCGGACGCCGTCGGGTCGACCGGCGGCAGGGCGAGCTCGTGCTGCACGGCCCCCACGGGATGGTGCTCCGGCTCGAAGGAACCCGGCCGCAGGGCGATCACGGGGACACCGTGGGTGGCCTCGGAGCGCACGGTGTACGCCCCGCCGAAGACGATCTGGGTGACGGTTCCGGAGGAGTCCAGGTCGACCACGTCGGTCAACAACGCGGTGTCCAGCCGCGCGGCGAGACGTCCGGCCACCTCCTTGCCGTCCGTCGTCGCGGAGACCAGCACGGCGGTGGGAGAGACCGCCCGTACCGCGAGTTGCAGGGCATCGACGGCGGGCGAGCCGAGGAACTCGCCCGCCTCCGTGGATTCGGCCGCGTGGACGACGGTGGCGCCGTGCAGGGCGAGGGAGTCCCTTAGGCGGGCCGATGTGCCGGGGGTTCCCACGACGACGGCGATCGGCTCGCCCAACCGCCGTGCGGCGGCCAGGAGTTCGTAGGTGGACTTGTGGACGCGTTCCCCGTCGTGGTCGACGAGGACGAGGACGTCGGGCATGGTTGTGCCTGCTTCTTCGGGTCGGGGCGGTTCAGACGAGTTTCTGGGCGACGAGATGCTCGAAGAGCCGGCGGGCGGCCGAGCCGTCGTCCTTTACGAGCGTTCCGGTGGCCCTCGCAGGGCGCGGGACGGCCTCCGTCACGCGCGTGCGGGTCACGAGGAACACGGAGTCGTCCGCGTCGGGGAACAGGTCGTCGAGGTCGACCGTGGCCACGGGCTTCTTCTTGGCGGCCATGATGCCCTTGAAGGAGGGATAGCGCGGCTCGTTGATCTTCTCGGTGACGCTGACCAGCGCGGGCAGCGGCGCCTCCAGCGTCGCCTCACCGCTCTCGGTCTCGCGCTCGGCGCGCACCCGCCCCGCGTCCACGGCGAGCTCGCGGACGTGGGTGAGCTGCGGCAGGCCGAGCAGGTCGGCGACGACGGCGGGGACCGCGCTCGCCTGTCCGTCGGTCGTGGCGTTGCCCGCGAGGACCAGGTCCACGTCCGCGACCGTCCGCACGGCGGCGGCCAGGACCTTCGCGGTGGTCACCACATCGGCGCCCCGGAGCCTGTCGTCGCAGATGTGGATGCCGCGGTCGGCGCCCATCGCCAGGACCTTGCGGATGGCGTCGAGCGCGGAGTCGGGTCCCATGGACACGACGGTGACCTCGGCGTCGGTGGTCTCCTTGAGCGTCAGCGCTTCCTCAGCGGCACGCTCGTTGATCTCGTCCAGGACGAGGTCGGTGTCCTCGCGGTCGAGTCTGTGGTCGGTCCCGGACAGGGTGCGCTCGGCAGCCGTGTCCGGGACCTGCTTGACGAGTACGACGATGTTCACGGTCGTCTTCCTTCGGCCGGGGCGGTCAGCGGAACGCCGGGTAGCCGGTGATCGCCTGACCGACGACCAGCGTGTGCATCTCGCTGGTGCCCTCGTAGGTGAGGACGGACTCCAGGTTGTTGGCGTGGCGCAGCGGCGAGTACTCCAGGGAGATGCCGTTGGCGCCGAGGACGGTACGGCACTCGCGCGCGATCGCGATCGCTTCGCGCACGTTGTTGAGCTTGCCGACGCTGATCTGTTCGGGCCGGATGCGGTGCTGGTCCTTCAGGCGGCCCAGGTGTACGGCGAGCAGCGCCGCGTTGCCGACGGAGACGGTCATGTCGGCGAGCTTTCTCTGCGTGAGCTGGAAGGCACTGATCGGCTTGTCGAACTGCACCCGGGAGTCGGCGTAGTCGATGGCCGCCTGAAGCGAGTCGCGGGCGGCGCCGACCGCTCCGAACAGGATGCCGAAGCGGGCCTCGTTCAGGCAGGACAGCGGTCCGCGCAGGCCTTCCGCGTGCGGGAGCCGGGCCGAGTCGGGCAGCCGTACGTCGTCGAAGTACAGCTCCGAGGTGATGGACGCGCGCAGCGACATCTTCTGCTTGATGTCCTGGGTGGTGAAGCCGGGTGTCCCGCGCGGCACGAGGAAGCCGCGGACGCCGTCCTCGGTCTGCGCCCACACGGTGGCCACGTCCGCGATGCCGCCGTTGGTGATCCACATCTTGGAGCCGTTCAGGATCCAGTCGCCCCCGTCCCGGACGGCCCGGGTGCGCATCCCGGAGGGGTTGCTGCCGAAGTCGGGCTCGGTCAGGCCGAAGCAGCCGATAGCCTCACCGGCGGCCAGCCGCGGCAGCCACTGCTGCTTCTGCTCCTCGGAGCCCCACTTCCAGATGGAGAACATCGACAGCGAGCCCTGCACGGAGACGAAGCTGCGGAAGCCGGAGTCCGCCGCCTCCAGCTCCAGACAGGCCAGGCCATAGCTGACGGCGTTGGTGCCGGCGCAGCCGTATCCTTCGAGGTGCATGCCGAGCACACCCAACTTGCCGAGCTCTGGGGCTAGTTCGCGGGCGAAGTGGGCGTTCTCGAACCACTCGCCGATGTGCGGGCGGACCCGGTCGGTGAGGAACCTGGCGACGGTGGTCTGGATCTCGCGCTCCTCGTCGGTGAGGACCGAGGCGATGTCGAACAGGTCGAGGGGGTCCTGCAACGGCTTGCCGTTCATGGCGGGCTCCTTGTGCTTCGGGATCAGGAAATCGGGTGGTCGGAGGGGGCGTTGAGGATCTGCGCGGTGTGCTGGCCCAGGGAGGGCGGGGGCAGGCGGTACCGCGCCGGGGTTCCGCTCAGGCCAATGGGGTGCGCGACCTGGCGGAAGGGTCTGGCTTCGGCTCCGTCGGCGGGGGCGGCGGGGATGTCGACGATGCCGGGCAGGCCGAGCTTGTGGGCGAAGGCGAAGGCGTCGTCGAGGGTGTTGACCGGTCCGGCGGGCACTCCGGCCGCCAGCAGGACGGTGGACCAGTGGTCGGCACCGGCGGCGCCGAGCCGCTCGGTCAGGGTGTCCCGCAGTTCGACGCGGTGGGCGACCCGGTCGGCGTTGGTGCGGAAGCGGTCGTCGAGAGCGAGGCCGGGATCCCCGAGGACCTCGGCGAGAGCCCCGAACTGCCGGTCGTTGCCCACCGCGAGGGCGATCGGCCGATCCGCGGTCGGCAGGGTCTCGTACGGGGCGATGCTCGGGTGCGCGTTGCCCATGCGGCCAGGAACCACACCGGCGACGGCGAACGCCGATGCCTGGTTGACCATGGCCGACAGCAGTGAGCCGAGCAGGTTCACCTCCACGAGCTGCCCTTCGCCGGTGGCGTCCCGGTGCCGTAGGGCGGCGAGGATACCCAGCGAGGCGTGCAGCCCCGTGATCACGTCGACCAGGGCCACACCGGCCTTCACCGGTTCGCCGTCCGCGGTCCCGGTCACGCTCATCAGACCGCCGACGGCCTGGACGAGCAGGTCGTAGCCGGGGATCGCGGCGCCCTCGCCGCTGCCGAAGCCGCTGATCGAGCAGTAGATCAACTCCGGGTGCCGGGCGCGGAGTTCGGCGTGACCGAGCCCCAGCCGTTCCATCGTGCCGGGACGGAAGTTCTCCACCAGCACGTCTGACGCGGCGATCAGCGAGCGGGCCTGTTCGAGGCCGGCCTCGGTGGTGAGGTCCAGGACGACGGACCTCTTGTTCCGGTTGACGCTCAGGAAGTAGGTCGAGGTGCCGTCCTCATCGGCCGGGGGGTGCCAGGCCCGGGTCTCGTCCCCGATGCCAGGGCGCTCCACCTTCACCACGTCGGCGCCGAGGTCGGCGAGGAGCATGGTGGCGTAGGGTCCCGCGAGAACCCGGGAGAAGTCGGCGATGCGCAGACCGTGCAGCGCGGTGCGCGGTGCTTCGCCGGCGGCGCCGGCCTGTGCGTCCGGTGCGTTGTCCTGGGTGTCCACTGCTGCCCTCTTCCCTCGTCGTGCGGCCTGCGCGAACGTGACCTGACCGGTGCCGTGCTCCCTCACCACCAGCGCTCCGAGGACGTCGGCGGGTAGGTGATCTCGACCAGGGGGAGCCCCTGTTCGCGGGGAGCCACGGTCCGCACGACACGCACTCTCGCCCCGATCCCGGCCACGGTCGTCTCCGCCCTGGCGAGTTGGCAGACCAGGGTGAATCCCTCGTCCATCGCGACGAACCAGGTGTGGAGCGGGGCCTGGCCGATGCGGCGGACGAGGGCCCCGGCACCTGTACTGCGCTCCCGCTTGAAGGCGGTGGAGCCGCAGGCGCGGCAGAAGGAGCGGCGATAGGCCGGAGTGGCGCACCACCGGCAGCTCTCGAAGAGCAGTTCGCCGCGGGCCTCCGGTGCGGGCGGGTCGACGGTCGTGGCCGTGGCACCCGCGCCCTCGTCGGTCGGGCACTCGCCGGGTTCGCGGCTGGCTGTCTGGAGCATCACGGCCTCCTGCACTCACTTCGGTGACCGGAAACGGGCGATCGGAATCCGATTCGGCTCCCTCACCCTGGCCCCGCCGCGAAGCACCGGTCAACGACGAGCTGACGCATCTTTGTGCGCGGAAAACGTTCTGTTCATCGAGGTCAGAGCGCGTTCCCCGGCGCTACTCTCGGCGCGGGGCACACGTCACCTCTCCCGGAGGCGTGCACCGGGGCACGTTCGGACGGGTCGATACCCGTCAGGCATATGCCACCAGTACCACCCCCTCGATGGAGGGCACACCGCTGCGGCATTCGGCGTACCGCTCCTCGCCCCGCCGACCGGTCCGCTTCCGCCGGAGCAGCGAAGGCCCACTGGGACTGGTGTACGACGGACAGACGACCAGTTCCGAAGGAAGGGGACCACAGGGGACGCGTGTGGCACATGTGTCACACAGTCACCACGGGCACCCCCCGGGGGTGGCTCACGTGCGGGCCTGCCGTCAGAAAGTTCAACGGAACACACATCCACCGCCCGGACACCCGCATAACGTGCGGTGACCCGAACCGCCTCCGCTCCCCCACCTCTTGCGGTCCGTGACTTCCGGGCCCACCGCGCTAGGAGTTTTGGGATGTCCTACGACCGCTCGGAATTATCCCTGCCGCACCGGCACGACGGACGGGTCCCCTCCCCCACCGTTCTCCGGCCGCCGTCCCTCGCGACGGCGGCCGGAGAGCGCCCGGGCAGCGGGACCCGTCAGCGTTCGTGGTCCAGTTACCATCGGGCCCTTCGTCTCCTGCGCCGTGCCTGCCGATGGCAGCGGCGCGTGGCGACCCTCGTCGCCCTCGGCTACTTCGCCGTCTTCCTCACCCTCACCGTCAAGGCCCCCGCCCTCATGGCCCGCCCGTCCCTGGGCGGCCTCCCGACCGGCCTGCTGCTCGCCGTCGTACAGATCCCCGTCACGTGGCTGGCGGTCCTGCTGTTCGAGTACGCGGCACGGCGGTTCGTCGACCCCCTGGCCCGCAGAGTCAGCCAGTACGCACGGCCGGCCGACGGCGACGGACGGGCCCGGGCATGACCGACCTCGGCGGCTCCGCGCAGTCCTGGTCCCTGGTCGCCTTCTGCAGTGTCGTCACCCTCACGCTCCTGCTGTGCGTACTGACCGGCCCCGACCGCGACGACCTCGAGGAGTTCTACACCGGCTACCGGACCCTGTCCCCGCTCCGCAACGGCCTGGCGGTCGCCGGCGACTACATCTCCGCCGCGACCGTGCTCACCATCGGCGGGGTCATCGCGCTGTGCGGCTACGACGGCGTCGTGCTGGCCCTGAGTACGCTGCTGTCCCTGCTCCTGCTGATGTTCCTGCTCGCCGAACCCCTGCACAACACCGGCCGGTTCACGATGGGTGACGCGCTGAGCCGACGCGTGCCCGGGCGGGCCGTACGCATCACCGCGTGCGCGGTGACCCTGCTGTCGCTGATCCCGATGATGATCGTGCAACTGGCGGGCGTGGGACAGCTTCTGGCGTTCATCCTCGGCTTCTCCGACCGCGCCATGCAGACCGGCTGCATCGTCGGCGCCGGCATCCTGATGATCAGTTACGCCGCCCTGGGCGGGATGCGGGGGACCGCGCTGATCCAGATCATCAAGACGGTGATGCTCCTCGGGTCCGGCCTCGTGGTCGCCGCGCTCGTCCTCGCCTCCTTCGGCTGGCACCCGGGCACGCTGGTCGACACCGCCGCGCAGCGCAGCGGTACCGGCCGGGCGTTCCTCCAGTACGGCCTGCAGTTCGCGGACGGTCCGCATCCCGCACTGGACATGATCAGCACGCAGATCGCCATCGTGCTCGGCGGTGCCTGTCTGCCGCACGTCACCATGCGGATGTACACCGCGGGCAACGCCCGCCAGGTACGGCGCACGATGTCCTGGGCGGTGTCCTCGGTCGCCCTGTTCATGCTGGTGATCACCGTCATCGGGCTCGGCGCCACGGCACTGGTCGGCCGGGAGCGGATCACCGCCGCCGACCCGCACGGCAGCACCGCCTATCTGCTGGGCGCCCGCGCGGTGTTCGGGGCCGACGTCTCCCGCTCCGAGAGCCTGGTGTTCAGCACCGTCACCGCGGCGATCTTCCTGACCCTCCTGGCGTCCGTGGCCGGGATGACGCTCGCCTGTGCCAACTCCCTGGCGCACGACGTCTTCGCCTCCCGGAACAACGGCATGCCCGCACTGCGGGAGATGACCCTCGCACGGGCCTGCGCGCTGATCGTCGGCGTACCCGTGCTGCTGCTGGCCGCCCTCGCCCAGCACCGCAGCCTCCAGGCCCTGGCCACCCTCTCCTTCTGCATGGGCGCCTCCGCCATCGCGCCCGCGCTGGTCTACGCACTGTTCTGGCGGCGCTTCGGCAAAGCCGGGCTGCTGGGCACGCTGATCGGCGGCTCGGTGGCCGTCCTGGTCCTGATGTCGGGCACCCGGCTCGTCTCCGGGTCACCCGCGTCGGCCCTCCCGGAGGCGGACCTGAACTGGTTCCCGTTCACCACGACCGCCCTGGTCTCCGTACCGGCGGGCTTCGTCTGCGGCTGGCTGTGCACCCTCCTGAGCGGACGTCGCAGCGCCCGCCGCGCACGCGAACGCTATGCCGGCCTCGAGCGACTGATCCTCGCCGGACCCCCGCGACGCCGCCCGAGCTGGAGCCCCGACGGGCCATGAGGAAACTGTTCAGCAGTTCGTCGTGGGCCGGGTGTCGAGAACGGGGCACCGGCTCCGTCCCGGGTACACCAGAGGCCACGAGCGAAGGAACCATCATGCAGGCGAACGAGATCACCGAGGTCCTGAACCGACCGATCAGCCAGGAGCTGCTGGCCCGCGACCTGACCCGCCTGGCCTACGTAGCCAAGGACGGCACGCCCCGCAACGTCCCGATCGCGTTCGTCTGGAACGGCTCCGAGATCGTCATGTGCACCACGAAGAACGCCCCGAAACTCGCGTCCCTGCGCGAGAACCCCGCGGTCGCCCTGACGATCGACACCGAGGTGCACCCGCCCAGGATCCTGCTCATCCGGGGCCGAGCCGAGCTGGACCACGTCGACGGCATCCCGGACGAGTACCTCCAACCGAACAGCACCTACGAGATGACGCCCGAGCAACGGGTCGAGTGGGAGGCGGAGGTGCGTTCGCTGTACCACGACGGCATGGTCCGGATCGTCGTCACCCCGACGTGGGCGAAGCTCATCGACTTCGAGACGACACTGCCGAGCGCGGTCGAGGAGCTGGTCCGGCAGCGGGAGGAGCGGCGGCGGGCCTGAGCGCCGTACGAGCACGATGCTCAGGCCCGACCATGTCGGCGGTCGGCCACGCCTCCCTTTCTGCTACTGCGGTCGTCAGCCGCAGGTCAGTGTCGGAACCGCCCAGTCGCCGTGATCGTTGCCGTTTCCGTCACCGGCGTCGCCGACCTTGAGGTCGACCACCTGGGCGCCGCTGACGTCGACGTCGATGGGCACGGCTGCCTCCCGGCCGTGCATCGTCGGCGTGGTCACCAGCGTCTTGCCGTCGGCGATCACGGAGAACGTCACCGTTCCCGCACCGCCCGTCTCGTCGTCGACGCCCACCTCCGCCGTCAACCGCGAGCACTGTCCTCCGAGATAGAGCTGGATGTCGCTGAGCGCGTTGGTGCCGAGGCCCTTGGCGTGGCCCACGCCGGCGATGGTGATCGTACGGCCGTCCCCGGCCGCCTGTTCGCCGACGCTGCTGTCGCGCTCCACCGGACCCCACCCGTTGGTGGCGGACAGGAACGGCAGGTCGCTCACCGCGCTCTCCCCGGCCGTTGGGGCCGGTGGTATCCCGCCGACGATGCGCTCGTCGGTACCGGTGGCCTGCCGTCCGTTCTGTGTGTAGTGCACCGCGGTGGTGAGCGCCGAGGCGGAGGGCAGATCTCCCGCCGGGGGCTGGACCTTCCAGGTGAAGGTGGCCGATCGCCCCGGCTCCAGGCGCTTGAGCGACAGCGGGCTCGTGGCGCTCACGCTCCAGCCGTCGGGTGCGGAGAGCGAGGCCGTCAGTCGAGACGCGGAGCTCGCGCCCTTCGGCACCCGCACGGTCGTCCGGGCGGTGAAGGTCTGCCCCGGCTGGGCCGTGTCCGGCACGTCCAGGGAGACCTCCGCTCCCGGAAGCCTGGGCATGGCGTACTTCCGGGCGTCGTAGCGGGGGCTGTCGTTCTGCGCGACCCGCAGGGACGAGGCGTAGCTGCCGTAGTCGGTGAGCGAGACCTTGCCGAGGCCGCCCGTGCTGCCGTCCAGGTTCCATACGGCGATGGCGACGCTGTTGCGGCCGTTCGGGTCGAGGATGCCGTTCGGGACGGGGAAGGTGTGCTGCGGGCCGAGGTAGTTGACGTAGTTGCCGACCTGCCAGCCGTTCACGAAGAGCGTGGCCCGGTACTTGCGCGCCGGGTCGTCGGTGAACGTCAGGCCGAGTGAGGTGTCCTGGCCGTGCGGCAGGTCCAGTTTGACGTCGGTCCGGTACCACGAGACCCCGGGGCGGGTGTCGGTCGTGGGCAGGGACACGCGGTTCCACTTGGCGTCCGGGTAGCCCGGCAGGGACCAGCCCGCCCGCTCGCCGTACAGGCCTCCCGTCGACAGCGGGCCGCGCACGGGGTCCTGGAGGTCCTCGCCACCGCGCACGCCCTGGAGGCGCCAGGTGACGGAGGTCAGCGGGGCACCGACCAGGGAGGCACTGGTCAGTCCGCGCGCGGTCTTGTTGCCGTTGGTGGAGTTGTAGTCCTCCTCGTGTCCCATGTTCACGGTGAGCACGGAGATGACGTTGTCACCCTGGGACTTGACCGACCCGGCCGGGAAGGTGAAGTCGGCGCTGCCCGTGGTGGAACTGCCCAGGAACGTGCCGTTGAGCCAGGCGGAGAACGCCTGCGCGCCTCCGCCGGAGTCCGAGACCAGGTGGACGCCGGTCTCCTTGCCGGTGGCGCGGAAACGGCCGCGGTACCAGGTGTTGCCCGTGTGGAAGCCGTAGTCGTCGGCGTAGAGCACCGGCAGCTTGTTGATGCCGGAGACGCTGTTGGTGGTGGTCCTGTCGGCCACCTGCCAGGTGGTGTCGTCGAAACCGGGGGCCGCTTCGGGGGATTCCTCGGCGTGCTTCCAGTTCGTCAGCGCGGGCAGGTGGATCGCGGCGGCCACAGGGATCTTCCCGGTGAGGCTTCCCGGGTCGGTGACCCGGGTCTTCAGGGTCCTGCCGTTCCAGGTGACGTGGTCGGCGGAGGTGAACACCTCGATGTTCTTGTCGTCGGCGTTGTCGCCGGTGAGCGCCACGGTACGGCCGCCGTCGAGGCTTGTCGCCGTACGCAGCAGGTGCGTGCCGCGTACCAGCACCGGGCCGGTCGTGGTGTCCTGGCGCCAGAAGGTCCTCGCCGTGGCCTTGTCGCCCACGAGGAGCAGCAGCGGGCGCTGTCCGGCGCCGCTGACGCTGATGCGGATCAGGCCCTTGTGGGTGTAGTTGAGCCGCAGGTCGCCGGTGGCCGGGTCCCAAGTGCTCGTGACCGTACCGCCGGTGGCGGTCACGGTGGGCTCGGCGGAGTAGCGCAGGACGGTTTCACCGTCGCTGGCCGAGTCGCCGTAGAGCACGGCGACGTCGCGGTCGCCGATGGTCACGTCGGTCATGATCTCGGAGGTCGAGTACTGCAACTGCGCTTCCCCGAGGCGGTAGTTGGCCACGATCACGTGGGAGTCGCGTCCGTCGAGCGTGATCGCGGTGCCCGGCTGCTGGGGCACGACCGGGTAGGTCGGCCGGCCGGCGGCGTCACCCGTGGGCACGTCGATGGCGTCGACGGCCACGTAGTTGTCGGTGGACCCCGAGCCGTGGTTCCCGAGGACGACGATCTTCAGCGTGTGCGCCCCGGGCGCCAGGCCGGTCCTCTGGAAGACGACCGCCTGGTTCTCGGCGCCGGAGTCGTCGACGGTCGCCACCTTGGCGCCGTCGAGGTAGACGTCGGCGTTGCCGTGGTTGTCGGTCTTCGAGCCGATCCAGCGGATCGCGGTGCCGTCGAAGGGGACGGTGAGCGAGTCACCGGCCTTGTCGGAGAACGACTCGGTGTGCTTGTAGTCGCCCCCGGTGTAACTGGTGTTGGCCACGTGCGACCACGAACCGGCGTAGTGGAGCGAGGAGTCGGGGTCGTCCCAGGTGTAGGTGGTGTCCGCGGCCGGCTGTGCGTTGAAGTCCAGCGCGATGTGGGTCCTGTCGACCGCCGTGGACGTGGAGTTGCCGTGGCGCAGCACGTGGAACTGCGTCTTGGTGTCGGGGTTCATCCGCGCGGTGTCGACGACCGCGGAGTCGTCCGGCGGCGTGGTCCTGATCGCGTCCGTCTTGGTCAGCGGCGCCACCGACTGGGTGAAGTACCCGATCAGCTTGTCCTCGTCGTACTTCGGATCGAGCTGCCGGGTCTCACGGATCGCGGCTCCGTAGTCGTACGACGTGTAGTTCTGGGGCATGCTCAGCCAGCCCCAGTTGGTGCCGCCGTAGGTCATGTAGAAGCTCTGCGCGGTCGCGCCGACGGCGATGTTCTGCTTGTAGAACACGTTGGCGAACTGGTCGTTGATCAGCTGCGCGCACTTGTCGTAGCCCGGGCCGCCCCAGGGGTCGAAGGCACCGCCCTGGAACTCGGGCGAGTACAGGGGCTTGCCGGCCGGGTGGTCGTAGCTGATGTCGGGGACGCCGTTCCACTTCGTGGGGTTGGAGCAGTCGAAGCCCTGCGGGTAGGAGTCCGGTCCGTCGACGTCCAGGGCCCCGGCACCGGAGTTGAAGGTGCCGTTGTTGTTTCCGGTCAGCGGCACGGTGATGCCGTCGGCGCGGGCCTTGTCCTCCAAGTGCTGCATGTAGGAGCGGGCGGCCGCGGAGCCGTTGTAGTACTCGTTCTCGACCTGGTAGGCGATGACCGACCCGGTGCCGTTGGTGAGTTGGTGCCGGGCGATGATCCGGTCGATCTGCGTCAGCCACTCGTCGGCGTACTTCAGGAACCTCGGGTCGTCACTGCGGTTGTTCTCCGCCTTGGTGGTCAGCCAGCCGGGCAGGCCGCCGCTGTCGACCTCCGCGTTGATGTAGGGCGCGGGGCGGGCGATGACGTAGAGCCCGGCTTCCTCGGCCATGTCGAGGAGTTTGTCGACGTCGCGGACGCCGGTGAAGTCGTACACCCCCGGCTTGGGCGAGTGGTATCCCCAGTCGAAGTACAGCGAGGTGGAGTTGAAGCCGGCGGCCTTCATCTTCTGGAAGATGTCCCGCCACAGGTCGGGGCTCGGGAGCCGGAAATAGTGGAACTCGCCGGACCAGAGATAGGTGCGCTTTCCGTCGACGAGGAACGAGTAGCCGTCGAGAGTCACCGTGTGCGCCTGCGTGTTGGTGGCGGGCGCCGACCCGCTCGCCTCTCTCGCCGTGGCGGGCGCGGTCATACCCATGGCCAGGGCAATGGTCGCCGCCGGCGCGAGGACCGCCTTCCACCACCTGTGGCGGCCGGGTCTCGCGGTCTTCGAATCGGTCCGATTACCTCGCACTGCGGCCTCCCTCTCACCCGAGCGATCAGCATCAAACAGACTCAGGCAAAGTCGAACAGTAGGGGCGTAGTTGGCTCAGCACAATGGGGCGGGAGAGGGCGACGGTGGTTGGTGGGGGTGGTGGGAGGTGCCCATGCGGGGGAAGTCCCCGTCCCCGGCAGGGCCATGACGAGCGAGGGCGGTGACCGGCATGCACGGGCTGCCGTCCGGCGACGCCAACGGCCAAGGAATCAGCGCCTGTTCAACGGGCCTTCGAGCAGCCCTCTGCCCCGACGGTTCATGGCATGCCACCCCGTGGGCGTGGCGAGGTCGCCCACGGGGTGCCGCTCACCTGGTGACGCGGGCAGTGAGGTGCCCCTTCTCGATCCGGATGCCGGTCATGGTGTGGCACTCAGGCGCCACAGGGAAGTGGTCTCGGCACTTCGTGCGGGGTGGAGTGGGTCGGTGGTGTCCTGGGAGCGGGGGTGGCGGGGCTTGGTGTCGACCTTGTCCACGACGCGCAGGCGTGCGGCGCGGAAGGCGTCGAGCAGGTCCCGTCGGGTCCGGAGCCCGAGGTGTTCCGCCAGGTCGGACAGGATGAGCCAGCCCTCGCCGCCCGGTCGGAGGTGGGCGGGCAGGCCGGTGAGGAAGCCGTGGAGCATGGTGCCGTCCGGGTCGTAGACGCCCTGTTCGACGGAGCTGGTCGGACGGGCGGGGAGCCAGGGCGGGTTGCAGACGACGAGGTCGGCGCGGCCTTCGGGGAACAGGCCGGTGCCCGACACCTCGATCCGGTCGGTCAGCGCGAGCCGGTGGACGTTCTCCCTCGCGCAGGCCAGGGCGCGCGGGCTGATGTCGGTGGCCACGACACGGTGGACACCGCGGTGGGCCAGGACCGCGGCGAGGACGCCGGTTCCCGTGCCGAGATCAAATGCCGTACCGGCGCTGGGGCGGTGGCGGATCGACGGTGGCAACGGCGTCTGGGCGACGAGGTTGACGTACTCGCCTCTGACGGGTGCGAACACCCCGTAGTGGGGGTGGACGCGGGTGCCGAGTGCCGGCACGTCGACGCCTTTCAGGCGCCACTGGTGGGCGCCGATCACTCCCAGCAGTTCCGTGAGCGCGACCGCCGTGGGCCCCGTCTGGGGGCCGTAGGCCTCAAGACACGCCTGGCGTACGTCGGGAGCCCGGCGCAGTGCCAGGGTGTAGTCGTCCTCCAGCAGCACGAGGAGTTTCCCGAGAACGCGGGCGCGATGGCTGCTGCCGCGCCGCAGCAGGTGGAAGGACTCGCGCAGGGACGTGACGGAGCTGGGCTGCTTGCGGTCGACGCGGCGTCGCATCGCCTGGAGCAATTGCCGGGCGTTGTGGAAGTCGCCCTGCCAGAGCAGGGCTGTTCCTTCGCACGCCTGGCGGTAGGCGACGTCGGCCTTCATCCGGTCGTCGGCGACAACAGTGCGCTGCGGAAGGGGGGCGGCGTTCTCGGAATGCCAGCGGGCGGACCGGTGGGTGTGGCCCTGGGTCCAGTGGATGGTGGACACCACGTACTCCTCGTGTTCGAACGTGCGGGGGCACGAAGAGCACTTCGACGAGGAGCAGACCGAAACCGCGCATGTCCGACGGACGGGTGCGGCGGTGGGTGCGGCGGTGGGGGCGGGTGGCTGTTACCGCTCTCGCGTCGAAGTGCGGGAGCGGATGTCCCAGACGACCATGCCGAGCATCAGGTCAACCCTTTCGGAGGAGTGGCAGAAGGCTCGCACAGGTGGGGCCGGGCTTCCAAACACCACTGATTGAGCGACGGCTTGGGCGGGCGTCGGGCGAGTGGGTGGGCAGCCACCGGGCCCACGGGCTCACGGGCTCACGGGCCCATCGACGGCATGACGGCATGACGGCACCCAGGACAAAGCCGCTGTCAGTGGTCCCGCATACAGTTCTGAAGGGAAGATCAGCTCGTCGCCCGAAGGGGAGATCACACATGAGCGGAACGCCGGTGCGCGGGACGGGAGATGTGCGAGAGGCGTGGGGACGGGTCACGTCGTGGCTGGAGCGGAACGACCCCGAGACTTTCGCTGCGCTCGGCGGGCCGGGGAGCCGGGCGGCCATCGGCGAGGCCGAACTGCGCATGGATCTGAAGCTGCCTCCGCAGATGTGGCAGTGGCTGCTGGCGAACGACATCGATGCCGGCAGGCAGCCCGACGGCCACGCCTGTCTGGTGGCGCTGGGGTGCGACATACCCCTTCCCGGCGGCAATCTCCTGCTGGGACTGACGGACATTCAGCGGGTCTACCTCAGCCAGATGGGGCTGGAGGAGATGCAGCCGTCCGCGGACTCCGATCATCCGTTCTGGCGCCGGGAGTGGGTGCCCATTGCCGCGGAGCGCGACGGTCTTTACGGGACGTTCCTGGACACACTCAACGGCACCGTCGGGAGGTGGGCCGAGGCGCAAGGCCCCGAAGAGGGCGTGTTCGCCTCGTTGTTCGCCTTCTTCCAGGAGACGGCGGATCGACTGGAAGGGGTCTCCTCGGGAGACTGGAGAGGTCCGGGCAGGCCTGCGAGACCGCACAAGCTCGATCCCCGCCCGGAGGACGAGCCGATACGTCTTTGGGCCCGCGCCAACGGCTATCTCGTAAATGATGACGGGCGCATTTCGGCATCGATCCGCGAGGCGTACAAGATGTCACGACGGTGAGCGTCGGCCAGGGCTGACCAGCCCGGCCTCGTACGCCGTCACCCCGACCTGCGACCGGTCCCCCGGCGCCCAGTCGTCGGGGTGGAGGGGCTGATCAGGGCATCGCCGCGGGCGGCGATCCGCACCCCTGGAGCGTTTCCTCCAGCTCGATGCCCTTCACCGGAAAGCCCGTCGCCCCGGCCGCTCGCTTGACACAACGTCCGAACTTCGTGCCCGCGACGGACAGATCACACACGCGCTCCGCGCGGGGCACCGGAGACACTTGAGGGACCACAACACGCCCCCGTGCGTCACCGGCCGGTGCGTGGGTGGCACAACTCGCTTGCGCGGCAGGGACCTTGGCCCCCGGCAACCGCGATCAGCCTGGTCGACGTCGGCCCGGCGGCCCTAGGTATGGCCGCTCCCGATTTGCTGCGTTCCACAACTCGTAGAGGAAAATCATGTCGCTCCTGAAGACCATCGACGCCAATCCCTCCTTCGCACCTCGCGAGTCGGTTCCGTTGCCGGAGCGTCTGATTTCCGGCGACCCGACTTACAAGACCTGGGTCCAGGACACCGCCCGCGGGGAGACGATCAACACGGGTGTCTGGGAAGCCACGCCCGGTGAGACGCGCTCGATCAAGGGTGAGACCTTCGAGTTCTGCCACATCCTTTCCGGCGTCATCGAAATCACGCCGGAAGGGGGCGAGCCGGTGGTGTACAAGGCAGGCGACAGCTTTGTCATGAAGCCCGGCTTCGTCGGTGTCTGGAGGACCATCGAAACCGTGCGCAAGATCTACCTGACGGTGTCGTGATGAACTAGAGGCAGAGAAAGACAACGAGTGGCACGTGCCCCGGCCGGTAAGTCCTGCCGGCCGGGGCACGTGCCACTTCCCCTTTCAGGCGGGGTGCGTCGCGTCGACCACGTATCCGCGCCGCTTGTCCACCACATTGCGCAGCGGGCGGCCCTCGATGTGCCGGGTGAGGTTGTCGAGGAACACCTCGACGAGCGCCTCCCGCTCGCTGGTGGTCTCGCCCGCCGTGTGCGGGGAGACCATCACGCCGGGCATGTCCCACAGGGGCGATTCGGCAGGCAGCGGCTCCTGGGCGAACACGTCCAGGGCGGCGCCGGCGAGTCGTCCGGCGGCGAGGTGGTCGACCAGCGCCTCCTCGTCGATGAGTCCGCCGCGGCCTACGTTGATCAGCCGCGCCCCCGGCTTCATGGCGGCGAGCACGGGGGCGTCCACCATGTTCCGGGTGCCCTGGGTGAGAGGGGCGGCCAGGACGACGTAATCCGCTTCCGTCAGCGCGGCACGCAGGGTCGTCGCATCGTGGACCGTGCCGAAGTCGGGGTCGTCGGTGCGGGCTTTGCGGCCCGCACCGCACACGCGCATTCCGACCGCGCCCAGCAGCCGGGCGATGGCCCGGCCGATCGGCCCAGTCCCCCAGACCAGCACGGTGCGTCCGGTGATGCCGTCGCTGGGGCGCGGACGCCACTCGCGGCGCCGCTGGTGCTCCCAGGTGCCGGGGAAGTCCTTGGCGAGGGCGAGGATCAGGCCGAGGACGTACTCGGCAGTGGGCTGTTCGTAGACCCCGCGGGCGTTGGTCAGGACCACGTCCGGATCGTCCACCAGGGCGGGGAACAGGAAGGAGTCGACGCCCGCGGAGGCCGCGTGGACCCAGCGGGGTGCCTTCTCCGGGCTGTCGGGCCAGGCCTCGCGGATGGCCGGGGTGATGGTCACCCAGGCCAGGAGGACGTCGGCGCCGGGAAGGAGGTACGGCAGTTCCTCCTCGGTGGCGTAGACGGTGTCCGCAAGGCGTTCGATGAGTGCGGTGGCCGGTGGCCGGTTGCCCCGGTAGAGGACGACGAGTCGGTCGCGCATGTCAGGCTCCGACGGGGACGGCCATGTACTTGTACTCGAGGAATTCGTCGATGCCGACGCGGCCGCCTTCGCGGCCCAGGCCGGACTGCTTGACGCCGCCGAAGGGGGCCGCGGGGTTGGAGACGAGTCCGGTGTTGAGGCCGATCATGCCGCTTTCCAGGCGCTCGGCGACACGCAGGGCGCGGTCCAGGTTCTGGGTGAACAG
>NZ_JBEXQX010000038.1:0-25734 GCF_040612795.1 Streptomyces sp. NPDC006335
CACTCCCCGCCGCCGGCCACCCGCACCAGCACCGCCCGAACCGGGACCTCCGCCGCCAGATCGAAGCGATACCCCACCACCTCGGACAGCACGGCCGTCACGTCCTCGGGGCCGGCGTCCCGGACCGGTACCGGCACCTCGATGTCCTCGGGCAGGACCGTCTGGACCGGGCCGCCGTCGACCTCGGTCAGCACGGTGCGCAGCGCCTCGTGCCTGCGCACCACGTCCCCCACCGCGGCCTGCAGCGCGTCCGGGTCGACGTCCCCGGTCAACCGGACGGCGATCGGGATGTTGTACGCGGGGGTACGGCCGTCCAACTGGTGCAGGAACCACAGCCGCTGCTGGGCCAGCGACGCCGGAACTCGCTCCGGTCGCGTCCGCGGGACCACGGGGGGCCGGACCGCCCCGGTGGCCTCCCGCACCCGTCGGGCCAGGCCCGCGACCGTCGGCGTCTCGAAGACCGCGCGCACCGTGAGCTCGGTGCACAAGGTGGCCCGCACCCGTGACAGCAGCCGGGTCGCCAGGAGCGAATGGCCGCCCAGATCGAAGAAATCGTCGTCGACGCCCACCTCGGGCACCCCGAGGACTTCGGCGAACAGCTCGCGGAGCAGTTCCTCCTCCGGACCGCGAGCGAGGCCGCCCCGGCCCGCGAGGTCCGCGAAATCCGGTGCGGGCAGTGCCTGCCGGTCCACCTTGCCGTTCCGGGTCAGCGGCAGAGCGTCCAGCACCACCACGGCGGCCGGGACCAGGTGGTCCGGCAGCCGCTCGCGCAGGAACTCCCGCAGCTCGACCGGACCGGCGTCGGCAGGCACGGCGTACGCGACCAGATCGGGTTCGCCGGCCGCATCCCGACGGGCGGTCACGACCGCCTGGGACACCCGTGGATGGCGGACCAGCGTGGCCTCGATCTCGGCGGGTTCGACCCGGAAGCCGCGGATCTTCACCTGGTCGTCGGAGCGGCCGAGGAACTCCAGGTTCCCGTCGGCCCGCCACCGCACGAGATCACCGGTGCGGTACATACGCCCACCCGGCTCCCCGAACGGACACGCCACGAACCGGCCCCCGGTCAGCCCGGACCGCCCGAGATAACCCCTGGCCAGGCCGACCCCGGCCAGGTACAACTCCCCCGTGACGCCCGGGAGGACCGGCTGCAAGCAATCGTCCAGCACATAGACCCGGGTGTTCGCGATCGGCGCACCGATCGGCGGCGACGACATGCCGGCCGCCATCCGCGGCGGGCATGCCCAGGCCGTCACGTCGATCGACGCCTCGGTAGGGCCGTAGAGGTTGTGCAGCCGGGCCGGGCAGCGTGCGAGAAACTCCCGCACGGCGTCGCCGGACAACGCCTCACCACTGCAGATCACCTGCCGCAACCCGGCCAGCTGCTCCGGCCCGGCCTCGCCGAGCAGCGAACGCAGCATCGAGGGCACGAAGTGCGCGACCGTGACCCGCTCACGACGGATCAGTTCACCGATACGACGGGCGTCCCGGTGCTCACCAGGAGGCGCAACGACCAAGGTGGCACCCGCGAGCAAGGTGGCGAAGAACTCCCACACCGACACGTCGAACCCGTAGGGCGTCTTCTGAATCACGCGGTCCTCGGCGGACAGGCCGTACCGCTCGATCATCCACACCAGCCGATTCACCACACCCTCATGCGACACCACCACCCCCTTCGCAAGACCCGTCGTCCCCGAGGTGTAGATGACATACGCCGGGTTCGCCGGACGCAGTGGCGAGGCACGCTCGGCATCGCAGATGTCGGTGTCCGGGTATTCGGCCGGCACCCGGTCCAGGCCGGGGTCGCCGAACGAGACGACGGGCGTCGGGCCGGTGGTGTTCCCGGCGTCGTCCGCGACGACCACGCACACCGGGCGGGTGTCGTCGAGCAGGTACCGGACGCGCTCGTGCGGGTACTCGGGGTCGATCGGCAGGTATGCCGCTCCGGCTTTGAGAACGGCTAGCAGCGCCACCACCAGCTCCACCGAGCGCGGCAGCAGCAGAGCCACGACCTTCTCCGGGCCCGCGCCGTGACAGATCAGGTGCCGTGCAAGCCGGTTCGCCCGCGCGTTGAGCTCCGCGTAGCTCACCGTCAGATCGCCGTGGACGACCGCGGTCGCCCCGGGTGTCCGCGCGGCCTGCGCTTCGAACAGGGTCGGGATCGGCTGAGCGGGCAGGGGGCCGGCGGTGTCGTTCCACTCTTCGAGCAGTGTCCGGCGCTCCGCGGCGGTCAGCATGTCGATGTCGCCGATGCGCCGAGCCGGGTCCGCGGTCGCGGCGTCGAGGAAGCTCACCCATCGACGCAGCACGGCTTCGACCGTCCCAGGGTCGTAAAGGTCCGTGCTGTACTCCGCGCGCCCGGTCATCCCCGAGGGCGTGCCGTCGGGGTCGCGGTGTTCGCGCAGCGTGATGGTGAGGTCGAGCCGGGCGCCGGCCGACGGGACGGACTCCTCGGTGACGTCCGCCCCGGGCAGGTCGAGTGCGGCCTCGGCGGTGTTCTGGAGCACCAGCATGATCTGGAACAGGGGGTGGTGCGCCAGCGAACGGTGCGGACGGAGCATGTCCACCAGCCGCTCGAACGGCACGTCCTGGTTCGCGTAGGCCGTCAGGGCCGTTTCCCGGGACCTGGCCAGCAGTTCGGTGAAGGTGGGGTCGCCCGAGGTGTCGGCCCGGAGCACCAGAGTGTTGAGGAAGAGGCCCACGAGATCGTCCACCGCGTCGTCGGTACGCCCGGCGACGGGGGTGCCGATCGGCACGTCGGTGCCCGCGCCCAGCCTCGTCAGCACCGTCGCCAGCGCGGCGTGCAGCACCATGAACACGCTGGCGCCCGCGGCCCGCGCGGTGTCGGCGATCCGGGCATGCAGGGCGGGATCGATCTCGAAGCCGGCATTCGCACCGCGGTACGAGGCCACCGCCGGGCGTGGCCGGTCGGTGGGTACGCCCACCTGTTCCGGCAGTCCGTCCAGCGCGTCCGCCCAGTACCGCACCTGTCGTGCGATCGGGCTGTCCGGGTCGTCGGCCGTGTCGAGGAGCGCGCGCTGCCACATCGCGAAGTCCGCGTACCGCACCGGCAGCGGTGTCCAGGAGGGACGGTCGCCCGCGGCCCGCGCGGCATAGGCGCGGGACAGGTCACGCAGCAGCGGAGTCAACGACCAGCCGTCGGCGGCGATGTGGTGAACGACCAGCACCAGCACCCGCGACTCGGCGCCCGCGACCCGCAGCATCGTGGCGCGGACCGGGATCTCGGCAGCGAGATCGAACGCGTACCGCGCCGCCTCGTCGATCGTGGCCGGCAGCGCCTCGGGTTCCACGTCGGCGGTCGTCATCGGGACGGTCACGTCCTCGGGGAGGATCCGCTGGAGCGGCTGTCCGTCCACCTCAGGGAACACCGTGCGCAGCGGCTCGTGGCGGCCGACGACGTCCTGCAGCGCGAGTCGCAGCGCGTCCTGGTCCACCTCGCCGTCCAACCGCAGCGCGATCGGAATGTTGTACACCGGACCTGGACCTTCCAGCCGGTGCAGGAACCACAGCCGCTGCTGGCCGAAGGACACCGGGACCCGGTCCGCCGGCGCCGTGGGCGTGAGAGGCGGGCGCACCGTGCCGTCCGCCCGCCGGATGGCGCGGGCCAGGCCCGCCACCGTGGGCGCGTCGAACACCGACCGGACCGACAGCTCCACGTCCAGCGCCGCACGGACTCGTGCCACGAGCCGTGTCGCCAGCAGCGAGTGCCCGCCCAGATCGAAGAAGTTGTCCCCGACGCCGACCTCGGGCAGCTCCAGGACCTCGGCGAACAGCCCGCACAGCAGCTCCTCGCGGGGGTCACGCGCCGCGCCCGTGCCCCCGGCCGCCTCGGCGAAGTCGGGTGCGGGCAGGGCCCGGCGGTCGACCTTCCCGTTCGTCGTCAGCGGGATCCGGTCGATGAGCACCACCGCCGCCGGGACCAGATGGTCCGGCAGCCGCTCGCGCAGGAACTGCCGCAGTGTGCCCGGCAGGACGGCGGTCTCCTGGCCGGGGGCGGCGACGACGTAGGCGACGAGACGGAGGTCGTCCGGTTGGTCGTCGCGCGCGAGTACGGTGGCGGTGGCCACGGCGGGGTGCTCCGCCAGGGCCGATTCGACTTCGCCGGGTTCGATGCGGTAGCCGCGGATCTTCACCTGGTCGTCATTGCGGCCGAGGAACTCGAGGGTGCCGTCGGGGCCCCAGCGGACGATGTCACCGGTACCGTACATGCGCTCGCCCGCCGGTCCGAACGGGCAGGCGACGAAGCGACTCGCCGTCAGCGCGGGGCGGCGCAGATACCCGCGTGCCAGGCCGGCCCCGGCGAGGTAGAGCTCTCCGGCGGTGCGGGGCGGCACCGGGCGCAGGCGCTCGTCGAGGACGTGGGCGCGGACACCGGACAGCGGGGTGCCGATGGGGATCCGGTCGGGCACGTGGTCGGTGATCGGATGGCGGGTGGCGAAGGTGGTGGTCTCGGTGGGGCCGTAGCCGTCGACGACGACCAGTCCGGGGCAGGCGGCCAGTACGCGGCGGACGGCGGGGGCGGGGACGACCGCTCCGCCGGTCCACACCTCGCGCAGTGCGGCGAAGCAGTCGGGAGCCTCGTCGGCGAAGACCTGGAACAACCCGGCGGTCAGCCACATGGCGGTGATGTGGTGCCGGGTGGTCATTGCCCTGAGCAGGCCGGGGTCGAGGTCGGCGGGTGCGAGGACGGTACTCCCGCCGGAGAGCAGCGGAACCCACAGTTCGTAGGTGGAGGCGTCGAACGCCGAGGGTGAGTGGGCCAGGACCCGCTGGTGGGCTCCGGTGGCGAAGCAGGCTGCCCGGGCGAGCGCGACGACGTCGGCGTGGGTGACCACGACGCCCTTGGGCAGGCCGGTGGAGCCGGAGGTGTACATCACGTAGGCCGGGTGCGCGGCCCGGGAGGGGGCGAGCCGGTCGGCGTCGGTGAGGTCGCCGGAGGGCCGGTCGGCGTCGTCGTCCGCCTGCACGGGGACCAGGGGCAGCCCGGCGACGTCGCGCGGCCAGGTGTCGTGGGGCGCGACCGCGCAGACCGCCCGGGTGTCGTCGAGCATCAGCCGCAGGCGGTGTGCGGGCTCGCCGGGGCCGACGGGCAGGTAGCCCGCGCCGGTCTTGAGGATGGCGAGGAGGGCCACGATCTGGTCCGCCGAGCGGGGCAGGGCGAGGACGACGAAGCGTTCGGGGCCCGCGCCCGAGTCGATCAGGCGGCGTGCGAGGCGGTTGGCCCGTGTGTTGAGCTCGCGGTAGGTCAGCGGCCGGTCGTGCCAGATGACGGCGGTGGCGTCGGGGGTGCGGGCGGCCTGGCGCTCGAACACCGCCGGGATGGTCTCGGCGCCGGCGGTCAGCGGATCGCCGGTCCCGAACGCGGACAGGGCGTGGTGTTCCTCCGCTGTGAGCAGGTCGAGCGCGCCGATCGCGCGGCCGGGATCGGCTGTGGCCGCGTCGAGCAGATGGATCAGGCGACGGCCCAACGCCTTTGCGGTCTCCCGGTCGTAGAGATCGGTGCTGTACTCGACCTTGCAGCTGATCCCGGCGGGCGTGCCGTCGGGACCGAGCCGCTCCCGCATGCTGAACGTGAGATCGAACCGGGCGTGCGGGCCCGCGGCGTACTCCCGGCTCGCCCGGACACCGGGGAGCTCCAGCGTCCCTTCCGCGTTGTTCTGCAGCACCAGCATGATCTGGAACAGCGGATGATGAGCCAGGGAGCGGCGCGGGTTGAGCACGTCCACCAGTCGCTCGAACGGCACGTCCTGGTTGGCGTACGCGGACAGAGCCCGATCCCGCACCCGGCGCACCAGGTCCGCGAAGCTCGGGTCGCCGCTGGTGTCGGTGCGCAGCACGAGGGTGTTGACGAAGAACCCGACGAGGTCGTTCAGCGCTTCATCGGTGCGGCCGGCCACGGGCGTGCCGACCGGCACGTCGGTCCCGGCGCCCAGCCGGGTCAGCAGGGCGGCGAGCGCCGCCTGCGCGACCATGAACACGGTGGCGCCCGTCGATCGGGCGGTGTCCACGATGCGGGCGTGGAGGTCCTCCCCGATCTCGAAGGGCACCGTCGCGCCCCGCAGTGATTCCACCGCGGGGCGCGGCCGGTCTCCCGGCAGGGCGACCTGTTCGGGCAGGCCGGCGAGCGCCTCGGCCCAGTAGCCGGTCTGCCGCGCGATCGGGCTGCCCGGGTCGTCGACATCGCCCAGCACGTCCCGCTGCCACACGCTGTAGTCCGCGTACTGCACCGGCAGGCGAGGCCAGTCAGGTTCCGTGCCGGCCAGCCGGGCCGCGTACGCGCACGACAGGTCACGCAGCAACGGTGTGATCGACCAGCCGTCACCGGCGATGTGATGCATCACCAGGACCAGCAGCCACTCGTCGTCCGCGACCCGCATCAAGGAGGCGCGGAACGGAATCTCCCCGGCCAGATCGAACGGGTGGCCGATCGCCTCCTCGACGGCGTGGACCGCTTCAGCGGGACCCACGTCGGCGACCGGCAGTGAAATGGGCTCACCCGCGGGCAGGATGAGCTGTCGCGGTGTTCCCTCGACCTCGGTGATGACGGTCCGCAGGGGCTCGTGTCTGCCAACCACGTCCGTCAGGGCGCCCCGCAGCGCCGCCACGTCGAGGTCGCCGGTCAACCGCAGCACGACCGGAATGTTGTACACCGCGCTCTGGCCGTCCAGCCGCCACAGGAACCACAGCCGCTGTTGAGCGAACGACACCGGCATGTACGTCGTCCGGGGGACCGGCCGCAGCGCGGGCTGTACCTCCGCCCCGGGCACCGCCGTCCGGCCGGCCAGGCCCGCCACCGTGGGTGCCTCGAACACGGCCCGGACCGACAGTTCCACGCCCAGTGCCGCACGGACTCGTGCCACCAGCCGGGTGGCCAGCAGTGAGTGCCCGCCCAGATCGAAGAAGTTGTCGTCGATCCCGACCTCGGGTACCCCGAGGACTTCGGCGAACAGCTCGCACAACTGCTCTTCCCACCTGGTGCGCGGGGCCCCGCCCACACCAGCCGTCGCGGCATAGTCCGGTGCGGGAAGGTTCTTGCGGTCCGCTTTGCCGCTCGGCGTCAGCGGCACCGCGTCCAGCAGGACCACCGCCGACGGCACCAGGTACTCCGGCAGCCGTGTGCGCAGGAACTCCCGTAATCCGGCGGGCAGGTCGTCGTCGGCTGCCGCGGGTACGACGTAGGCCACGAGGCGGGGGTCGCCGGGGCGGTCCTCGCGGGCGACGACCAGTGCTTCGGCCACCGCGGGGTGAGCGGCCAGCTCGGCCTCCACCTCCCCCGGCTCGACCCGGAATCCGCGGATCTTCACCTGGTCGTCGGCACGGCCGAGGAACTCCACGTTGCCGTCCGCCCGCCACCGGACGACGTCGCCGGTGCGGTACATGCGCTCGCCCGCCGCACCGAACGGGCAGGCGACGAAGCGGTCCGCGGTCAGCCCTGGGCGCCCGAGATAGCCGCGCGTCACGCAGACGCCCGCCAGGTACAGCTCGCCCGCCACCCCTGGCGGCACCGGGCGCAGCGCCTGGTCGAGCACGTACACCCGGGTGTTGGTGATCGGGGCGCCGATGGGCGGCGGACCGGCAGGGTCGGAGCGGGGGCAGTCCCAGGCCGTGACCTCGATCGAGGCCTCGGTCGGACCGTAGAAGTTGTGCAGGCTCGCCGGCAGAGCCGAATGGAACTGCGCCTGCAGGTCTGCGGTCAGCGCCTCGCCGCTGCAGAAGACCGAGCGCAGACTCGGGTGGTCTCCGGGCGCGGAGTGGTTCAGGAACGACCGCAGCATCGACGGGACGAAGTGGGCCACGGTGATCCGCTCGCGCCGGATGAGTCCGGCGATGTACTCCGGGTCACGGTGTCCGCCGGGACGGGCCACGACCAGGGTCGCGCCGGAGGCCAGCGTGCAGAAGAACTCCCAGGCCGAGACGTCGAAACCGTAAGGGGTCTTCTGCAGCACACGGTCCTGCGGGGACAGGCCGTACCGCTCGATCATCCACACCAGCCGGTTGACCACGCCGCGGTGCGGCACCACGGTCCCCTTGGGCCTGCCGGTGGTGCCGGAGGTGTAGGTGACGTAGACGGGATGCGCCGTGGTCAGGGCGGCTGTCCGGTCGGCGTCGACGACATCATGTCCGGCGTACGGGCGCAGTGTGCCGACCGTGTCCGGGTCATCCAGCACCAGCCGGGGGATCCCCTGCGCGCCCGGGTGGGCCGGGAGCACGTCGGACGTGGTGAGCAGGCACACCGGGGCGGCGTCGGTCAGCATGAACCGGACCCGGTCGTCGGGGTACTCGGGATCGATCGGGAGGTAGGCGGCGCCGGCCTTCATGACGGCCAGCAGAGCGACGACCATCTCCACCGACCGGGGCAGCATGAGCGCGACGATCCGCTCCGGTCCCGCGCCCAGCTCGACGAGGTATCGCGCCAACCGGTTCGCCCGGTCGTTCAGCTCCGCGTAACTCAGCGCCTGGTTCCCGAACACCACCGCGAGGGCGTCCGGCGTACGCGCGACCTGTCGTTCGAACAGCACCGGCACCGGGACGTCCGGCACTCTGCCCTGGGTGTCGTTCCACTGCTCGAGCACCTGGTGCCGCTCGTCGTCCGACAGCAGATCGATCTCGTCCAGCGTGCGGTCCGGCTCGGCGGCGGCCGCGTCGACCAGTCGTACCCACCGCCGGATCAGGTTCTCGATCGTGGCCCGGTCGTACAGGTCCGTGCTGTACTCGACCCGGCACCGTATGCCTGCGGGGTCGCCGTCGGGCGTGTGCCTTTCCAGCAGGTTGACGGTGATGTCGAAGCGGGCGGTGGTGCGGGGCGGCAGTTCCCTGACCGCGTCGAGGCCGGGCAGAGCCAGTCCGGCTTCGACGTCCTTCTGCAGGACCAGCATGATCTGGAACAGCGGGTGGTGCGCCAGGGAGCGGCGCGGGTTGAGCACGTCCACCAGCCGCTCGAACGGCACGTCCTGGTTGGCGTACGCGGACAGTGCGGTTCCGCGCACCCGGTCCAGCAGCTCGGCGAAGGTCGGATCACCCGAGGTGTCGGTCCGCAGCACCAGCGTGTTGACGAAGAACCCCACCAACTCGTCCAGTGCCTCGTCGTCCCGGCCCGCCACCGGGGAACCGATCGGGATGTCGGTGCCCGCGCCCAGCCGGGTCAGCACGCCCGCCAGCGCGGCGTGGAACATCATGAACACGCTCACGCCCGCCGCGCGCGCCGCGGCCACCACCCGTGCGTGGATCTCCGGACCGATCGGGATGTCGACGGTGGCCCCCGCGCGCGAGGCGACCGCGGGCCGGGGCCGGTCGCCCGGCAGTCCGACCTGATCCGGTACCCCGTCGAGCGCCTCCTTCCAGTAACGCACCTGGGTCGCGATCGTGCTGCTCGGGTCGTCGGGATCCCCGAGGAAGTCCCGCTGCCACACCGCGTAGTCCGCGTACTGCACCGGCAGCTCCGGCCACGCGGGGGCGGCGCCGGCCGTGCGCGCGGCATACGCCTGGGACAGGTCGCGCAGCAGCGGCCCCAGTGACCAGCCGTCGCTGGCGATGTGGTGGATCACCAGCACGAGCACGGACACGGGGCCTTCAGGACCGTCCGCGCACCGCAGCAGCCGGGCCGCCACCGGGATCGACGCGGCCAGGTCGAACCGGTGGTCGACAGCCGCGCCCACGGCCGCCGGAAGCTGGTCGGCGGACACGTCGAGTTCGGTGAACGGCACCGGGGTGCCGGGGCCCAGCACCGTCTGTACGGGAGTCCCGTCGGCCTCGGCGAACACCGTCCGCAAGGACTCGTGCCTGGCCACCACGTCCGCGAGCGCGCGGCGCAGCGCCGCCGCATCCGGCTCACCGGTGAGCCGCAGGACCGTCGGGATGTTGTAGACCGGACTCGCGTCCTCCAACTGGTGGAGGAACCACAGGCGTTGCTGTGCGAAGGAGACCGGCATCCGGTCCGAGCGAGGCACTCGACGCAGAGCGGGGCGCGCGGGGTCCGCCGCCTCCCTGATCTCGCACACCAGTTCGGCGATGGTGGGCGCTTCGAACACCGTCAGCACCGACAACTCGACCCCGAGCACGGCGCCCACCCTGGCGGTCAGACGGGCGGCCAGAAGCGAATCGCCGCCGAGGTCGATGAAGTCGGCATCGAGGTCTACTGGCCGTCCCAGCACATCGGCGATCAGATCGAGTACCAGCTGGTCTCGCGGATCGGCTTCAGCAGTCCGGTTCACTGTGTCACGCCCCGTCTTGTCGTCACTTTCCGTGCAGAGTCCTCAGGTAGTCGTAACAACTGGGAACCGTGTCAAGGACATCGCGCTGCATCCGCTTGATCTCGGCGAACAGGGGTTGCGCCTGGTCCACGGCGTCCGGGCGTGAGGCCAGCAGGGGCAGCGGGTGGTCGGGCAGGACGCCGAGCCCGGCGAGGATGCAGTAGAAGTTGCTGTTGCTCCAGAAGTTGCGGAACTCGGCGTCGAAGTTCGAGTAGTAGGTGTCCTCGCTGACCACGGGCATGTTCACCGCGAGGCCCGCCCGGTACATCGCGATCTTCTCCTGGATGTCGTCGGCGAGGTGCAGCTCCTTGCACGCCCGCCAGAACGGCGTGTCCGCACGGGGCGCGAAGCTGAAGTGCGCCTGGATGAAGTCGCGCGAGTCGTCGAACATGATCTCGATCTCGCGGTTGAAGCGTTTCAGGAGAACAGGTTCGAAGTTCTTGTCCGGGAAGTGCTTCACCAGTTGGTACAGCGCGGCGTAGGCGAAGTAGATCCCGGTCGACTCCAGTGGTTCGAGGAAGCACGAGGAGAGCCCGATGCTCACGCAGTTGCGTACCCAGGTCCTCCTGTTGCGGCCGACGCGGAACCGGATCTGGTTCAGCGGCTGTGTTTCCGGGTCGAGTGACCACATACGGCAGAACTCGGCCGTGGCCTCGTCCTGTGAGGCGAACCGACTGGAGTAGACGTATCCCGTGCCGAATCGGCCGAGCATCGGGATCTTCCACGTCCAGCCGGAACTCATCGCGATCGCCGAGGTGTAGGGCTCGACGCCGTTCGCCGCGTCGTCGTGCGGCACCGCGGTGGCCACCGCGCGGTCGTTGAGCAGGTGATCGCTCATGTCCAGGAAGGGTTCCCGCATCACCTGGTTGATCAGCAGCCCTCGGAAGCCGGAGCAGTCGATGAAGAGGTCGCCCTGGACGATGCCGCCCGACTTCAGCCGCAGCGCGGTGATGTGACCCCGCTGGTCGATGTCGGCGTGGGTCATCGTGTCCTGGATGTGCACGGCACCCTGCTTGGTGACGGCGAAGCGGCGCAGGAAGTCGGCCACCAGCTGGGCGTCGAAGTGCCAGGCGTAGTTGGTCCACTTCGTCCCGTCGGACCGGCGTGGCGCGAGATTCGCGTCCAGCGCGGGGGCCTGTGGGTAACAGGCGTGGGTGAACGACTCGGTCGTCTGTCCCGTGAGCCTGCGGTGGACCCAGTGATGCGACAACGGCAGGTTCTTGTGCTGGGGAAGCAGACCGAACAGGTGGTAGAACTCGTCTGCCCCGTCAGGACCCGGACGGGCCACGGCCTCACCGGCCCCCGGCGTCCGCCAGTTGACGTACTTGATCCCCATCTTGAAGCTGGCGTTGCACTCCCTCATCCACTCGTCCTCGGCGATGCCGAGGAAGTCGAAGAGCACCTTGTGCAGATTCGGGACCGTCGCCTCGCCGACCCCGATCCTGGGTACGGCGGGTGACTCGACCACGGTGACGGACACCTCCGGTCCGAGCGCACGGCCCAGATAGGCCGCGCTCATCCAGCCCGCGGTGCCCCCGCCGAGCACCACGACAGACTTGATCCGACGGTCCCCCATGTCTCGCCCCTCCCGAGCCGACGGCAAAGCCGGGCGAATTCCGCACCGGCTCGGGGGCATGACTGCAGGCACACCAAGAAAACAACGCTGGCAGACAGCGAAAACCCCCGTACGTGACCGGCCTTACGCCTGAGATCCGCGTGGCGGCAGCCGACCACTTGACGATGGTTCCCGAGGGTCGGACCAAGGGTCAACCCGCTTACGTGTCACCCCATGGACCAATTTTGGCCAGACCTCCACAGGCGTCACTACGCCTTCGTCCGGCGGGGCAGTATGTGACTCGCGCGCCACACGTGCGGCCCGAAAAGGGGCAGCCGGCGGTCTCCGCGCACAGGGGAAACAGTCGGGCCGCGTCACAGTGCGCGCCCGGTCACGGGGAGGAAACTGATGACAAACCCTTTTGACGATGTCGACGGACGCTTCTTGGTACTGGTCAACGACGAACGTCAGTACTCACTCTGGCCCAGCTTCGCCGAGGTGCCCGCGGGCTGGTCGGTCGAACTCGAAGAGAACGATCACCAGACCTGCGTCGACTACATCGAGCGCAACTGGACGGACATGCGGCCGAAGAGCCTGGTGGACGCCATGGAGGCGGACGCCGCCGCCCGGTCCCGTACCGCCTGATCCCGGCCACGCTCCGAGGCCGCCCGTCGAGCGGCCCCAAGCCGGATCCGCCGTTATTTTTGACTAGGGCGCACGGCCCTCGAGCCGAAATGCCCGCGGGCCGGTACGGCTGTCGAACACGGGGGCGTCATCACACAGCGGGGGGACCTCTGTGCCCAGCGAGGCACTTCTGAACGCACCACACCACAGCCTGTTCTGTCCGGTGTGCGCTTGGCGAACGACCGATGACGGTCTGCTGCTCGAATGCCCGGGTGAACATGAGCGGGCTCTGTTGCAAGTCGAATACGCTGTCAAAGGATTCGCGCCGGATCCCGCCCTGCCGGGGCTTTTCCGTTATCGCGACTGGCTGCCGATTCAGCGGGCATTCCCCGAGGCGGGCGGCACGGTCGTTTACCGCAGCACCGGACTCGCCGGGCTTCTCGGCCTGCGCAATCTGTGGATCGCCTTCAACGGCTATTGGCCGGAACGCGCGTGCGCCCTGGAGACGGGGACGTTCAAGGAACTCGAGGCGTTCAGCGTACTGGCCCGGCTGCCGGACGATGCGCCGACACTGGTCCTGTCCTCGGCCGGCAACACCGCTGTGGCCTTCGCCGTTCTCGCCTCCCGCTACGGCGTGCCGTGTGTCGTCGTCGTTCCCGCGAGCGGCCTCGGCACGTTCGTCCTGAGCGAGCAGCCGGCGCCGTGCGTGCGGCTGGTCGCCCTCGAACAGGCCGACTACTCCGATGCCATAGCCTTCGCCGAATCGCTCTCCGGCGCGCTCGGCGGTCGGCTCGAAGGCGGGACCAGGAACGTCGCCCGGCGGGCCGGACTGGCCACGGTGCTGTTGTCCGCGATCGAGGCAATGGCGGGAATCCCCGACTTCTACTTCCAGGCAGTCGGCAGCGGCGCGGGCGCGATCGGCGTTCACGAGGCCGCGCGCAGACTGGTGGACGCCGGGGTCGGAGACAGCCCGCCACGGCTGATGATGTGCCAGAACGCTTCCATGGCACCGCTCTACGACGCCTGGCGGGGCAACCGGGCCCGGCGCGCCGACACGCCCGCACCGCTCCCGGTGTTCGCACCCGAGCTGACCAACCGGCACCCGCCGTACGCGACATGCGGCGGCGTGCGCGACTGCCTCGTCGACAGCGAGGGAGACCTGCTGATCGCCGATCACGTTGCCGCCGCCGCGGCCGGTGCCCTGTTCGCCGACGTCGAGCACATCGACATCGAACCGGCCGCCGCGGTCGCCGTCGCCTGTCTGCGCGCGGCGGTGGCCGACGGGACCGTGTCCCGGGACGCGACGGTTCTCCTCAACATCACCGGAGGCGGCCGTCGCAGGATCGCCGAGCACACCGTGCTGTCCCCGGCCGAACCGGTGACCGTTGTCCCGGCCGCCGACTGGCACGCCGGCAAGCTCCCCGCCGACCTGCTGCGCACCTGTGCGGCGCTGCGCTGACCTGATCCGCTGCGCCGGTGAGGAAGCCTGCCGCCGCCCGGTCCGCCAGGCACCGAGCACCACCGGGAACCAGCCCGGCTCGCCGGGTCACCTGTGGTTAACTGAGCGACGCGTAACCGTACAGCCACCGCTCGCAATCCTGTGCAGGATGCTTGATGCACGTGCTGACGAGTGGAGGGACCGGGCGTGAGACTGCGCGGCATTGGCAAACGCTACCAACGTGAGACATGGGTCCTCGCCGATGTGGACGTGGATCTGCCCTCCGGTGAACTGATCGCGTTCAGCGGCGGCAACGGGTCGGGGAAGTCGACACTTCTGAGGATCGTGGTCGGTGTGACGCGTCCGACCACGGGCCGGGTACTGGAGCGGCCGACCCAGATCGGTTACGTGCCCGACCGTTTCCCGCCCGACGAGCGGATGTCGGCGCACGGCTACCTGACCCACATGGGACGTGTCGGCGGACTGCGGAGCACGGTGGCGAGCCGACGCGCCGAAGAGCTGCTGGAGCGGCTTGCCCTCGTCGGCGGCCTCGACACGGCTCTGCGCACGCTGTCCAAGGGAAACGCACAGAAGGTCGCCCTGGCACAGGCGCTGATGCTCCCGCCCGACCTGCTCGTCCTGGACGAGCCCTGGTCCGGGTTGGACGGCTCGGCCCACGGCGTCCTGGCGGAGATCATGAACGAGACGACCAGAGCGGGCGGCACCGTCGTGTTCACCGACCACCGTGAGTCGGTTGTCCAGGCGAACGCGACCCGGATCTACCGTGTCGCCGGCGGACACGTGACCCTCGACAAGGGCTCCACACGTGCGGCGCTGCCGACAGAGACCCGGCTCGTGTTCAGGGCACCGGTGAACGAGTACGGGATTCCCCGCACCGCGGACTGGCAGACCTTCGTCGGCGTGGTCACCGCGCACACCGACGGCCCGTACGCGACGGTCCATGTCACCAGCGCACATGCCGACGCACTGATCCTGGCCGCGCTGCACGACGGATGGTCGATGGTGGAAGCCGGCCAGGTGAACACCCCACACGCCACTGTCTACGGCGGTGCCTCATGATCGCGCTGTTCCGCTACACCACGGCGGTCATGCTGCATTCGCAGCGCTACATTCCCCCGTTGCTGCTCTTCGTCGCTGTGGCAGTCGTCTTCACCGGCAGTTCCGAATCGGTACCGGTGGCGGCGATCTACGGCCCCGTCTCGGGGGTGCTCTTCGTCTCCTCGGTCTGGCTGACCGTCACACTGGTCAACGTCGAGGACCCCGTGCGGCGCGTCATCGTCGTGGTCCACTCCGGTCGATCGCGTTCGGTGCTCGTCGCGACGGTGCTGGTGGCCCTGGCCACGAGCTTGCTCGTCTCCGGCCTGCTCCTCTTCCTGCCGATGGTGATGGGCGACCACTCCATCTCCCCCGACGACATCCTGGTCGGCGTGCTGGCCCAGCTGACGGGCGCGAGCACCGGCGTCGCGATCGGCTTGCTCGTCTCCCGCCTGGTGATTCGCCGCACCGGCTACTCGCTGGTCACGGCCCTGGTGCTCATGTCGATCATCAGCTTTTCGCAAGGCCTGCCCCCGATCAACCGGCTGATCCGCCTCCTCGCCAACACGCCGGACGCTCCCAGCCTGCTTGCCCGGACGGCGGAGTGCGCGGTCATCGCGATGGTCCTGTTGACGGCGAGCGTTTGCGTCACCAGTTTCATCGCCGACCGCCGGGACTGAAGCGCCGTCACCTCGGCAGACACGGTCATTCCGGGTCGTCGGACGCCGCGCCGAGGTTCTCCGCGCCGTAACGGGACAGTTCGTGGAAGAAGTCGGGGATGACCACGGCGTGCTCGGACCTGCTGACCAGCTGGTACACATGCTGGGCCACCACCAGGTCGAGCACGCCGAGTCCGAACGGCGAGAACACGACCGTGCGGTCCACCGGTGGCACGAACGCCCCCGTGAGCACGTCGTACAGCGTCGCGTGCACGTGGTCGCGGTTACCGGTGAGCTGTTCGGCCAAGTGCAGCGAGGTCTGCGCCCTGAGGCAGTGCTCGACGTCGTCGACCACGTTGCAGTTCGCGAACGCGACCTCCGCCGACAGGTCGCGCAGCGAGACATGCAGGACGAGCGGGTGATGGGCGAACCACGCCGGCTCGCTCACATGCGGAGTGCCCGCCGTGGTCGCGAAGACCACCAGGTCCGAGCTGCGGATCAGGTTCTCCGCGCTGTCGTGCACGGTCACGGTCCGGCCGGGGCCGCCCGTGCGCCTCAGATAGCCGGCGAAGCCATCGACGTGCGGGCGCGAGGAGTCGTACAGGTGGATCTCCCTGGCATCCAGGCCCGCCGCCACCAGGAACGTGTGGACGTACCGGGCGATCAGCCCGGTCCCGAAGATCCCGATACGCTCGGTGCTCGGCCGTCCCTCGCCGAGTCGTAGGGCTGCCAGGGCGGCAGAGGCGGCGGTGCGTACCGCGCTGATGATCGAGCCCTCGATGCAGGCCAGCGGGTAGCCGGTTTCGAGATCGTTCAGTACCACGACGGCGGAAGCGCGCGGCAACCCTTTGTCCACGTTCGCCGGGAAGCTGGAGATCCACTTGATCCCGGCGACACGAACGTCACCTGCGACGGAAGCCGGCAGGGCGATGATGCGGTTGGCCGGGTCGTCGGGGAACCTCAGGAAGGAGGACGGGGGGTTGACCGTCTCGCTCTGTCCGTTCCCGTGCAGCCGGTATCCGTGCTCGACGAGGCGGATCAGGTCCTTCTCGCGGTGGAGCAGCGCCTCGTGGACCTGCCCTCCGGATATGACCGTGAAGGGGCCGGGGACGCTCCGGGATGTATTGCTCATGGGACGGGACGGCTCCGCTCGTCTTGGTTCCGCTCGACGTCTCTCGCGGGTTCACCTCAGCGCTCTCAGGTGACTCTTCCAGCAATACAAGAAGCCCAGAAAAGACATAGAGGCGGGAATTCCGAGGACCTGTAAGCCCTCTATTTTTCACCCTCTCGATGGTACACTTCCGGGCATGAACAAGACTTCGCCCAGCACTAAACGCTGGTTAATCGCGATTCTGGTAGTGGTCGTGATCATTGTCGCCGCGGCACTGGCGTTCGGCGGTCACACCGAGAAGGGTCCGGACAAAAGCTTGGGCCGCATGCCCTCACACGTAGCCCAGGTAGTCGCCGTTTAAAGGCGACCGTCACGGCTGGTGACGGTGTCCCAGCCGTGACGCCTTTTGTACCAGACACTGCCGCCGGACGGCGACGCCCCGGGAGACCGCGCTCGGCCGTCGCCGGACGGAGCGGCCGGGCGGGCCGGTCCATCGTTCGACTGCGGCAGCTAACCAGTTGAACTGCACACTCCGGTACATAAGCGGAGCCCCGCGCCGGCCTCGTTCCCGATCAGACGAGATGTGGGCGATGATCGAGCCGCTGCTGCCCCGGCAGCAACGGCGACACCGCGCACGCCACATCACACCCGAAGATCCTGCATCGCGAACAGTCGCACGTCCCTGCCTGCAAACTCCCCGCATTCTGTTGCGCGCGCTTTGCACATGCTCCTCGACCTGGACACAGTAGAGAATTCGACGCCACTACTGCCCAGCTCAGGAGCATTTTCTGCTTTTGTCGGATCCGGCCATGAATAAATGGGAGAGACAATGACGAACGCGCTGCAAGAATCGGCACCCGCCGACGAGGTCACGCCGCCCGCAGTGAAATCGTGGGACGAGTTCACGCAGCTACGAGAGGTGATCGTCGGCGATGTGGCGAACGCCCGCCTCCCTCGCATGAGTGATGTCTCGGCATGGCTCGCCTGTTACCCGACGCTGTCGGAGAAGGAATTGCAGGAAGTCTCCGAGGGCGCATTTCCCAGGCAGGTCGTCGAGGAGACCACCGAGGACCTGGCGACGCTGATCTCCACGCTGCGGGACCTGGGCGTCACGGTGCACCAGCCCGCCGCGCCGGATCACGCGAAGGTGTTCAGTTCGCCGGACTGGACGAGTGACGGGTATCTGTCCTACTGCCCCCGCGACATCACGATGGTCCTCGGTTCGGCGATCATCGAGACGCCTAGTCCCATGCGTGCCCGGTACTTCGAGCTGCTCGGCGGGATGCGGGAGCTCTTCCAGGAGTACATGCTGCGTGGTGCGACCTGGCTGTCCGCACCCAAACCGCGCCTGGCCGACGACCTGTTCTCCCTCGACGACGACGGCCTGCCGCTGCTGGGCGAGAGCGAGCCGGTCTTCGACGCGGCGAACGTTCTGCGCGTCGGCCGGGACGTGATCTACCAGGTCTCCCGAAGCGGCAACGAACTCGGCCTGCGCTGGCTGGAGTCCACGCTGCGGCTGTTCGGCGACTTCCGGATCCACCCGGTCCGCGGGGTGTACGGCTACACACACATCGACACCACCATCACCCTGCTGCGGCCCGGGCTGGTGCTGCTGAACCCCGAGCGGCTGACCGAGGAGACGGTCCCCGCGTGCTTCCGTGGCTGGGACATCCTGTGGTCGCCCCCGATCCGCGACGTCCCGGCGATCGTGAAGCGTCCGCTGAGCGCGCCCTGGCTGGGGATGAACCTGCTGATGGTCAGCCCGGAGGTGGCGATCGTGGACAAGGACCAGCCCGAGCTGATCTCCGCGATGGAGAAGAAGGGCATCACGGTCCTCCCCCACCGGCTGCGGCACTCGAGGGTCCTCGGCGGCGGGTTCCACTGCGTGACGCTCGACATCGTCCGCGACGGCGACCTCGAGGACTACTGCGGCTGAGCGCGGCACCGGGTGGGCACGGGCGCGGCTAGGCATCGCGCCTCCGCAGCAGCAGGCCGCCGGCCAGCAGCGCCGCGGCGGCCCACCCGGCGGTCACGCCGAGGCCGGCCCAGGGGCTGATGGGCAGTCTGTCGAGATCGGTGGTGGCCTGGATGGCGAGCCCGGCGCTCATCGGCGTCATCTTCTCCAGCCGCTGCTGCCAGTGCGGGTCGCTGATCGTCTGGGAGACGATCGGGATGATGTACAGCAGGCCGAGGACGAGCCCGATGCTGGTGGCGGAGTCCCGCACGGCGGTCGCGACACCGAGGCTGAGAAGGCCGATCAGGATCAGGTAGAGGACCGTCCCGAAGACCGCGCGCAGAGTCGGCCCGTCCGACAGGGACAGGGCCCGGTCGCCGAGGTCGGGCAGAATGAGCCGCCCGGCGAGCACCGACCCGAGGACAGCGGCCGTTCCGCCGACGGCCACGACACCGGCGAGGGTCACGGCCTTGGCCGCGAAGACGGTCGCTCGCCGCGGCACCGCCGTCAGGGTGGTGCGGATCATGCCCGTGCCGTACTCCCCGCTGATGATCAGCACGGCCAGGATGGCGACCAGCGCCTGGCCGAGGTAGACCCCCATGAGGCTGAGCTTGGTCGTGTCGCCGCCGCAGCCGCTGGGCGTGCAGTCCACCACCGAGGTCGCCCCGGCTCCCAGGGCCATCGTCGCCGCGACGGTACCGAGCAGCAGCCACAGCGGGCTGGCGACGGTCCGCATCTTCGTCCATTCCGCGTGCAGTGCCAGTCTCATGCGTCCCTCCGGTCGAGAAGGACGGCAGCCACGATCAGGCTCGCCACCGCGTAGCAGGCCAGGACGGCGAACCCGACCCATGGCGCCAGCGGGTAATAGCCGTTGTACGGCGTGTAATGGCTCGCGACCTGTTCGTACGGCACAAGCGTCTGCTGGACGGCGAAGGCCGCCGCCGGCGTCACTCTGGCCAGCCAGTTCGCCGCGCTCGCGGGCATGAACGGAATGGCTGTCAGGATGTAGGGCAGGACGATGGCCACGATGACGGTCGTGACCGCGCCGGAGCTGTGCCGGAAGATGGTGCCGACACACAGGGCGAGGATCGAGGCGGTCGCGAGCAGCGCCGCGGTCCCCAGCGCCACGCGCAGCTCGGTCGAGGACGTCACCGGGAAGATGTACACGCCGTTGCCCTTGGCGAGCCGCTCACCGAGCGGAACCGCGAGGACCGCCCCCACCAGCCCGGCGACGAAGGTGACGGCTCCCAGCACGATCGCCTTGGCCACCAGGATCCGGCTCCTCCTCGGACTGGCGGCCAGGGTGACGTGGATCATGTTGCTCCGGTATTCCGTGGTGATGAACAGCGCCCCGACGACGATCACCGCGATCAGCGCGGGGAAGGTGCCGGTGAGGATGTCCCGGAGGGTGCCGCCGGTCGGCAGGGTGTCCCGTACGGCAGGCGCGATGTCGCCCGCGCCGGTCACCGTGAACTGGTCGCCGGACCGGGTGAACGACCCCGAGCCGTTGTCCGGGTAGCCGGCAAAGGTGGGTGAGCCGGCTCCCAACTGCTCACCGGTCAACTCACCACCGCTCCAGCCCCCTTGGAAACGAAGGTCCCCGAAGACGGCCGTCGATACGCTGCCGACCGTGCCCCGGCCCTCCACGGCGGGCGGAGACGCGACGAACAGCCCGACCTGCACGGTCGATCGGAGCCCGCTGACCTGTGCGGTGCTCACCTTGGTCCATTTGGTGCCGTCGGTGGAGGCGTAGCCGGTGATGGTGTCGCCCGAGCGGTCCAGCCGCAGCCAGCGGGGGGACTCGGCGGAGACCGGCCCGGGGAGGCCGGCCGTGTCGTTGACGTAGCCGTCCTGCATCCGCACACCATGGCTGCCGGTGGCCATCATCGCCGCGTAGGGCGATCCCTGGCGGGTGCTCTCCTTGATGACGAGCCCGGCCTTCGCCCACGGCACCGTGCCGCGCCGCAGGTCCCCTGGCCCCTTGGGGATGCTGCTCTCGAGCGCGGAGACGGAGACGGTGACACTGCCGTCCCCGGCGAGCGGCTGGTGCACGAAGAAGTAGCTGTCGGTGACCGGTTCGCCGCCCGGTCCGACCGGAACGGGCTGTGCGCCCTTCTGATCGCTGCTGAACCCGGCGAGCAGGGCGACCAGCACCACCAGCAATGCCGTCACCGCCATGCCGGTCACCCAGCTCTGGACGGTGCGGAACTTGGTCCATTCCGCGTGCAACAACTGCGGGAAGCCATCCCGCCCGGTCCTTTGGCCGACTGGGCGGGGAGTCATGGTGGCGGTCACCGTGCCACCTCCGTCGGCGTGGCGCTGCGGAACTCGACCGCGTTGCGCGTGAGTTCCATGTAGGCCTCTTCGAGAGTCGCTCGATGTGCCGACACCTCGGAGAACGGCACCGCGCCCGCGTTCAGTACCGTCACGACACGGTCCGGGGCGAGCCCGGAGACGGTGAGCGTGTCACGGCCGATGGCCGCCACGGTGGCACCGGCCTCGGCGAGCACCCTCATCGTGTCCTGGGGGTTGTTGGTGCGCACGGCGACCCGGCTCCCGGACGCGGCATCGATGAGGTCAGCCACGCTGGTGTCGGCTATGACCTTGCCGCGCCCGACCGCGACCAGTTGGTCGGCCGTGTCCTGCAACTCGCTCATCAGGTGGCTGGACACCAGGACGGCGCGGCCCTGAGCGGCCAGCGACCGCAGGAAGCCACGGATCCAGGCGATGCCTTCCGGGTCCATGCCGTTGAACGGCTCGTCGAGCATCACCGCCGCCGGGTCGCCGAGCAGGGCCGCGGCGATCCCGAGCCGCTGCCGCATACCCAGCGAGTAGCCACCGGCCTTCCGTCGTGCCGCCGACGTCAGGCCGACAAGATCGAGCACCTCGTCCACGCGCCGCGCGGTCATGCCCTGTGAATGCGCCAGCCAGAGCAGGTGGCCGCGAGCGCTCCGGCTGGGATGCAACGCGGCCGCGTCCAGCAGCGACCCTACGTGGCTCAGCGGATGCCGGAGGCTGTGATACGGCTTCCCGTTGATCAGCGCGGTGCCCTCGTTGGCCGTGTCCAGTCCGAGGATCACCCGCATCGTCGTGGACTTGCCGGCGCCGTTGGGGCCGACGAACCCGGTGACCAGACCGGGCCGGACGCTGAATGTCATCCCGTCCAGGGCCACGGTGCGTCCGAAGCGCTTGCGCAGACCTGAGACTTCGATGGTTGCTTCCATGACAGCAAGGCTATGGACGTGCGGCGCGGCGAACATCACGTGGCAGTGCGATCTTCGCCGCCCCCGGGACGAGCGACGCCCTCCACGCGCCGTCCCCCGTACGAGCTACTCGATACCCCTCGCACGGGGGATGGCGGTGGCGGATCCCGGCGCTCCTAGAGCTCGAACTCCTCGTACTCTCCCGTACCGCCGACAGCGGCGGCCGTGGCCCGTTCGATGGTGGCGGCGGTCTCGGCGATCGTGGGCTCGTGGAACATGGCGGTGACGGGCAGCTCCACGCCGAACTCCTCCCGGATCCTCGACACGACCTGAGTGGCGAGCAGGGAGTGACCGCCGAGCTCGAAGAAGTTGTCGCGGGTGCCGATCCGGGTCCGGCCCAGGACGTCGGCCCAGAATCCGGCCAGGAGTTCCTCGGTGCGGGTGGCGGGCACGATGTACTGGTGGGAGGACCGGGGACCGGCCTCGGCGGGGTCGGGCAGGGCGGCACGGTCGACCTTGCCGGTGGGAGTCAACGGCAGTTCGGCCAGTTCCGTGAAGGTCGCGGGGATCATGAAGTCCGGGACCCGGCGCCGGAGGTGTTCCCTCAGGTCGGCGACGGACGGGATGGCCTCACCGGCGGTGGCCGGGGTCAGGTAGGCGGCCAGGCTCGCCATGTCCCCGTCCCCGACGACGGCGACGACCGCCGACCGCACGCCCGGGTGGCCGGTCAGGGCGGCCTCGATCTCGCCCGGCTCGATCCGGAACCCGCGCACCTTGACCTGGTCGTCGAACCGGCCCAGGAACTCCAGTTGGCCGGCGGCGTTCCACCTGACCCGGTCGCCGGTCCGGTACAGGCGGGAGCCGTCGGGGCCGAACGGATCGGCGACGAACCGCTCAGCGGTGAGGACGGGCGCGCGGGTGTAGCCGCGCGCCAGATTCGCCCCGCCGACGAAGAGTTCTCCCGGCACGCCCACGGGCACCGGGGACAGGTCGGGAGCCAGCACGTAGAGACGGGTGTTGGCGGCGGGGACGCCGATCGGCACCACCCCGTCCACACGGTCGCCGGCCGGCTCGTAGGTGTGGCCGGTGACGTCGATGGTGGCCTCGGTCGGCCCGTACACGTTGTGCAGCGGCACCGGCAGCACCCGGGTGAGCGCGGCGGCGGCCCGGCCGGAGAGCCGTTCCCCGCCGCAGACCACCCGCCTGATTGCGGAGCACCGGGCCAGCGTGGCGCGCCCGGTGAGCAGGCTGAGCATGGCCGGCACCGTCGGGAGCACGGTGACCTGCTGTACGGTCATCGTCTCGATCAGTCCATCGGGGTCCGCGGCGCCGCCCGACGCGGGGGCGACGACCAGGGCTCCGCCGGCGGCCAGCCCGGGATACAGCTCGATCCCGAAGGCGTCGAAGCTCGGTGAGGACGACACGAGGACCCGGTCGCTCGCGGTGATCTTGAACCGCTCGTTGAACCAGTGCACATAGTTCGCGAGCGACCCGTGGCTGACCATGACGCCCTTGGGGGTGCCGGTGGAACCGGAGGTGTAGATCACGTAGGCCAGGCGGCCCGGTTGTGCGGGGGCGGACGTCTCCGGGACGGCGGAGGCGGCCAGGGTCCGCTGAACGGCCGGGTCGTCCAGGGCGACCACCCGCACCCGGCGCAGCGGCAGGTCCTCGAGCACGTCCGCCGTGCCGACCAGCACCGCGGCGCGGCTGTCGGCGAGCATGAACGCCAGCCGTTCGGCCGGGTAGCCCGGGTCCAGCGGCAGGTACGCGCCACCGGCCTGCCAGACCGCGAGGACCGCGGTGATGAGGTCGGCGCCGCGCGGCAGGCACAGGCCCACCACCGTGTCCGGCCCCACCCCCAGCGCGCGGAGGTGGGTGGCCAGCCGCCCCGCCCGCGTCATGAGCGCGGCGTAGGACAGGCACCGCCCGCCCGACACCACCGCGATGGTGTCCGGGGTCGTCGCCGCCCGCGCCGCGATCAGCTCGTACACGCCGTCGGCGTCCGGCCAGGCCACCGCCGTGTCGTTCCAGTCGTCGACCAGGCGAGCCCGCTCCGCCTCGGTGAGCAGCGGCAGACGCGACAGCGGACGGCTCGCGTCGGCCGCGACGACGGACAGCACCGTCATCAGGTGCCCGGCCATCCGCCGCACCGTGGCCGGGTCGAACAGCTCGGCGTTGTAGTGGATCCCGCCCGACAGGCCGCCCTTGGAGTTGTCGGAGATCGCCAGCCGTACGTCGAACCGCGTGTCGACGTCGATGTCGAGGTCCTCCGGCGAGGTCTCGGTCCCGTCGCCGAGGGCGGACCGTTCGGTGGGCCGCCCTTCGCCGGGGGTGTAGTTGAAGATCACCTGGAACAGCGGGGTGCGTGCTTCGTCCCGGTCGCTGACCAGCGCGTCGACCAGCTGCTCGAACGGCAGATCCTGGTTGGCGTAGGCGGCGAGGGACAGGTCGCGGACCCGGGCCAGCAGTTCGGTGAAGGTGGGGTCACCGGACAGGTCGGTGCGCAGCACCAGGCTGTTGACGAAGAACCCGATCAGGTCCTCGGTCTCGGCGCGGTTCCGGGCCGCGACCGGTGTCCCCACCGCGATGTCGTCCTGACCGCTGTAGCGGCTCAGCACCAGCGTGTAGGCGGCCAGCAGCGTCATGAACATCGACGCGTCGTTCTCCTGGGCCACCTTCCGCAGGCCCTCGGCCACCGAAGCGGGCACTCGGAAGCCGACGACGGCGCCGGCCCGGGACGGCACCGGCGGGCGAGGCCGGTCCGTGGGCAGATCCAGGACGGGCACCCCGGCGAGCTGCTCACGCCAGTACGCCAGTTGGCCGTCGAGGGCATCCCCGCTCAGCCAGGACCGCTGCCACACCGCGAAGTCGGCGTACTGCACCGGCAGCGGCGGCAGCGGGTCGGCCTCGCCGGCCCGGAACGCCTCGTACAGGGCCCGCAGCTCGCGGCGGAAGACCTGGTCCGACCACTCGTCGAACGTCACATGGTGCATGGTGAGGGCGAGCATGTGCTCGGTCGGGCCGAGGCGGTACAGCGTGGCTCGGAGCATCGGCCCGGCGGACAGGTCGATCGGCACTCTGGTGTCCTGGTCGATCAACTGCTGGGCCGTGCGGGCGGGTTCGGGTCGGGCGGACAGGTCGACGACCGGCAGCGGAACGGTTCCGGGTGGGTCGATGACCTGGTGCGGGACGCCGTCGGTGCCGGTCACCAGCCGGGTCCGCAGAATTTCGTGCCGTGCCGTGATCGTGTTCAGGGCCGCACCGAGGGCGGCCGTGTCCACGTCCGAGGCGAACCGCACGCAGGTGGGCATGACGAACTCGGCGGAACCGGGTTCGAGCTGGTCGATGAACCAGAGTCGCTGTTGGCCGAAGGACAGCGGCAGGAGCTGGTCGCGGCTGACCGGGGTGACCGGAGGCACGGCCGGTTCGGTCCGGGGGCCTTCGAGAAGCGCGGCCAGGCCCCGAAGAGTGGGGTGGTCGAACGGCGCGGAGAACGGGATCTCGATCCCGAAGACGTCGCGGACACGGAAGGTGACCTGGACGGCGAGCAGGGAGTGGCCGCCGAGCTCGAAGAAGTCGTCCTCGGCGCCGACCCGGTCGACGTGCAGCACCTCGGCCCAGATGGCGGCCAGGAGCTCTTCGGCCGTGGTGGCGGGGGGCACGTAGTGGCCCACGCTCAGACGGCTCTCGTCCGGGGCGGGGAGTGCGGTGCGGTTGACCTTGCCCGCCGGGGTCAGCGGAAGACCCGCCAGCTCGGTGAAGACAGCGGGAATCATGTAATCGGGCAGATGCCGGGCCGCGAACACCCGCAGTTCATCCACCGCCGGCATCCCCTCAGCCGGATCAGCAGGCACCACATACGC
>NZ_JBEXQX010000039.1:0-21942 GCF_040612795.1 Streptomyces sp. NPDC006335
GAGGAGGCCTTCGGGCGCGGTCAGTTGGCGATGGTCGGCTTCAACTACCGCAGGGTGCCCGCCACCGCGCTGGCCCGCCGCATGGTGGCCGAGGGACGGCTCGGCAGGCTCCGGCACGTGCGCGTGGTCTACCTCCAGGACTGGCTCGTGGACCCGGAGTTCCCGCTGACGTGGCGGCTGCGCAGGGAACAGGCCGGCTCGGGCTCGCTCGGCGACCTCGGCGCGCACATCATCGACCTCGCGCAGTACCTGGCGGGAGAGCCGCTGTCCGGCGTCTCCGCCCTGACGGAGACCTTCGTACGGGAACGGCCGTTGGCCGGGGGCGCCGTCAAGGGCCTGTCCGCCGTTTCCGGCACCGGCACCGGCACAGGCACCGGCACCGGCCAGGTCACCGTCGACGACGCGGCCCTGTTCACCGGTCGCTTCACCTCCGGCGCCCTCGCCTCCTTCGAGGCCACCCGGTACGCCACCGGCCGCAAGAACGCCCTGCGCATCGAACTCAACGGCGAGCGCGGCTCGTTGGCCTTCGACCTGGAGCGCCTCAACGAACTCTCCTACCACGACGCCACGGAGCCCGGAACGCACGCCGGTTTCCGCCGCATCCTGGTCACCGAGCCCGAGCACCCCTACCTGGACGCCTGGTGGCCGCCCGGCCACGGCCTCGGCTACGAGCACACCTTCGTCCACCAGGCCCGCGACCTCGTCCACGCGGTCGCCGAGGGCCGTCGCCCCGAACCCTCCTTCGCCGACGGGCTCCAGGTCCAGCGCGTGCTCGCGGCCGTGGAGGAGAGCGCCGAGAAGAACTCCGTCTACACCCCGATAGCCGTCTGAGGAGGCTCCGGAAATGCCGCGTCAGTTCACGCTCTTCACCGGCCAGTGGGCGGACCTCCCCCTCGAAGAGGTCTGCCGCCTCGCCCGCGACTTCGGCTACGACGGGCTCGAACTCGCCTGCTGGGGCGACCACTTCGAGGTCGACAAGGCGCTCTCCGATCCTTCCTACCTGGAATCCCGGCACGCGCTGCTCGACAAGTACGGCCTCAAGTGCTGGGCCGTCTCCAACCACCTGGTCGGCCAGGCCGTGTGCGACGCCATCATCGACGAACGCCACAAGGCCATCCTGCCCGGTGACGTGTGGGGCGACGGCGACCCGGAAGGCGTCCGGCAACGCGCCGCGCACCGCATGAAGGACACCGCGCGGGCCGCCCGGGCCTTCGGCGTCGACACCGTCATCGGCTTCACCGGCTCCGCCATCTGGCACCTGGTCGCCATGTTCCCGCCCGCCCCGGAGTCGATGATCGACCGCGGCTACGAGGACTTCGCCGAGCGCTGGAACCCCATCCTCGACGTCTTCGACGCGGAGGGCGTCCGGTTCGCGCACGAGGTCCACCCGAGCGAGATCGCCTACGACTACTGGACAACTCAGCGTGCCTTGGAGGCCGTTGGCAACCGGCCCGCCTTCGGCCTCAACTTCGACCCCTCCCACTTCGTGTGGCAGGACCTCGACCCCGTCGGCTTCCTGTGGGACTTCCGCGAACGGATCTACCACGTCGACTGCAAGGAGGCCCGCAAGCGCCTCGACGGCCGCAACGGCCGCCTCGGCTCCCACCTGCCCTGGGGCGACCCGCGCCGCGGCTGGGACTTCGTCTCCGCGGGACACGGTGACGTGCCCTGGGAGGACGTCTTCCGCATGCTGCGCTCCATCGACTACCAGGGGCCGATCTCGGTCGAGTGGGAGGACGCCGGCATGGACCGGCTCCAGGGCGCACCCGAGGCACTGAACCGACTCAAGGCATACGACTTCGAGCCGCCGTCGGCCTCGTTCGACGCGGCGTTCGGCACCAACGAGTAGCCCAACGAGCAGCCCCCACTGGTCAGTTCCGGGATGACGGCGCATCCCGGCGTACCCGCACCCACCCGTACGACCGGCCCCTTTCTGGAGGCATCCGTGCACGGGAAAGACCGCATCACCCCCACCGACAGAATCGAGACCCACAGACGACGCGCCCCCTGGCGCAGAGCGGCGGCCCTGCTCACCGGCTTCCTGCTGGCAGGCGCCTCCCTCACCCTCGCCGCTCCCCAGGCCGGCGCAGCCGTCGCCGGCGAGGGAGCCGCCGGCGCGGCCGCCGCCGAGGACTTCCAGCAGGTCACCCTCGCCAAGGGCGAGCCGGAGGTCGGCGAGCCCATGTCGCTCGCCGTCCTCCCGGACCGTTCGGTCCTGCACACCTCGCGCGACGGCGAACTCCGCATCACCGACGCGGCCGGCACCACCCGCCTCGCCGGCAAGCTCGACGTCTACTCCCACGACGAGGAAGGCCTCCAAGGCGTCGGCGTGGACCCGCAGTTCAGCGCCAACCGCTTCATCTACCTGTACTACGCGCCCCCGTTGAACACTCCGGCGGGCGACGCCCCCGAGACCGGCACCGCCGCCGACTTCGCTCCCTTCGACGGCGTCAACCGGCTCTCCCGGTTCGTCCTGAAGACCGACGGCACCCTCGACACCGCCAGTGAGAAGAAGATCATCGACATCCCCGCCACCCGCGGCATCTGCTGCCACGTCGGCGGCGACATCGACTTCGACGCGTCCGGCAACCTCTACCTGTCGACGGGCGACGACTCCAACCCCTTCCAGTCCGACGGGTTCACGCCCATCGACGAACGCGCCAACCGCAACCCCGCCTTCGACGCCCAGCGCACCGCGGGCAACACCAACGACCTGCGCGGCAAGATCCTGCGCATCAAGGTCAACGCCGACGGCTCCTACACCGTCCCCGACGGCAACCTCTTCGCGCCCGGCACGGACAGGACGCGGCCCGAGATCTACGCCATGGGCTTCCGCAACCCGTTCCGCTTCAGCGTCGACAAGCAGACCGGCATCGTCTACGTCGGCGACTACGGCCCCGACGCCGGCGCCGCCGACCCCGCTCGCGGACCGGCCGGCCAGGTCGAGTTCGCCCGCGTCACCGGCCCCGGCAACTTCGGATGGCCGTACTGCACAGGCGACAACGACGCCTACGTCGACCACGACTTCGCCACCGGTACCTCGGGCGCCGCCTTCGACTGCGCCGCGCCGAAGAACAACTCCCCGCACAACACCGGCCTCACCGACCTTCCCCCGGCGCAGGCCGCCTGGATCCCCTACGACGGCGGATCGGTCCCCGAGTTCGGCAACGGCTCCGAGTCCCCGATGGGCGGCCCGGTCTACCACTACGACCCCGCACTCGACTCACCCGTGAAATTCCCCGAGGCCTACGACGGCGACTTCTTCGCCGGGGAGTTCGGCCGCCGCTGGATCAAGCGCATCAGCAGCGACGCCGACGGAACCGTCCAGTCGATCAACGACATTCCCTGGACCGGCACCCAGGTGATGGACATGGCCTTCGGCCCCGACGGCGCCCTGTACGTCCTCGACTACGGCGTCTCCTGGTTCGGCGGCGACGAGAACTCCGCCCTGTACCGCATCGAGAACGCCACCGACGGCCACTCCCCGGTCGCCCAGGCCTCCGCCGACCGCACCTCGGGACAGGCACCCCTGCGGGTCCGGTTCTCCTCCGCGGGCACCACCGACCAGGACGGCGACGCCCTCACCTACAGCTGGAACTTCGGCGACGGCGCCACCTCCACGGCCGCGAACCCGACACACAGGTACAAGAAGAACGGCACCTACACCGCGACCCTGACCGCCAAGGACCCCTCGGGCCGCACCGGCAGCGCGAGCGTGCAGATCGTCGTCGGCAACACCGCGCCCAAGGTGACGCTCGAACTCCCGCGGGACGGCCAGCTGTTCAGCTTCGGTGACGCGATCCCGTTCAAGGTGCGGGTGAGCGACCCCGAGGACGGCAAGTCCATCGACTGCGCCAAGGTCAAGGTCACCTTCGTCCTCGGCCACGACAGCCACGGCCACCCCGTCACCTCCGCCGACGGCTGCACCGGCACCATCCGGACCAGCGCCGACGGCGGCCACGACGAGGACGCCAACATCTTCGGCGTGATGGACGCCGAGTACACCGACAACGGGGGCGGCGGCCAGGCCCCGCTGACCACCCACGACCAGAGCGTCCTCCAGCCCCGGCACCGCCAGGCCGAACACTTCGGCAACAGCTCCGGCGTCTCCGTCATCGCCAAGGACACGGCACACGGCGGCAACACCGTCGGCGACATCAACAACGGCGACTGGATCTCCTTCACGCCGTACGTCCTCGGCAACGCCAAGTCCCTGACCGCGCGCGTCTCTTCGGGCGGCACCGGCGGCACCCTGGAGATCCGCGCGGGCTCCGCGACGGGCACCCTCCTGGGCAAGGCGACCGTGCCGGTGACCGGCGGCTGGGAGACCTTCCAGGACGTCACCGCCGACCTGTCCCGCGCCCCCAGGGGCACCACCACGCTCTACCTGGTCTTCAAGGGGAGCGGCACCGGCGCCCTGTTCGACGTGGACGACTTCACCTTCACCACCGGCTGAGAGGAGGGGCTCACATGAACACAACCGGACGATGGACGACGGCAGTCGTGGGCGCCGCCCTGCTCCTCGGCTGTGTGTCCCAACCCGCCGTGTCCCACCCCGCCGACACCGAACGGGTGCTGGTCTTCTCCAAGACGGCCGGCTTCCGGCACGACTCGATCCCCGAGGGGATCGCGGCGGTACGGCAACTGGGCGAGAACGCCGGCTTCACGGTCGACGCGACCGAGGACGCGACCGCGTTCACGGCACGCAACCTGCGCCGCTACGACGCCGTCGTCTTCCTCTCCACCACCGGGGACGTCCTCGGCCCCGCCCAGCAACGGGCGTTCGAGGGCTACATCCGGAACGGCGGCGGATACGTCGGCATCCACGCCGCCGCCGACACCGAGTACGACTGGCCGTTCTACGGCGGCCTCGCCGGCGCCTGGTTCCAGTCGCACCCGGCGATCCAGCCCGCCACGGTGGTGGTCGAGGACCGGGCCCACCCGTCCACGTCGGAGTTGCCCCCCACCTGGAACCGCACCGACGAGTGGTACAACTACCGCTCCAACCCGCGCGACCGGGTCCACGTCCTGGCCTCCCTCGACGAGTCGTCGTACACCGGCGGCACGATGAACGGCGATCATCCGATCGCCTGGTGCCAGGACTACCGGGGCGGCCGAGCCTTCTACACCGGCTTCGGCCACACCAAGGAGTCGTACGCGGATCCGGGATTCCGCAGCCACCTGCTGGGCGGGATCCGGTATGCGATCGGCGACGCGCAGGCGGACTGCCGACCGGAGAACGGATACCGTCCGCTCTTCGACGGCACCGCCGAGTCGCTGGCAGGCTGGAAACAGGCGGGCCCGGGCTCCTTCGCCCTGTCGGACGACGGCACCCTCACATCGTCCGGCGGCATGGGGATGCTCTGGTACGCCGGTTCCGGGCAGGGCTTCGGGTCGTACTCCCTGAAGCTCGACTGGAAGATGGCCGGCGCCTCCGGCGACGACAACTCCGGTGTCTTCGTGGGCTTCCCGCCCTCGGACGACCCCTGGTCCGCCGTGGACCACGGCTACGAGATCCAGATCGACGCCACCGACGTACCCGAGAAGACGACAGGGTCCGTCTACGGCTTCCGCTCCGCCGACCTGAACAAGCGCGACCGTGCGCTGAACCCGCCGGGGGAGTGGAACACGTACGAGATCCGCGTGGAGGGCGAACGCCTCCGCGTCTGGCTCAACGGCGTGAAGATCAACGATTTCACCAACACCGATCCGGCCCGGAGCCTGCGTGACGGGCATGTCGGCATCCAGAACCACGGAGCCGACGACCAGGTGTCCTTCCGCGACATCCGGATCAAGGAACTGCCCGCGAAGGCCGCGTCGACCGTGGCCTCGCAGGGCGACTGAGCGGCGGCGGGCGGGGGACGCCGGACCTCCGCCCGCCGCCTTTCCCCCTCATGAGTGGGGTTCGCGCACGACGCGTCCGACGTTCCACGTTCGACGTTTCGACGTTTCGGCGTTTCGGCGTTTCGAGTTTCGACGAGGAGGCTGCCCATGTCCGCGTCCGATTCCCTACCGCGCGTCGGCGTCTGGCTGATCGGGGCCCGCGGTTCCGTCGCCACGACGGTCGTCGCGGGCTGTGCCGCCATGACCGCCGGTCTGCACCCGCCGACCGGCCTGGTCACCGAGACCCCGCCCTTCACCGGGAGCGGCCTGCCCGCCCTGTCCTCCCTGGTCTTCGGCGGCCACGACACGGTGGACTGCCCCCTGCCCAAACGGGCGGAGGCCCTGGCGGCCGGAGGCGTCCTGCCTTATGGCCTGCCCACCGCGGTGAGCGCCGAACTCGACGCCGCCGAACGGGAGGTCAGGCCCGGCGGCCCCCTCCCCGGCGACACCAGGACCGAGGAGGACCTGATCGCCGCCTTCACCGCGGACATACGGTCCTTCGTACGACGGTGCCGGCTGACGCGCGCGGTGGTGGTGAACGTGGCCTCCACCGAACCCGCCCCCACCGGCGACGCCCTCCCCCCGAGCTCCCTCTACGCCGCCGCGGCCCTGCGGGCAGGCTGCGCGTACGTCAACTTCACGCCCTCCACGGGCCTGCACCACCCGTTGCTGACACGCCAGGCGGAGTCCTCCGGCCTGCCGTTCGCGGGCCGCGACGGCAAGACCGGCCAGACCCTGCTCCGGTCCGTCCTGGGCCCGATGTTCACCCAGCGTGCCCTGACGGTCCGGGCCTGGTCCGGCACGAACCTCCTGGGCGGCGGCGACGGAGCCGCCCTCGCCGACCCCGCGGCAGCCGCGGCGAAGAACGCCGGCAAGGAACGCGTCCTGGCCGACACCCTCGCCACCACCCCCGAGGGCGAGGTCCACATCGACGACGTCCCCGCCCTCGGCGACTGGAAGACCGCCTGGGACCACATCGCCTTCGACGGCTTCCTCGGCACCCGCATGACCCTCCAGACCACGTGGCAGGGCTGCGACTCCTCCCTGGCCGCTCCTCTCGTCCTGGACCTGGCCCGCCTGACCGCCCGTGCCCAGGAGCGGGGCCTGTCCGGTCCGTTGGGCGAGTTGGGCTTCTACTTCAAGGACCCGGTGGGGCAGGGACCCGCGGGTCTGGGGGAGCAGTACGCGGAGCTGACGAGGTTCGCGGAACGGCTCCGGGGAGAGCCCGCCGGCGAGGGTCGGGGGCGGCACGGCGGGGACCTCGCCGGTGGCCCGGGCGAAGCGGGGGCCCGGCCCGGCGTCGAGGACACGGCCCGCACGGATGACGGCGCCCCGGAGGCGCTCGACGGTCGTTCGGGGGAGCGGCGGTGAGGGCGAGCAGGGCGAACGGGGCGAGCAGGGCAGTGGCGGAGGGACTGCCCGAGCGGGCGGGCGAGCCGACGGCGCCCCACGGCACCGTGATCCCTCTCCTGGGGGCTGCCTCCCCCCACACCACCCCACCGAGCCGTGCGCACACCAGCCTCCCCCACCGCGCCCGCTCGCACGCCGGCGCCTGGGCTGAACTCCTGCGCCTCCCCGCCCTGTTCACCGTCCCCGGCGACGCCCTCGCCGGAGCGGCCGCGGCCTCCGCCCGCCCCACCCCCCGCACCCTCCTCGCCATCGCGTCCTCCCTCTGCCTCTACGAGGCGGGCATGGCCCTCAACGACTGGGCCGACCGCGACGTCGACGCCGTGGAACGCCCCCACCGCCCCCTCCCTTCCGGCCGCGTCCACCCCACGGCAGCCCTCGGCGCGGCCTGCGCCCTCACCGGCGCGGGCCTCACCCTGGCGGCCTGCGCGGGCCGCCCCGCCCTCACCGTCGCGGTGCCACTGGCGGCCACGGTCTGGGCGTACGACCTGGCCCTGAAGAACACCCCGGCAGGACCGTTCGCCATGGCGACAGCACGAGGACTCGACCTGCTGCTCGGGGCGGCGGCGACAGCGGGTACGGGAGCTGGTGGGCGGAGGGGCGGGGCGGGCGGCGTGCGCGGGAGGGGTGGCGGGGGCACCGCGAGGCGGACGGTCGGTGTGGGAGGTGGGGGAGGTGTGGGCGGTACGCGGGCCTGGGCTGCCGTTGCCGGCGAGGTCCGGGCTGGGTCGGAGGCGGCCGCCGCGGCCGACACGGTGCCGGGCATACGTCAGGATCCGCGGTCTGCCCCTCTCCTCGGCTTCCGCGAGGTGTCCTCTCCCGAGACCCTCCTCGCTATCCGCAGAGCGCTGCCCTCCGCATCCCTCCTCGGCTCCCACACCCTCGCCGTCACGTCGGTGTCCCGCCGTGAAGCCCAGGGCGGCTCCCCCCTGGCCCCCCTCGCAGCGCTCGCCGCGACCGCAGTGCTGACGCGGTCGGTGACCCGGCGACCGCTCGCAGCGGACGGCATCGACGGGGCCCGGCGCGGTACCGGCGCACGCAACCCGGCGCTCTTGGCGCACTTGACGGACCTGGCGGCCGCAGCCGTGTCCCGCCTGCCGAGCCCCCTACGGCAGGCCGGTGCTCCCATCTCCCATCCCGGCCCCGGTCCCGAACGCGTCGACCCGCATGTGGTCCTCCGCCTCGCCCTCGCCGCCACCTACGCGACCACGGCCGCCCGCCCCTACTTCCACGCCACCCTCAACCCCTCACCCCAGCTCACCCAACGAGCCGTCACCGCCGGCATCCGGGCCACGATCCCCCTCCAGGCCGCCCTCGCCGCCCGCTCGGGCACGAAGGGCGCGACCGTCACGGCCCTGCTCACCACAGCCCTCGCCCCCTTGGCAGGACGCTTCGCGAGAAAGGTGAGCGTCACATGACCGAACCCCGCTCTCCGCACCGGCTTGTTCAGGCTGCGGGCGACGCCATGACTGGCCCCGCCGCTCCGACCCGCCCCCCTCGTACCCCCCGGGCCCACACCCCCGAACCTGTCACCCGGACCCGGCCCACTCCGCCCCCCGGTGACATGACGGCCCCCCTCGCTCCACCCACGCCCGTTCCAGCGCCCGGCGTCGACCGGCTCCGCTTCGGTTACGGCACCAATGGCCTCGCCGACCTCCGTCTGGACGACGCCCTCGGCCTGCTCGCCGATCTCGGGTACGACGGGGTCGGGCTGACCCTCGACCACATGCACCTGGACCCCCTCGCCCCCGACCTGGCCGTCCGCACCCGCCGCCTCGCGCACCGACTGGACGCGCTGGGCCTGACGGTCACCGTCGAGACGGGCGCCCGCTATGTGCTGGACCCCCGGCGCAAGCACGGCCCCTCGCTGCTCGACCCCGACCCGGAAGACCGCGCCCGCCGGGTCGACCTGCTGCTCCGGGCCGTCCAGGTCGCCGCCGACCTCGGCGCGCACGCCGCCCACTGCTTCAGCGGCATCAGCCCGGCGGGCACGGACCCGGACACGGCGTGGAAACGCCTGGCCGAGACACTCACCCCGGTCCTGGACACCGCCACCACCGCCGGCGTCCCGCTCGCCATCGAGCCCGAACCCGGGCACCTCCTCGCCACCCTCGCCGACTTCCACCACCTCCGCCGCACCCTCGGCGACCCGCCCGCCCTCGGCCTGACCCTCGACATCGGCCACTGCCAGTGCCTCGAACCCCTCCCTCCCGCCGACTGCGTACGCGCCGCAGGCCCCTGGCTGCGCCACGTCCAGATCGAGGACATGCGCCGAGGCGTCCACGAACACCTCCCCTTCGGCGACGGCGACATCGACTTCCCGCCGGTCCTCGCCGCCCTGGCCGACACCGGCTACCAGGGGCTGACGGTCGTCGAACTGCCCCGCCACTCCCACGCGGGCCCCCACTTCGCCGAACGCTCCCTCCCCTTCCTCCGTCAGGCAGTGGCGCTCTCACAAGGAAGCACTCCATGACCCACCCCCATGCCCACCAGGCAACCCCCGCGGCGGACACCCAGGGCACCACCCTCGCCCGAACCCCGCTGCACGACCTGCACAGCCACCTCGCCGACCGCCTCGATGAAGCCGCCCGCGCCTGGCTCGACCAGGCCCTCGACGAGGCCGCCGCCCATCCCGGCGCCCACGGCCCCATCTCCGTGTGGGAGCTGCGCCTCGCCGAGGCCGGCCGCCGCTGCGGCCCCGAACACGCCGACGCCGCCCGCGTCCTGATCCTGCACGCGGCCCGCGCCGACACCGACGCCCTGACCCGGGTCTACGCCCAGGGCACCGCCGCCGAACGCCGCGCCGTCCTGCACGCCCTGCCCCACCTCGTACTCGGCCCGGGGGCCCTCCCGCTCGTCGAGGACGCCCTGCGCACCAACGACACCCGGCTCCTGGCCGCCGCCGTCGGCCCCTACGCCGCCCGCCACCTCGACGCCCACCACTGGCGCCACGCCGTCCTGAAGTGCCTCTTCACCGGCGTACCCGTCGCCGAGGTGGCCGACCTGCGCCGACGGGCCCACGGGGACGCCGAACTCGCCCGCATGCTCGCCGACTACGCCGCCGAACGCACCGCCGCGGGCCGTCCCGTGCCCGAGGACCTGCACCGCGTCCTGACCCTGACCGACCCCAGCGCCACCCCACCCGCGCCGGCCGCCGACCACGGCCCCGACCACGCGGACGGCACCCACGGCAAGGAGTCCTGATGCGCATCTTCGACCCCCACATCCACATGACGTCACGGACCACCGACGACTACCAGGCCATGCACACCGCCGGTGTACGAGCCGTGGTCGAACCGGCCTTCTGGCTCGGCCAGCCCCGCACCTCCCCGGCCTCCTTCCTCGACTACTTCGACTCCCTGCTCGGCTGGGAGCCCTTCCGCGCCGCCCAGTACGGAATCGCCCACCACTGCACCCTCGCCCTCAACCCCAAGGAAGCCAACGACCCGCGCTGCGTGCCCGTCCTCGACGAACTGCCCCGCTATCTCGTCAAGGACCAGGTCGTCGCCGTCGGCGAGATCGGCTACGACTCCATGACCCCCGCCGAGGACACCGCCCTCGCCGCACAGCTCCAGCTCGCCGCCGACCACCAACTCCCCGCGCTCGTCCACACCCCGCACCGCGACAAGCTCGCCGGCCTGCGCCGCACCCTCGACGTCGTCCGCGAGTCCGCCCTGCCGACGGACCGGGTCCTGGTCGACCACCTCAACGAGACCACCGTCAAGGAGGCCAAGGACAGCGGCTGCTGGCTCGGCTTCTCCGTCTACCCCGACACCAAGATGGACGAGGAGCGGATGGTCGCGATCCTGCGCGCCTACGGCCCCGAACAGGTCCTGGTGAACTCGGCCGCCGACTGGGGCCGCAGCGATCCTCTCAAGACCCGCGAGGTCGGCGACCTGATGCTCGCCGAGGGCTTCACCGAGGACGACGTGGACCGTGTGCTGTGGCGCAACCCCGTCGCCTTCTACGGACTCAGCGGCCGCCTGAACCTCGACGTGCCGGCCACCGACGTCACCCACGAGGGCAACTCCATCCTCCGGGGCCCCCAGAAGACGGAGGCGTGAGCCATGCGCTTCCGCCACCCCGACGGCTCCACCGTCCACCTCGCCTACTGCACCAACGTCCACCCCGCCGAAACCCTCGACGGCGTCCTCGCCCAGCTCCGCGACCACTGCGAACCCGTCCGCCGCCGCCTCGGCCGCGACCGCCTCGGCATCGGCCTGTGGCTCGCCCGCGACGCCGCCCGCGCCCTGGTCAGCGACCCCTCCGCGCTGCGCGACCTGCGCTGTGAACTCGACCGCCGCGGCCTCGAAGTCGTCACCCTCAACGGCTTCCCCTACGAGGGCTTCGGCGCCGAAGAGGTCAAGTACCGCGTCTACAAGCCGGACTGGACCGACCCCGAACGCCTCGACCACACCACCGCCCTCGCCCGCGTCCTGACCGGACTCCTGCCCGACGACGTCACCGAGGGCAGCATCTCCACCCTGCCGCTCGCCTGGCGCACCGGCTACGACGACGGCGGCGCCGACAAGGCCCGCACCGCCCTGCTCACCCTCGCCGAACGCCTCGACGCCCTCCAGGACCTGACCGGCCGCTCCATCCGCGTCGGCCTCGAACCCGAACCCGGCTGCGTCGTCGAGACCACCGGCGACGCCATCGCCCCCCTGACCGCGATCGGCCACCACCGCGTCGGGATCTGCGTGGACACCTGCCACCTCGCCACCTCCTTCGAAGACCCGCACACCGCCCTGGACACGCTCACCACGGCCGGCGTCCCCGTCGTCAAGTCCCAGCTCTCGGCCGCACTCCACGCCGAACACCCCCACCTGCCCGAGGTCCGCGAGGCACTCGCCGCCTTCGACGAACCACGCTTCCTGCACCAGACCCGCACCTCCACCGCAGCGGGCCTCCGCGGCACAGACGACCTCGGCGAAGCGCTCACCGACGACGCCCTGCCCGACGGGGCACCCTGGCGCGCCCACTTCCACGTCCCCCTGCACGCGGCCCCCGCCGCACCCCTCACCTCCACGCTCCCCGTCCTGAAGTCCGCCCTGACCCGGCTCGTCGGCGGCCCGCACCCCCTCACCCGCCACCTGGAGGTCGAGACCTACACCTGGCAGGCCCTCCCGCCCGAACTGCGCCCCCGCAGCCGCACCCAGCTCGCCGACGGCATCGCCGCCGAACTCACCCTCGCGCGCGACCTGCTGACGGACCTCGGCCTCAAGGAGCTGCCATGAGCCACCAACCCCCCGAAGCGGGACCCACACCTCTCCTCGTCCTCGACGTCGTCGGCCTCACCCCCCGTCTCCTCGACCACATGCCCCACCTCAAGTCCCTGGCCCGATCCGGCTCCCACGCCCCGCTCGGCACCGTCCTGCCCGCCGTCACCTGCGCCGCCCAGTCCACCTTCCTCACCGGCACCCACCCGTCGGAACACGGCATCGTCGGCAACGGCTGGTACTTCCGCGAACTCGGCGACGTACTCCTGTGGCGTCAGCACAACGGCCTGGTCGCCGGCGACAAGCTCTGGGACGCCGCCCGCCGCGCCCACCCCGGCTACACCGTCGCCAACATCTGCTGGTGGTACGCCATGGGCGCCGAGACCGACTTCACCGTCACCCCCCGCCCGGTCTACTACGCCGACGGCCGCAAGGAACCCGACTGCTACACCCGCCCCCCGGCCCTCCACGACGAACTCACCGAGAAACTCGGCACCTTCCCCCTCTTCCACTTCTGGGGCCCCGGCGCGGACCTGGTCTCCAGTCAGTGGATCATCGACGCGACCCGCCACATCATGGGCACCCGCCACCCCGACCTGACGCTCTGCTACCTCCCTCACCTCGACTACGACCTGCAACGCTTCGGCCCCGACGACCCACGCTCCCTCAAGGCCGCCGCCGACCTGGACCGAGCACTGGCCCCGCTCCTGGACGACGCCCGCGCGGAAGGCCGTACCGTCGTCGCGCTGTCCGAGTACGGCATCACCCGCGCCGACCGGCCCGTCGACATCAACCGCGCCCTGCGCCGCGCCGGACTCCTGGAGGTGCACACACAGGACGGCATGGAGTACCTCGACCCGATGGCCTCCCGCGCCTTCGCGGTCGCCGACCACCAGATCGCCCACGTCTATGTGCGCCGCCCCGAGGACCTGGACGCCACCCGTGCCGCCCTCGGCGGCCTGCCCGGCATCGAGCGACTCCTCGACGACGAGGGCAAGAAGGCCCACCACCTCGACCACCCGCGCTCCGGCGAACTCGTCGCCGTCGCGGAGCCGGACGCCTGGTTCACGTACTACTACTGGCTCGACGACGACCGCGCGCCCGACTTCGCGCAGCTCGTCGAGATCCACCGCAAACCCGGCTACGACCCGGTCGAACTGTTCATGGACCCGCTCGACCCCTACGTCAAGGTCAAGGCGGCCACCGCGCTGGCCCGCAAGAAACTCGGCCTGCGCTACCGCATGGCGGTCGTGCCCCTCGACCCGTCACCTATTCGCGGCAGCCACGGCCGCCTCCCCGAGAGCGACGACGACGGTCCGCTCCTCATCTGCTCCACCCCCCGCGCCGTCGGCGACCGCATCGCGGCCACCGACGTGAAGTCACTCCTGCTCCGACTGGCCGGTCTTTCCTGACCTGTCACCAGTGAAGCACCCACCACTGACAACGCCCTCCGACACCGAGGAGTCCCAGACATGAGCCGCATCTCCCAGCCCGACCCCGAACTCACCCACCGCCTCACCAGAAGAGGCATGCTCGGCGTGGCCGCCGGCGCCACCGCCGCCGCGCTGCTGGGCGCCACGGCCTCCCCGGCCGGAGCCGCCACCGAGACCGCGACCGGCACCACCGGCCACGGCCGCGGCCGCCCCGTCCTGCCCCCCGGCCGCCTCGGCATCCAGCTCTACAGTCTCCGCGACAAGGTCTCCACCCTCGGCTTCGCCCCCGTCTTCGCCGAACTGGAGAAGTACGGCTACGACGAGGTCGAGTTCGCCGGCTACACCCAGGGCTCCGCCGGCCCCATCACCCTCGCCCAGCTCAAGCGCCTGGCCCGCGACCACGGCCTGAACCCGATCGGCAGCCACGTCGGCTACTACGCGGACGACCCCAACGCCTACACCTTCGCCCAGAACCTCACCAAGGTCCTCGACGACGCCCAGGCCCTCGGCCTCCAGCACATCGGCACCGCCTCGGGACCGTTCCGCTACGGCTCGACCGTCGACGCGTGGAAGCGCGCCGCCGAGGACTTCAACACCTACGGAGCCGCGGCGAAGGCACGCGGCATGAAGTTCTACCAGCACAACCACTCCGAGGAGTTCTCCTTCGCCACCGACAACCCCAAGGTCCGGCTCTACGACGTCCTCCTCAGGGAGACCGACCCCGACCTGGTGTTCCTGGAGATGGACATCTACTGGGCGTACTCCGGCCAGTTCCGCTTCTCCAAGCGCCCCGACGGCACGCCGGCCCCCTTCGAACCCCTGAACTACGTCCTCAGGCAGCCCCACCGCTACCCGCTCTTCCACGTGAAGGACGGCGTCAGCGACCCGGCCAACACCTACGGCTACCGCATGACCGACGTCGGCGACGGCGACATCGACTACCAGAAGTTCATCTCCGCCGTGACCCGGCTGCGGGGCGAACGCCTCGCCCACCACTGGCAGGCCGAACACGACCAGCCCGCCGAGTCCTTCACGTTCGCCCGCCGCTCCAGCGCCCACCTGCACTCGCTGCGGGAGAAGTGCTGACGGCACACGACTGAGGCGGGACCCCGAGGGCGCAGGGGGCGCTCCCCGCCCGACGGGGTCCCGCCGTCGTGTATGCGAGGAGACCGGTCAACCCGGAGCCGCCGTGGCGGTTTCCAGGGTGAGCCGGTGTTCTCCCGCGTACACGTTCATGGTGTGGCCGCCACGTCGCGGGATGCGGACACCTCGCGCCGTTCCGTGACTCGTCCCACGTCCGGTCTCACCTCCGCAGCGCCACGACGGGCACCTTCTCGATCCGGATCGCGGCCGCCTCGAACTCCACGGCCCCCGCGATCGGACAACCGGCCCTCACCGCCTCCTGGCCGGTGTCCGTCCCGTCCGGCGGACGGCCGGTCATGAACGCCAGACCGGGCCGCAGCGCCGGATCCACCCACACCGGCGCTGCCGTCGAACCCCGCCGGGTGGCGACCCGCACCTCCTCTCCGACCACCACGCCGTAGCGCTCGGCGTCCTCCGGACTCAGCTCGACACACTCGGCCCGCCGCAACGACGATCCCGAACCCCCCTTCTGGAGCCGGGAGTTGTACGAGTCGCGTCGGTGTCCCTTGGTGAGCCGTACCGGATACGCCTCATCCGTCAGATCGACGGGCGGGGCGTGCCGGACCAGGTGGAAGGGTGTACGCGGCTCCCGTTCCTCATGGCCGCGGCCGGTGAGGAGCGACAGGTTGGTCAGCGCGCGAGCCTCCTCGTGCCCGGTGCCGTCGAACACCCGTAACGGTTCCCCGCGCGCACAGGACCGCGCCAACTCCCTCACCGCAGAAGCCGGTACGCCCGTCACCTTCACCGCGAGCGACACCGTCCACGGCTCGACGAGCCGCCGGTACTCCTCGAAGCCGGAGGTCGAGCGCTCGATGAACTCCCGGTCGGCCAGACCCGCCCGGATGATCTCCCGGCCGACGGCATGGGCCATCGGGACCCCGGTGCCGGCGTTCGGCCGGATCCGAGGTCCCGACCCGATGGCGTGGGCGCCCGGTTCCGTCATGCGGCGGACCGGAGCGCGAGGAGGTCGGAGAGCGCGTGGACGGTCCGCAGCGTGGGCACGTCCACACCGGTGATCTCCGCCAGCTCGATGACGGCGGTGAGCAGGACGTCCAGTTCCAGGGGCTTGCCACGCTCCAGGTCCTGGAGCGTGGAGGTGCGGTGGTCGCCGACGCGCTCGGCGCCCGCCAGACGGCGTTCGATGGAGACACCCACGGTGCAGCCGAGGGTCTCGGCGACCGCGAGGGTCTCGGCCATCATGGTCTCGATGACCTTGCGGGTGCCGCCGTGCAGGCACATCTGGCGCATGGTGGCACGGGCCAGCGCGCTGATGGGGTTGAAGGAGATGTTCCCCAGCAGCTTGAGCCAGATGTCGTCCCGCAGGTTCGGCTCGACCGGGCACTTGAGCCCGCCGGCCTGCATGGCCTCGCTGAAGGCCAGACACCGGGGCGAGAGGCTGCGGTCGGGCTCCCCGATGGAGAACCGCGTGCCCTCCAAGTGCCGTACGACACCCGGTCCTTCGAGCTCGGTCGCCGCGTAGACGACACATCCGACGGCCCGGGAGGGCGCGAGCACCGCACTGACCGCGCCACCCGGGTCCACGCTTTCGATGCGGTGCCCGTCGTGAGGACCGCCGTGCTGGTGGAAGTACCACCAGGGGATGCCGTTCTGGGCCGCGACGACCGCGGTGGTGTCGGTGAGAAGGGGCTCGATGAGCGGCCCGCACGCCGCGTACGAGTTGGCCTTCAGACCGAGGAAGACGTAGTCGACCGGACCGATCTCGGCCGGGTCGTCGGTGGCGTGGGCACGGGCGGTGAAGTCACCGCGCTCGCTGAGGACTTGGACACCGTGCTCCCGCATGGCCGCCAGATGCGGACCGCGGGCGATGAGATGGACGTCGGCGCCGGCGCGGTGGAGTGCCGCGCCGACGTAGGCACCGATGGCTCCGGCGCCGAGGACTGCGACTTTCATGGGTGGAAGCTCCGTTCGGTGAGGGTGACCGAGGAACTGCCGACTTTGTCGACTGGATATTGTCTACAGGATGGAGCCAGGGCTCAGCAAGGGTCGTGACGTCACTTGAGCCCATGAGCTGCTGCTACCGCCCTGTGCGGCCTGAGGGTACGGTCGTTGTGCGCCGTAGACTGTAGGCGAAAACCAATTCATACTTGGCTCTCAGTTGCAGCGAGTCGACGCTGTACGGGAGGGACCGCGATGTTGCCGACGACAGGACTGCCGTACGGGACGGTGCCCAGGCTCGAGCGTCCCGGTCCGCTGCGTGATCGTGTCTACGGCGCGCTGCTCGAACTCATCACCACGCGTGCGCTTCAGCCGGGTCAGCATCTGGTGGAGAGTGAGCTGGCGGGTCATCTGGGGGTGTCCCGGCAGCCGGTGCGTGAGGCCCTTCAGCGGTTGAACACCGAGGGGTGGGTGGATCTGCGTCCGGCGCAGGGGGCGTTCGTGCACGAGCCGACGGACGAGGAGGCCGACCAGCTGCTGACCGTGCGCACGTTGCTGGAGGCAGAGGCGGCCCGGCTCGCCGCCGCGAACGCGGGCAGCGCCGGCATCGCCGCCCTGGAGGAACTGTGCGCGCAGGGCGAGAGCGCGGTGGCCGCGGACGACGTCGACGCCGCGGTCGCCCTGAACGCCCGACTCCACGCGAAGGTCATGGAGCTGGCGGGCAACGCGGTCCTCGCCGAGCTGGCGGGGCAGGTGGACCGTCGCGTGCGCTGGTACTACACGCCGATCGCCCGTCAGCGCGGTCACCAGTCCTGGATCGAGCACCGTGAACTGATCGCCGCGATCGCCGACCGAGACGAGCAGCGCGCCACCGCGGTCATGCGGCAACACACGGAACACACGCGGAAGATGTACCACGACCGCGAGAAGTAGCCCGCGCGCAGGTCGGTGCAGGGCAACGCCCCTGCCACTGCATCGGACGGCTTCGGACCGGACCGAGGTCGGGGCAGACGGCTCGGGTCTGGTGGCCGTCGGGTCCGACCGCGTTCAGGCAGACCGCCTGGGTCTTCGGGTCCCTGAGTACAAAACGCCCTCCCTCCGGGTTGGCGACCGTGCGGGCAGACCGCCGTCGGGTAGACCGCCCAGGTCTGGTGGCCGTCGGGTCTGACCGCTTTCGGGCAGGCCGGCTGGGTCTTCCGGCCGTCGGGTGCAAAGCGCCGTCCCTGCGGGTTGGCGACCGTGCGGGTGCACTGCCGTTGGGTAGGCCGCGCCCGGGTCTGGTGGCCGTCGGGTCTGACCGCTATCAGGTAGCCGCCCGGTCCTTGGGCCGTCAAAAACGCCGTCCGACCGTCCGTCCGGGGGCGACCGTACGGTCAAGCCGCCGTCGAGCAGACCGCCCAGGTTGGATGGCCGTCGGGCCCCACCGCTACGGGCAGGCCGCCTCAGCTTTCGGGCCGTCGGCTCAAAACCCCGTCCGAGAGTCCGCCCGACCGCCCGACCGTGCGCCCGGGTCCGGCGACCGTACAGTCACCGCCGTCGGACAGACCGCCCCACCCCGGCCGTCTCGGCCCAGCCGCCGCCTGGCAGACCGCCCCCTCCCGGACACCCCATCCCAACCGCCCCCGCCCGACCCCCACCGGATCAGCCCCCACCGGCCCAACCCCCACCGGATCAGGCGGCCCTTCCCCCGACCAACGTCATGGGGGAGGGCCGCCTGATGTTCCGAACCGCTGTGCTCAGGACGCAGCTTGTGGCTGCGGGGCCGGTACACCGCCCCGGGGCCGTCCCGGCTGCCGTAGCAGCAGCGCGATCGCCGCCGCGAGCATCGACGTGGCGCCGGCCAGGGCGTACGCCCCGTCGTAGCCCCACGCCGCGACGACCATGGAGCCGAGGCCGCCGCCGAACAGGCCGCTGATCAGCTTGCCGCTGTACACCAGCCCGTAGTTGGAGGCGTTGTAGTTCTCCCCGAAGTAGTCCGGGGTGAGCGCCGCGAACAGCGGGTAGAACGCGCCGCCGCCGAACCCGGACAGGAACGCGAAGACCAGGAACAGCGACTCGCTCTTGACGTCACCCGCCCAGATCACGCCGAACTGCGCGAGCCCCAGGACGAGGATCACGAACACCAGGGTGGACTTGCGGCCCCACTTGTCGGACAGCCAACCCACCACCCCGCGGCCGATGCCGTTGATGACGGCCATGACACCCATCGAGGAGGCCGCCACCAGCGGGCCGAAGCCCACCTCCTTGGCGTAGTCGACCTGGAAGGAGATCCCGAAGATCGACACCCCCGCGGTCATCACGAGGGCGATCCACATGAGGGGAAGCATGCCGGTCCTGACGGCCTCCTTCGGCGTGAACTGCCGTACCGCGGGAGGGTTCTTGGCGAGCGCGACGGCACCCTTCCCGTTGCCGCCGTAGGTCAGCGGGTCGATGTCCGCGGGCCACCAGTTCTTCGGCGGGTCCTTGAAGAAGAACGCGCAGCCCACGACCACGATCAGGATGTAGCAGCCGATCAGGTCCAGGACACGGTGGTAGTTCGCGGTGTCGAAGCCGTAGTTGAAGATGAAGATGAAAGGCAGTGACCCGTACGCGAAGCCGCCGTTGACGAACCCGGTCCTGGCTCCCCGGCGTTCGGGGAACCATTTGCCGACCATGTTGATGCAGGTCGCGTAGACCAGTCCGGCGCCGATTCCCCCTATGACGCCGAATCCCAGGATCGCCAGCCAGACGTTGCTCAGGTGCGACAGGGCGAGGAACCCGACCAGACACATGCCCGAGCCGATGTACATGGCCTTGCGGGCGGTCAGGATGCCCTTTTCCCGCAGCCAGCCCGCCGGGAAGGCGATGCCGGCCTGGAAGAAGACCCAGACGCTGAGGATCCAGAAGGTGTTGCTCTGCGTCCAGCCGTGGGCGTGGGACAGGGTGTCCTCGGCCGAGCCGTACGCGTACTCGAAGACGCTGATGGCCATCATGGTGATCCACGGGAGGTACACCATGAGCTTGCGCGAGTGACCGAGGATGTCCCGGTCGGTCTCCCCGACGCGGTACACGCGGCCGTTGGCGTCGGTCACTTCTCGGTAGGGACGTTGTGCGGCGGTGGAGTGTGCGGTCTTGTCGGTCTCGCTGCGTGCTGCGTACGGATCTGCCGTCATGTCAGGCCATTTCCTCGCCGAGCGGTTGCGGGTTGGGTACGGTCCGACGGCTGGTCTTGGGCCGGCCGGGCGCCTTCAGGAAGAGCGCCAGCACCGCGGAGCTCAGGCCGATGCAGCCGGCCAGGACGAACGCGCCCTCGTAGTCCCAGGCGCCGACCACGATCGAGCCGACACCGGAGCCCACGAGGCCCGAGATGAGCTTCGAGCTGTAGACCATGCCGTAGTTGGAGGCGTTGTTGTTCTCACCGAAGTAGTCCGCGGTCATCGCGGCGAACAGCGGGAAGATCGCGCCGCCGCCGAAGCCGGAGACCATGGAGCAGAAGAGGAAGAACGGCATGCTGCCCATCTGGCCCGAGACCAGCACCCCGAACTGGGCGGTGCCCAGCACCAGACACACGATGATCAGCGTGTTGCGGCGGCCGAACTTGTCGGAGATCCAGCCGATCACACCGCGCCCGGTGCCGTTGACGATCGCCTTCAGCGACATCGCCGTGGCCACGATCCCGCCCGCGAAGCCCATGTCCTTGCCGAACGGCACCTGGAAGGCGATGCCGAAGATGTTGATGCCGGCGGTGCACAGCAGGCAGAACCACATCATCCACAGGACGGGCGTGCGCGCGGCCTCCCTCGGGGTGTACTGCTTGACGGCCGGCGGGTTCTTCTCCAGCGCCCGGCGGATCTTCGGGTCGTCGGTCATCTTCAGCGGGTCGACGTGCGGGGGCCACCAGTTCTTCGGCGGGTCCTTGAAGAACCAGCCCGCGAACGCCACGATCGAGCAGCAGACCAGGCCGACCGTCACCAGGACGCCCCGGTAGTTGCTCAGGTCCATGTACGAGGTGAACAGGAAGACGAAGGGCACCGAGCCGTAGGCGAAACCGCCGTTGACCATGCCGGTCTTGCCGCCCTTGCGCTCCGGGAACCACTTGCCGACCATGTTCACGCAGGTCGCGTAGACAAGACCGGCACCGATACCACTGCACACACCGAAGCCCAGATAGGCGACGATCACGTTCGGCGCGAACGCCAGTGACAGGTAGCCGAGGACGGTGCCCAGCGCGCCGAGCATCATCGCGTAGCGGGCGGGAAGCTTGCCGCTCTCCCGCAGCTGCCCGGCCGGGAAGGCCACGGCCGCCTGGAAGAACACCCAGACACCCATCAGCCAGAAGATGTGCCCACTGCTCCACAGATGCGCCTCGTGCAGTGTGTCCTCGGCCGACGTGAACGCGTACTCCGAGGAGCTGATGCCCAGCATGCCCATCCACGGGAAGAGCACCATGGTCCATCGTGGTCGTCCCATGATGTTCCGGTCGGTCTCGCCGATCCGGTACACGCGGCCGTTGCGGTCCGTCACCTCCCTGAAGGTGGCGGACGACGAGTAGTCGATGGTTGTCATAGTCTTCAAGCACTCCTTGCGTCGAAAGATCTGGCCAGCGCCCCCTGTCCAAATTCCTTTCGTGCGCGCACGGATCCCGGGGTCCGCCGACGCGCACCGCCGCCGGACCCCGTGCTCATTCACGTCATGGACCACCGCCCGAAGGGCCGGGAAGTCGGCTCAGGTTCACCACGTCAGATCACCCCGCCCGACTTGAGGAGCCGCAACTCCTCGTCACCGAGACCGAGTTCGCCGATGTATATCTCCTCGTTGTGTTGGCCGAGGAGGGGTGGGGTGGTGATGGTGGTGGGTGAGTCGGAGAGTTTGAGGGGGTTGCCGACGGTGGTGAAGGTGCCGCGTTCGGGATGCCCGACCTCGACGATCATGTCGTTCGCCGCGAGTGAGGCGTCTTCGATGATCTCTTTGGGGGACAGGAT
>NZ_JBEXQX010000040.1:0-17323 GCF_040612795.1 Streptomyces sp. NPDC006335
CCTAATAGCCATACCGGCGATAGTAGCCGATGCACAAGGACCTTGGAAAGTCTGTCGCAGCCATTCGAGATAAGTGTGCCATTGAAAGCCCGAGTGCGCCACCCGCACCACCTTGCTTGCTGCGCAAGCAAGGTGACGGTCCGTCCGCTGCGCTCCCGGACCGGCGGGACCCTGTCCCGCTACCAGGCTTCCGCTTCGCTCCAGCCTGGCCGGCGGGTCCGCTGCGCTCCCCCGCCTGACGGTCCTTCCGGCTGCGCCTCCAGAACCGTTAGGGCCCGCTGGCGCGGGCCGAGCTGACTACCGGGGTAGGGGTGCTTGTTCGTGTCGGGTTCCAGTGTAGCGGGTGCATCAGGTTGATTCAGAATGTACTATTGGCGAAACTAGGAGACACCCTGTAGGCCTTGAAGGTGCTCGTATTCCGAAGCCAGGGCATCTAGGGCATAATTCAGGCATGGATTTTCGAATCGAGTGGCCTGCGCCCATGGACGAGTCTGACTGGGCGATGCAGGAGATGAAGGGCTGGATCGGTGGCGTGACCGTCGTGTGGGACGGTGGCACCCGCGTCTTCGAGGTCTACGACCCCGTTCGACTTGCGCAGACAGTAGCTTTGGAGATCGAGCAGATCGGGCGCTTCATGGCTAGGGACCTGCTGGTGGTCTCAAGCGTTACACGCGAGAACATCGAAACAGTCATATCGGCGATCGCGGACGGGGGCTTTCGCGCTTAGATACGCGCAGTGAGACGGCGCCGAAGCCGTCGTCTCACTGGCCCTGTCCGGGAAGCCCGGGCCAAGCCAATTGGCCTCGGTACCGTCCCCCCTTCACCCGGCTGCGTGCAGCGCAGCAGTCCTCGCGGGGCGGGCAGCTCGGTACAGGCGCCGACAGCCGGTCTGTCGTCAATACCGATTTCCCCAGGGCGGCGCGGATGCAGGCTATGGGTGGTGCCAGCTCTCCCCATAAAGGTGTGTAGAGCTTTCGGGAGGTGAGAGAATCGTTGACGCAAATTCGAGAGGCGTGGCTCTCTAGCACAGACAAAAGGGGTGGGGAATGAGCAGGATTTCACTCAAGGAACATCAGATCAGCCAGAGGTTGGCTTTCCGTAACTGGGTCGGATTCCCTGCAAGATCATCTGTTCCCCCGCGGGGTGCCCGGGGCACGATCGTGTCAGCGACCGGCTCGGGCAAGACGATCACGGCCGCCGCGTGCGCGCTGGAGTCGTTCGCGGACGGCCGGATCCTCGTGACCGTGCCGACCCTGGACCTGCTCGCGCAGACTGCCCAGGCGTGGCGGCTGGTGGGTCACCGGGCTCCGATGGTCGCGGTGTGCTCGCTGGAGAACGACTCGGTGCTGAACGCGCTGGGCGTGCGGACCACCACCAACCCGATCCAACTCGCCCTGTGGGCCGGGTCCGGGCCCGTGGTCGTGTTCGCCACGTACGCCTCTCTTGTGGACCGCGAGGACTACGACACACCTGTCGGCCACGGGAAGGTTCGCGGGCCGCTGGAGGCCGCTCTGGCGGGCGGGGAGCGACTCTACGGCCAGCAGATGGCCCCGTTCGACCTCGCGATCGTGGATGAGGCCCACGGAACCGCTGGTGATCTTGGGCGGCCGTGGGCGGCGATCCACGACAACCAGCGGATCCCGGCGGACTTCCGGCTCTACCTCACCGCCACCCCGCGCATCCTCGCCGCGGCCCGGCCGCAGAAGGGCGCGGAGGGCCAGGAGGCGGAGATCGCGACCATGGCTGATGACCCGGAGGGCACGTACGGCGCGTGGCTCGCCGAGCTCGGGCTCTCGGAGGCGATCGAGCGGGAGATCCTGGCCGGCTTCGAGATCGACGTCCTAGAGATCCGCGACCCCTCCCCCGTCCTCGGGGAGTCGGAGGAGGCGCGACGGGGCCGGCGTCTGGCGCTGCTGCAGACCGCGCTCCTGGAGCACGCCGCCGCGTGGAATCTGCGCACCGTCATGACGTTCCACCAGAAGGTGGAGGAAGCTGCCGCGTTCGCGGAGAAGCTGCCCGAGACGGCAGCCGAGCTGTACATGAACGACGCCTCGGATGAGGACCTGGCCGCTGCGGACCGGCTCCCCGCGTCGTCGATCGACGCGGAGTTCTACGAACTCGAGGCCGGCCGCCACGTACCTCCGGACCGGATGTGGTCGGCGTGGCTGTGCGGCGACCACCTCGTCAGCGAGCGGCGCGAGGTCCTGCGGCAGTTCGCCAACGGCATCGACGCGGCCGGCCGCCGGGTCCACCGCGCCTTCCTTGCCAGCGTTCGCGTGCTCGGGGAAGGCGTCGACATCACCGGCGAGCGGGGCGTGGAAGCCGTCTGCTTCGCTGACACCCGCGGCTCCCAGGTGGAGATCGTGCAGAACATCGGCCGCGCGCTCCGCCTCAACAGGGACGGCTCCACCAAGGTCGCACGGATCATCGTGCCGGTGTTCCTGGAGCCGAACGAGGACCCGACAGACATGGTCGCCAGTGCCAGCTTCCGCCCCCTTGTAGCGGTCCTTCAGGGCCTGCGCTCGCATGACGAACGTCTGGTCGAGCAGCTCGCCTCCCGCGCGCTCACCAGCGGCAAGCGCAAGGTCCACATCCAGCGTGACGAGGACGGCCGGATCGTCGGGGCCGGCGGCGAGGGCGAGGACCAGGAGCAGGACGACACCGACGCCGCTGCCGAGTCCGCGCTGCTCCACTTCTCCAGCCCGCGCGACGCGGCGACCATCGCCGCGTTCCTGCGCACCCGGGTCTACCGGCCGGAGTCCCTGGTGTGGCTGGCGGGCTACCAGGCCCTGCTGCGATGGCGGGCGGAGAACCAGATCACCGGCGTCCACGCCGTCCCGTACGACGTGGAGGTCGAGGTCGGCGTCACGAAGGACTTCCCCCTCGGGCGATGGGTCCACCAGCAGCGGAAGGCGCTGCGGGCCGGGGAGCTGGAGGAGCGGCGCAAAACGCTGCTGGACGCGCCGGAGGCCGGGATGCTCTGGGAACCGGGCGAAGAGGCGTGGGAGGCCAAGCTGGCCGCGCTCCGCTCGTACCGGCGGGCAACCGGGCATCTCGCGCCGCGTCAGGACGCGGTGTGGGGTGAAGGCGAGGCGATGGTGCCGGTCGGGCAGCACATGGCCAATCTCCGTCGCAAGGGCCAGAAGAACGGCCTGGGCAAGGACCCGGAACGGGCCGCCGCGCGCGCGGCACAGCTGACGGCGATCGACCCGGACTGGGACTGCCCGTGGCCGCTGGACTGGCAACGCCACTACCGCGTCCTCGCCGACCTCGTCGACGCCAACGGCCACCTGCCCGACATCGCACCCGGCGTGCTGATGGACGGCGACGACATCGGCAAGTGGCTCCAACAGCAGAAGCAGCCGGGCACTTGGGCGCGGCTCCTTCCCGAGCAGCAGGAGCGGCTGACCGTGTTGGGCGTCAAGCCGCTCGAGGCGCCGTCTCCCGCCCCGGCCGCCAAGGGGGCGACGAACAGCCAGAGCAAGGCACAGCAAGCGTTCCAGCGGGGCCTGGCGGCCCTCACGCAATGGGTCGAACGGGAAGGTACCCACCGACCGGTGCCAAGGGGCCACAGCGAAGAGATCGCGGTCGACGGCGAGGCGGAGCCGGTGACTGTGAAACTGGGTGTGTGGGTCTCCAACACCCGCGCAAGGCGAGACCGGCTGGACGCCGACCAGCGGAACGCGCTGCGGGAACTCGGAGTGGAGTGGGCCTGATGGCGAACGAGGAAGCGGGCCACAGTTCGACAAGTTCAGTACTCCGCGTTTTACCTGTGACGCGGCCATGGAATGATCGATGCACTCGGTAACCAAGGGGAGGCGGTGGGTGCATGACCAGCCCGGAGAATCCCTTCGAGGCATCGGCGTCAGCGCTCGGGTACCTCTACCAGCTCCGCGTGGCCCTCCAGCGATGCGTGGAGCTGTCCAGGGGCGGGATCGAGTGGAGTGTGGCGATTGAGGCAACGGACGATGTCCAGGCTCTCATCGGGTCGCACACCGAACTGACCCAGTTGAAGAAGCGGGCAGACAACGTCAGGCTGACCGACCTCTCGCCGGACCTGTGGAAGACAATCAGGGTCTGGTCACACGCCGTCGCCGAAGGGCACATCGACCTTGCCGAGACAAGCTTCTACCTGATTACCACCGCGGAGCTGCCGGACGACAGCGCGGGGTTCCTCCTGCAGCCCAAGGCTAGCGGGCACCGTGACGAGCAGGCTGCCGAGGCCCTCCTCATCCAGGCGCGGCAGTCCTCGAAGAGTACGACGTTGGCCAAGGCCTTCGAGGCGTTCGACGCGCTCGGGGCGCAGCGCCGGGCCGAGCTCATCAGCCGGGTCGAGGTCATCGGTGACGCGCCGGGGATGGACTCAATCAGGGAGGACCTGCTTGGCTACGCGAGCCTGGCCGTCGAGCGCCGGTACGCCGAGTCCTTTCTTCAGCGTCTTGAGGGCTGGTTCTTCGAGCGGGCGTCCGTCCAGATGAGTTTCCCGGGGTCGGATCCGGTGACCGGCGCCGAGTTCGACGAGTTGTTCAACGATCTGCGCAATCAGATCGGTGAGCACAATCTGCCGATCGACCCTGATATCGCCGCGCTCACGGCTGCGGCCCCGGCCGCTGCGGATGCCGCCGACAAGGTGTTCGTCCATCAACTCCGGCTCATCGACGTGGGCGCGGAGCGGATTGGCTACGCGGTTCGGGACTGGGTGAGGGCCTTCGCTCAGCGCTCCCGCTGGGCGAACGAGAACCTGCTGCGTGCCGGCGAGATCGGCGCGTATGAGCGCCGGCTCGTGGAGGAGTGGCAGTCGCGCTTCGCCGAGATGCGTGAAGACCTCGGCGATGAAGCCACCGAAGAAGAGATGAAGCGTGAGGCCAAGCTGATCTACAGGTGGGTCGACCGGGAGGCCCGGCTTCGCATCCGCACCGGCTGTGAAGAGGTGTTCGTCGTCAAGGGGTCGTACCAGATGCTCGCGGACGAGCTGCGGGTCGGGTGGCATCCGGACTTCAGCGCGCGGCTGGCGGCTCTGCTGGAGCCGGCGGGAGCCGCTGATGGCCGAGCGTGACCTCAGCCGCGAGGAGCGCGCCCTGTTCAACCCGGCCTTCACAGCACTCGTGTGCGTCCGGGCTGTGCAGGGCTACGAGAAGCAGTACCGCTCCGTCTGCCCGCTTCCAGTCGCAGTGGCCGCCGCGGTCATGGCTCTCCAGCCGTCCATCCGGACGGCGCTGCCCGCCACCATCCGCACCGGGCTGATGAACTGGCTCGACGAGAACGAGGCCGTGCGCGTGGCCATGGGTCTCAACGCCGCCGCCCTCGCCGCCGTTGTGCGACCAGGCCTGCTCTTCGCCCTTCAGAGCGATGTGCTCAGGCTTCAAGGCTCCGGGCTGACGGTGAAGCCACGGGCCGTGACGGCCCTCAAGGACGGCCCCGAACAGAACACCGCCATCCAGAAAGCCGCCCACCAACTCGGGCGCTGGCTGCCCAGCACCGGCAGCATCAGCACCGTCCTGACGCTCCTGGGAGTCCAAGCGTGACCTTTCAGATCCAAGCGGTCACCGTCTACGGCAAGCAGCCCGGGCAGGTCCGCACGGTCCCGTTCCACACCGGCACCCTGAATATCGTCACGGGCGACTCCCGGCGCGGGAAGAGTGCGCTGCTGACGATCATCGACTACTGCCTGGCCAGCTCCGACTACCCCGTCAAGGCCGGCAAGGTCCGCAAGTACGTGGGCGCCTACGCCGTCACCCTGGCGAAGCCCGGCCAGCAGCTCTTCGTCGCCCGCCGCGCCCCGGAGCCGGGGAACGCCGTGAGCACCGTGCTGTGTGTCCTGTCCCAGGCCCCAGAGACCCCGCCTCCCCCGCTGGAGGAACTGACCTTCGCGACGCCCCTGGACACCGCCAAGGACATCCTCAGCGACTTCTGCGGCATCGACCGCACCGTCAAGGTACCCGCGGTAGCCCGCGCCCAGACCATCGCTCCATCGATCCGCCACGCGCTGTATTTCTGCTTCCAGGCGCAGAACGAGGTCGCCAACCCCGACCTGCTGTTCCACTCCCAAGGTGAGGAGTGGCGGCCGAACACCATCCGGGGTGTAATCCCATACTTCCTTGGCGCTGTCGACCCCGAACAGGCAGCGCTGCGCAACAGGCTGCAGCTCCTGCGCCGGGACCTTTCCGACCTTGAAGCCAAACTCACCCAGGCCCGCGACCTCGGCCCAGCGTCGGGCCAGGCCCGAGCACTGCTCACCGAGGCGGTCGAGGCAGGGCTTCTACCGCACCGCGACAGCGAGCCGACGTCCGAGGAGGTCCTTGGCCTTCTACGGTTGGCCTTGGAAGGCAGCATCCGGCTAGAGCTGGAGTCCCGCCCGGACAACGACGGCGACCCGTTGGCCGCCGCCATCGGCCGACGCGCCCAACTCCGACGCGCCGTCGGGCAGTCCCGGGCCCGCATCGCCGACCTCAAGCGCGCGGTCGAGGAGAATGACGACTTCGCGGGCGAGGCAAGAGAGCAGCGCCGGCGTCTCGCGTCTCTCGGGTTGATGCGACTGTCCCCGGACACCTCCCAGGCCGCCCAGTGCCCGGTGTGCGAAAGCCCGATCGCCTCGGCCAACACCACGGTGGCAACGATCATGAACGACCTCGAACGCCTCGACGGCGATCTGCAGGTGATCGGCAGCGACACACCCGCCCTGCAAAGCCAGATGGCCCTGGAGGAGGAGCAGTTGCAGCAACTGCGCGCGGCGCTCTCCCGCAGCCAGGACGAGATCAACGAGATCAGCGCCGGGCTGCGCGCGCTGCAGCAGGAACCGGACCAGTCACAGCGGGCCGCCCATGTGCGCGGCCGTATCAGCCTTTACCTCGACACCACCGCCCAGCATGTGAGTGCCCCGCAGGTAGAAGACCGCCGCGACGATCTCCAGCAGCAGATCGCTGAGCTGGAAGAGCTCCTGAGCGACGACACCCAGAGCGACCGGCTCACCAGTTACCTGTCCTTGATCAGCCAGAACATCCGCACCAAGGCTGCCGCGCTGGAGCTCGACCACTCGGACGCGCCCATCCGCCTCGACGTCAACCGGCTGACTGTCGTCGCCGACACGGCCGACGGTCCCGTCCGGCTCGCCGACATGGGCAGCGCTGAGAACCACCTGGGCTACCACGTCGCCACGCTGCTGAGCCTGCACGAGTGGTTCAGCGAGCACCGAGGACCCGTCCCGCGGTTGCTGATCCTCGACCAGCCGTCCCAGGTGTACTTCCCGCCCGACTACACCGGCGAGCCCACCCCCCAGGGGACCGACCTCAGCCACCTGCTGAACGTCTACCAGACCATCCACGACACCGTCCAGGCACTCGACGGTGCGCTCCAGGTCATCGTCGTCGAGCACGCTGACCTGGCCGACCCGCTCTTCCGTGACCACGTCGTCGAACGCTGGCGCTACAGCAACAACCAGGCCCTCGTCCCACCAGAGTGGATCACCGAGATGACCGACGACGAAGACGAATAATTCTGCAGCCTGCCTTCTGCAGATTCCGCTCCGGCCCTGATGAGGCACTGCTCCATGAACTGCCCTGGCCGCCCCGGCCCGGCGGCGCAGGTCACCGGTGTCGTCTCATTTCTCGTCATCGGCGGCGTACTCGCCGTGACCGGCATGCCCGGTCGGCGACGTCCTCGCCCTCGTGTGCGGCTGCGGCGTGACCGGCGCCGTGTGCGTCGTCGGGTGCGTCCGCCTCACCGGCAGTCCCCTGGCCGGCCGTCTCGCCGGTGTACTCGCGGCCGCCGTCCGTGTGGCACAGGAGCCCCGGCCGCGACCATAGCGGCCGGCAGACCGCGCACCCCGGACCGAACTGGCCCGGCTTACAAGCCTGTCGGCGCCCACCTCCCGCCCGTGCATCGGGGCCGGTGTCGAGCGAAGAGAACGTGATCGCCTACGCCGAGGGGATTGCAACGAGGCGATCTCCTGGCCGCGCTCGCCGCTGCCTACGAGAAGGACGGCGCTCCACCGCTGCGGACCCTCCAGCGCCGGGCCGGGCGTGCCGACGCCGACGTGTTCGTCCTCCGGCTCGCCAATGCCTCCCGCATCGTCAACCGCGTACGCCTGCCGCCGGCCAGTGCCAGTACACGCCTTCCTCACCGGCCACATCCCCGGGCACGCCTTCGGCTCCTTGGCGCGAGGCATGGCACCGCGCCCGCGGCACACACTCCGCCGTCGCGGTGGGCAGGGCCACGCCGTCGTCGACGTCCGTCGTGGCGGTGCTGCCGTGGCCGCTATGGCTGGGCGGCAACGGCGGGCCGCCGAAAGAGGTTCCACCCGCGATCTTCGGTGACGGAGCCTCAGCCCCGCGCTAGCGAGGCCCGAATGGCAGCCATGAGCTTCTGGCGGGCCTCCCGGAAGGCGCGTCGTACCTGCGCACACTCAGGATCGTCGCGTAGATGGCCTGCGACCACCGCGTCCCGGTAGAGGAGCAGTTGGTAGGCAGCGTCTCCAGCCAACTGGGCGACCTCCGGCGTGACCAGTAGCTCCACTTGGTACTGCTTCGCGTGCACGCCGTGGGCCAGGATGCTAGCGCGAGCAAGCTGGGCCCGTTCATCCACTGGTAGGTGCCCCGAGCGGCTGGCATCACTTATGGCCTCGCGCGCTTCGGTCAGCGCCTCAAGGAACTGGCCGGACACCGTGCGCAAGGTCTCCCTGTCGCGCTCGCTGGTGTCCCGTCGCCACCGCACTCGGTCTGTGGCGAGCGTGCTGCCCACCCCGATGACCGCACCCACCACCGTGGCGACTAGCGACGTCCATTCCATGACTTGTGAGACTACGAGTCCACCGACTCTGTCGGCCAGATGGCCCCCTGATCTTCCAGCCCCATCAATGCGTTGCTCTCGCCCCGGCGAACCGCCAACCGCCATGACCGCGCCGGCACACGACGCACTGGCCTACACCTCCAGCACACTGCCCGGCACGACTTGCCGCCGTGTTTCGCCCCTGACCGCTCCCCGCTCGACCTGGGCCGCCTGGAGTCCGCACGGCGTCCTCGGTCAGTAGCGAATGCCGCCCGTGACGGCGTGGGGCACCTGTTTCACGGTGCCTGAGCAGTGGAAGGGCTGAGCGGTGCTTCTTCGCTTTTTGGAGGACTTCATGCCAGAAGAATTCGAAGACGTCCCTGAGCCGTACGAGGACACCGTCGACGAGCCCGTCGATGAGACCGGGGTTGACCCCAAGGACATCGAATTGGTTATGGCGCAGACTGGTGCGTCAAGAGCGAAGGCAGTCAAGGCCTTGAAAGAGAGCGGCGGCGACCTCATCAACGCGATCATGACGGCCGGCAAATAGTCGGCGAACCGCACCGCCCCCGATCGGTGTGCTAGCCGACCATGATCGTTCTCAGTGCCAACCGCTGTACCGATGTTCCCCGAGGCCGGTGACCGGGTTCAAGCAGCGGCGCGGCCGGGGGCCCTGCTGGCCGGTCAGCTCCTGCCAGGCCAGCCAACATGCGCGCAGTCGAGCGACGGCGACCGGGTGCTCGAACCCTACGTGGCACCAGCGGGCGTCCGCGCTGGGCTCGGCGAGGTATCCGGGCACGAGGACGCCTTCGCCCCACTCGATCAGCGCCCCGTAGTTCCTCGTCGTACTCGGGCGAGTCCAGCAGCAGGATGAACGGCGGGGACGCCCACTCCACCCTCGGTTGCTTCGTCGTCCTCCCCGGTCTCCGTCGTCGGGCTCCGGATCGTTGCCGGCGCCGTCGGCTTGGTGTCCGTCGGCATCGGTGAGGGCCTTCACCTGGTCGGTATGCGCGTCTTCGGTCAGCCGGCCCACACGGCCGAACGGCATCCGCCTTTCCTGCCGCCACCCCCGACGATCTGGAACCGCCCACCCCACCCATCAAAACCGCACGCACACAGGCAGGTTCCGAGCGTTCGGGCCCACGGAATCCGCGAACCGTTCGCTTTCGCGTTCGACGTCCTGCGGCTGTCCGGGACGGATACGGCCTCCTGGCCGTATCGGCGGCGCAGGGCCTCGCTGGAGTCCGTGTTCACCGCCCGTCGCCTGGTCGGTGCCGTGGGCTCTGTGTCCGTCGACCACCGAGGCCGACGTCGTGCGCGAGTGGCTGACGTGGGCGTCGGTCGGGATGGAGGGAGTGGTCTTCAAGAGACTGGACGACGCCTACCGCCCGTCGGCGAGGGGCTGGCAGAAATACAAGGTCCGCGAGACGAGCGAGGCGGTCGTCGGCGCGATCACCGGCTCTCTGGCCGCTCCCCGCACGCTGCTGCTCGGCAGATACGACGACGGGGGACGCTTTCAGTACGTCGGGCGCACCACCACCCTCGCCCAGGCGGCAGGTGCCGCGGTGGCCGGCCTGCTTACTCCGGGGCGGCGCGGTCATCCGTGGACAGGCTGGTCATTCTCCGCCGGGTGGGGCAGCCAGGAAACGCTGAACGTCACGCTGGTGGAACCCGAGCTGGTGGTGGAAGTCGGCATCGACGTCGCCCGCGACGCTGCCCGGCCGGTGGCGCCACCCCGCACGCTGGCACCGCGCTCGCCCCGACCTCTCCCCCACCGACGTCCCTCGCTGGACGTCGCCGCCGCACTGACGGCGCACGGCGCGGAGGCCCGCCGACTCGCAACACAGGCGAGCACGCCCCGATCCCCCGGCCGTTTCCGCGCCGTCCATCCCGCCCTCCTTCATCCTCAACTCCAACCAGGGCATGGGGAAAGGGGTGGCAACGACGACGCAAGTCCTCATGGTCGTCTCCGTGGTCGGGCAGGGAGGGGCCTTGGGGGCCAGTCCTCCGCTCAGACAGCGGGATTGTGGGCTGCCCCAGAGCGCGGCGTGGGAAGTGTGGTCGGCTCGCGCAGCTGGTCCGGGAGCAGGTCCCCATGGCGGTGCCGGAGGTAGGCCAGGGCCTGTTCCAGAGAGGGGTTGTGGTCGATGCCCTTCTTGACGAACTCCAGCCGCTGCTTGGCTTCTCGCAGGATCTCGGACCACGTGCGCACCCAGACCCGGACACCGGCATGCTCGTATTGGGTGGGTTCGAGGTACAGGCCCTCTGGCTTGTTGGCCTGGCGGAGAGCCGGCTTCAACCTGTCCTTGACCGAACGGACGACAAGGTAGAAATCCCAGGTCGTTTCGACGTTGGCGAAGCGCGGCTCGTTGAGGACGGCCTGCATGTAGTCATCGACTTGGAGAGCCTGCTCACGGTCGGCATCGACGGCGGGTGCCTTGAGCTCGATCACAAGGTGCCGGACGCGATCGTGCTCGTGGCTTTCGGCGGAGAGCATGAGGTCGACTCGCCGGGTGCCGCCGTCGACAGCGCGGACGGGTCCGTCCGGGGGCGGGTCCCAACCGACAGTGCGCCGGTGGTGTTCCAGCATGCGGGTCAGGCCGATCTCGCTGCTGCGCATCATGTTGAACTCTTCGCCGAACACCCACAGCTCGCGTTCGAGGATCTTGTGCAGGTGGTCGCGTTCCTTGACCACGCCGTAGGTGTCCACGTCGAAGACCAGGTGCTCGAGGGCGGTCAGGAACTGCAGCCGTGAAGTGACGATGGACGATGCGCGGATGATGTTGGACAGGCTGGTCTGCTGGAGGAGACCGTGCAGGTGGCTGACATCGTCACCTCCCAGACTCAGCACCTTCTCCAGGATCTCCACCATCTCGTCAGGGTTATGGCGGAGGGAGTTCTGCAGCAGGGACAGCGTGAGCCGCTTCTTCGTCCTGTCGCCTGTGATGTGACGGTTGATGGAGGTGGCGACCAAGTCGAACGTCGCCTGTTCGGCACGGGCCTGGTCACCCTCGGCCCGGCGCGGATAGGGATAGACGCCTTCCTCTATCCACCGCTCCACGAGCTGGCGGCGCTGCCGCCGGCGCCGTTCTTCGAGCCGGGTACTGATCCAGTCGCGGGCAGTCCGCAACAGGGGCGCCAGGGGCGTGTCACCACCTAACGTGATCAGCGGAATTTCGTTGCGGTGCCGGGGCATCGGCTCCCACAGCACGTAGGCGGTGTAGGAGAAGTCAGCGTGTTCGGCAGAGACATCGAGGCTCTCCACAGGGGCGCTGGCGGCGTCGCACAGAGCAATGGTGCGCTCCGCGCCCGTGCGCCAGTGGATCAGCCGGATATGGAAGGGATGCGTCTGGTCCTCGTAGTCGAAGTTGAGGTCCTCGGATTCCTCGGCCTGGATCTGGGTCTGCGGGTCAATGCGCTGACCGTCGTAGGTGACCCGGACATCGGTCCAAGTCAGAAGATAGGGCGCAAGGGCCGCCGTGATCTGGGTGGCGGCTTTGGGTTCCAGGAGCTTGTTGAGGTGGGTGGCCTGCTTTCCCCAGAGCTCAACCTTCGTGCCCGGGTGGTCCGTGTCAGGTGCTGGCTGCGTGTCGATGCGCCACGTCGTCCGCCGGCTGATCTCCGACTCGATCGTGGTGCGCATCAGCTGGCCGTCCACTGCGCGGGCCGTGCTCGTCCAGCACGTCGCATCGCCCAGAGCGAAGGCTCGCAGGCGTCCGCGGCCGGCCTTTCCATGGAGCGGACGCTGCAGTCGGTCGGTTGTGCCGCCCACCCGCTTGTCGGAATTGCCGACCTGCTTGAAGGCAGTCCGCGCCTTCTCCGGAGTGATGCCGTCGCCGTTGTCGGCAACGACGATCTTGTCTACGCCGGTGGTGCCAGACCGCTCGATGGTCACGTCGACATTGGTGGCGTCGGCGTCGAGGGAGTTCCACACCAGCTCCAAGACAGCCTTGACGGCTTCTCGCTCATGCGAGAGCTGACGCACCAGGTCGTCCCCGGCTTCCAGAAGTACGTGATCCGCCATAACAGCGCATCCTTCAACAGGCCGGAACAGATTGTCTATTCCGCATCAACGCCCCGTAACCCCTCCCGGCGCTCTGCGGCTTGGCGGTACAACCGTTTGGTGACGGCGGCTGTCGACTATCCGCCCCGATCAGCCGCGCCGAAAGATCTCACATGACCATCCCGCCTCCCGCCGACATACCCCAGCTCGAGGCCGCAAATTCCTCCCGGCACGGCCGAACTGCTTGAAGGGATGAGCGAGGAGCAGGCAGCTTTGACTCTTGGCCTGGGCGTGCTCGTGCAGCGCGCTGCCGAAACCGAGTACATCCTGCACGGCCTGTACGCCCACCTCGGTGGCGTCGAACGGCCCTACACAGACAAGCCCCACGAGGCGGTAACGCACTTCATCACCAAGGCCAAGAACCGGCTGACTACCCCCGCCAACGAACGGATCTCGGCTCAGGCGCGTGCCGCCCTGCGGCACGATCTGGACCTGTGCACGGCCAGCTTCGAGGAGCGCAACCGGTACATCCACAGCTGCTGGGTGTACGACGACGATGTCCACGAGTGGCGCACCGTCAAAGGAACGAAGGGACTCAGCCGTCCAGAGATCGGCCTGGTGTCCAGTGAGGATGTCTAGGACCTGGCCGGCGAGTTCGCTCGTCTGCGAGACAAGCTCGTCGCCTGGGACGCCCACTTCTTCGGCACGCCTGGTGACGCGGACCTGAATGTGCCTCCCGCATCCTCGAAACGTCTGTGACTACCGATCCGGTGCGTGGCATGCAGGTGAACCCGCCGTCGCGCGGACCGCTCATGGTCACTGCCGTTTTTCCACGTTGTCGGGCCTGGCCAGCAGTGCGCTGATCTGCCGTGGTCGGCCTCTTGGTCGAGGTGTCCTCCGCCTTAGTCGGGGCTGCCGGACGCCTATACGCTGGTGTGGTCGGGGTCGGGGAGCTCCGACCCGGCCGCCGGCCAGCTGACCGAGGGCAGGTCGTAGTTGGCCGTGGGGGGTGAGCAGCGCGCTGACCTGCCGTGGTCTGGCTGATGGTCGGGGTTGCGGTCAGGGGGTGTCGCCGGAGTAGTACAGGCGGCAGCTGACACCCGGGCCGGGGGCGCGGGGCTCGCCGGGGCGCGGGTCGTACAGGGCCCGGCCGCCGGGGAACTGCCCGAGCTCGGTGGCCAGGGCCACCCCGTCGTCCGTCGTCGACTTCCTCGGTCCGCCATCCGTGGATGTCCAGCAGCAGGCCGTCCAGCGGTCCGCCGACCAGTTCGGCGTAGGTCCGGTGAGGAGCGGACCGGGGTGGGGGTCGTCGTGCTCCGCCCCTTCTCCGAACTACAAGCACGCGACTTAGGGCTCGCTGCCGCACACCGCTCGCACACGTGACAGTGCTCCGGACCATGGGGGATGTCCAGGGCACCACAGGCAAACTGCTCCGCCCTCGGAGACTCAGCCGCTCAGCGGTTGAGGAGCACCAGGTAACCCGGTCCCACGCCGTCCACTGTCGTTATGGCTGTGCTGGAGGTGACCCAGATGCTGGTCGGCTGCTGTCCTGCCGGGATCTGAAAGATCCCGTGTACCGGCCCCCGGCTGCCCGGGTTGAGCCCGAAGGTCGGCCCAACCTGTCCCTTGCTGTTGAAGTACTGCGCATAGTCCAAGGCGTAATCGGATTCCTTCTGCGACTGGGTATAGCGGGTGTCACCGACGTTCAGGCTCACCGTGCTGTCGGCGTTCCAGATCGCCTCGCTCTTGCCGACGTTGCGCGCGTCCATCGCCACAACGCAGAATTGTTTGCCGGCCTCGGGTGTGGGAGTGGGGGTGGGAGCCCCGACCGAATCGGCCGCATAGGCCATGACGGCGGTGTCCAGCGGCTTGCCGCAGGTCACGCTACGCACGGTGAACCGCCAACGCTCTTCGTTAGCGGTGTCCCTGAACGTGATCGTCGCGGTGAACGGCTCCCCTGTATGGACTGTGCCAAGCACCTCCGCCCCCGGCGGCGCTCCCTCAGGTGCGCTTGGGGCTGTTGGTGCGCTGGGGGCCGTCGGATTGGTTGGGGCTGTCGTTCTTTCCGAGGAAGCAGGGCCGGAGTTGTCGGAACAGGCTGCCATGACCAGCAGCAATACAGCCGCGGTAACGGTGCGGGACACCTTAAGACGCACGTCCATGCCTTCATGGCTCGCGCCGCTGCCACCAATACGCACACCAAGGCCGCGGACGTCGTACGGGGCGCGACCACCGGGCCACCGCGCTAGCTCAGTAGGCAGGGCGACGCCATCGTCGACTTCCTCCGGCCGCGACCCCGTGATGTCCAGCAGCAGTCCGTCGAGCGGGCCGCCTACGAGTGCGGCGTAGCCCGGTGTGGGAGCGGGCCGGGGTGGGGGTCGTCGTGCTCCGCGCCGTAGACCCGGCTGTTCAGCAGCTGCTCATCGCCGTTCATCCGTCCAGCCTCGCAGCCGCCACCGACAGCGCCCCGCGCGACGGCGGGCCCGGCACGGCCTCCGTTCATTCAGGCCGGGCCGGACCCGCCGTGCTCACCGTGCCTTCGGCAACGCCTCCAGAGAGCAGCGTTCCTCCCCCGCGTGACGGCCGGCCACGCGCCACACCGGCTCGTCGGGCCCGTGCTGGGTCAGTTGCGCCAGCGTCGTAGTCGCCACGGTGATCCCGTAGCCCACGCTGTGGACGTGCTGGGCTCGTTGGTGGAAAGCCACTTCCCGGGTGGCCGGGGCCGCGCGGCGCGGGGCAGGGGCGAAGACGAACAGCAGCGGTGGGAAGCCACGTTCGTCGAGGTGCGAACCGCTGTAGGTCTCCTGCCAGTGGGGGCGAGGGGGGCGGGCAGCGTTGCCGCGTCCTGTCGCCGGTGCGGTGCGGTAGGCGTCGTAGCGCTCCAGCTTGGCGATCAGGCGGGCGTAGGACATCGTGCGGTCGATCTCAACGAAAGCGCTTTGGCCGTTCGCCAGGAGGACGACGGCGTCGGGGACCAGAGAGCCGGCCGGAGTGGGGTGGGCGACCTCGAGGCGCCAGTCCGTGTGTTCAGCCGCCTGCGCCAGGTGGAAGGCGACGACGGTGTCGACCAGGGCGAGGCCGTGCTCGCGCAGGCCCGTCTTCGCGGCCGCGCGCTGCCCGGTGGTCCGTCCGGACGTCGTCGGGAGTTCACCGGACGCGGCGGCTTCAGCGAGACCGGCGGGGGTGCAGTACCAGTAACTCTGCTGGGCTCGGTGAGTCCGGCCGACCAGGGCGTCCGCGCGCAGGTTGCGCAGCGCGCGGCGGACGTAGTCGGTGCCCTGCTGGTCCGGCAGCAGCAGCGCCTTGAGCTGGCGGGGCGTGGCCAGGCGCAGCTGGGCGAGAGCCAGGAGGACCTCACCCCGGATCTCGGCACCCGCCCGGGCGGCGGGCTTCTGCGGCCCGGGCGCTATCTCCTGGGAGTTAAAGACAGAGGAGATAGAGGAGTTGCAATCGGCCGGAACGGGCCGACACGGGATCTGATCTGCGACAACCGTCAAACGGCGGCCGGAAGCTACGGGGCTGGGAGCAGGGCTTGTTGTGTGGCTCGCTGCGGGTCCGGCTGTCGCGGCGGTACTCGCCGGGGTCTGCGGCGTCGAAGGGGTCGGCGGAACGGGGGCGGTGGTCATCGGGGCCTCAGGTCTCCCCGGCCGTACACGGCCGGATCGGTGACAGGTCCGGCCCGCACGCACACGGCGTACGGGCCGGAGCCACCGTGTCCAAGCACCCCTTGTCCGCGGTCTGTTCACCCGGACTCGCGGTGTCCGTTTTGACCCTTGACCACCCCTTGACCGGACGGTTCGTCCGTGACCAGGCCCACAGAGGCGTGACTACCGGCCAGGCCCCGCCGTGCCGGACGACGGCGCCTCCTGGTCGCGCAGCGCTCGTGCCGCCTTCTCGCAGGCGCGGGCGAGGTGTTCGCGGAAGGGATAGATCTTGGGGTCGCCCGCGCTGCGCCGCAACGCGGCCAGCGCCTCAACCCACTCCACCGCGTCCTCGGGCAGCGTGTAAGGCTGGCCATTGAGGCGCTCTGCCGCGCGGGGCGCGAGCGGAATCTGGTCCGGATCCCGGAGCGTGACGGTGCGCACCACTGTCTCGGTGCGCTGCACGACCTCGCGCACCGGCTCGCGGCTCCGGCCCCCGTCACTCACCGGGCGTTCCGCGCGGTCCTGCGCACTGCGCACCTCCCAGGCCCGGCGGCGGTGCACAGAGCTGCAGAAGCGCGGCGGCCGGCCACGGCCGCTGTAGGCGACCGGTTCACCACACCACGCGCACGTGCGTTCCATGAGCTGCTCGCGCACGGAAAACGTCTCGTGGGCAGAGCCATGATCGGAATCGTTCTGCTCCCCCGCAGCGCCCATTTTCGTCACAAACGAAACTCTAGAGGCCTGCTGGGCCCAGGCATTCACCGGCTCCTGCGCGAGCGCTCATCGCTGGATGCGAAAGCGGCCGGCGTCCACGGACAACTAGGGTCCGTCTTCAAACGGATCTTGCCCAGAGCAGGAACGACGCGAGTGTGACCGCTGCTTCATAGGAGGCGGCGGTCTTCTCGTATCGGGT
>NZ_JBEXQX010000041.1:0-13750 GCF_040612795.1 Streptomyces sp. NPDC006335
GGAGCGAGTAACTCCCACTCCTGATCGGTGAGTTCATGACGAGGTATCACCCCACCATGATCCACCACCTGATGATCTTTGAAGACGGACCTTAGCAGCCTGAGCGCTCTGCCTAACAGCAGCACAGCGCACACGGTGGGCCAGGTAGGGCCGTCCAGCCCCAGCTCCGTCCACATCTCCCGGTCACCCTCTTTGCCTCAGTCCGAAACGCGTACACCTATACATGTGCCGAGAGGGCAAGAACGTTTAGTCGACCGGCGTAACTGTGTCCGAATCGGCTCACGGCAGTGCAGGACCACCGCTCTCAAAGAGGCACGACGTACTAGCCGTACGACGACTCGCGGGCGCGACGGACGCGCGCTGTCGCAGTCTCCGCCGCCTCCAACCTGATCGCCCTCCAGGGGCCCTCTTGAGGCGTGCGGGCGTCCTGACGGGCAAGGGCGGGCCGACGGCTCGAGGGGGTGCTTCCTCCTCAACGGAGGGGCGGGCGCTGACAGTTCGGCGATATGATGCGTAACGTCACTGCCTCGGGGCGGGCGTAAAAAAAAGCCCTCGGAGATGACACTCTGTGAAGGTCCATATACGGATTCTGTAACCGTAGACCTGAGGTTCACTCTCCGAAGGCGCTTCCCGACCGCAGAGACCCTGCCGGGGTCACTCATCGAGGCAAGGGCCCGCCGTGACCATCCACATCCCGCTACTCAACGGCCTCGTCGTCGTGGCCGCGATCATTGTCGGCTGCGTCGTCTTCCGGCACAGCCATAGCGTTCACAGCGACCGCTCCGCCCGAGGCGACCTCTCCATGGCCATTGCCGCCGCCGCAGCGGTCGTCCTCATCCTCGCCTTCCTGTTCGGCCTGGGCGACGGCAGCGCAGGTGTGCGTGACTCACCGGCCTCGTCCCCGGCATCGGCAGCACCGGGTGACCGCACGCCGCCACCGGCGTCCCCGGCGGCGGCGATCCGCTGACTGATGGAAGGCGTTGTGCGCGGCCATGCCTGCCGCAGGCCGCTCGTAAGCTGTCTCTCAGTGTCCACTGGGGGGAGAGACATGAGTGCTGCCGGGCAACCATCCTGGCTACACCCGGTCCTGCGACTGCACTACAGCTGGGTTGAGAAGCGAATAGCCGCGGGACAGGCAGCGGCTGAAGAGCTCGGCGTTGCACTTCAATCTGAGACCATCCGAGAGGCCTTGATCTACGAGCGCGGCCAGTTCCTGCGGAACCTCATCGGATTCCTCGCTACAGCAACTTTCTTCGGCTTGGCACTCAGCGGCTTGGCCCGTGCGCAGTGCACGCCAGGCGGACTCTTCAAGCCCACTCCGACCACTGACTGCACGATGGCAAAAGCCAGTCCCTGGCTGTTCGTTGCGATCTTCAGCATCATTGTGCTGACAGGTCTGGTCATCATGTGGGTCGTAGCCGCCGCGCAGGGAGTGACGATCGTGCGCTGCTCCAGGCCCCTATACCCGCTTCTCGACCTCCTCGTCTCCAGCGCCGAGGTTGTCCGCCCCGCTACCAGATACACCCAGGCCATCGAACTCAGCCAGAAAGTCTCGCGCTTGGGTCTGCCGCTACGCAACCTCGCCCGTAACGCTGCCGCAGACTTCGGAAACCGGCGTGCACTGCGCAGCGACCTGATCAAGCACCTGGGCCGTGTCGACGCCGTCTTCATCGACATGGCGAACGGCCTGGCTGGCGAGCGTGAAGCGGCCGCGCACCGGCTTGGCGAGCTCGCCGCTCAGGCCTGCAACAACATCGCCGCGGGCCGCTTCACCGCGATACTTCCGGCAGACGTTCTTCCAGAGGAAGTTCCCCTCGAACCCGACCAGCTCGACGGACGGCGCCTCGGCACCGCCTGCCTGTGGGCAGCAGCCATCGTGACCAGCTCCTTCCTGATCCTTTCCCCCTTGGGTGCGCCCGTGGAACTGCTGGTGCCGCTGGCCATGGTGGCCTTCATCGTCATGGTCTACGCAATTCTCGCCTTCCGGCACGGTCTATCCGAAGCCACCCGCCTGACGCGAAGCATCGGCGGATTCTTCTCGGCGAGCCCACCGGTGTAATCAGCGCGGTCCGAGACCGCCTGGGTTCTGTCCGGAAGGCAGGAGAATTCAAAGGGCCAGCGCCATGCTCAACCGGGGATGGACAAGCCGGTACACACCCGCTGCCGGCTGAAGACTTGCTCGGCCACCAGGTAGGCGGGAGCAATCACGAACTGGCCGGGGAGCGTTCTGTCGCACGACGGCCAGCCTTCCTGCCACTCCTCCTCGAGGGATTCACCCGGCGTGAGCTCAAAGTCCCAGTGCGCCGGAAGGCCTGTCTGTGCCGCGCGTTGCCGGAGTTCGAGGGCCTGGCTGCTCAACCGACCAGCTTGCGACGCCAACGGGTCAAGACGCGGCTTGCCCATCACGGCCAGGACCTCCTTGCCTTCCGGTTGCTCCGGACCGAAGAGGGCGGAGCAGATCTGTCCCATGAGCCACAGCATCCTGGGGGCGTCCCCGGGCGCACCAAGGGCTGGCTCGGCTGCTGAATGGGCAGCTGCCCGGGCGAGACCCTGGACCTTCTGCTCAACGAGTGAGTCGTATTCGCGGGCGATGACGTGGTGAACGCTGTGTGCGTTGGAAGGCACATCGGCGCGGCTTTCCGCGCGCGCGGGCTCTGCGTTGCTCAGCAGCTCGTTTTGTCAGTCCGTGTTCGGCGGGCGGAGGGAGCGTGGGGCGCGGTTTCCTCTGGTTCTCCGCCGGCCGAATGCGTCGGATTGGTATCCGTGCTGGGGACAAGACCATTGACGCAGGGCGACTCCGATGATGTCGATGCCGGGGCTGTCGTTGAGGGACCAGGCCTTACGTATGTGGGTGATGAGGGTGCGTGCGCTGTAGGGGGAGATGCCCAGTTCGAGGCGGGCCTCGGCGAGTCGTTCGTAAGCTCCGTGGGAGCCCTGGGCGAGGGCGTTTTCGCTGCGCCGGTCGAGTCCGGGGGCGGTGAAGATTTCCAGCAGGGTGAGGGCGAAATAGCTGTAGGCGGTGGCTTCGTCGATGAGTTGGCGAGCGTTGTCGGTGATGTCGCGGTGGCTCGGCTGGGCGCCGGGAGGTTGGTGGGCGAAGTGCTCGAGGGCGTGCAGCAGCGGCCCGTCGGAGCAGACGCACTGTGAGGTTTTGAGGTGTCCGCAGAGCGTGCGGAAGTCGCTGAGGATGCCGCTGGTGTCCTGGGTCCACTGCTGTTTGCTGAGCAGGGTGCGGAATCCGGCGAGAGTCTCGGAGAGTTCTTCGAGGATGAGCTCGCGCGCGAGGTGAGGGAGCTCGTGCGTCCGGGTTTTGGCCTGTATCTCTTCGATCTGCAGGCCGTAGCGCAATAGGTCGCGGAGGAGTCCGCCGGAGAGGCTGTGGGCCAGAAGCGCGGTGTGGGGTGTGTGGTCTTCGGATCGCTTGTCCAGGATGGCCTTGGCTTCTTTGAGGGTGCAGGCCTCCACGTGGATGATGTCGTCCAGGGAGCTGTCGGTGACGTCCCGGTGGGGCAGGCCGCGGCGGACGAACGCGGCGCCGACGTCGTCAGCGACGGAGATCAGGTAGTAGACGTGGCGGACGCCCAGGATGGCCTTGATCTCCGCGAGGAAGGCGAGGGCCTGGGCATCGGAGCCCAAGCGGTCGACTTCGTCGATGGCGATGAGGACGCGCTGTCTCCTGATGGCCAGGACTTCGGCGATGTCGGTCAGGAGGTCACGGAACTCTTCGACCAGCGCGGGGAAGTTGGGCGGCATCGTGGAGATGGATGTGGCGTGTGAGCCGCCCAGCGTCATGATCTGGGCGGTGCCGTTGGACAGGGTGTTGGTCGTCGTCTGGATGGTCTGCAGCCGGTAGAGGTGGTTCTCGCAGCGGGTGATGAGGTGGGGTTTTGCGGGCCTGGGCCTCCATCCGGCGGCACGGGCGAGGAGAGTGCCGGTGACCAGGCCGGCGAGCCGCAGCGGGTTTTGCGGGTCCGCGAGGAGCACGTAGGTCGAGGGTGTGCTGATCAGGAAGTACAGGAGATAGGTGCCCAGGCAGGCGGCGAGAAGCCTGCAGGCGTCGCTGGCGTACACCGTCCGCCGGCCGATATCCAGGTGTGCCAGGCGCAGTCTCTGCGACTGGCTGGCGAGCCAGGAGTAGAACCATCCGGCGGCCAGCAGCGTGGCCACGAAGAAAGTGTTGAAGTGCACGTGGGGTGCGAGCTGGCGAAGCTGCGGGTCGACGAGAACGCTGGCCAGGCTGGCGAGGGCGATGAAGAAGCCCACCTTGGCTCCGAGTCTGGTCCACAGCCTCCCCAGGGCCCGGGGGATCCACGGGTCGTGGCGGGACAGCCACCAGGCGATGCCGAGGACGATGACCGTGACACTGGTGACGACGGCACGTCCGTTCCACACGTCGCGGAGCCAGTCCTGGACAGCGTGCGCCACGGTGTGCGCAGAGTCGGAGGCTGAGGCGCTGTATTGGGCATAGAGCGAGCGAGCGGCCGATGAGACTCCCAGGACCAGCAGAGCCACCGCGGGCAGAGCGAAGGACGACCAGCGGCCCAGTGCTCTGATGCGGCGGCGCGCGCTCTTCAGCATCCGGTGGAATGGGGACAGGCGCGCGAATTCCGGTGCCGGGTAGCCCTCGTGCTGCATGTACTCCTGGCACAGGCGCACCGAGAGCGAGACCAGGAAGTCATGCGGGGCGTAGGTGGCCGGCGCCTGGATCACAAAGCCGAAGTCTGCTTGGTCGGTGGCATTTTCCAGCAGGGTGGACTTGCCGACGCCGCGGGGCCCGCAGACGGCGATGGTGCCCTCGTCCAGATGGCTGAGCTTGCGCTGCAACTGCTCCATGGCCTCGGTGGGGACGACAAAGCCCGGTGCTCGGGGTGCGCGCAGCCCCTTCGAGGTGCCTTGCGAGACAAAGAGGGAGTCGGGATCTTCGCCCATGAGGTGACGGATCATGGCATCCATCACGGGGACGATGCCGTCGTCGTGGAGGGTTGCACCCCAGTCCACGGCGCGATAGCCGAGCTCGACACGTGCCGCCGAACACGAGATGCCGAGCACCGCGGCGAGCAAGCAGTACCGGAGGTTGAACCAGACTGCGGTGCCGCTCCAGAACAGGATGAAGGTCAGCAGTGCGGCGCTGAGGAGAACTATCAGCAGCGCCAGGAAGCCGCTGGTGATGAGCACGATGAGGCTGACGGCCGGCAGCAGAGCGCAGACAATTTTCCAGTTCCATTCCGCCTCGTCCGCAGCGGCCTGTTGTCTGGCCCGTGCCCGTTCGAGGTCGACCAGGGCTTTGTCGTACGCGGCCCGCTCCGCCCCGTCAGCTTTGGCGTACGCCGCGGTGCGGTACATGGCGTTGTGCATCTCGCGGAATACGTCGTACCTCGAGGTTCCCGGCCGCTTGCCGAGCTTGCGTGCGCGTGGGGGGTCATCGAGGGCCGCATCGACGCACCGTTCGTAGACCTCCTCCCGGCTCGGTGCTGCAAAGAGCTGAACCAACTGCACCACTGGGCGTAGCCAGGGCTTGTTCAGTAAGGACCACAGCATCCGTCTCGCCCTCCCCCGGGTTTTCAGTTCGCGGATGTTAGCGCCGCTCCGGCACGGATAGCAGGCGTACCTCGGCTCGTGGCTGGAACGCGTCACCGTGCCGAGGAGAGTCGGCCGCCGTCCCGTCAACTGCGGTGAATGCAGGGGAGGATGGCGCCATGACCTTCTCCTGGAAGATTCCACCGTGGGAGCGCCACGAGGACTGTACGTACTTGGCTGTGACCTTGATGGATCAAGGTGACGGGCAGTTTCGATTCAGCACGGAAGGCGTGCGGGGCGACGACGCGATCGAGGCACTCGCTGATCTGCTGATGAGCCCCGGTTCCCTGCTCGGCCTCGTGCCGTCGCTTTCGGCGCTCATCGGCGTGGTCGTACGGCGCGGCATCGACTCCACGTGGCTGGCGCAGCCGCCCATCCAGGTGGCCCGGGATGACCGCGGCCAATGGCAGATCGCGGTCGCGGACGCCACGGATGTCACGGTGTTCTCCCCAACGGAGATCAGCGGCCTCGTCAGCAGGCTGCAGTCCCAGTACGGCCGCACAGGCTGAAACCGCCTCGCCGACGTGATCCTGGAGTTCGTCGTGAACCGACCGTCATCTGCATCAGGGGAGCGGAGTTGACCAATATCGAGGTGCCGCTGCGCACGTACGAGCATCGGCGCATGGGTTTCGTCTGCTTCGAGGCGAGGGATCTCGCCCGCAGCTACGCCGACAGCCAGCTGGCTCACCCCGGCGATTCCTTCGGAAACGTCTTCGCCTGGTTGTGGGAGAGGGACCGCAGTAGCGCGGTGTCGCTCTTCGCGGATCTTCTGGCCGAAGCACGCCGGCAGGCTCCCACGACGGACAAGGAGGTGACCTTGGAGGATCTGGTCAGGGATCTCCGGTTCGCTCTGCACAACACCCCGCTGTCCCACCACAGCGCGTACCAAGAGGTCGAGCAGATCCTCAAGTCCGAGGTTCCCCGGCACTTCGGCGGAGGTACCAACATCTAGAACCGGCCCGGGGCATCGTCCCAACGGAGTGCTCAGAAACGTGCCGGAGTGGGAACAGCAGTGAGCCCCGGGCCGCTGCGGCGGCTCCGGGGCTCGTTGTTGGGCGGTGTTCCCACCGGGGTTCAATTTTCTCGCGCCGGCTTCAGGGCTCCAAAGCCCCTCCGTCGCACCTTTTTGCCTCTTTCTCCCCTGTAACGCGGTCGGGCGTGTCGCGTGTTTCGGGGTGCGTTTCTTGCTGTTCCTCACCCCCGGGAACACCTTTCGTCTCATTTATGCGGCAAAAGGCCAGGTCAGAGTGGGTGTTCCGGCGGTTCCTCGTGTTCCTACCCAGGTGGTGGTCACAACGCGGACACACCCCTGCACACGGCACACATGAGGACGCATGATGCCCTCTGTACACCACGTCCTTGGGGGGACAATGCGCCACACCGCCATACTGCTCACCGCCATCCTGCTCGCTGTCGGGGCAGTCGGCTGCTCGAAGTCCGACGACGAGAAAGCCAAGGACTGCGCCACCGCGCTCACGGGCCAGACCGGAGGCGATCCCGCAGACGCGCCGACCGTCAGCGAAGCAAAGGAGCGGGTCGACGCCCTCGACAAGACACTCGCCGACATGGTCCGTTCGGATTATGCAAGCGTGGCCAAGGATGCCGCTGACAAGGTAGAGGAGAAGACCAAGGAGGGCGGGAAGAGCCGGCCAGACGGGTGCGAGGCGCTCTCGGAGGACGACTACACCGTGCTGTTGATGGCCAAGGCGATCGGTGGTCTGGGGTGGACGGGCAAGGATGGGCAGTTCGACAAGCTCAAGATGGTGGAAGGCTTGGGCGGCTAGCGCTGCTGCTGTTGCGGTGAGGCCCCGTACCGGAGTTGCCCAGGCGGGGCCTCGTCATGCAGTGAGCCCCTGCCCCGGTTGCGCGCAATCCCGGCGCCCTCGCACAAACGGGCAATTCATCGCAATCGCCGGGCGCGCGCCGCCAATCCTGCGCATGCTGGACCCCCGGCCAGCGCAGATGGAGGGCGACATGACGCTCAGGTTCCTCGGCACGACCAGCGACGGCGGCGACTGCCCCACCCTCTACGAGGTGGAAGGCACCGGCGAGATCCTCGTGCAGGGCGACGTCGTGACCGACCCCGAGCACCTCGCCCAACTGCGGGACGTCAAGGACTCAGAGACGTTCGTACGGGTCCCCCGCGCCCTGCTCACCCGCTTCGCCCCGCGCCGTGAACCGTCCGAGCTGATCCCCTTCCGTGAAGTCGGGCACCTCTTCACGGACTTCAAGCACACCGCATGGAGGCTGGAGACCCGCCGCGGGTACGCCACCGACCGGGCCAGCGAGCCATGGGCCCGATGGAAGGCCGGCGCAGACGTCGCACACGACGAGCCGGACGCCTGGCGGCGCAACGTCGCCGAGCAGACCGCGCAGGGCAAGACCTTCGGCCGGGTCCGCCTGGTCGACCAGCCCCTCACCGAAGGCCAGCAGTTCCTTCTCAACCGCGCGCCGAGCAACGTCGCCGTCGGCGACGAGATCCTCTACCTATGGCGCACAGACGCCGAGCGCCTCGGCCTGCCCGACTTCGATTTCTGGCTCATCGACTCCCGCACCCTGCTCCGGTTCGTGTTCGACGAGCAGGAGACCACCCTGGGCGTCATCGTCTCCGAGGACCCTGCCGAAGTGCTCGCCGCCTGCCAGGCCCGTGACGCCGCATGGCACCACGCTGTACCTGCCACCGAGTTCACCGAGCGGGTACGTTCCAGCGTGTGACCACCGACTACCAGTCCGGCCGGGTCTCTCTCGGTGCCCGCATGCGGGAGCTGCGCACCGAGACAGGCCTGAACGGGAAGGACTTTGCCGATCGGCTCGGCTGGCAGCGCTCGAAGGTCTCCCGCCTCGAGAACGGCAAGCAGACCCCGAGCCGCGAGGATCTCCAGCAGTGGGCCGATGCCGTCGACCGCCCCGACGTAATCGCCGAGTTGGTCGGGCGGCTGACAGGGCTGGAGACCCGCCACCGGTCACTTCGCCGGCAGTACGCCACCGGCCACCGCGCACGCCAGGAACAGGGCGTAGCCGAGACAGAGCAGACGACCCTGCTGCGGGCCGTCGAGGTGGTGCGCATCCCGGGGATCCTCCAGACCCCCGAGTACGCACGCGCCGTCTTCACCGCCAACGCCGCCTTCCGCAACGTGCCGAGCGCCGACATCGAGGACGCTGTACGCGCCCGTATGCGGCGACAGCAGGCCCTGTATGAGCCGGAGCGTCAGTTCCGGGTGCTGCTGTGGGAGGGAGCGCTGTACGCGCTGAACGCTCCCCGTGAGGCGATGGCCGCGCAGCTGGACCGACTCCGCTCGATGATCGGGCTGGACACGGTGGAACTCGGCATCATCCCCTTCTCAGCCGAATTGCGCCGCTCGCCCTCACACGGCTTTTGGATCTACGACCGGCGCCTTGTCATCGTCGAGACCCTCAGCACAGAGATGTGGCTCGACGATGACGAATCGATCGCGCTGTACGAGAAGGCATGGGACTGGCTCGCTGAATCCGCGGTGTACGACGAAGTCGCGCACAGACTGATCGGACGAGCCACCGCCGCCGTCCAGAAGCTGGCGTAAACAACCCGCCGCAACCTGCTTCCCTCCCCGCGCAATCGCGCGCAATCGGCGCACAGCCGCGCAACCGCCCTGCCAGCGTGCTGGACATGGCCCTACCGACACGCCTCGCCAAACTGCACGAGGCCGGGGACGCGTGGCTCGCCGACTGCTCGCCGCACCCGGACCTCGTACGCCAAGCGTGGGACATCGGCGCCCTCGCCCCGATCCCCTCCGGCCCTTATTGGCTCGCCGCGGAGTGCCACCTCGTCCCCGGCATGAAGGCCCTCAGCCGCATCCGCGACGAGCACCGCGGCCCCCTGCTCGCCGATCCCCTGCTCGACAGGGCCTGGTGGCTCGTACCGGCCGACGCCGCCGACGAACTCGCCGACGTGCGGGCCATCGCCGTCCGCCCGGCCGACACCCCACTGCACTGCCCGCCCACCGGCTGGCAGGCCTGCGGTCGCTTCTGGCTGCATCGCCCGGACGGCTCGGGCGGGCTCACCGACCCCGCCGTACTCGCCGCCGCGCTCGGCCCCGGCGGGTACCGACCCTCTACGGAGGCATCAGCATGACCACGACCACCACCCAGGCTGCCGACACTGACGAAGCCGACCTGCCCACCCTCGGCGAGTTGCTGCTGGCCTCAGCGAAGAACAACCGAGACCGCATCGCCACGCAGGCCCTCGTCGACGAGGAGACCCTCCTCACCCGAGACAGCGTGCGCAACGCCCTCGTCGCGAAGCAGGGCGGCCGTATGACGTGCCGCTGGGAGGGCCTGTCGGGGCGGCTGTACACGCTCGGCCTGGACGACGTGGAGCGGGCGTTCCTCGGCCTGGTGCTGTCCATCGTGGGCATCGGGCACATCACCATCGCGGTGGTCGAAGACCTCGACGAGCGGCGCCTGGTCATCGTGCAGCGCGCGATCCTGGGTCTCGCGGGCAACGATCGCGTCGCCATCGGCACCCGCCTCACCGACAGCCGCGGGTAGCACCCTGCCCGGCGCGGCGGGGCTGCTGTCTACTCGGCTGCGCGTCCGTCCCTTCTTGGCGCCGCGGACCGGACCGAACGCCACGGCGCCGCCTCGAAACGGCATTAAGGGGACGTGACGCGGTCAATCGGCCGCCGAGGGAGGGCGATGCCGCCGCGCTGGGCGACTTCGCCAGGACCCCCACACGAAGTGACGTGCATCACGCTCGTGCAATTGCACGAGCGGGAACGTTTGCGCAAATGAGGGCGGTCGGCGCCGCGTCCTGGTGGTGGTGCAGGTGGTGAGGGTGGCGCATGGGGTGGCGGATTGCGGCGCACGGGGTGGCGAATATCAGTACGAGATTTGCCCGTAACCGGAAAGCTACTCTCCGTTAAAAAGTGATGGTGAGGTGCTCTGCACGAACCGGCGGGGCTGCGTTGTTTGCTGGTGTCCAGGAGCAACCAGGCTCCAGGCACCGGCAGTTGAGACACGCGGGGAGGCGTACCGGTGCTGCACGAGCTCGAAGGAACCACCGTGACACTGGACGACGTCGCCAGCCTCGTGCTGGCCTCGGCTGCTGCGGTACGGGCGTTCGCGCCCGACGTCCGCGCCGGCATGCGGAGCCTGCTGGGCGCCGGTGTCCGCCTCGGTGCGGAAAGTCTCATCGCCCAGCACCAGCCGGCCGCCCGCCCCGACGCGGCCCGCCTGGACGAGACGGGAGGAGGCCGGTGACCGGACAGCCCCCCGAGGACCTGGGTGAGCAGGCACTGCGGGACTCAAGCGACGTGATGTCACCGGCCTTCTGGTCCTTCCACGAGATGTACCACCTGGCCTACTTCGAATATGCCTTCGTGCAGTTAGGGGACCAGGTCGCCGCCGACGAGCTCGTCGACCAGACCTTCGTGTTCCTGGCCGTGATCTGGCAGCAGGTCATCGAGCAGGAACGGCCCGAGGCACTGGCCTGGACCCTGCTGAAGGAACGTGTCGCCGCCGAGCTCGAAGACCAGGGCCGGGACGCGGCCGCACGCGAGACCCTCGCCTTTGAGCGCGCCATCCGCGCCGCGTGCGATCCGATTCTCGACAGCTTCCGCGCCGAATTCCGCGCGCAGATTACCGAACTCGAGGACACCATGGGCCTGTATGCGGCAATGGCCCGCCTGCCGGAGCGTCAGTTTGATGTCATGGTGCTGCAGTTCGCCCTCGGCTTCCCGACCAAACGGGCCGCCCTGGTCATGGGCGTGTGCGAGGCCACGGTCCGCTCCACCCGCCGCGCCGCCAAACGCCGCCTGGCCGCGGAACTGGGGCTGGAACTCGGCGAGGACACCGACAATGAGGAGTGAGATCCCGATGCGCCCGCACCAGCCGCGCACCATAAACGAAGCCCTCGCCAACGCCCGCATCCGCCAAGACACCTACACCCCGGCCCACCGGGAAGCCTCCCGCCGCCGCATCAGCGAACAGCTCCACGAACTGCGCTGGATGCAGGCACTCACCACCCCCGCCAGCCTCCCGCCGCGCGGCCCGCGCCCACCCCTGCTCCTGCACCAGCGGGCCGCACACGACCTGCGCGCCCTGTGCCAGGGCATCATCCACGACGACGACGCCGCCCGCCGCATCGCCCGGTTCGACACCGCCCGCGACCCCGGCGGCGCCCTCGCCTTCGCCTGCCTGCTGGTCCTTGCCGACCGCGAAGAAGGCGCCCAGTTCTGGCTCCAGTACGCCGCCGGCGGCGGCCAGGCCACCGGCGCGATCTGCCTCTACCTCCTGCACCTGCGCCGCGGCGAATGGCGCGACGCCAAGTACTGGGCGAGGCAGATCGAAATCCTCGAACACGAACCCTGCCAGTACGCGCCGGTCCCGCACGAGGTCGTCGACACCACCACCGGCCCCGGGGGCGCCGTGACCGTCTTCCTCGCCCTTCCCAACGACGCGGCCACCGTCCCGGAAGACGCGGTCAAGGACGCCGTCGACGACCTGCCCGTCGGCCGTATCGACGGGCTCGGCCCCATCCCGCAGCCCAACGCAGGCCTCGCCCACCAACTCGAAGATCTCGTCACCACCACTCACTGACCGGTGCCCGTGAACGGGCGGCTGCCTGGCATGGCCTCGCTCCGATCCGAGTGCCTCCCGGGGTGATGCACGGACGGCGCCCGGCTGGCCGCTCAACCGGGCTTCCGTGTCGGGCAGCCCCGTGACGTTGCTGCGCCGGGAAAACCCATTCGATGCCGAGATACAGCCGTGCGGGGCCACGGCCGGGTGATGCTACGCCCCCAAGGGGGATGCAACGCCCCCGAGGGGCCGGACCTGGTGGCGGCTTCAGCTTGAAGCTGTGTCCTGGCCCTTCAACGGGAGGGACCAGGCAGCGAGGAAAGTCCGTATTGGCAGGCGATGGCGGCCTTGCACCTAGGAGGCAACTACTCTCTGTTGACGAGGTAGTTCCTGGATTGACTACGATATGTGACATGAGGGGAGTTTTGCCCTACTGTTCGTCACTATGAGTAGTGGACTCCTTGTTGAGGGGAAGCTGCGTTCCAGTCAGCTTCCCCTTCCCTCGCCTCTCGTTCCACAGACAAGCGGCGTGTACATCGTCACCCCCCAAGTAGCGGCTGCCTGGCTCCAGTTCAACCGGCCAGAGAATCGACGCATGTCACAGCGGGCCGTAGCTGGCCTAGTCTCAACAATGCTCGCCGGCGAATACCTGCTCACTCATCAGCCCGTCGCTTTCGACTCCCTGGGCCGGCTGATCGACGGACAGCACAGGCTGGCCGCTGTCGTCCAGTCCGGCGTCACTGTCCAGATGTGGGTGATCGTCGGAGCTGACCCCGAGACGTTCGGTGTCGTTGACACTGGCCTGGCAAGGCGCCCCACGCAGTTTCTCCGCGTCAAACACTCAGCGAACATCCACGGCGCTCTCGGCATGATTCGGTTCGCTGAAGCATGTCGTGACAGCGAAGGGCAAGTTCCGGACAGCTTCCAGTTCGTCATGGACGTAAAGCCCTGTCTTGACATGCTGTCTGACTGGCCAGAAGTACAGGACTACGCCCAGGCTTCAGACCGAATCTTCCGCGCTTGCCGGCTCCCTCCGGCGCCCTTGCTCGCCGTACTGGCCCAGGCGGCACGCGGAGGCCACCCGGAAAAGCTCGGGACGTTCGTGGAGCGCCTCAAAGACGGCGCCGAGCTGGCCAGTAACTCACCCATCCTTGCGCTCCGCCGCCGCGGCATGGAGCACCGAGCTGGCATGCGCGCGTTCAAGGACCGGGTCGCGATGTACGGGGTGATGGTCAAGGCGTGGAACGCACACGCACGAGACATCGGCATTTCATGCCTGAAGTTCACATTCCATGACGCGGACGATTCGGAGCTGTCCCTTTCCAGGAAGGGCAGCACAGGCGTGAAGGAACGAATGCCCGAGGTCATCTGATAGCACTGGGGAGCCCGAGTTCCAGTTTCGGGCTCCCCACAGGACGGGAGTGTATCCGCCCTCGGCCTGGTGCCAATGCAGGATCTATCGAAGCAGCGCGTCGCGCCTCTCAGTACGTACCTGATCACGACGACCCATTACGGCGACGTCGCGAAGGCAGCGCGGAAGCAGACCTCCTCATCAAGGCTGCCACCGCAAACGGCACCTATGAGCGCGTCAGCAAGGCTCTGCTCGATTCCCTCTTCG
>NZ_JBEXQX010000042.1:0-6183 GCF_040612795.1 Streptomyces sp. NPDC006335
AGCCGACCGCGCCCGCGCCACCACCTGAATCCCAATAATCGAATCCCCACCCAACTCAAAGAAGTTGTCATCCACCCCCACACGCTCCACACCCAACGCCTGAGCAAACGCCTCCGCCAACACCCGCTCCACCTCATTGCGCGGAGCGACGAACCGCGTCACGTCCGGACGGACCACATCCGGATCCGGCAGTGCGGCACGGTCGACCTTGCCGTTGGGTGTCAACGGCAGAACAGACAACTCCGTGAAGGAGACCGGGATCATGAACTCGGGCAGCCGGGACCGCAGGAACTCCCGCAGATCGGACACCGAGGCAATGCCGTGGACGGGATCGGCCGGCACCAGGTAGGCCGACAACCGGGCCGAAGTCCCCGCGCCGGACACGGCGACCGCCACCGACCGGACCTTGGGATGCGTGGCCAGCGCCGCTTCCACCTCGCCAGGCTCGATCCGGTAGCCACGCACCTTGACCTGGTCGTCGGCCCGGCCCAGGAACTCCAGCAGGCCGTCGGCGCGCCACCGCACCCGGTCACCGGTCCGGTACAGCCGCGAACCATCGGCGGCGAACGGGTCGGCGACGAACCGCTCAGCCGTCAACGCCGAGGCGCCGAGATAGCCTCGGGCCAGGCCCGTCCCGCCGATGAACAGTTCTCCGGCCACCCCGACCGGTACCGGGCCCATCGACCGGTCCAGCACGTACAGGCGGGTGTTGGCCAGCGGGGCGCCGATCGGCAGCGCCCCGTCCACCGCCTCCTGGGCCTCCAGGTCTCCCACGGGCAGGTGGGTGTAGGAGGTGACGTCGATGGTGGCCTCGGTCGGGCCGTACACGTTGTGCAGTGGCACAGGCAGCACCCTGGCCAGCGCGGCCGCGGTCCGTCCGGTGAGCTGCTCTCCGCCGCACACCACCTGGCGCACCCCCGTGCACCCGGCCAGGCCGGGGCGATCGGTGAGGAGTGTGAGCATGGCCGGGACGGTCGCCAGGACGCTCACCCGCTGCGCGGTCATGGTCTCGATCAGCCCGTCGACGTCCGCGACCGGTCCGGTCGCCGGCATGACGACCAGCGTGCCGCCCGCGGCGAGGCCCGGGTACAGCTCGATCCCGAACGCGTCGAAGCTCGGTGACGAGGAAACCAGCACCCGGTCGTGGTCCGTGATGGAGAACCGGCGGTTGAACCAGGAGACGTAGTTGGCCAGCGCGTCGTGGCCGACCATCACGCCCTTCGGCTGCCCGGTCGATCCGGAGGTGTAGATCACGTACGCCAACTGCCCGGGCTGTGGCGGCGTGGCCGCGGCGGGCTCCGCCGCGGCCACGGCCCGGCGCACGGCGGGGTCGTCCAGCGCCAGGACCCGCAGCCGCCGCACGGGCAGGTCGTCCACCGTCGCGGACGTACCCAGCAGGACCGCCGCGCGGCTGTCGGCCAGCATGAACGCCAGCCGTTCGGGCGGGTACGCAGGGTCCAGCGGCAGGTGGGCGGCACCGGCCTGCCACACGGCCAGCACCGCGACGGTCAGCTCGATCCCGCGGGGCAGGCACAACCCCACGATGGTCTCCGGGCCGACCCCGACCCCGCGCAGGTACCCCGCCAGACGGCCCACCCGCGACATCAGCCCGGCGTAGGTGAGAGACCGTTCCTCGCATGTCACGGCGATCGCGTCCGGATGGGCTGCGGCCTGTTCGGCGATCAGTTCGAGCACCCCGGCCGTCGGCCGGTGCTCCGCGGTGTCGTTCCATTCGACAGTGAGCCGGTGGCGCTCCGCGGCGGTCAGCATCGGCAGTGCCGACACCGGACGGCGCGTGTCGGCAGCGGCCGCGTCCAGGATCGTGGTCAGGTGTCCGGCCATCCGCTCGATGGTGGCCGCGTCGAACAGCGTCACCAGGTACTGGATCACTCCGGACAGCTCGCGCCCGTCGTCGCTGAAGATCATCCGTATGTCGAACCGCGAGATGGCGCCTGTCCACAGACCCTCGAGCACTCCGGGGTCCAGGTTCCGGGTCGGGCCGTCTTCGGTGATGAAGTAGTTGAACAGGACCTGGAACAGCGGGGCGCGGGAGCGGTCGCGTTCACTGACCAGCGCGTCGACGAGCTGCTCGAACGGCAGGTCCTGGTGGGCGTACGCGGCGAGCGTGGTGTCGCGGACCCGGCCCAGCAGCTCGGCGAAGGACGGGTCCCCGGAGAGGTCGGTGCGGAGCACCAGGTCGTTGACGAAGAACCCGATCAGGTCCTCGGTCTCGGCCCGGTTGCGGCCCGCCGCCGGGGTGCCCACCACGATGTCGTCCTGGTCGCTGTAGCGGCTGAGGAGCACCACGAACGCCGTGAAGAGCGTCATGAACAGGGTGGCGCCGTTGTCACGGGCGATCCGCCGCAGCGCGTCCGCGGTCCCGGTCGAAACGTCGAACGGCACCACGGCGCCCGCGCTGGACCGGACCGGCGGACGAGGCCTGTCGGTGGGCAGGTCCAGCACCGGGGCCCCGGCCAGCTGGTCCCGCCAGTAGGCCAGTTGGCCGTCCAGCACCTCTCCGGTCAGCCAGGACCGCTGCCACACCGCGAAGTCGGCGTACTGCACCGGCAGCGGCGGCAGCGGATCGGACTCGCCGGCTCGGGATGCCTCGTAGAGGGCCGCCAGTTCCTGCCGGAAGATCCGGTCCGACCACTCGTCGAAGGCGACGTGGTGGACCGACATGGCCAGGATGTGGCCGGCCTGGCCGAGGCGGATCAGGCTGGCGCGGATCAGCGGTCCGGCCGCCATGTCGAAGGGTTGCAGGGCGTCCGCCATGATCAGCAGGCGGGCCCCGGCCACCGGGTCGGGCAGGTCCGACACGTCCGCCACGGGCAGCGGAACCGGCCCGGGTGGGTCGACCACCTGGTGGCCGACCCCGTCCGGGCCGACGACCAGACGGGTGCGCAGCACCTCGTGGCGCGCCACGATCCTGTTGAGGGCCGCCTCCAGGCTCCGGACGTCCAGGTCCTGGCCCAGCGGCAGCGGCGTCGGCACGTTGTACTCGGTCGAGCCGGGTTCGAGCTGGTCGAGGAACCACAGCCGCTGTTGGCCGAACGACAGCGGCAGGGGCCGGTCCCTGCGCGCCGGGGTCACCGGTGGGGCGGCATGGTTCGCTGACGTGCCGTCGATGACGCTGGCGAGGCCGCGCACGGTGGGACGGGCGAACAGCGTGGCGACCGGCACCTCGGCCCCGAACTCCGTGCGGATCCGGGACACGACCCGCGTGGCCAGCAGCGAATGTCCGCCCAGCGTGAAGAAGTCGTCCTCGGCCCCGACCCGGTCCAGCCCCAGCAGCGCGGCCCAGATGCCCGCCAGCCGCTCCTCGGTCCGCGTCGACGGCGGCGTGTAATGGCCGTTCAGCGCGGGACGGAGGTCGGCGGAGGGCAGCGCGGCGCGGTCGAGTTTGCCGGTCGCGGTCAACGGCACCGCCGCCAGCTCGATGAAGGCGGCCGGGATCATGAACTCCGGCAGCCGCAGGGCCGCGAACCCGCGCAGCTCCTCCGGCGTGGGGATGCCTTCGGCGTGATCGGCCGGGACCAGGTAGGCCACCAGCCGCGCGTCCGCGCCGGTGCCGTCCACGGCGGCCACCGCCGAACGTACGGCGGGGTGGGCGGCGAGGACGGCTTCGACCTCCGCCGGCTCGATCCGGAATCCGCGCACCTTCACCTGATCGTCGGCCCGGCCCAGGAAGTCCACCTGCCCGTCCGGGAGCCACCTCACCCGGTCCCCGGTCCGGTACAGGCGCGACCCGTCGGCGCCGAACGGGTCGGCGACGAACCGCTGCGCGGTCAGTGCCGGGCGGCCCCCGTAGCCGCGGGCCAGCTGCGGCCCGCTGATGTACAGCTCCCCCGGCACGCCCACCGGCACCGGGTTCAGGAACGCGTCCAGCACGTACAGCCGTGTGTTCGGCGCCGCACGGCCCACCGCCGGCGCGCGCCGCGCATCGGGGTCCACCGGCCCGGCGGTCACCATGACGGTGGCCTCGGTCGGCCCGTACGTGTTGACCAGCCGCCGGTCCCGCGCCCAGGTCCGGGCCAGCGCGGCGGACATGCGTTCGGCCCCGGACAGCACCGTGCCCAGGCCCGGTACTCGCGCCGGGTCCAGGACCTCCAGCAGCGACGGCACCACGCTGGCCGCCTCCACTCCCAGCGCCGTCACCATCGCGGCGAGCCGGGTCGGATCGGCCCGCTCGGCTCCGGCCGCCACGACCAGCGTGCCGCCGCGTGCCAGCGTCGCCGCCAGGTCCAGCACGGCGGCGTCGAAGCTGAACGAGGCGAACTGCAGCACCCTGGTCCCGGGAGCGGCGCACAGCACCGGCCCGAGGGCGGCGGCGAGGTTCACCACACCGCCGTGGGTGAGGTGCGTGCCCTTCGGGACCCCGGTCGACCCTGAGGTGTAGACCACGTACGCCAGCGTGCTCGGCTCCACCCGGGCGCCCTCGGACCGGACCGGCGGCATCGCGAGCTGCGCCCGTACCTCCGGGTCGTCCAGCCACACCGCCGGCACGCCATCCCCGGCCGGGCCGCCCGTCGCCGAACGGTCCCCGACCAGAAGGGCCGCGTCGCCGTCGGCCAGCATGAACGCCAACCGGTCCGCCGGGTACTCCGGGTCCAGCGACAGGTACGCGCCGCCGGCCAGCCACACCCCCAGCACCGCGGTCACCATGTCCACCCCGCGCGGCAGGCACAGGCCCACCACCGACTCCGGACCCACCCCTCGCGCGCCCAGCAGGTTCGCCATCCGCCATGCCCGGTCCACCAGGTGTCCGTAGGTCACCTGGTGCCGTCCGCACACCACCGCGACCGCGTCCGGGTGTGCCTCCGCGCGGGCGACGATCAGCTCGGCCACCCCGCCCGCCGACGGCGCTGGTACAACCTCGCCGTGCCAGCCTCCGGCGACCTGCTGCCGCTCTTCCGCCGTCAGCACGGGTATGCGCGAAAGAGGACGGTCCGGATCCGCGGCCACGGCCCGCAGCACCGTCAGGATGTGCCCTGCCAGCCGGTCGATCGTGTCCGGGTCGAACAGCTCCGTGCTGTAGTCGATCTGGCCGGTCACGTCCGCCCCGCCGTCGGCCAGCGCCAGCGCCAGGTCGAACTTCACCTCCACCGGGCGCGGCGCGACGTCCCGGCCGGGCCGGGTGGCCTCCTCGTCCGGATCGGTGATGGCGTAGCTGAAGAAGACCTGGAAGAGCGGGGTGCGGGAGCGGTCCCGGTCGGTGACCAGGGCGTCGACCAGCTGCTCGAACGGCAGGTCCTGGTGGGCGTAGGCACCCAGCGCGGTCTCCCGGACCCGGCCCAGCAGCTCGGCGAAGGACGGGTCCCCCGACAAGTCCGTGCGCAGCACCAGGGTGTTGACGAAGAACCCGATCAGGTCCTCCGTCTCGGCCCGGTTCCGGTTGGCCACCGGCGTCCCGACCACGACATCGTCGGTGTCGCAGTAGCGGCCCAGCAGCACCTGGCAGGCCGCCAGCAACACCATGTACATGGTCGCGCCGTTCGCCCGCGCCACCTCGCGCAGCGCCTCGGCGGTCTCGGCCGGGACCGTGAAGTGTGTCGCCGTGCCCTCGGTGGACCGCACCGGCGGACGGGGCCGGTCGGTGGGCAGCTCCAGCACCGGCGCACCGGCCAAGACCTCCCGCCAGTAAGCCAGTTGGCCGTCCAGCACCTCTCCGGTCAGCCAGGAACGCTGCCAGACGGCGAAGTCGGCGTACTGCACCGGCAGCGGCGGCAGCGGATCCCGCTCACCGGTGCGGAACGCCTGGTAGAGCGCCGACAGTTCGCGCCAGAGAATCCGTCCCGACCATTCGTCGGAGACGGCGTGGTGCATCGACAACGCCAGCAGGTGCCTGTCGTCGGCCAACCGGATCAGGCAGGTCCGCAGGAGTGGTCCGGCCGCCAGGTCGAACGGCGTCACCGCGTCGGCCTCCACCAACTCCCTCGCCACAGCCAGGGGATCCACGACGCCACAAACGTCCACGACCGGCAGCGGCACCGGCGCCGGCGGGTCGATCACCTGATACGCCACCCCGTCCGGGCCCGCCACCAGCCGCGTCCGCAACACCTCGTGCCGCGCCACCACCGCATCCAGCGCCTTGCTCAACGCGGCCACGTCGAGATCACCGTGGAACCACATCGGCGACGGCACGTTGTACTCGACCGAACCCGGCTCCAACTGGCCCATGAA
>NZ_JBEXQX010000043.1:0-6096 GCF_040612795.1 Streptomyces sp. NPDC006335
GGCGCTGGCGTCGGTGTGGCGGGCGGCTGGGCACCGGTTGCTGAATGCGTACGGGCCGACCGAGGCCACGGTGGTGGCGAGTATCGGGGCGGTGGAGGCAGAGGGTGAGGTGCCGCCGATCGGGGGGCCGGTTCCTGGTGCTCGTCTGTATGTGGTGGACGGGTCGCTGGATCTGGTGCCGGTGGGTGTGGCGGGCGAACTGCTTGTGGGTGGCGCGGGAGTGGCGCGTGGGTATGGGGGGCGTGCGGGGCTGACGGCGGAACGGTTCGTTGCGGATCCGTTCGCCGCGGATGGTTCGCGGGTGTATCGGACTGGTGACCGGGTGCGGTGGCTGGCGGATGGCCGGCTGGAGTACGTGGGCCGGGTGGATGAGCAGGTCAAGGTGCGTGGTTACCGCATCGAACCGGCGGAGATCGAAACCGTCCTGACCGCCCACCCGGACATCCGCTCCGCGGTGGTGACGGTGACCGGAGAGGGTGACACGGCCCGGCTGGCCGCCTACCTGGTCCCCGCCGACCCAGCCGAGAGCATCCCTGCCCCGGGCGAGCTGCGTGAGTACCTGCGGTCCCGGCTGCCCGTCTTCATGATCCCGGCTTCCTTCACCGAGCTGTCCGCGTTCCCGCTGACTCCGGGCGGCAAGATCGACCGGGCGGCCCTCCCCGACCCCGACCCGGAGGGTACGGAACTCGACGGATTCACAGCGCCCTCGACCCCCGCCGAAGAGGTCCTGGCCGGCATCTGGGCGGAACTCCTCGAAGTGGACCGGGTCGGCGCCTGCGACGACTTCTTCCAGCTCGGCGGGCACTCCCTGCTGGCCACCCAGGTGATGTCCCAGGTGCGGGCGGTGTTCAGCGCCGAGGTGCCGCTGTCGGCCCTGTTCGAACACCCGACGGTCCGAGGCCTCGCCGAGGTGATCGAGGGCACCGCGCGCGGCCTGGTGGTGCCGCCGGTGACCGCGGTGTCCCGCGACCGGCAGCTGCCCCTGTCGTTCGCCCAGCAGCGGCTGTGGTTCCTCCACCAGCTGGAGCCGGAGTCGACCGAATACAACCTGCTGCTGCCCGTCGAACTGGGCCCGAACCTGGACGTGGCCGTCCTGGACGCGGCCCTCGGCGCGCTGGTCGCCCGGCACGAGGTGCTGCGGACCCGGCTGGTGGCGGGCACCGACGGGGTGGCGTACCAACTGATCGACCCGCCGCGTCCGTTGCCGCTGCCCGTGGTGGACGTGTCGGCCACGGCCGACCCGGAGGCCGCCGTACGGGACCTGCTGGGGGCGGAGGCGGCCACCCCCTTCGACCTGGCGGCCGGACCGCTGGTCCGCGCCTGCCTGATCCGCTCGGGTGGGGCCGGGCACGTGCTGGTGTTGTCGCTGCATCACGTGGTCTTCGACGAGTGGTCTGCACGGGTGTTCCGGCGCGAGCTGTCCGCCCTCTACACGGCGCTGCGGGCCGGAGAACCGGACCCGCTGCCGCCCCTCCCGGTGCAGTACGCCGACTTCGCGGCCTGGCAGCGGTCCTGGCTGGCCGGTGAGGTCCTGGACGGGCAACTCGCCTATTGGCGGGACGAACTGGCCGAGGTGCCGGTGCTGGAACTGCCCACCGACCGTCCTCGCCCGCCGGTGTTGTCCACCGCCGGGGCGGCTGTGGAGTTCACCGTGCCCGCAGACACCGCCGACCGGCTGCGGGAGATCGCCCGCGCGAACGGCGCGACGATGTTCATGACCCTGCTGGCGGGGTTCAACCTGCTGCTGAGCCGGTACTGCGGCACCGACGACGTCGTGGTGGGCACCCCCGTCGCGGGCCGCAACCGCGCCGAGACCGAGGACCTGATCGGGTTCTTCGTCAACACCCTGGTGCTGCGCACCGACCTGTCGGGAGACCCGTCCTTCACCGACCTCGTCGGGCGGGTACGGGAGACCGCGCTGGGTGCCTACGCCCATCAGGACCTGCCGTTCGAGCAGTTGGTGGACGCCCTGGTCACCGACCGCGACCGCTCCCGCACCCTCCTGTTCCAGGTCTTCTTCAACTACGTCGGAGCGGACGGCGGCGGCGGCGGTGCGCAGCCGGAGCCGGGTGCCCCGGACGAACGTGCCGCGGACATGCTCGCCCGCCCCCTCACCCTCGCCGACCTCGATCTCACGCTCAGCGACTCCGGCGAGGGCGGCCTGGCCGGGATCATCCAGTACAGCACCGCCCTGTTCGACGCGACCACGATCGAGCGTCTGGCCGGACACCTGGGCACCCTGCTGGCCGCGGCCGCCGATGAGGCCTCCCGGCCACTGTCCGCGCTGCCCGTCCTGACCGCCGACGAGCGCACGCGGCTGGTGCACACCTGGAACGACACCGCCGTCACCTGGCCGAGCCCGGTCGACCTGCCCGAGCTGATCGCCTCCCACGCGGTGGCCACCCCGGACGCGATCGCCGTGGTCTCCGGTCGGCGGTCCCTGTCGTACGGCGCGTTGCTGGCGCGGGCCGCCCAGCTCGCCCATCAGCTGCGCGCGGCCGGGGTCGGCCCGGAGTCCGTCGTCGGACTGGGCCTGTCACGCGGCATCGACCTCACGATCTCGGTGCTCGCGATCTGGCAGGCGGGCGGCGCCTTCCTGCCGCTGGACCCCGACTACCCGGCCGAACGGCTCGCGTTCATGCTCGCCGACAGCGGGGCCACGGTCCTGGTCGGCGGCCGGGAGATGACCGCCGCGCTCCCCGACGGCGCAGCCGACGGGCGCACGGTGGTGCTGCTCGACGACCCGGACGTGCAGCGGCGGCTGGCCGCGATGCCGACGGAACCCCCCGTCCCGGCGACGGCGGCGGGCAGGCTGGCCTACGTCATCTACACGTCCGGGTCGACGGGAACACCGAAGGGCGTCATGATCGCGCACGACGCCCTGGCGAACTACGTACGCGGCTTCAACGACCGGTACGCCATCACCGCCCGCGACCGGGTCCTGATGTACTCCTCCCCGAGCACCGACGCCTTCGGGATCGAGCTGTACCCGGGCCTGGCCGCGGGGGGCACGCTGGTGATCGTCCCCGCGTCCGGCCCGTCGACCGACATAGCCGGGCTGGCCGAGACGATGGCCGACCGGCAGGTGACCCTGCTGGGTACGGTCCCGGCCGTGCTGCGCCTGCTCAGCGGGCTCCCCGCCCTCGCGCGGTGCACGGCGCTGCGGCAAGTGGTCTGCGGAGGCGAGCAGCTCACCGGCGACATCGCCGCGGCTCTGCACCAGCGGCTGCGGGTGCCGCTGCACAACGTGTACGGGCCGACCGAGGCCACCGTCGACGCGACCTCCGCCACCTACGACCCGGCCACCGGCCACGCCGACGGAGCGCTGGCCATCGGCGGCCCGATCGCCAACACTCGGGCCTACGTGCTGGACCGCCACCTGAACCCGGTGCCGGTCGGGGTGGTCGGAGAGCTGTTCATCGGCGGGGCGCAGCTGGCACGCGGTTACGGCGGCCGGCCGGCGCTCACCGCGGAGCGGTTCGTCGCCGACCCGTCCACCGCCGACGGGTCGCGCATGTACCGGACCGGGGACCGGGTGCGGTGGCTGCCGGACGGGCGGCTGGAGTTCTTGAGCCGGACCGATGACCAGGTCAAGGTGCGCGGCTACCGGATCGAGCCCGGGGAGGTGGAGGCGGTTCTGGCCGCCCACCCGGGGATCCAGGCCGCGGCGGTCGTCGTGGCCGGGGACGGTCCGGCCGCCCGGTTGGCCGCGTTCCTGGTGCCCGCCGACCCCGCCGACGGCGTCCCCGCTCCGGGGATCCTGCGCGGGTTCGCCGGGCAAAGGCTGCCGGACTTCATGGTGCCGTCGGTGTTCACCGAGCTGGCCGCACTGCCGCTCACCCCGGCCGGCAAGGTCGATCGTGCCGCGCTGCCGTTGCCCGACGTCGCCCGTCCCGAGCTGGACGGTGCGTACGTCACCCCCGCGACCCCGGCCGAGGAACTCCTGGCCGGGATCTGGGCACAGCTCCTCGAAGTCGACAGGGTCGGCGCCGACGACGACTTCTTCGAGCTGGGCGGGCACTCGCTGCTCGCCACCCAGGTGGTCTCGCGGGTGCGTGAGGTGTTCGGGGCCGAGGTGCCCCTCGTGGCGCTGTTCGACCATCCGACGGTGCGCGGCCTGGCCGAGGTCGTCGAAGGCACCGCGCGCGGCCTGGTGGCGCCGCCGATGGCACCGGTGCCGCGGGACCGGCCGCTGCCGCTGTCGTTCGCCCAACAGCGGCTGTGGTTCCTGGACCAGCTCCAGCCGGGGTCGGTGGAGTACGTCGTGCCGTTCCTCGAACACCTGGGGCGGGACGTGGACGTGGCCGCGCTGACCGCTGCTCTGAGCGCGGTGGTGGCCCGGCACGAGGTGCTGCGGACCCGGCTGGTGGCCGACCCCGAGGGGACGGCCTGGCAGGTGATCGACCCGCCCGGCCCGTTCGACCTGCCAGTGGTGGACGTGTCGTCCCTGGCCGATCCGGTCCCGGGGACGCGAGCCCTGCTGGCGGCGGAGATGACGTCGCCGTTCGACCTGGCGGCCGGGCCGCTGGTCCGCGCCTGTCTGATCCGACTGGGCGAGGCGGGGCACGTCCTGGCCCTCACCATGCATCACGTGGTCTCCGACGAGTGGTCCGACCGGGTACTGCGGCGGGACCTGCTCGCCCTGTACGAGGCGTTCCGGGCGGGTGAGCCGGATCCGCTGCCGCCGCTGCCGGTGCAGTACGCGGACTTCGCCGTCTGGCAGCGGTCGTGGCTGTCCGGCGAGGTCCTCGACCGGCAGCTGGCCTACTGGCGCGAGCGGCTCGCCGAGGTGCCGGTACTGGAACTGCCGACCGACCGGCCGCGGCCGCCGGTGCGCTCGAACGCCGGTGCGGCGGTCGGGTTCACCATCCCTGAGCCGGTCGCGGACCGGCTGCGGGAGATCGCCCGGCGAAACGGCGTGACGATGTTCATGACGCTGCTGGCCGGATTCTCGGTGGTACTGGGTCGGTACGCGGACACCGACGACGTCGTCGTCGGATCGCCGGTGGCGGGCCGGAACCGTGCCGAGACCGAGGACCTGATCGGGTTCTTCGTGAACATGCTGGTGATGCGGGTCGACCTGTCGGGCGGACCGTCGTTCACGGAGGTTCTGGACCGGGTGCGGGAAACGGCGCTGGGCGCCTACGCCCATCAGGACCTGCCCTTCGAGCAGTTGGTGGACGCGCTGGTCACCGAGCGGGACAGGTCCCGCACCCCGCTGTTCCAGGTGTCGTTCGACTACTTCGGGGACGAGGGCGTGCAGGGTGACACGCCGGCCGGAAGCGGCGAACAGGCCGAAGGACTGGCCAAGGTCGACCTGCGGCTCACGGTGGGCGGCACCGGTGCCGACGGCGGACTGACAGGCATGATCGCGTATGCGACGGCGTTGTTCGACCGGAGCACGGTCGAGCGCATGGCGCAGCACCTGTGCACGGTGCTGGCCGAGGTGACCGCCTCCGCGGCCGGACCCCTGTCCGAGGTGCCGATGCTCACCGCCGACGAGCGTGCGGAGTTGGTGGAGGGTTGGAGCGGGGCGGGGGTTGCGGACCTGGCTCGGGGTGGGGTCGCGGACCTGGTGTTGGAGCGTGCGGGTTTCGCTGGGGACGCGGTGGCGGTGGTGGGTCCGGAGGGGTGTCTGACGTACGGCGGTCTGGCGGAGCGGGCGGGGAGGCTGGCCGGGTATTTGCGTGGGGTTGGGGTGGGGCCTGAGTCCGTGGTGGGGCTGTGTCTGCCCGCGGGGGTGGAGATGGTGACGGCGGTGTTGGGGGTGTGGCTGGCGGGTGCCGCGTATCTGCCGCTGGATCCGGCGTTCCCGGCCGACCGGCTGGGGTTCATGCTCGCCGACAGCCGCGCGGCGGTGGTGGTGGGCCATCGGGCGACGGCCGCCGAGCTGGCGGACACCGCGGTGGAGACGGTGCTGTGGCTGGACGACCCGGCGGTACGTGCGGATCTGGCCGCGTTGCCTGCTACGCCGCCGGAGCCAGTGGCAGTGGACCCGGCTCAGCTGGCGTATGTGGTGTATACGTCGGGTTCGTCGGGGCGGCCGAAGGGTGTGCAGGTCACGTTCGGTGGTGTGGCGGCGTATGTGGCGGGGGT
>NZ_JBEXQX010000044.1:0-5849 GCF_040612795.1 Streptomyces sp. NPDC006335
CACTCCCCGCCGCCGGCCACCCGCACCAGCACCGCCCGAACCGGGACCTCCGCCGCCAGATCGAAGCGATACCCCACCACCTCGGACAGCACGGCGGGAAGGTCGTCCGGCGCGACGTCGACGACCGGCAGCGGGACCGCCCTGCCGGGGTCGAGGACGGTCTGCACCGGAGCGCCGTCGATCTCGGTGAAGACCGTTCGCAAGGCCTCATGACGGTCGATGACGTCGTTGAACGCCGCCGCGAGCGCGTCCGGGTCGACGGCGCCGGTCAGCCGCAGCGCGATGGGGATGTTGTACAGCGAGCCGACGTCCTCCAGTTGGTCCAGGAACCACAGCCGCTGCTGGGCGAACGACGCCGGGACCCGGTGGGGGCGCGGGACGGGCACCAACGCGGGCCGTACGACACCCGAGGCGCGCTCGATCCGCAGCGCCAGGTCGGCGACCGTGGGTGCCTCGAAGACCGTCCGGACCGACAACTCGGCACCCAGCGCCCTACGTATCCGGGACACCAGGCGAGTCGCCAGCAGCGAGTGCCCGCCCAGATCGAAGAAGCTGTCGCCGACCCCCACCTCGTGCAGGTGCAGCACGTCGGCGAACAGGCCGCACAGCAGTTCCTCCTGCGGAGTGCGCGGAAGCCGGCCCGTCCCCGCCGTGGCGAAGAAGTCCGGCGCGGGCAGAGCCTGCCGGTCCACCTTGCCGTTCCGGGTCAGCGGCAGAGCGTCCAGCACCACCACGGCGGCCGGGACCAGGTGGTCCGGCAGCCGCTCGCGCAGGAACTCCCGCACCGCGCGCTCGCTCGCCTGCCCGGGAACCATGGGCACGACATAGGCCACGAGCTGGGCCGCCCCGTCATGGTCGGCCCTGGCGAGCACCACGGCCCGCGACACCTCGGGGTGCTCGGCGAGCACGGCCTCGGTCTCGGCGGGCTCGACCCGGAAGCCACGGATCTTCACCTGGTCGTCGGACCGGCCGAGGAACTCCAGCCCGCCGTCGCGACGCCACAGCGCCAGGTCGCCGGTTCGGTACATGCGTCCGCCCGGGACACCGAAGGGGCACGCCACGAACCGCCCTGCCGTCAGCCCCGCGCGGCCCCGGTATCCCCTGGCCAGGCCCGCGCCCGCGAGGTACAGCTCACCCGCTACGCCGGGTGGCACCGGCTGCAGGCGGTCGTCGAGCACGTAGACCCGCGTGTTCGCGATCGGCGAGCCGATCGGCACACGCTCGGGCCAGTCCGATACGTCGTCCGGCAGCGGGAACGCCGTGACGACGTGCGTCTCGGCGGGTCCGTAGTGGTTCGTCAGGCGCACGTCCCCGGCGCGGAAGAACTCGCGCAGTCCCAAGCCGACGACCAGTGCCTCACCCGCCTGCACCACCTGGCGCAGGTCGGGCAGCGCAAGATGGTCCCGCTCGGCGGCCTCGCACAGCGCGTCGATGACCAGGTTCGGGGCGTAGAGCTCGTGCACTTCGTTCGCCCGCAGCCATGCGGCGAACGCGGTCATGTCCCGCCGGGTCGCCTCGTCCGGTACGCACAGGGTCCGGCCGGTCAGCAGGGCGGAGAGGATCTCCTGGGCCGAGACGTCGAAGCTCAGCGACGTGAACTGCGCCGTGCGGGCGGAACCCGGCTCGGCGTGCGTGGCTGTGATCAGGTTGACCAGCGCGCCGTGCGGCATGGCGACCGCCTTGGGCCTGCCGGTGGTTCCGGAGGTGTGGATGACGTAGGCGGGATGCGCGGGCGCCAGCAGGACGTCACGGTCGGCGTCGGTGAGGTCGTGGTCGTCGTACGCGTGGAGCACGCGGGCCAGCCCCGGGTCGTCGAGCAGCAGCGCCGCCCCCTCGTCCGCGAGCGTGCCGGTGGTCGTGAGCAGGCAGACGGGCCGGGTGTCGTCCAGCAGGAACCGGATCCGCTCCGCCGGATACCCGGGATCGATCGGCAGATAGGCGGCCCCGGACTTGAGGACAGCCAGCAGCGCCACGACCATGTCGACCGAGCGGGGCACCGCCAGCGCCACGACCCGTTCGGGACCGGCACCGAGGCGGATCAGATGCCGCGCGAGGCGGTTCGCCCCGGCGTTGAGCTCGGCATAGCTCAGGGAGTCGTCCCCGAAGACCACCGCGACCACGTCGGGCGTACGGACGACCTGTTGTTCGAACAGGGTCGGCAGCGGCACCACGGGGACGTCGCGTGCTGTGTCGTTCCAGTCCACCAGCAGTCGACGGCGTTCCGCCTGGGTCAGCAGGTCGACGGCGCTCAGCCGGCGTCCCGGGTCGGCGGTGACGGCGTCGATCAGTCGCACCCACCGGGACAGCAGGGCATCGGCGGTCTGCGGATCGTAGAGGTCGGTGCTGTACTCCAGTTGCACCGTGATTCCCCGTGGTCCGCCGTCGGCACCACGGATCTCACGCAGGCCGAACGTCAGATCGAACCGGGAGCCGAGGCCGGTGACCTGTTCACGGAACACCGTGGTCCCGGGCAGTTCGACGGTCGCCTCGGTGGTGTTCTGGAGCACCAGCATGATCTGGAACAAGGGGTGGTGCGACAGCGTCCGGTGGGGGCTGAGCATGTCCACCAGGCGCTCGAACGGCACGTCCTGGTTGGCGTAGGCGGACAGCGCGGTCCTGCGCACCCGGGCGAGGAGCTCTTCGAACGTGGGATCGCCGGAGGTGTCCGTGCGCAGCACCAGGGTGTTGACGAAGAACCCGACGAGATCGTCCAGGGCCTCGTCGGTACGGCCCGCCACGGGCGAGCCGACCGGGATGTCCGTGCCCGCACCGAGCCGGGTCAACAACCCCGCCAGAGCCGCCTGAAGCACCATGAAGACGCTGGCACCCGACGTCCGGGCGAGGCTCACCACCCTGGCGTGCACCTCTGCCGGGATCTCGGTCCCGGTGACCGCCCCGTCATGGGATGCCACGGCGGGGCGTGGCCTGTCCCCGCGCAAACTCACCTGCTCGGGCAGTCCCGCCAGCTCCTGCGCCCAGTACGCGATCTGCCCGGCGATGGCGCTGTCGGGGTCGTCGAGGTCGCCCAGCAGGTCCCGCTGCCACACGGCGTAGTCCGCGTACCGCACCGGCAGCGGTGCCCAGGAGGGACGCTCACCCGCGGCCCGCGCGGCACAGGCGCGGGACAGGTCACGCAGCAGCGGAGCCATCGACCAGCCGTCCGTGGCGATGTGGTGCGCCACGAGCGCGAGGACCCACTCCCCGGCGTCAGTGACCCGGAACAGCGAGGCGCGCAGCGGAATCTCGTCGGCCAGGTCGAAGGCGTACGTGGCGGCCCGCTGGACGGCCTCCCGCACTCCGGCGGACTCCAGGTCGGTCACCGACAGCGGAACGGCCACGTCCGCCGACAGGATCGTCTGCACCGGCGTGCCGTCGATCTCCGTGTACACCGTCCGCAGAGTCTCGTGCCTGCCCACGACGTCGGCGAGAGCGGCCCGCAGGATGTCCACGTCGAGTTCGCCGACCAACCGCAGCACGATGGGCACGTTGTACGTCGGGTTCGCGCCTTCCAACTGGTGCAGGAACCACAGCCGTTGCTGCGCGAACGACAACGGCACCTGGTCGGGCAGACGCGACGGCCGCAGGACGGGCCGCGTCTGTCCGGAGGCCCGGCCGACCCGCCGGGCCAGCCTGCCCACGGTCGGCGCCTCGAACACGGCCCGTACGGACAGTTCGACGCCCAGTGCCGTGCGTACCCGGGACACCAGGCGGGTCGCCAGCAGTGAGTGTCCGCCCAGCTCGAAGAAGTCGTCGTTCACCCCGACCCCGGGCAGGCCGAGCACTTCGGCGAACAGCTCGCACAGCAGCTCTTCCTGAGGAGTGCGCGCCGCACCGTAGCCAGGGGTGAAGTCGGGGACGGGCAACGCCGACCGGTCGAGCTTGCCGTTGGGAGTGAGCGGGATCTCGTCCAGGAACAGCACCGCCGCCGGGACGAGGTGGTCCGGCAACCGCTCCCGCAGGTAGTCCCGCAACGCGGTGACGTCGGCGCCCTCGGCGCCCGCGACCACGTAGGCCACCAGGCGGACGTCACCGGGCCGGTCCTCGCGGGCGACCACGACGGCCCGGGACACCGCTTCGTGCCCGGCCAGCACGGCCTCGGCCTCGCCGGGTTCGACCCGGAAACCGCGGATCTTCACCTGGTCGTCGGTCCGCCCGAGGTACTCCAGGTTCCCGTCGGCACGCCACCGCGCGAGGTCCCCGGTCCGGTACATGCGCGCACCGGCCGGTCCGAACGGGCACGCCACGAACCGTCCCGCGGTGAGCGCGAAGCGCCCCAGGTAGCCGCGGGCGACACCGTCGCCGGCCATGTACAGCTCGCCCGGCACACCCGGCGGCACCGGACACAGCCGGTCGTCGAGCACGTACGCCCGGAGGTTGGTCATCGGCCTGCCGATGGGCACGGGTCCCGCCGTCAGGTCCGCGTCCAAGGGGACCACGTAGTCGGTGCACCCGACCGTCACCTCGGTCGGGCCGTAGTGGTTGACGATCGATACGCCCGGATGACGGGCACGCCATCGCCGCAGTTCGTGGCCGGCGACGGCGGCGCCGCCGACCATGAGCTGGTCCGTCGGCCCGAAATCGTCCGGCAGCTCGCTCATCGCCAACGAGAGGTGCGCCGGTGTCATCTTCAGGAAGCTGTACGACACCCCCTCGCTCCGCATCCGTTCGGGAAGCCCTTCGTCGAACGGGGCGACGTGGAGGCACCCACCGTGGATCAGCGCCCCGTACAGGCCGGTCACGTTCGCGTCGAAGGCGACAGACGCGTGCACCAAGGTGGTGCCGGCGAGACTCGGGTAGGCGCGCGGGCAGCGGAGGACGTAGTTGGTCAGCGAGCGGTGTTCGACGACGACGCCCTTGGGGCGGCCGGTCGTGCCCGAGGTGTAGATGACGTAGGCCGGGACCTCGGGCGTGAGTGCGGCGATCCGGTCGGGGTCGGCGAGGTTCCCGTCCTGCTGCGACCGGATCCACGCGTCCGTGCCGCCGTCGTCCAGGACGATGACGGGCTGTCGGCTCGCGGGCAGCGTCGCCCGCATGCCCGCGGTGGTGACCAGGCAGACCGGCGCGGTGTCGTCGAGCATGAACCGGATCCGCTCTGCCGGGTAGTCGGGTTCGACCGGCAGGTACCCCGCCCCTGTCTTGAGCACGGCCAGCAACGCCACCACCAGGTCGACGGAGCGGGGCAGGGCCACTGCCACGAAGCGCTCCGGGCCGGCGCCGTGCTCGATCAGCGCTCGCGCGAGCCGGTTCGCCCGGGCGTTGAGTTCGGCGTACGTGGCCGATTCGCCCTCGGACACCACGGCCAAGGCCTCCGGCGTCCGGGTCACCTGGCGCTCGAACAGCACCGGCACGGGGGCGGCCGTTGGGTCCTCGGCCGCGGTGTCGTTCCATGTGACGAGCAGCCGGTGCCGCTCGGCGTCGGTGAGCAGATCGAGCCCGCTGAGCCGCCGGGCCGGACCGGCCGTGGCGAGGTCCAGGAACCGTGTCCAGCGCTGGACGAGCGTGTCGATGGTGTCTTCGTCGTAGAGGTCGGTGTCGTACGTGACCCAGCCGGTGAGGCCCTGCGGACTGCCGTCACGACCGCGTCGCTCCCGCAGACTGAAGGTCAGGTCGAAACGCGAGTGGGTGATGTCGAGGCGTTCGCGGGTGGTGTCGATGCCGGGCAGGTCCAGTGCGGCCTCGGCCGTGTTCTGGAGCACCAGCATGATCTGGAACAGCGGGTGGTGGGCCAGGGAACGGCGGGGATTGAGCAGGTCCACCAGACGCTCGAAGGGCACGTCCTGATGGGCGTAGGCGGACAGGGCGGTGTCCCGCACACGGTCCAGCAGTTCGGCGAAGGTCGGGTCCCCGCT
>NZ_JBEXQX010000045.1:0-5482 GCF_040612795.1 Streptomyces sp. NPDC006335
GGCGCTGGCGTCGGTGTGGCGGGCGGCTGGGCACCGGTTGCTGAATGCGTACGGGCCGACCGAGGCCACGGTGGTGGCGAGTATCGGGGCGGTGGGGGCAGAGGGTGAGGTGCCGCCGATCGGGGGGCCGGTTCCTGGTGCTCGTCTGTATGTGGTGGACGGGTCGCTGGATCTGGTGCCGGTGGGTGTGGTGGGCGAACTGCTGGTGGGTGGCGCGGGAGTGGCGCGTGGGTATGGGGGGCGTGCGGGGCTGACGGCGGAGCGTTTTGTTGCGGATCCGTTCGCCGCGGATGGTTCGCGGGTGTATCGGACTGGTGACCGGGTGCGGTGGCTGGCGGATGGCCGGCTGGAGTACGTGGGCCGGGTGGATGAGCAGGTCAAGGTGCGTGGTTACCGCATCGAACCGGCGGAGATCGAAACCGTCCTGACCGCGCATCCCGCTGTCGGGTCGGCGGTGGTGACGGTGACCGGAGAGGGCGACGCGGCCCGGCTGGCGGCGTATCTGGTCCCCGCCGACCCCGCCGAGAACATCCCCGCCCCGGGTGAGCTGCGTGAGTACCTGCGGTCCCGGCTGCCTGCCTTCATGATCCCGGCTTCCTTCACCGAGCTGTCCGCGTTCCCGCTGACTCCGGGCGGCAAGATCGACCGGGCCGCCCTCCCCGACCCCGAACCAGGCCGGGTCGATCTGTCGGACCGGTACGTCGCCCCCCGAACCAAGATCGAGCGGGCGGTGGCCAAGGCCTGGGCCGACGCGCTGGGTGTGGACCGTGTGGGCGTGGACGACAACTTCTTCGAGCTCGGCGGGCACTCCCTGCTGGTGACGCAGATCGTGGCCCGGATCCGGGCCGCCGGCTACGACACCAGCGTCGGCGACCTGTTCGACCGTCCCACCGTCGCCGGCGTCGCCGCGCAGATCGAGGCGCACCTGGCAGAGGCCAGACTCCGCTCGGCCGTCCGCATCAGGAGGGGCGACATCGTCCCCGCCGTGTACGCCGTGCACTCGATCACCGGCGAGGTCGCCGCATATGCCGGACTTGCCGATCATCTCGGCGAGGGCCAGCAGCTGATCGCCCTGCAGGAGCGGGGCCTGGTCGGCGACGACCGCCCGCTGCGGACGGTCGGGACGATGGCGGCTGCCTACCTCAGGGAAGTGTTCCAGCTCCAGCCGGACGGCCCGTACCTGTTCGCCGCGCAGTCCGGGGGATGCTACATCGCCCTCGAGATGGCGCGGCGGGCGGCCGCCGCGGGCAAGGAGGTGGGCGGTGTGTTCCTGATGGGGCCGGCCTTCCTCGGCGCCCGCGACCCCGGCTCCCGAGCCACCGACCAGGAGACCCGCCGGCTCCTCGCCCGTCTGGACGACGCGATCCAGGCTCCCCCCGGGACCCGGCTCTCCCCGGCCGACGAGGACCAGCTGCTGCGATTCCGTGAACCCGACGACAGGATCGCGGTCGCCGTCAGGGAAGGTGACAAGCACGGGATGCGGATCATGCGTGCGGTGACCATCAACGGGTTGGCCTACACCTCGTACGGGCGGAGTATGCACCGGAAGCCCTTCGACGGCAGGGTGGTGCTGTTCATGCCGGGTGAGGACCCGCAGGAGATCCGGGAGCAGGCGCTCGAGCAGTGGCGGGCCGCGCTCGTCCGGGAGCCGGAGATCGTGGACGTTCCCGCGGAACACTCGACCGTGCTGCGCGGAGACAGCGCGCGGGTCATCGGCACGTGGCTGAGGACGGAGATCACCCGCCGATGGCGGCGCTGAGCTAGAAAGCCGGTGTTCAACTGATGCCATGCCCTGGTTGAACGCCTGTGTGCCCACGCTCGTGTGCCACCCGGTTGAAATTCATGACGGGAAGGCGGAAGAATTATGGCTATGCTGGATACGGCCAGAATTGCCGTGAGTCAGTTCTTTGAGATGAGCGAGTCAGATGAACGGGCCATGGCTGCCCGCCTTTCGTCTGCGGGCTTCAGAGATATCACCTTGGGTGACGTTCTCGTCCTGGCGGCGCTGCAGATGAGGAATCACGCCGAAAAGGGGACGAGGAAGAGGCCGAAAACCGGTGGTGGCGTATCCCGAGAAATGACCGACAAGCTGTTGTCGCGCGGATACCTGGAAGACCGAGGTGGGCCGGATGATCCCGACCGTACGGGGATCGTGCTCACTTCCCAGGGCCTCTTGGCCGTTGACGTGGTCATGGACGGCGTGCTGGTTGACCGATGGGGTGCCTTCCCGTTCCGTCCGGGCGACATCGTCATCAGCGCGCCGGGCAAGTGCGGCACCACGTGGATGCAGATGATCTGCGCACTCCTGGTGTTCCAGACGCCGGATCTGCCGGCTCCGCTCAACGAGCTGTCGCCGTGGCTGGATGACCCCGTGGGCATACGCCATGAGGTGTTCGAGCGGTACGCCGCGCAGCGCAACCGGCGTTTCATCAAGACGCACAGCTCACTGGCGGACGTTCCCGCCGTCCCGCAGGTCACCTACATCGTGGTTGCAAGACATCCGCTGGATGCCGCCGTCTCGTCCTACCACCAGCGCAAGCGTTTGGAGCACGCATCCGGATCCGCTGATCGAAGCATTCGGGGCTCCGCACGGGAGTGGCTGCTCGACTGGATCGCCGAAGAGTCGGCTTCACCGGCACGGCCGAGCGACCTGGACGCCATGCTCCGGCATTTCGCCGACGCGTGGGCACGACGCGAGGAGCCGAACGTCGTCCTCACGCACTACGAAGACCTGTCCGCCGATCTGGAGGGGCAGATGCGCATCCTTGCGGAGCGGCTGGGGATCACCGTCGCCGAAGTGCTGTGGCCGGGCCTGGTGAAGGCCGCGACCTTCGAACAGATGCGTGCCGCCGCGGACCGGATCGAGCCTTTCGCGGGCGTGCTCGAGGACAGCGCGTCCTTCTTCCGGAGGGGTGTGTCGGGATCAGGAGCCGAACTGCTCACCACGGCCGAGCTCGCCGACTATCACACACGGGTCGCGCGGAACCTCGAACCCGACGTGCTGACCTGGCTGCACCGGTAGGCGTGAGGCCGAAGAAGGGGTCGATGCCATGTGTGCCGCCGAGAGACCACTGTCCACCCGGGAAGATCGCTACCGCTCGGTGCTGGCGAACCAGGGACGTGGCTCCACACTCCAATCCATCTACCGGGACGTGTATGGCGCCGACTATCCCGGCGAGGTGGAACCCTTCGGGTTCGTCACCCTGAGCGACCTGCGCCTGCTGACGGAGATTCTGGCGCAGTCGCACACGACACGCCTGCTCGACGTCGGTTGCGGCCGGGGCGGCCCCGGTCTCTGGATCGCGCGTGAGCTTGATGTGCCCCTGATCGGCGTGGACATCATCGCCGAAGCGGTGGCCGCCGCGTCGGATCGGGCGGCGAGTTTCGGCATGGCGTCCCGGGCCGGGTTCTACGTGGCCAGTGCCACGGACACCGGATTGCCCGCCGGGGGCTTCGACGGAGCGGTCAGCGTCGACGCGCTGTGGATGGTGCACGACAAGTCAGCCGCCTTCCGCGAGCTGGCACGGGTGCTCCGCCCCGGCGGCCGGCTGGTGTTCACCAGCTGGGAACCGGTTCGCCTGCCCTACGACTCCTTCCTCGAACGGGCCGGGTTCACCGACCTCGCCAAGCAGGAGATCGCCGGTTCCCGGGACCGGGAGATCGCCGTGCACGAGGCCGTCCTGCGCCATGCGGAGGCGATCTCCCTGGAACTCGGAAAAGAGGCCGCCGAAGTACTCATGGCGGAGGCGACGCACACCCCGGCCCTGTTGGACGACACCCCGAGGGTGCTCATTTCGGCCGTCCGCAGCCGGTGACCGCGCTTCACGTACCGTTCCGCCGCTGTTGACCCTTCTCAGGTACCGCTGAGCGCCGAATCACCGCGTGCCATACAGCCGTACCGAATGCCATATTGAGACGGCTGATCGGACTCCCCGATGGCAGCGGATGAATCGCGGGTTTGGTTCGGCATTCTCACGGTGGAGGACTTGTGACGCTTTCCCGGGCCAGACAGGAATTGCTGACGCGACGCCTCAAGGGAGAGCAGTCGCCGCTTCAGGAATGGGGGCGACGCCCCGACGCACCGATTCCGCTGTCATTTGCACAGCAGCGGCTGTGGTTCCTCGACCAGCTCGAACCGGGCTCGATCGAATACACCATGCCGATGCGGGTGTCGCTGGGCCGCGACCTTGACACCGGGGCGCTGAACAAGGCTCTGGACGCGGTGGTGGCGCGCCACGAGGTGCTGCGGACCCGGCTGATGGCGAACCCGGACGGCGTCGCCCACCAGATCATCGATCCGCCTGGTCCGGTCTGGCTGCCGGTCGTCGACGTGTCCGACGAACCCGATCCTGCGGCTGCCCTGGAACGGCTGGGAGCCCAGATGATCATGTCGCCGTTCGATCTGGCGACGGGGCCACTGGTGCGCTTCTGCCTGGTCCGGCTCGGTGAGCCGGGACACGTACTGCTCCTGACGATGCATCACGTCGTCTTCGACGAGTGGTCCGAGCGTGTGCTGCGGCGGGAACTTCTCGCGTTGTACTCGGCGCTGCAAGCGGGTGAGCCGGATCCGCTGCCGCCGCTCGCGGTGCAGTACGCCGATTTCGCACTGTGGCAACGGTCGTTCCTGACCGGGGACGTGCTGCAACGGCAGCTGGACTACTGGCGGGAGCGACTGGCCGGAGCCCCGGTGCTGGAGCTGCCCACCGATCGGCCCCGTCCGCCGGTGCGGTCGACGGCGAGCGGAGCGGTCCCGTTCACCGTCCCCGCCGACGTCGTGGACGGTCTGCGGGCGGTGACCCGCGAGAACGGCGCGACGATGTTCATGGCGCTGCTGGCGGGGTTCAGCGTCCTGCTGGGCCGGTACTGCGGCACCGACGACGTGGTCGTGGGCACTGCGGTCGCGGGCCGGAACCGGGCGGAGACCGAGGACCTGATCGGGTTCTTCGTCAACACCCTGGTGATGCGCACCGACCTGTCCGGCGACCCGACGTTCGCGGAAGTCCTCGCCCGGGCACGGGAAGCCGCGCTGGGGGGCTACGCGCACCAGGATCTGCCGTTCGAGCAGCTGGTGGAGGCCCTGGTCACCGAACGCGACCGCTCCCGCACCCCGCTGTTCCAGGTCTTCCTCAACTACGGTCAGGAGGACGACCCCGGACGGCCGCCCCGGGAACGCCGCGAGGAGCGCGACGGCGACGCCGTCGCCCGGCAGCTCACGACGGCCGACCTGCAGGTGAACTTCGGCGACGCGGGTGACAGCGGCCTCTCCGGGGCGATCGAGTACAGCACGGCCCTCTTCGACGAGGCGTCGGTGCGGCGGCTGGCCCGGCATCTGGTCACGGTGTTGCGGGCGTTCACGGATCCCGGTCGCAAGGTGGCTGCCCTGGAGTTGCTGTCCGACTCCGAGCGTGAGGAGGTGCGGTCGTGGGGGACGGGTGCCGAGCCGGTGGCGCGGGGCTCGGTGCTGGAGCTGATCGGGGAGCAG
>NZ_JBEXQX010000046.1:0-5225 GCF_040612795.1 Streptomyces sp. NPDC006335
CTGCTCCCCGATCAGCTCCAGCACCGAGCCCCGCGCCACCGGCTCGGCACCCGTCCCCCACGACCGCACCTCCTCACGCTCGGAGTCGGACAGCAGCTCCAGCGCAGCCACCTTTCGACCGGGATCCGTGAACGCCCGCAACACCGTGACCAGATGAGCCACCAGCCGTTCGATGGTGGCTTCGTCGAACAGGGCGGTGCTGTACCGCATGGCCCCGGCCAGACCGCCCTCGCCGGAGTCGCTGAGCGTGAGATCGAGATCGGCGAGGGTCAGCGTGCCTTCCGGCTCGTCCGCGTCGCGGTGGTCCAGGACGTCGGGCTCCTGGCGGTCGATGTCCCCGCTTCCCTGGACGTAGCTGAAGAAGACCCGGAACAGCGGGGTGCGGGAGCGGTCCCGATCGGTCACCAGCGCGTCCACCAGCTGCTCGAACGGCAGATCCTGGTGCGCGTAGCCCCCCAGCGCGGTCTCCCGCACCCGGGCCAGGACGTCGGCGAACGTCGGGTCCCCGGACAAGTCGGCGCGCATCACCAGGGTGTTGAGGAAGAACCCGATCAGGTGCTCGGTCTCGGTTCGGCTCCGATCCGCCACCGGTGTGCCCACCACGATGTCGTCCTGACCGCAGTACCGGCCCAGCAGCACGCTGAACCCCGCCAGCAGCGCCATGAACATCGTCGCGCCGCCGTCCCGGGCGACCTCCCGCAGGCCCTCCACCACGTCGGCGGGGACGGTGAACGGGACCACCCCGCTCGCCGTCGACCGCACCGGCGGACGGGGCCGATCGGTGGGCAGCTCCAGCACCGGGGCTCCGGCCAGCCGATCCCGCCAGTAACCCAGCTGCCGCTCCAACACCTCCCCGGTCAGGAACGACCGCTGCCACACCGCGAAGTCCGCGTACTGCACCGCGAGCGGCGGCAGCAAATCCGGCTCCCCCGCCCGCAACGCGTCGTAGGACGCCAGCAGATCGCGCCGCAGGATCCGCTCGGACCACTCGTCGAAGACGACGTGATGCATCGTCAGGAGCAGTACGTGTCCCGCCTCGCCCAGGCGGACCAGGCAGGCGCGGACCAGCGGCTCGGCCGCCAGGTCGAACGGGGTGGCCGCGTCCACCGCCAGGAGGGCCCGCGCCGCCGCCGTCGGATCGGCCACGTCCGACACGTCCGCCACCGGCAGCGGCACCGTGCCCGGCGGGTCGATCACCTGGTACGCCACCCCGTCCGGGCCCGCCACCAGCCGGGTCCGCAGCACCTCGTGCCGCGCCACCACCGCGTTCAGGGCCTCACCCAGGACGGCTACGTCCACGTGGGCGGCCCAGGGTATGGACAGGCACACGACGTATTCCGCCGATCCGGGTTCGAGCCGGTCGAGGAACCACAGCCGCTGCTGGGCGAACGACAGCGGCAGCGGGCGGTCGCGGGACACCACGGTCACCGGCGGCACCACCAGCCCGCGTGCGGTGCCCTCGATCACCTCGGCCAGGCCCCGCACCGTCGGGTGATCGAACAGCGCGGCGAGGGGTACCTCGGCTCCGAACACCGCCCGCACCCGGGACATCACCTGCGTGGCCAGCAGCGAATGCCCGCCGAGCTGGAAGAAGTCGTCGCCCGCGCCGACCCGGTCCACGCCCAGCACCTGGGCCCAGATTCCGGCCACCAGCTCCTCGGCGGGGCTGGACGGTGGGGTGTACCGGCCGTCCAGGTCGGGGCGGTGGCGGAAGGGAGTCGGCAGCGCCGTCCGGTCGGTCTTCCCGGACGAGGTCAGCGGCAGGTCGGCCAGCTCGATGAACAGTGCGGGGATCATGAAGTCGGGCAGGCTCCGGCGGAGATGGCCGCGCAGCTCGTCCACCGGGGGGATGCCTTCGACGTGGTCCGCCGGGACGAGGTAAGCGGCCAGCCGCCGACCGGCGCCGTCCCCCCGGGCGATGACCGCGGACGACCGGATCGCGGGGTGGGTGTTCAGCGCGGCCTCGATCTCGCCCGGCTCGACCCGGAAGCCCCGGATCTTGATCTGGTCGTCGATCCGGCCCAGGAAGTCCAGTTGTCCGTCGGCCCGCCAGCGCACTCGGTCGCCCGTCCGGTACAGCCGCGACCCGTCGCCGGCGAACCGGTCGGCGACGAACCGCTCCGCGGTCAGCGCCGGGCGCCGGCCGTATCCGCGGGCCAGGTGCCCGCCGCCGATGAACAGTTCGCCGGCCACCCCGACCGGTACCGGGTCCAGCCGGGCGTCCAGGACATACACCCGGGAATTGGCGATGGGACGGCCGATCGCCGGGCCGCCCGTGGTGGACGGGCCGACGGCGCCGATGCTGGCCGCCACCGTGGTCTCGGTCGGGCCGTAGCCGTTGAAGAGGCGGTGGTGGTTGCGCCACGCGGCAGCGAGGTCGGGGTCCAGTCGCTCCCCCACCGTGATCAGGGCGCCGAGTCCGCGGAGGTCGCCCGGCTCCAGCACCCTCAGCAGCGACGGCGGCACGAGCATCACCCGCGCGGCCCGGTCGCGGACCAGCTTGGCGAGCAGGTTCGGTTCGGCGCGCTGCTCCGGCGTGGCCAGGACCGACGCTCCGCCCAGTGCCAGTGCCATCACCAGCTCGCCGACCGCACCGTCGAAGCTGAGCGGCGCGGCCTGGAGCACCCGCGTCCCCCTTCCGGCCCCCACGGCCACGGCGAACGCGGTCGCCAGGTTGACCACACCGCGGTGAGCCAGCTGCACGCCCTTGGGCGTGCCGGTCGAACCCGAGGTGTAGATCACGTAGGCGAGCCGATCCGGGCCGCCCGGCACCGGGCTGGGCGGTGTGGGGGGTGATGCCGCGATGGCGGCCCGGACCGCCGGGTCGTCCAGCGCGATGGCCGGCAGCCCGGGGGGCAGAGTCGCGGGCAGGGAGGTGCCGACGACGATCGCCGCGCCGCTGTCGTCCAGCATGAACGCCGTCCGGTCCGCCGCCTGGTCGGGGTCCAGCGGCAGGTAGGCCCCACCAGCCAGCCAGACCGCCAGAATGGCGATCACCGCGTCCGGTCCCGGCGGCAGGTGCAGGCCCACCACCGTCTCCGCCGTGACCCCAGCCTCACGCAGCCGGTGGGCCAGCCGGGCCGCACGTTCCCTCAGGGCGGCGTACGTCAGCGACAGGGAGCCGCTTTCGAGCGCGATCGTGTCCGGCGCCGCTCGCGCGATCAGCTCGTGTGCTCCGTCGGCCTGTGGTGTCGGTACCGCCGCGCCGTTCCCTGCATCGATGAGACGGCGCCGTTCCCGCTCGGTGAGCACAGGCAGGTCGGCGACCAGGCCGCCGCCGTCCGCTGCGATGGCCTCCAGCACGACGGCCAGGTAGCGGGCCATCCGCCCGGCGGTTTCGTCGTCGATTCTGGCCCGGTCGTACACCATCCGGACGACCAGCTCGTCGTCCCAGTTGACGATGACGGCCAGCGGCTCCTGCGCCGGCATCTCGAACAGGATCCGCTGGATCCGCAGGTCGCTGTCCGTGGGGTCCTGGTCCCGCGCCGTCGGCGTGGGGTAGTTCTCGAAGACGAACAGCGTCTCGAACAGGGGCTGTCCGGCGGGGATCTCGCTACATGCCTGGATGTCGGTCAGTGCGGTGTGCTCGAAGCGTCGGCCGCGCGCCTGCTCGGCCTGTATACCGGCCAGCCACTGCGGGACCGTCTGGCCCGGATCGACCTTGATACGGGCCGGAATGGTGCTGATCAGCAGCCCGACCATGGACTCGATGCCCTCCAGCCGACCGCTGCGCCCGGAGGAGACCACGCCGAACACGACGTCGTCGGTACCGGCGTAGCGGGCGGTGAGGACCGCCCAGGCGCCCTGGACGACCGTGTTGACCGTCAGCCGGTGCCGTCGCGCGAACTCCGCCATCCTGGCGGAGGTGTCCGCCGGCACGCGGACCCAGGCGGTGCCCTGCCCGGTCTCGCCTGTCGTGTGGACGCCCAGTGGCGTGGGCGCGGTGAGCCCGGCGAGCCGCTCCCGCCAGTACCGCCGGGCCGCTTCCTGGTCCTGACCCGACGACCAGGCCACGAAATCACGGAACGGCCGCCTCCCCGGCAGCCTCGGCCGCCGACCGGCCACGAGTTCCCGGTAGGCGTGCAGGGCGTCCCCGACCACCACCGGGGCGCTCCAGCCGTCCAGCAGCAGGTGGTGGTAGCTCCATAACAGCCGATGCCGGTCCTCGCCCAGTCGCATCACCGCGACCCGCGTCAGCGAGGGGGCGGCGAAATCGGCGCCCCGGACGGCGTCGGCGGCCTCGTACTCCGCGACGGCCCGCTGCTGGGCGTCCTCGTCGAGGCCGGACAGGTCGATCACCTGCCAGGGCAGCGGCACCGACCGTGACACCACCGCCATCGGCACCTTGGCTTGCTCCCACACCCCGGTGCGCAGGACCTCGTGCCGGGCGAAGACCAGCTCCCAGGCCCGCCGCAGGAGCCCGAGGTCGATCCGGCCGTCCAGCAACAGCCCGTACTGGATCCAGTACATCCCCTGCTCGGGAGCCAGCCGGGAGTGGAACAGCATGCCCTGCTGCAGCCCGGTCAGTGGGTAGATGTCCTCGATGGCGCCGCCGCGCGGTCGTGCCGTCATGTCGTACGCCGTCATGCCCCGCCTCCGGAGTCGGTGCTCTCCCCCGGCCCGGACAGCGAGCCGAAGTGCTGGGCGATGAGGTCCAGTGCGGCGTCGTCGAGGGCGGCCAGCGGGAAGTCCGACGGTGTGTAGCCGTCGGCCTCGGGGCGGCAGCAGTGGTCGATCAGCTCGCCGAGGACTTCGATGTAGCGGTGCGCCAGGCCCGAGATCGTCGCCTCGTCATGGATTTCGTCGCTGTAGCTCCAGCCCAGGTTCAGGCGGCCTTCCGCGACACGGCCGAGGATCTCGATCAGGTGCAGGCGGTCGCCCTCGGGTGATCGTGCCTGGCCGCGTGGCCCCTCGGTGAACTGGAAAAGGTCGTCGGCGTTGTGGCTGGCAGCGGCCTGGCCGAGGTAGTTGAAGCTGATCTCAGCGGTCGCGGGCGGCCGCCACCCCGACATGTGGCGCAACAGCCCATAGCCCAAGCCGTGACGCGGCACCTGCCGCAACATCTCCTTGGTACCCGCCAGCACCGCACCGGGATCGGCCCCACCAGGCAACACAACCGGATACAAACACGTGAACCAGCCCACCGTCCGGGACAGATCAATCCCCGGACCCTCCTCATGACGGCCGTGACTCTCCACATCCACCACCACCGGCCCGCCGTCACC
>NZ_JBEXQX010000047.1:0-4991 GCF_040612795.1 Streptomyces sp. NPDC006335
TCCCCGATCTGCGCGCCGGTGGCCAGTGGCGGCCCGTCCTCGAAGCCGGTCGTGGCCATCGACCCGCCCATCGCCTGCGCCACCACCTCATACGCTTTGAAGTTCGTGTACGGGCCGTCCCCGAACCCTTTGATCGAGGCGTACACGATCCGGGGGTTGATCTCCCGGATCCGCTCCCACGTGAAGCCCATACGATCGACCGCGCCCGGTGCGAAGTTCTCCACCAGCACGTCCGCATCCCGGAGCAACGCGGTCAGGATCTCCCGGCCCCGGTCCGTCTTGGTGTTCAGCGTGATGCTGCGCTTGTTGCAGTTGAGCATCGTGAAATACAGCGAGTCCGCATCCGGCACGTCCCGCAGCTGCCGGCGCGTGATGTCCCCGCCCGGCGCCTCCACCTTCACCACATCCGCCCCCAGCCACGCCAGCAACTGCGTCGCCGACGGACCCGACTGCACATGCGTCATGTCCAGCACCCGCACACCCTCAAGAGCCGTTCCCGACACAGGCCACCTCACTTGTCCGTTGCCTTGAGCGTCCTGGCGCTGCTGGTTCCTGGCTGATTTCTGGCTGGTTCCCGCCTGGTCCGGCTCCCGTTCGGCACATTGCATACAGTCGACGAATACTGTATGAAGATTGTTATCCCGCATCCGATGGGTGATGTCCAGGGGGCGTGCACCACTTTTAAGTCGCGCATGACTTTCAGACGGGAGCCGAATCATGGACCTGTACGAGCACCAGGCGCGGGCCCTCTTCGAAGAACACGGAATCCCGGTGCCGCGCGCCGAGGTCACCGGCTCGCCCCAGGAGGCCCGTGCGATCGCCCGCGGGCTCGGCGGCCGTGTCGTCGTCAAGGCGCAGGTCAAGACCGGTGGCCGGGGCAAGGCGGGCGGGGTGCGGCTCGCCGCCGACCCCGGCGAGGCCGAGCGGACGGCACGCCGGATCATCGGCATGGACATCAAGGGACACACCGTCGGGGAGGTCATGCTGGCTCAACCGGTGGACATCGAGAGCGAGTTCTACGTCGCCTACGTCCTCGACCGGGCCGCGGGTGGCTTCCTCGCCATCGCCTCGGCCCAGGGCGGCATGGACATAGAGGAGGTCGCCGCGGTCCGCCCGGAGGCGGTCGCCCGGATACCCGTCGACCCCGCCGAGGGCGTCACCTCGGCGAAGGCGGGCGAGATCGCCGCCGCGGCCGGCCTGCCACCGCAGACCGTCGACGTCCTCGTACGGCTGTGGGAGGTCCTGGTCCGCCAGGACGCCCTCCTCGTCGAGGTCAACCCGCTCGTGCGCACCCGGCAGGGGCACATCCTCGCCCTCGACGGGAAGGTCACGCTCGACGACAACGCCCTCTTCCGGCAGGCCCGTTGGGGCGACGAGAACATCGCCTACGACGATCCGCTGGAGGCCGCCGCCGCCGCGAAGGGCCTCAACTACGTCAAACTCGACGGCGAGGTCGGCATCATCGGCAACGGCGCCGGCCTGGTCATGTCGACCCTCGACGTGGTCGCCGGCTGCGGGGCCCGTCCCGCCAACTTCCTCGACATCGGCGGCGGCGCCTCGGCCCAGGTCATGGCCGACGGGCTGACGGTCATCCTGTCGGACCCGGCCGTGAAGTCCGTCTTCGTCAACGTCTTCGGCGGCATCACCGCCTGCGACGCGGTCGCCGACGGCATCGTGCGGGCCCTGGACGAGGTCCGGCTCACCAAGCCGCTCGTCGTGCGCCTCGACGGCAACAACGCCGCCCGCGGCCGGGCCGTCCTCGACCGTCACGCCCACCCCCTGGTCCAGCAGGCCACCACCATGGACGGTGCCGCCCGCCGTGCCGCCGAACTCGCCCACACCGGTTGAAGGAGCGGAACATGGCCATCTTCCTGACCAAGGAGTCCAGGGTCCTCGTCCAGGGCATGACCGGCGGCGAGGGCATGAGACACACCCGGCGCATGCTCGCCGCCGGCACGAACGTCGTGGGCGGCGTCAACCCGCGCAAGGCCGGCTGGGCCGTCGACTTCGACGACCGTGTCGTCCCTGTCTTCGGGTCGGTCGCCGAGGGGATGCGGGCGACCGGAGCGGACGTCACCGTCGTCTTCGTGCCACCAGCCTTCGCGCAAGCGGCAGTCGTCGAGGCCGCCGACGCCGGGATCGGCCTCGCCGTCGTCATCACCGAGGGCATCCCCGTCCACGACTCCGTCGCCTTCACGTCGTACGCGAAGAAGAAGGGGACGCGGATCGTCGGCCCCAACTGCCCCGGCCTGATCACCCCCGGTCAGTCCAACGTGGGCATCATCCCCGCGGACATCACCCGGTCCGGCCGGATCGGCCTGGTGTCCAAGTCGGGCACGCTCACCTACCAACTCATGCACGAGCTGCGCGACATCGGATTCTCCACCTGTGTCGGCATCGGCGGAGACCCCGTCGTCGGCACCACCCACATCGACTGCCTGGCCGCCTTCCAGGACGACCCCGACACCGAACTGATCGTCCTCATCGGGGAGATCGGCGGCGACGCCGAGGAACGGGCGGCCGCCTACATCCGTGAGCACGTCACCAAGCCCGTCGTCGGCTACATCGCCGGATTCACCGCGCCCGAGGGCCGGACCATGGGCCACGCCGGCGCCATCGTGTCCGGTTCGGCGGGCACGGCACAGGCGAAGAAGGCGGCCCTGGAGGCGGTCGGCGTCAAGGTCGGGAACACCCCCACCGAGACCGCCCGCCTCGTGCTCACCCTGCTGGACACGGTCCGCGAGGCCCCTCGGGCCTGACCCGGAACCACACCGCGGCGGACGGAGCTTCAACCGGCCCCGCCGCGTTCCCCCATACCCCGCCCCCGACTGTGCACCGAGAGCGGAGACATCGCATGACGACCACCCTCAACGACACCCACCTCGTGGTGAAGTCCGGAACCTCATGGAACGACGCCTGGCAGCGCTGCCTCGCCGTCGCGCCCGAGGCGTTCCGGGACGACCGCGTCCTCAACCTCTGGGCCTCCGCCTGGCGGGCCGACGGCCGGGCCCTGCCCGCCACCAGCCCCGTCGACGGCAGCCCGATCGCCGGCCCGCCCCGCCTGGACCGGGAAGCCGCCCACCAGGCCGTCCGCGCCTCCCTCGACCAGCACCGCGCCTGGCGGCACATACGGCTCGAAGAGCGCCGGGCCCGCGTCGCGGCCACCCTCGACGCCCTCACCCAGCACCGCGAACTCCTCGCGCTCCTGCTCGTCTGGGAGATCGGCAAGCCCTGGCGGCTCGCCCAGGCCGACGTCGACCGGGCCATCGACGGCGTGCGCTGGTACGTCGACGGCATCGAACCGATGGTCGAGGGCCGGGCCCCGCTGGACGGCCCGGTGTCCAACATCGCGAGCTGGAACTACCCGATGAGCGTGCTCGTTCACGCCATGCTGGTGCAGGCACTGGCGGGCAACGCGGTCATCGCCAAGACCCCGACCGACGGCGGTGTCGCCTGTCTGACGCTGGCCTGCGCGCTCGCCGCCCGCGAGGGGATCCCCGTCACCCTAGTCAGCGGCAGCGGGGGAGAGCTGTCCGAGGCGCTGGTGCGGGCGCCCGAGATCGGCTGTGTCTCCTTCGTCGGCGGCCGCGACACCGGTGCCGCCGTCGCCACGGCCGTCGCCGACCTCGGCAAGCGCCACGTCCTCGAACAGGAGGGACTCAACACCTGGGGCATCTGGAACCACACCGACTGGGACGCGCTCACCGCCGTCATCCCCAAGCTCTTCGACTACGGCAAGCAGCGCTGCACCGCCTACCCCCGGTTCGTCGTCCAGCGCGAGCTGTTCGACGAGTTCCTGACGGCCTACCTCCCCGCCGTGCGCACCCTGCGCCTCGGCCACCCGCTCGCCGTCGAGCACCCCGACGACCCCTACCCGGCACTGGACTTCGGGCCGGTGATCAACGCGGCCAAGGCGAAGGAACTCCGCGACCAGGTCGCCGAGGCCATCAGCCGCGGCGCCGTCCCCGTGCACCGCGGCAGCGAGGCGGACGCCCGCTTCCTGCCCGGCCAGGACACCTCGGCGTACGTCCAGCCGGTCACGCTCCTGAACCCGCCCCCCTCCTCACCCCTGCACCACGCGGAACCCTTCGGCCCGGTCGACACCATCGTCCTGGTCGACACGGAGGCGGAACTGCTGGCCGCCATGAACGCCTCCAACGGCGCCCTGGTCGCCACCCTCTCCACCGACGACCGGGCGACCTTCGACCGGCTCGCCCCGCAGATCCGCGCGTTCAAGGTCGGTCACGGCAAGCCGCGTTCCCGCGGTGACCGCGACGAGCTCTTCGGCGGCTTCGGCGCCTCCTGGCGCGGCGCCTTCGTCGGCGGCGATCTGCTGGTGCGTGCGGTCACTCAGGGCCCGGCGGGCGAGCGGCTGCCCGGGAACTTCCCCGAGTACCAGCTCATGCCGTGAGGCGAGGCCGGGCGGCGCCGAGCAGAGGCACCGCCCGGCCACCGGCGAACACACGACGACACAGAGATGGGGTGACGAGCATGACGTCGGCTCTTGAGGGTGTGCGGGTGCTGGACATGACGCATGTGCAGTCGGGTCCGTCGGCGACGCAGTTGCTGGCGTGGCTGGGGGCGGATGTGGTGAAGGTGGAGGCGCCGGGCGGGGACATCACGCGCCGGCAGCTGCGGGACGTGCCGGATGCGGACTCGCTGTATTTCACGATGCTCAACTGCAACAAGCGCAGCATCACGCTGAACACCAAGACGGACCGGGGGCGGGAGATCCTGACCGCGTTGGTCCGGGGTGCGGATGTGCTGGTGGAGAACTTCGCACCGGGCGCGGTGGACCGTATGGGCTTCACGTGGGAGCGGATCCGGGAGATCAACCCCCGGATCGTGTACGCCTCGATCAAGGGCTTCGGGGAGGGCCCGTACACCGGCTTCAAGGCGTATGAGGTGGTGGCGCAGGCGATGGGCGGGTCGATGGCCACGACCGGCTTCGAGGACGGGCCGCCACTGGCCACCGGCGCGCAGATCGGGGA
>NZ_JBEXQX010000048.1:0-4897 GCF_040612795.1 Streptomyces sp. NPDC006335
CACGCTCCAGACACAGCCCCACCACCGACTCCGCACCCACCCCCTCCGCACGCAGCAGACCCGCCAACCGACCCGCCCGCTCCCACAACGCCCCATACGTCACCTGACGCGAACCACACACCACCGCAACCGCATCCGGACGCTGCCACACCTGATCAGCAACCAGCCCATGCACCCCACCCACACCCGGAACCACCACCGCCGCACCATCACCACCGGCGAGCAACTGCACCCGCTCGACAGTGGACAGGACCGGCAACTCCGCCACACGCCGGCCCGCATCGGCCGCGACCGCCTCCAGGACAACCGCCAGGTGCCCCGCCATACGCTCGATCGTCGCCGCATCGAACAACGCCGTGCTGTACTGGATCTCGCCTTTCACCTCGCCGTCGGCGCCGCCGAGCAGGAGTGCCAGGTCGAACTTCATCAGCGGTGCTCCGGCCAGCAGCCCCGCTTCCGGTTCGTCGTCCGTGCCGGCTCGGCGGCCGTTCTCGCCGGCGGCGTAGTAGAACCAGACCTGGAAGAGGGGGGAACGGGAGCGGTCGCGTTCGGTGACCAGCGCCTCCACCAGCTGCTCGAAGGGCAGGTCCTGGTGGGCGTAGCCGTCCAGGGTGGTCTCGCGTACCCGGCCCAGCAGCTCGGCGAAGGTGAGGTCGCCGGACAGACGGGTGCGCATAACGAGGGTGTTGACGAAGAACCCGATCAGATCCTCGGTCTCGGCCCGGTTCCGGCCCGCGGCCGGTGATCCCACGGCCACGTCGTCGGTGCCGCAGTACCGGCTCAGGACCACGTCGAACGCCGCCAGCAGCGTCATGAACATCGTCGCGCCGTTCTCGCGGGCCACCGCCCGCAGCCCGTCCGCCACCGCGGCGGGGATGTGCACCGGCGTCGAGGCGCCCGCGCTGGACGCGATCGGCGGCCGCGGCCGGTCCGTGGGCAGCTCCAGCACCGGCACGTCGGCCAGCTGGCGGCTCCAGTAGGCGAGCTGCCGGTCGATGATCTCGCCGGTCAGCCAGGAACGTTGCCAGGCGGCGTAGTCGGCGTACTGCACCGCCAGGGGCGGCAGCGGATCCGGTTCACCGGCACGGAACGCCTCGTACAGGAGTTCCATCTCGCGGCCGAAGATCCGTCCAGACCACTCGTCGGAGACGACGTGGTGCATCGACAGCACCAGCGCGTGTCCGGCCGTACCCAGCCGGGCCAGGCACACACGGAGGAGGGGCCCGGTCGCCAGGTCGAAGGGTGCGACCGCGTCCCGCACGATCAGCTGGTGCAGGGCGGCCACCGGGTCGGTCAGACCGGACAGGTCCGCCAGCGTCAGCGGTACCGGTCGTGGCGGGTCGATGACCTGATGGGGCACGCCATCGGGGCCTGCCACCAGCCGGGTCCGCAGCACCTCATGCCGCGCCACGACCGCTGTCAGCGCCTCGCCGACCGCCCGCACGTCGACGTCGGAGCCCAGCCAGATCGGCGACGGGACGTTGTACATCACCTCTTCCGGATCCATCTGGTGGAGGAACCACAGCCGTTGCTGGGCGAACGACAGAGGAAGCGGCCGGTCCCGTGGGACGGGGGTGACCGGCGGGGCTACCGGACCGTCGGCGGTGTTCTCGATCACCGTGGCCAGGCCAGCCAGCGTGGGGTTGTCGAACAGTTCGGCCAGCGCGAGTTCTGTTCCGAACACCTCGCGTACCCGCGAGATCACCTGGGTCGCCAGCAGCGAGTGCCCGCCCAGCTCGAAGAAGTCGTCGGACGCACCGACCCGGTCCGTCCCCAGCACCCGCGCCCAGATCCCGGCCAGCAGTTCCTGCACCGGTCCGACCGGGGCCATCCAGTCGTCGGCCTGGGCACGCGCCTGTCCGGGGGCCGGCAGTGCCGCGCGGTCCAGCTTTCCCGACGGGGTCAACGGCAGGGCGGCCAGCTCGGTGAACACCTGCGGAACCATGAACTCCGGCAGGTGGCCGCGCGCGAACGCCCGCAGCTCCGCGGTGGGCGGGATCCCCGTGTCCGGGATCGCCGGCACCAGGTAGGCGACCAGCCTCGCGGCCGCGCCCTGGCCGTCCGCCGCCACCACCGCGGCCCGGATCCCCTGATGGGCGGCCAGCACCGCCTCGACCTCGCCCGGTTCCACGCGGAACCCGCGCACCTTGATCTGGTCGTCGGCCCGGCCCACGAACTCCAACTGCCCGTCCGCGCGCCGCCGCACCCGGTCACCGGTCCGGTACAGCCGCGACCCGTCATCACTGAACGGGTCGGCGATGAACCTCTCCGCGGTCAGCGCGGGGCGGCCCGCGTAGCCGCGGGCCAGCTGCGGCCCACCGATGTACAACTCGCCGGGCACACCCACCGGCACGGGGTTGAGCCACCGGTCCAGCACGAACAACCGCGTGTTGACCACGGGCACCCCTATCGGCGGCCCCGCCTCCCCCGCGGGTTCGACCGCCCCGGTGGTCACCATGACCGTGGCCTCGGTCGGCCCGTAGGTGTTGACGAGTCGCCGGCCGTCGGCCCAGACCCGGGCCATCGCCCCGGTCATCCGCTCCGCGCCCGACAGCACCGTGCCCAGGCCCGGGACCCCTCGCGGGTCCAGCACCTCCAGCAGCGACGGCACCACACTGGCCGCCTCCACCCCGAGCGCCGCCACCATGCCCGCCAGGCGAGCGGGTTCGGCGCGCTCCGCTCCGGCCGCCACCACCAGCGTCCCGCCGCGGCCCAGCGTCACCGCCACGTCCAGGACGGCCGCGTCGAAGCTGAACGAGGCGAACTGCAGCACCCTCGTGCCGGGAGCCACGTCGAGGACCGGCCCGATTCCCGCCACCATGTTCAGTACGCCGGCGTGGGGCACCTGCACGCCCTTCGGGGTGCCCGTCGATCCCGATGTGTAGATCACGTACGCCAGTTGGCGCGGATCCGCCGGCTCCGGCGGCAACGGGGCCAGCGTGCGCAGACGGGTGTGCACCGCCGGGTCATCGAGCCACACCACCGGAAGGCCCTTCCCGGCGGATGTGATCAGGTCTCCCGTCACCCGCCGGTCCGCCAGCAGCGCCACCGCACCGGAATCGGCAAGCATGTACTCCAGCCGGTCCGCCGGGTACTCCGGGTCCAGCGGCAGGTAGGCGCCGCCTGCCATCCACACCGCCAGCACGGCCGGCACCATGCCGGCATCCCGCGGCAGGCAGATCCCCACCACCGACTCCGGGCCCACGCCCAGCCCTCGCAGGTGCCGGGCCAGCCGGCCCGCGCGGTCCACCAGCCCGGCGTAGGTCAGCCACTCCCGCCCGCACACGACCGCCACCGCGTCCGGGTGTTCCGACGCCCGCGCCAGCACCAGTTCGGCGGTGCCGTTCGCCGCGGGCACGGGTCCCGCCGTGTCGTTCCAGCGCCGCACCAGCTGATCCCGCTCCGCCGCCGTCAGCACCGCCAACCGCGACAGTGGCCGCTCCGGGTCGGCCACCGCCGTTGCCAGGACCGTCAGAACGTGCCCCACCATGCGGTCCACGGTGGCCGCGTCGAACAGAGCGGTGCTGTAGTCGAGCCGCCCGGCGACGGCCCCGCCCGCGTCTCCCAACGTCAGCGCCAGGTCGTACTTCACCTGGAAGCCGCCACTGAGTGCCTCGGTCATCGGGGCCGCCTCGGCGGGATCGGCGTCACCGGCGCCGGACTCCTGGAGGCCGTAGCTGAAGAGCACCTGGAACAGCGGGGTGCGGGACCTGTCCCGGTCGGTGACCAGGGCGTCCACCAACTGCTGGAACGGCAGGTCCTGGTGGGCGTACGCCTCCAGCGCCGTTTGCCGCACGCGGCGCGTCAGTTCGGTGAACGTCGGTTCGCCGGACAGGTCTGTCCGCAGTACGAGGGTGTTGACGAAGAATCCGATCAGGTCCTCGACCTGGGCGTGGTTCCGGTTCGCGACCGGCGTTCCGACGATCACGTCATCGGTGTCCGCGTACCGGCCCAGCACCACCGAGAATCCGGCCAGCAGCGTCATGAACATCGTCACGCCGTTCTGCCGGGCGATCTCCCGCAGCCCGTCCGCGACCGGCTCAGGGATCGTGAACCCGACCGCCGCACCGGCGTTCGAGCGCACCGGCGGCCGCGGCCGGTCGGTGGGCAGTTCCAGCAGCGGTGCCCCGGCGAGCCGCTCGCGCCAGTAGGTCAGCTGCCGGTCGAGGACCTCGCCGGACAACCACGACCGCTGCCAGACCGCGAAGTCCGCGTACTGCACCTCGAGCGGCGGCAGCGGATCCGGCTCACCTGCCCGGCACGCCTCGTACAGGGCCCGCAGTTCACGGCGGAAGACCTGGTCCGACCACTCGTCGAAGACCACGTGGTGGGCGCACAGCGCCAGCACGTGTCCCAGGTCGCCCAGCCGGATCAGGCAGGCACGGACGAGTGGCCCGGCGGCCAGGTCGAACGGTGTCGCGGCGTCGGCCGCGAGCAGTTCTCTGGTCAGCGCGGCGGGATCCGGCGCCGCCGACACGTCCGCCACCTTCAGTGGGAACGGGCGGGGCGGGTCGATCACCTGGTGGGCCACTCCATCCGGTCCGGCCACCAGCCGGGTGCGCAGTACCTCGTGCCGGGCCGTGATTGCGGTGAGTGCCGCTTCCAGTGCCGGAACGTCAGGGTTCCGGCCCAACTGCATCACCGTCGGCAGGACGTATTCGGTGGAGTGGGGTTCGAGCTGGTCGAGGAACCACAGCCGCTGCTGGGCGAACGACAACGGCAGCACCTGGTCCCGCGGCACCGGACCGACCGGCGGGGCCACCAGCCCCCGCGCGGTCTCGTCGATCACAGCGGCAAGTCCGCGCACCGTGGGATGGTCGAACAACACCGCCAACGCCACCTCAGCGGCCAGCACCTCCCGCACCCGCGACATCACCCGGGTCGCCAGCAGCGAATG
>NZ_JBEXQX010000049.1:0-4110 GCF_040612795.1 Streptomyces sp. NPDC006335
CCACAAACCAGCCGCCAGATTCACCAGCCCCCCATGCCCGACCTGAACACCCTTCGGCACCCCCGTCGTCCCCGACGTATAGATCACATACGCCAACTGAGCCGGATCCACCACCACCCGCTCCGGCCCCACCACCTCCCAATCGACCCCCGCGGCCGACTCCTCCAGCCGCACCACCACGACGTCACCGTCCAGCACAGCCGCTCCGGCCCGGTCTCCCACCACCACCCGCGCACCCGAATCAGCCAGCATGAACGCCAACCGCTCCGCCGGATACTCCGGATCCAACGGCACAAACGCCGCCCCCGACAACCACACCCCCACCACCGCGACCACCAGATCCACGCCGCGGCCCATGCAGACGCCCACCACTGACTCCGGGCCCACTCCGAGGCCGCGCAGGTGACGCGCCAGCCGCGACGCCCGACGTACCAGGCCCCCGTAGGTCAGATGCGCCTCGCCGTACACGACCGCGACTGCGTCCCCGCCGTTGGCCGCATGCTCGACCACCAGCCCGGGCACTCCGCTCGCCGCGGACACCGGCCGTGCGGTACCCGATCCCAGCTCCAGCAGCTCAGCGTGGTCCACCGCCGACAAGGCGGACACCTCGGATATCGGTCGGCTCGGGTCCTCCGCGACCCGTGCCAGCAGCATCCGCAGATGCCTCGCCAACCGGTCGATCGTCGCCGCGTCGAACAACGCGACTCCGTACTCGATCGTGGCCGTGAGGCCGTCATCGTCTTCGACCACGACCAGACGCAGGTCGAACTTGGCGGTCACCCCGGCCTGGACGGATTCCGCCGAGCCGCCCCCTCCGCCGGTGTCCTGCCGGTAGTAGTCGAACAGCACCTGGAACAGCGGGGTGCGGGACCTGTCCCGCTCGGTGACCAGGGCGTCCACCAGCTGCTCGAAGGGCAGGTCCTGGTGGGCGTAGGCACCGAGCGCGGTCTCCCGTACCCGGGCCAGGACCTCGGCGAACGTCGGGTCCCCGGACAGGTCGGTGCGCATCACCAGGGTGTTGACGAAGAACCCGATCAGGTCCTCGGTCTCGGCCCGGTTCCGGCCCGCCACCGGTGTGCCCACCACGATGTCGTCCTGACCGCTGTACCGGCCCAGCAGGACGCTGAACGCGGCCAGCAGGGTCATGTACATCGTCGCGCCACCCTCGCGGGTCGCTTCATGCAGTCCTCGCACGACCTCGCCGGGCACGCTGAAGCGCATCGCCGCTCCCGCCGAGGAGCGCAGCGGCGGACGCGGCCGGTCCAGGGGAAGCTCCAGGACCGGCAGGGCGGCCAGCCGCTCCCGCCAGAAGGCCAACTGCCGGTCCTGGACGTCCCCGGCCAGCCAGTCCCGCTGCCACACCGCGAAGTCGGCGTACTGCACCGCGAGCGGCGGCAGCGGATCCGGCTCCCCCACTCGGAACGCCTCGTACAGCGAGGACAGGTCGCGTTGCAGGATCCGGTCCGACCAGTCGTCGAAGGCCACATGATGGATGGTCAGCGCCAGCACGTGCCTGGTGTCGGCCATCCTGATCAGGCAGGCCCGCAGGGGCGGTCCGGACGCCAGGTCGAACGGCTCCGCCGCGTCGACCGCCACCAGACGCCTGGCCGCAGCCAGTGGATCGGCGGCGCCGGACACGTCCGCCACGGGCAGCGGCACCGTCCCCGGCGGATCGATCACCTGGTGCGCCACCCCGTCCGGGCCCGCGACCAGCCGCGTCCGCAGCACCTCGTGCCGCGCCACCAGCGCGTCCAGCGCCGTGCCCAGCGCGGCCACGTCCACCGGGCCGGCCATCGGGATCAGCGACGGCAGGTGGTACTCGGCCGAGCCGGGTTGGAGCTGGTTCAGGAACCAAAGGCGCTGTTGTGCGAACGACAACGGCAGTGCCCGGTCCCTGGACACCGGCGTGATCGGCGGGGCGGCCGATCCCGGCCCGGTCCCGTCGACGACGGCGGCCAGGGCCCGCAGGGTGGGGTGCTCGAACAGCGCGGCCAGGGCCACCTCGGCTCCGAACACCTCACGGATCCGGGAGATCACCTGAGTGGCCAGCAGGGAATGCCCGCCCAGCTCGAAGAAGCCGTCCAGTGCGCCGACCCGGTCGGCGCCGAGCAGCTGTGCCCAGATCCCGGCCAGGAGTTCCTCGGTCGCCCCGGTCGGCGCCACGAAGGCGCCCAGCTCGGACCGGGCGGTGTCGGGGGCGGGCAACGCGGCCCGGTCCAGTTTCCCGTTGGGGGTCAGTGGCAGGGCGGCCAGCTCGGTGAACAGCGACGGGACCATGTACTCCGGCAGGCTTCGGCGTAGGAAGGCGCGGAGGTCGCCCGCCGCGGGGACGCCCTCGCCGTGGTCCGCCGGGACCAGGTAGGCGGCCAGCCGGTCCCCGGCCTCGCCCCAGGCGGCGACCGCGGCCGACCGTATCCGGGGATGCGCCGCCAGCGCCGCCGTCACCTCGCCCAGCTCGACCCGGAACCCGCGCACCTTGACCTGGTCGTCGGCCCGGCCGAGGAACTCCAGCTCCCCGTCCGCCCGCAGGCGAACGACGTCCCCGGTCCGGTACAGCCGCGACCCGTCCGCCGCGAACGGGTCGGCGACGAACCGCTGCGCCGTCAGCGCCGGACGCCCGGCGTAGCCGCGGGCCACTCCCGCGCCGCCGATGAACAATTCACCGGCCACGCCGACGGGCACCGGGCCGAGCCGCCGGTCCAGCACGTAGACACGGGTGTTGGCCACCGGCGACCCGAGGGTGACCGGCTCATCGTCCGTCAGGGGTCGGCAGGTGGACCAGATCGTGGTCTCCGTGGGCCCGTACATGTTCCACACGCCGACGGTACGTGCCTGGATCGCCCTGGCCAGTTCGGCGGGAAGTGCTTCACCGCCGCACAGGGCGCGCAAGCGCGCCGCCCCGCTCCAGCCGTCGGCGACCAGCATCTGCCAGGTCGCCGGTGTGGCCTGCATGACGGTGGCGCCGCTCCGGCCGATCTCGCCCGCCAGCAGCCGGGGGGAGCGGACCGTGTCCCGATCCGCCACGACGACCTGGGCTCCGGCGGTCAGCGGAAGCAGCAGCTCCAGGCCGGCGATGTCGAATCCCAGGGTGGTGACGGCCAGCAGGACGTCGGCGGAGGTGAGGCCGGGGCGTTCCGCCATGGAAGCCAGGAAGTTCACCAGGTTGTGCTGTGTGACCTGTACGCCCTTCGGGATCCCGGTCGACCCGGAGGTGTAGATCACGTAGGCGAGGCGGTCGGTGGCCGCCTCCGGCTCCGTCGGCCCGGCCGGGTCGACGGCCTCGGCCGGGTCGTCCAGCCAGATCCGGGTCTCCGCGGGGAGGCCGCCGGCCACGGCGCGATGGCCGACCAGTACACGGACTCCGCTGTCGGCCAGGACGAACGCCAGCCGCTCCGCGGGGTAGTCGGGGTCCAGCGGCAGGTAGGCGGCGCCCGTCTTCCAGACGGCCAGTATCGCGACGACCGTGTCCAGGCCTCGTTCGAGGCAGAGGCCGATGACAGACTCGGCACCGACGCCGAGCGCACGGAGCCGGTTGGCGAGTCGGCCTGCACGTTCTTCCAGCGCGGCGTAAGTCAGCACGGTGCCGCCGGCCACCACGGCGACGGCGTCGGGTCGTTCGGCGGCCCGGGCCGCCACCAGCTCGTGCACCCCGCCCACCTCGGGCACGGTCGTCGCGGTGTCGTTCCAGGCCGACAGCGTCTGGTCCCGCTCGGCGGCGGTCAGGAACGGCAGCCGCGACAGCCTCCGGTCCGGGTCCTCCACCACCGCGCCGAGTGTGGTGATCAGGTGCCCGACCATCCGCTCGACCGTCTCCCGGTCGAACAGCGCGGTGCTGTACTCGATCGATCCGGCCAGTCCGGTGCCGGCGTCCACCAGGTTCACCGTCAGGTCGAACTTCACCGTCCGGGGCGACGCCTGCGCGTCGTCGGGGCCGTCTTCGGCCGCCGCGCCGGCGCCTTCGTCCCGCAGATAGTTGAAGAAGACCTGGAAGAGCGGGGTGCGGGAGCGGTCCCGCTCGGTGACCAGGGCGTCGACCAGCTGCTCGAACGGCAGGTCCTGGTGGGCGTAGGCACCCAGCGCGGTCTCCCGGACCCGGCCCAGCAGCTCGGC
>NZ_JBEXQX010000050.1:0-3492 GCF_040612795.1 Streptomyces sp. NPDC006335
GGGGTGTGCCTGCTGCGTGGCACCGGCTTGATGGTGGCCATCCTCGGAGTGCTGAAGGCGGGCGCCGCCTACCTCCCGATGGACGCCGACCACCCCGGTCAGCGGATGCGATACATGCTTCAAACCGCCGGGGCGGCGCTGGTGATCACCCGGAGCGAGGTGGCGGACAGGCTCGAATCGACCACCGTGCCGCAGTTGCTGATCGACGGTGACCAGGCGGCGATCGACAAGCTACCGACCGCAGATCTCCCGCCGCAGGCGGGCCCGGGGAACCTGGCCTACGTCATCTTCACCTCGGGCTCGACCGGCAGGCCCAATGGCGTGTTCATCGAGCACTCCGCCATGAGCGTGCGACTGGCGGAGCTGGGCCGCCAGTACGGGATCACCCCGGGCGACAGCACCCTGCAGTTCGCCTCCATCACCTTCGACGCGACAGTGGATCAGCTGCTCACGGTCCTCATGTACGGCGGGAGGCTGGTGCTGCGCGGCGCCGAACTGTGGACTCCGGCGCAAGTGCTGCGGGAAATCCGGGCACAGCGGATCACCATGGTGGAGATGACGCCCGCGGTCTGGGAGCTGGCCATCTCCGACCCCTCGGCAGGCTACGGGCTGGGCCCGGACTTCCGCCTGCTGAATCTCGGCGGCGAGGCGGTGCCGGCACGGGTGCTGGCCGATTGGTTCGAGCAGACCTCGGTGCCCGTACTCAACACCTATGGGCCGACGGAGACGACGATCACGTCGATGGCGTGGCTGATGCGGGAAGCGGCTTCGCCGGTGCCGATCGGGCTGCCGGTCGCCGGGACGACGGTGCATGTTCTCGACAGCCGGCTGCGCCCGGTGCCGGTCGGAGTGGCGGGTGAACTGTTCATCGGCGGCCCCGGCGTCGCCCGCGGATACGGAGGCCGCCCCGCACTGACCGCGCGCCGGTTCATCGCCGACCCGTTCGCGGCAGACGGCTCGCGCATGTACCGGACCGGCGACCGGGTGCGATGGAACGCCTGGGGACGGATGGAGTTCCTGGGCCGGGCCGACGACCAGGTCAAGATCCGCGGAGTCCGGATCGAACCCGGGGAGATCGAGGCCGCGCTCGCCGCCCATCCCGGCGTACAGGTGGCGGTGGTGACCCCGTTCGGTGAGTCGGCGCGGGCACGACTGGTGGCCTACGTCGTCCCCGCCGACCCGTCCAAAGGCATCCCTGACTCGGGCGATCTGCGCGGGCACCTGCGCGAGAGCCTGCCGGAATCCATGATCCCGTCAGTGTTCGTCGAGTTGGCGGCCCTGCCCCTGACCTCAAGCAACAAGGTCGACCGCGCCGCACTGCCGGTGCCCGACATCGACCGTCCCGACGAGGACGGCTCCCACGTTCCGCCCTCGACCCCCACCGAGGAACTGCTGGCCGGGATCTGGGCCGAGCTGCTCGGGGTGGACCGGGTCGGGGCCGAGGACAACTTCTTCGAACTCGGGGGCCACTCACTGCTGGCCACCCAGGTGATCTCCCGCGTTCGCGACGCGTTCGGGACCGAGGTGCCGCTGGCAGCCTTGTTCGACCGGCCGACGGTGCGCGAACTCGCCCGGGTGGTCGAGGAACAGATCTTGGACGAGATCGAGCGCATGTCAGATGACGAAGTGCTCCAGGCACTTGGTGGTTACGGACAGGACGCACGGCCCAGCGAGGATGGTATTTCCTGATGGCTGCTTCTCCCGCAGATCTTGTCAAGGACCTCGAAAAGCAGGGGGTGCGCTTCAACCTCCACGAGGGCCGGCTCCGTGTCTTCGCGCCGAAGGACGTGCTGACCGGCGACCTCCGGCAGCAACTCCAGGACTGGCGCGAAGAGATCGTGGAACTGCTGGGAACCCGGCAGGGCGGGCGCCGTGGCTCCGCTCCGTCGATCACCCGGACGGACCGGCGGGACCGGCTCCCGCTCTCGTTCGCACAGCAGCGGCTGTGGTTCCTCGACCAGCTCGAACCGGGATCGGCCGACTACAACGTGCCGATGCACCTGCGCCTGGACCGCGACATCGATGTGGCGGCGCTCCGCGCGGCGCTGACGGCCGTCGTCGCACGGCACGAGGTGCTGCGGACGCGGCTGGTGGCGGGCTCGGACGGGGTGGCGTACCAGGTCATCGACCCGCCGGGGCCGGTGCCGCTGCCGGTGGTGGACGTGTCCGCGACGGTGGACCCGGTGACCGTGACGCGACAGTTGGTGGCGGCTGAGGCGGCGGAGCCGTTCGACCTGACCGCCGGGCCGGTGCTGCGGGCCTGCCTGATCCGACTGGGCGCCGCCGGGCACGTGCTGGCGGTGTCCGTGCACCATGTGGCCTCGGACGAGTGGTCTGCACGGATCTTCGGCCGCGAGATGGAACTCCTGTACGAGGCGTTCCGTGCCGGTGAACCGGATCCGCTGCCGCCGCTTGAGGTGCAGTACGCCGACTACGCCGCCTGGCAGCGATCCTGGCTGACCGGGGACGTCCTTGACGACCAGCTGGCGTACTGGCGCCGGCAGCTGTCCGGGGCGCCGGTGCTGGAACTGCCCGTCGACCGCCCCCGCTCAAGGGTCTCGGACGGTCCGGCAGCCTCCGCACGGTTCGTGGTCCCCGCGCCGGTCGCGGACCGCCTGAAGGAGATCGCTCGCCGGAACGGCGCGACGATGTTCATGACGCTGCTGGCGGCGTCCGCCGTGCTGCTGGGCCGGTACTGCGGCCAGGACGACGTCGTGGTCGGCGCGCCGGTGGCCAACCGCAACCGGGCCGAGACCGACGAGCTCATCGGCTTCTTCGTCAACACCCTGGTCCTGCGCACCGACTTGTCGGGGGACCCGACCTTCGCCGAACTGCTGGGCAGGGTACGGGAGATGGCGCTGGGCGCCTACGAGCACCAGGACCTGCCCTTCGAGCAGCTGGTCGACGCGCTGGCCACCGAAAGGGACCGTTCCAGGGCCCCGCTGTTCCAGGTCCTGTTCAACTACGACCCCGCGGCCCCGGCCGACGGCACGCCCGAGCAGGGCGGCGCCGCCGGATCGGACGCCCGGGAGGACCTCTCCCTGGACACGTCGCCGCCGGCGCGGTTCGACCTCGTGATGGGGCTGGGAGAGATCCAGGCCAGTGGCGAACTGGTCGGCAGGATCGACTACCGGACGTCGCTGTTCGACGCCGCCACGGTGGAGCGGATGGCGGCACATCTCGTCAACGTGCTGACCGTCGTCGCCGAGGACGCGGAGCGGCGGATCGGTGATCTGCCTCTGTTGTCCACTGTCGAGCGGGTGCAGTTGCTCGCCGGTGGTGATGGTGCGGCGGTGGCGGTTCCGGGTGTGGGTGGGGTGCATGGGCTGGTTGCTGATCAGGTGTGGCAGCGTCCGGATGCGGTTGCGGTGGTGTGTGGTGCGCGTCAGGTGACGTTTGGGGCGTTGTGGGAGCGGGCGGGTCGGTTGGCGGGTCTGCTGCGTGCGGAGGGGGTGGGTGCGGAGTCGGTGGTGGGGCTGTGTCTGGAGCGTG
>NZ_JBEXQX010000051.1:0-2484 GCF_040612795.1 Streptomyces sp. NPDC006335
TCCCAGTCGTAGTACCACTGGCTCCAGAAGGTGGTGCCCCAGGCGTGGTTGAGGGCGTCCAGGTCGCCGTACCGCTCGCGCAGCCAGCGCCGGAACGACTCGGCGCTCACGTCGCAGTGGCACTCCGCGTTGTGGCAGCCGTACTCGTTGTGGATGTGCCACATCACCACGGCCGGGTGGTCGGCGTAGCGCTCGCCCAGCGCCCGCGCGATCCGCAGCGCCGCCTCGCGGTAGGCGGGGCTGGAGGGGCAGAACGTCTGGCGGCTGCCGTACGACAGTCGCCTGCCGTCCTTGTCGACGGGCAGGGCCTCGGGGTGCTTGCGGAAGAACCAGGCCGGCGGGGCCGCGGTGGGGGTGGCCAGGTCGGCGGCGATGCCGTTGGCGTGGAGCAGGGCCAGGATCTTGTCGAGGCGCGCGAAGTCGTAGGTGCCCTCGCTCGGTTCGAGCAGTGCCCAGGCGAAGATGTTGACGCTGACCATGTTCACGCCCGCCTCGCGCATGAGACGGACGTCCTCGGCCCACACCTCCTCGGGCCACTGCTCGGGGTTGTAGTCGCCGCCGTAGGCGATGCCCTCCGGGATCATCGGGCACCTCCGCCGAGCAGACGGCGGGTCGTCTCCACGCCCCACGCGTCCAGGGACAGCAGGCGGTCGCTGGACGCCATCAGACCGCCGGTCGCCTCCACGTGGGCGGCCCAGCGCTCGCGGGTCTCCACGGCCGGGCGGGCCATCAGGCAGTCGGGGTCGTTGACCCAGAGCCTGCCGTGCTGCCACTGGCGGCCGACGCCGGTGAACTCGGCCGGGTCCTGGCCGGGCTGGCTGTAGTCGTCCGCCTCGGGGCGGCGGTGCGGGGCCGTGTCCGGGCTGACCCGCATCGCGTCGAACAGGCCGATGGAGGGCAGGACGGGCGCCCCGCAGCCGAGCAGGTAGGCGTCCTCGCCGATGGCCTCGCGGATCAGCTCGATCCCGGAGCGGTACGCCGTGAGCGCGTCCGCGGAGGAGTGCCGTACGCCTTCCAGCGCCCCCGCGTAGAGGAAGTCGACCTTGAAGTAGTCGTAGCCCTCGGACAGCAGGGTCCGGAAGACCGACGCCAGGTACTGGGCCGCCTCGGGGTGGGTGGTGTCCAGGACGCACAGGTCGTGGCCCCAGTTGCGGCCGGCGTGCAGGAAGCCTCCGTCGAGGTCCTGGACCAGCCAGTCGGGGTGCTCGGCGGCCAGGTCACTGGCCGGATCGACCAGGAAGGGGGCCGTCCAGATGCCTGCCCGACGGCCCCGCGCCCGGATCGCGTCGGCGATGCCCGCGCGGGAGCGGAAGCGGCCGGAGAGGGTGAGCCAGTCGCCGAGGGCCTTCTGGTAGCCGTCGTCGATCTGGACGACGTCGACGGGCAGGTCGAGGGTGTCCATCGCACGGAGGTTCTCGTGGATGTCGTCCTCGGTGACGCTCGTGAAGTACTCGTACCAGGAGCACCAGACGGTGGGCGCCGGGCGAGGGGCCTCGACCCCGAGCCCGGCGGCCCACTCGGCCAGCACCGACTGGACGTCCGTGCCCGTGAACTCCTTCACCGGGCCGTCGGCGCAGACCTGCGCGGTGGTGCCGTCGACGGTCAGGCGGATCGACGGGACCTCACGTGTCGGTTCCGCCGCCGCCCACAGCCGTACCGGCGACCCGTCGCCCGGGTCGAGCGCCAGCAGCCCCTCGCCCTGGAAGGTGCCCTCGGGGACGGTGACGCCCGGCCGGTAGCAGACCGTCGCCCAGTTGTCGTTCGTCGGGCGGTACGGCCTGTCGCCGAGGGCGTACGCGCCGCTGGGGCTCCAGGACTGCCAGCCCTCCTCGTGGACGCGGGCCCCGACGGGGTCCACGGGCACGGAGGCGAGCGGGGTGAAGGGGTGGGGCACGGTGGTTCTCTCTCAGGTGAGGGCGGTCAGCCCTTGTTGGCGCCGAGGGTCAGTCCGCTGACGAACTGGCGCTGGAGCACGAAGTAGACGATCAGGGTGGGGATCGCGGTGAGCAGGGCGCCGGCGGCGACCAGGTTGGGGTCGGTGAAGAACTGGCCGGAGAGGTTGTTCAGGGCGGAGGTGATCGGCATGTTCTCGCCGGTGGAGATCAGCACGATCGCCCAGAAGAAGTCGTTGTAGATCCAGATGGACAACAGTGTGCCCAGTGCGGCCATGGCGGGCTTGCACAGCGGCAGCACGATCTGCCAGTACATCCGCCATACCGAGGCGCCGTCGACCAGGGCGGCCTCGGTCAGCTCGTGCGGCAGCATCCGCATGTAGTTGCTGAGGACGAAGGCGCAGAAGCCGGACTGGAAGGCGACGTGGATGAGGACCAGGCCCAGGGCGGAGTCGTAGAGCTTGCCGCTCATGGTGATGCCGGGCAGGTCGATGAGCAGGTACATGCGGTACAGCGGGGTGATGATGACCTGCTGCGGGAGCAGGTTGCCGGCGGTGAACACCAGCAGCAGGGCGATGTTGAGGCGGAAGTC
>NZ_JBEXQX010000052.1:0-2246 GCF_040612795.1 Streptomyces sp. NPDC006335
AGCACCGGCAACCCCGCCAGCCGCTCCCGCCAATAACCCAACTGCCGCTCCAGAACCTCCCCCGACAACCACGACCGCTGCCACACCGCGAAATCGGCATACTGCACCGCCAGCGCAGGCAACGGATCCGGCGCTCCCACCCGGAACGCCTCGTACAAAGCCGTCAGCTCACGCCGGAAGATCTCGCCGGACCAGTCGTCGAACACCACGTGGTGCAGCGAAAGGGCGAGCAGGTGATCGGTGGTGCCCAGCCGGATCAGCACCGCGCGGACCAGCGGCCCGGCCGCCAGGTCGAACGGCGCGGCCGAGGACGCCTCGGCCAGGTCGCGGGCCGCCGTCTCCGGGTCGGGGGCGCCCGACACGTCTGCCACGGGCAGCACGAACGGGCCGGGCGGGTCGATCACCTGGCGAACCGCCCCGTCGGGGCCGGCCACCAGCCGGGTGCGCAACACCTCGTGGCGGGCCACGATCGCGCCCAGCGCCGCGTGCAACGCTCCGGCGTGCAGTGGCCCGCGCCACCGGGTGCGGACGGGCACGTTGTATTCGGCCGAGCCGGGTTCGAGCTGGTCGAGGAACCACAGCCGCTGCTGGGCGAACGACAACGGCAGCGCCTGGTCGCGCGGGGCCCGCGTGATCGGTGCGGTCGTCACGATCTGCACGGACCGTTCGACCACCCGGGCCAGTTCGCCGACCGTAGGCCGGTCGAACAGGGCCGACAGGGGGACCTCGGTCCCGAACGTGTCGCGGATCCGGGAGATCACCTGGGTGGCCAGCAGTGAGTGGCCGCCGAGTTCGAAGAAGTTGTCCTCGGTGCCGACCCGGTCCACCCCGAGCAACTCCGCCCAGATCCCCGCGAGCGACTCCTCGGCCGGGGTGGCGGGGGCGACGAAGGTGCCTTCCAGGTCCGGGCGGTGGGCGTCGGGCACCGGCAGGGCAGCGCGGTCGATCTTGCTGCTGGAGGTCAGGGGCAGCGCGGCCAACTCTATGAACACCGACGGGATCATGAACTCCGGCAGGCTCTCGCGCAGGTGCCCGCGCAGTTCGCCGGAGGAGGGGATGCCTTCGGACGGGTCGGCGGGGACGACGTAGGCCACCAGTCGTGCCCGTGCCGACTCACCGAACGGGGTCACCACCGCCACCTGTACGCCGGGGTGGGCGGCGAGCGCGGCCTCGATCTCCCCGGGTTCGATCCGGACTCCGCGGATCTTGACCTGGTCGTCGGCCCGGCCCAGGAACTCCATCCGTCCCCAGGCGTTCCATCGCACCCGGTCGCCGGTCCGGTACATCCGCGAGCCGTCTGCCGCGAACGGGTCGGCGATGAAGCGTTCCGCCGACAGTGCGGGGCGGCCTCCGTATCCGCGGGCGACGCCGGGGCCGCCGATGAACAGTTCACCCGCCACTCCGACCGGCACCGGGCGCAGCCGGCTGTCGAGCACATGCACCGTCGTCGCGGCGATCGGCAGGCCGATCGGGACCGGCGAGACCGGCTCACGCAGCACCGAGACGACCGCCGTGATCGTCGCCTCGGTGGGCCCGTAGGTGTTGTAGATCGGTACCGGGGTCCGCTCGAACCAGCGCGTCAGCACCGCGGCCGGTATCGCTTCACCGGCCAGGACCAGCAGGCGGAAGTCCGGGCCCAGTCCGTCGCCGGCCGTGAGGTCGGAAATGGCCAGCTCCCAGACTGCGGGGGTCATCTCCGCAATGGTCGCCCGCTGGGCTCGGATCTGCCGCAGCACTTGCGCCGGAGTCCACAGTTCGGCGCCGCGCAGCACCAGCCTCCCGCCGTACATGAGGATCGGGAAGAGCTGCTCGACGGTCGCGTCGAAGGTGATGGAGGCGAACTGCAGGGTGCTGTCGGCCGGGGTGATCCCGTACCGGCGGCCCATCTCGGTCAGCCGCAGGCTCATCGAGCGGTGTTCGATGAGCACGCCCTTGGGCCTGCCGGTCGAGCCCGAGGTGAAGATGACGTACGCCAGGTTCCCCGGGCCCGCCTGCGGCGGCAGGTCGTCGCGGCTGTGGGTGGCGACGGCCGCCCCGTCCGCGTCGACGAACAGGCGGTCCACGGCGGCACCTACCCGGTCGGCCAGCGCGGACTGGGTGATGACCAGGGGTGCGCCGGAGGCCTCGAGCATGTACCGCATGCGCTGGTCCGGGTGGTCGGCGTCCATCGGGAGGTAGGCGGCGCCCGCCTTCAGCACTCCGAGGATGGCCACCATCAAGCCGGTGCCACGCAGCAGGCACACCCC
>NZ_JBEXQX010000053.1:0-2141 GCF_040612795.1 Streptomyces sp. NPDC006335
TTCGGAGCACCGACGCTGGTGCGCCTCGCACTGGTGCGCCTGGGAGAAGACCGCCACCAACTGCTGTGGAGCTACCACCACCTGCTGCTGGACGGTTGGAGCAGCCCCGCCGTGATCGGAGAGGTGCTGCAGGCCTACCAGGAACTGGTGGCGGGGCGTCAGCCGCTCCTGCCCGAGCGGCGCCCGTTCCGCGACTTCGTGGCCTGGCTGCTCGACCAGGACCAGGAGGAGGCCAAGCGGTACTGGCGGGAGCAACTCGCCGGATTCACCGCACCCACCGAGCTCGGTGTGGGGCACACGACGGGGGAGGCAGGGCGGGGCACCGCCTGGGCACGGCTGGACAAGGACGCCTTCGCCCGGGTGACGGAGTTCGCGCGACGGCACCGACTGACGGTCAACACGGTCGTCCAGGGCGCCTGGGCGGTCCTCACCGCCCGCTACGCCGGTACCGACGACGTCGTGTTCGGGGTGACCTCATCCGGGCGCAGCGGCGAGCTCGACGGCATCGAGAACGTGGTCGGCCTGCTGATGAACACCACCCCGGCCCGCATCAAGGTCGATCCCGGCCAGACCGTCCCGCAGTGGCTGACCGCCGTACAGGCCGAGCAGATGCGCGGCCGACGCTTCGAACACACCCCGTTGACCGAGATCCAGGCCTGCAGCCAGGTCCCCGCCGGACAGCCCCTGTTCGAGACGCTGTTCATCTTCGAGAACTACCCCGCCCCGGGCTGGAACGGCGGGCAGAGCTCGCCGGACACCGGCGGCCTGCGGGCCGGCACGGTGTTCCACGGCCGCCCGCAGGGCAACTACCCGCTGACGGTGGCCGCGGGAATCGGACCGGGACCGGAGTTGTCGATCCGCCTCGACTACGAGCGGAACCGCTTCGATCCGGCCGAGATGGAGCGAATGGCGGGGCACCTGGCCACCGTGCTGGAGGCGATCGCGACGAGCACGGACCAGAAGGTGGCGGAGCTGCCCCTCCTGACCGCCGCAGAGCGGGTCCGGCTGACAGCGGACTGGAACGACACGGTGGCACCGCTGCCCGCAGCGGGCGGAGCGCATGACCTGATCGCCGAACAGGTGCGGCAACGTCCGGACGCGGTGGCGGTGGTGTGCGGTTCGCGTCAGATGACATATGGGGCACTGTGGGAGCGGGCCGGACGGTTCGCGGGACTGCTGGGTGCGGCGGGTGTGGGCCCGGAGTCGGTCGTGGGCCTGTGCCTGCCCCGTGGGACCGACCTGGTGGCGGCAGTGCTGGGCGCGTGGCGAGCCGGCGTGGCGTACCTCCCCCTCGACCCCGACTACCCGCCTGAGCGGTTGGCCTTCATGCTGGCCGACAGCCGGGCGCCGGTCCTGCTGAGCACGACCGACCTGGCCGACGAACTACCGGCCGGCCGGATGCGGGTGCTGTGCCTGGACGATCCGGCGGACGCGGCGCTGCTGGCCGCCTCGCCGCCCCCGGAGCCGGTGGTGGTGGACGGTGGCCGGCTGGCGTATGTGATGTTCACGTCGGGGTCGACGGGGACTCCTAAGGGTGTTCAGGTGACGCACGGTGGTGTGGTGAACCTGGCGGTGGCGCAGCGGGGGTTGTTCGGGTTGGTGCCCGGGGACCGGGTGCTGGGGTTTGCGTCGTTCAGTTTTGATGCGTCGGTGTGGGAGCTGGTGATGGCGCTGGCTTCGGGGTCGGCGCTGGTGGTGGTGCCGGCGGGGGAGCGGGGCGAGCCGGGTCGGGTGGCGGGGCTGGTGCGGTCGGCGGGGGTGGGGGTGGCGACGGTGCCGCCGTCGTTGCTGCAGATGCTGGAGCCGGGGGATCTGGGCGGGGTCGGGACGCTGGTGACGGCGGGTGAGCGGCTGGATGAGGAGCTGGCCGGGTCCTGGGCGGTGGGGCGGCGGTTGTTCAACGCTTATGGGCCGACGGAGACGACGGTGTGCGCGTCGGCGGGGGTGTGTGCACCGGGTGGCGGGGTGTCGATCGGTGGTCCGGTCGCCAATACGCGGGTGTATGTGGTGGACGGGTCGCTGAATCTGGTGCCGGTGGGTGTGGCTGGTGAGTTGTATGTCGGTGGGGCGCAGGTGGCGCGTGGGTATGGGGGGCGTGCGGGGCTGACGGCGGAGCGTTTTGTCGCGGATCCGTTCGCCGC
>NZ_JBEXQX010000054.1:0-2094 GCF_040612795.1 Streptomyces sp. NPDC006335
CCACAAACCAGCCGCCAGATTCACCAGCCCCCCATGCCCGACCTGAACACCCTTCGGCACCCCCGTCGTCCCCGACGTATAGATCACATACGCCAGCTGAGCCGGATCCACCACCACCCGCTCCGGCTCCACCACCTCCAGATCCATCAGTGCGGCCGACTCGTCCAGCCACACCACGGAATCCACCGCGGAATCCACCAGCCCCGCGGCCACCGACCGATGACCCACCACCACCCGCGCACCCGAATCAGCCAGCATGAACGCCAACCGCTCCGCCGGATACTCCGGATCCAACGGCACAAACGCCGCCCCCGCCAACCACACCCCCACCACGGCGGTCACCAGGTCGATTCCGCGCTCGACGCAGACGCCGACCACCGACTCGGGTCCCACCCTGGAAACACGAAGGTGACGCGCCAATCGCGATGCCCGCCCCACGAGATCCCCGTAGGTCACGTGCCGCTGCCCGCACACCACCGCCACGGCGTCGGGGCGCTCCTCCGCAAGGCTCAATAGCAGCTCAGGCACCCCAACAGCGCCGGGCACGGGTCCGGCGGCACCCGTCCCCCGCTCCAACGACTCGGCGTGCTCCGCCGCCGACACCATCGGGAGGCCACCAAGCGTGGCTTCGCTGTCAGCCGCGGCCGCTTCCAGGACGGTTGTCAGATGGCTCACCAGCCGGCTGATCGTCTCCGCGTCGAACAACGCCGTGCTGTACTCGATTCCGCCGACCAGTCCGCCGTCGTCTGCGTCACCCATCGTCACGGACAGGTCGAACTTCACCTGGAACTCGCCGGTGTCATTGCCGTCCAGGTTCACGTCCGCATCGCTGCGGGTCTGGCCGGAGTCCTCGCGCGGGTCGCGGGGAGCGTAGTTGAAGAAGACCTGGAACAACGGGGTGCGGGACCTGTCCCGCTCGGTGACCAGGGCGTCCACCAGCTGCTCGAAGGGCAGGTCCTGGTGGGCGTAGGCCCCCAGCGCGGTCTCCCGAACCCGGCCCAACAGCTCGGCGAAGGTCGGGTCCCCGGACAAGTCGGTGCGCATCACCAGGGTGTTGACGAAGAACCCGATCAGATCCTCGGTCTCGACCCGGTTCCGGTTCGCGACCGGTGTTCCGACGACCACGTCGTCGAGTCCCGCATGACGTCCCAGCACCACGCTGAGCGCGGCCAGCAGCGCCATGAACACCGTCGCGCCGTTGTCCTGGGCCATCGCGCGCAGGGACTCGCCGGTCCGTGCCGGGACGCGGAACTCGGCGATCGCTCCGGTGGTGGAGCGTGTCGGAGGCCGGGGACGGTCGGTGGGCAGTTCCAGCAGTGGTGCCCCGGCGAGCCGCTCCCGCCAGTAGGCCAGCTGCCGGTCGAGGACCTCGCCGGTCAGCCAGGTCCGCTGCCAGACCGCGAAGTCGGCGTACTGCACCGGTAGCGGCGGCAGCGGGTCAGGTTCTCCGGTGCGGAACGCCTCGTAGAGGGCCAGCAGCTCGCTCTGGAAGATACGGGAGGACCAGTCGTCGAAAACGACGTGGTGGGCGGCCAGTGCCAGCACGTGTCCGGATTCTCCCAGCCGTATCAGGCAGGCCCGGATCAGTGGTCCGGAGGCCAGGTCGAACGGCTGGGCCGCCATTGCGGCGATCAGTCGTCGTCCGGCTTCCAGGGGATCGTCGTCGTCCGACAGGTCGGCCACCGGCAGCGGCACCGGCCCCGGCGGGTCGATGACCTGGCGGGCGATTCCGTCCGGTCCGGTCACCAGCCGGGTGCGCAGGATCTCGTGCCGGGTGACGACGGCGGCCAGGGCCAGCCCAAGGATTCGGGGATCCGGAGTCTCGTTCCAGCGCACATGTGTCGTCAGGTTGTATTCGGTGGAGTGGGGTTCGAGTTGGTCGAGGAACCACAGCCGCTGCTGGGCGAACGACAACGGCAGCACCTGGTCCCGCGGCACCGGACCGACCGGCGGGGCCACCAGCCCCCGCACCGTCTCGTCGATCACAGCGGCAAGACCCCGCACCGTGGGATGGTCGAACAACACCGCCAACGCCACCTCAGCGGCCAGCACCTCCCGCACCCGCGACATCACCCGGGTCGCCAGCAGCGAATG
>NZ_JBEXQX010000055.1:0-1742 GCF_040612795.1 Streptomyces sp. NPDC006335
TCCCGGCTGCCCGAGTTCATGATCCCGGCTTCCTTCACGGAGTTGTCTGCTCTGCCGTTGACACCCAACGGCAAGATCGACCGCGCCGCACTGCCCGACACCGACACCTCCCGCCCCGAACTGGGGACGTTCATGGCGCCGGTCGGGGCGACCGAGGAGCTTCTCGCGGGAATTTGGGCGCAGGTCCTGGGGATCGACCAGGTCGGTGCAGGGGACGGCTTCTTCGAGCTGGGTGGGCATTCGCTGCTGGCCACGCAGGTGGTCTCCCGGGTTCGGGAGGTTTTCGGCACCGAGATTCCGCTGGCTGCCTTGTTCGACCATCCCACGGTGCGCGGTCTGGCCGTTGTCATCGAGCGGACGGCGCCCGGTCCGGTGGTGCCGCCGGTGACCGCGGTCTCCCGGGACGAGCCGTTGCCGTTGTCGTTCGGGCAGGAGCGGCTGTGGTTCATGGGCCAGTTGGAGCCGGGTTCGGTCGAGTACAACGTGCCGTCGCCGATGTGGTTCCACGGTGATCTCGACGTGGCCGCGTTGAGCAAGGCACTGGACGCGGTGGTGGCGCGGCACGAGGTGTTGCGGACGCGGCTGGTGGCGGGCCCGGACGGGGTGGCGCACCAGGTGATCGACCCGCCGACGCCGGTGCCGCTGCCGGTGGCCGATGTGTCGGACCTGGCCGATCCGGTGGCCGCGGCGCACGAGTTGCTGGCGGCCGACGCGGCGGCGCCGTTCGACCTGGCGGCCGGACCGCTGATCCGCGCCTGCCTTGTGCGGGCGGGCCTGGACCACTTGCTGGTGCTGGCGATGCATCACGTGGTCTCCGACGAGTGGTCGGAGCGGATCTTCTGGCGCGAGTTGTCGGCGCTCTACCGGGCATCGCGGACCGGTGCGCCGGATCCGCTGCCGCCGCTGCCGGTGCAGTACGCCGACTACGCCGCCTGGCAGCGCTCCTGGCTGAGCGGAGACGTCCTGGACGGGCAACTGGCGTACTGGCGGCGGCAACTGGCCGGCGCACCAGTACTGGAACTGCCCACCGACCGGCCGCGCCCCCCGGTGCGGTCCAGCGCGGGCGCGGCGATCGGCTTCACGATCCCGGCCGACACCGCGGACGCGGTGCGCCGGATCGCTCGCGCGAACGGCGCGACGATGTTCATGACGCTGCTGGCTGCGTTCGACGTGGTCCTGGGCCGGTACTGCGGCACCGACGACGTGGCGGTGGGGACACCGGTCGCGGGCCGGACGCGTGCCGAGACCGAGGAACTGATCGGCTTCTTCGTCAACACCCTCGTCCTGCGCACCGACCTGTCGGGCGATCCGTCGTTCGCCGAACTTCTTGGCCGGGTCCGGGAGACCGCGCTGGCTGCCTACGCCCACCAGGAGCTGCCGTTCGAGCAGCTGGTCGACGCCCTGGTCACCGAACGCGACCGCTCCCGTTCCCCTCTGTTCCAGGTCTGGTTCAGCTACGACCCTCCCGCCCCGGACGACGACAACGAGAACACCCGGCTCGCGGACGACCGGGCCGACTCCCGTCCCGGCGCGGACATCGCATCCGGGCCCGATGCCAGGCCGAACCCGCTGCGAGTGAAGACCGACCTCGGGGTGACACTGGTCGATTCCGGCCGCACCCTGATCGGCGAGATCCAGTACAGCACCGCGTTGTTCGATGCGGCGACGATCGAGCGTATGGCGGGGCACCTGGCGGTTGTCCTGGAGGCGGTCGCGGCCGATGCGGGCCGGCGTGTGGCGGA
>NZ_JBEXQX010000056.1:0-1680 GCF_040612795.1 Streptomyces sp. NPDC006335
GGGCCCTGCTCCCACACCACCCCGGTACGCAACACCTGGTGCCGGGCGAAGACCAGCTCCCAAGCCTGACGCAGGACATCCACGTCCAGGTCGCCGTGCAGCGGCAGCCCCATCCATATCCAGTACGCCCCGATCCCGGGAGCGACCCTGGAGTGGAACAGCATGCCCTGCTGCAATCCGGTGAGCGGGTAGATGTCCTCGATGGCTCCGCCGCTGGACTGCGCTGTCAGATCGAACGCTGTCATGACCGACCTCCGGAATCGGTGCTCTCACCCGGCGGGGACACCGAGCCGAAGCGTTGTTTGATGAAGTCGAGGGAGGACTGGTCGAGGGCGGCCAGCGGGAAGTCCGACGGCGTGTAGTCGCCGGCCTCGGGGCGGCAGCAGTGGTCGATCAGCTCGCCGAGAATCTCGACGTGGCGGTGCGCCAAGCCCGAGATCGTCGCTTCCTCATGGATGTCGCTGCTGTAGGTCCAGCCCAGGCTGAGACGGCCGTCGACGACCTGGCTGTTGATCTCGATCAGGTACGGCCGGTCGCCTTCGAGGGAGTGCGCGTGGCCCTGTGGTCTCTCGACCACCTGGAATCGGCTGTCGGCGTCGCCGGCGTGGTCGGTCCTGTCGTCGGTGGGCCTGCCGGGGCCGGCCTGGCCGAGGTAGTTGAAGCTGATCTCAGCGGTCGCGGGCGGCCGCCAGCCCGACAGATGACGCAACAGCCCATAGCCCAAGCCGTGACGCGGCACCTGCCGCAACATCTCCTTGGTATCCGCCAGCACCGCCCCGGGATCGGCCCCACCAGGCAACACAACCGGATACAAACAGGTGAACCAGCCCACCGTCCGGGACAGATCAATCCCCGGACCCTCCTCATGACGGCCGTGACTCTCCACATCCACCACCACCGGCCCGCCGTCACCGGCCCAGCCGCCCAGCACCATCCCCAGCCCCGCCAGCAACACCTCATCCACACGCAACCGCGACACCGACGGCACCCGCGACAACAACCGCGACGTCAACTCCCCACCCAAAGCCACCCGCACCTCACGGCCCGCCACCACCGCATTACCACCCGACCGGTCACGGGGCACCGGCCGGACCTGCCCGGCGACCCGCTCCCAGTACGGCGCCTCAGCGCTGACCTCGCCCGAACCCGCCAGCTCCGCCAGATACGACGACCACGCCGCGAACGACGTCGTCTTCACCGGCAAAACCACCGGCTCCCCCGCCAGCAACCGCCCATACGCCGAGGCCAGATCACCCACCAGAACCGGCCACGACACGGTGTCCACCACCAGGTGATGCACCACCACCAGCACGAGCGACCGCTCACCCCGGTCGAAAACCACCACCCGCACCAACGGACCCGCCGACAGATCCAACGACCCCTGCGCCGCATCAGCGACACGCCTCAGCCAGTCCTCCTCACTCGTCCCGGACGGGCACACCCCCGCCTCCCACACCACATCCCCCACGTCATGCGCGATGTCGGCGACACGACCGCGCCACTCACCGTCCACACACTCAAACCGCGACCGCAGCCCGTCATGATGCGCCAGCACCTGCGCCACCGCACCCCGCAAAACCCCCACATCCACCCGGCCCGCAGCCTCCAGCACCACCGACTGGTTGAAATGACCCGGCACCGGCAGACCCAACCCGAAAAACCAGCGCTGCACCGGGGACA
>NZ_JBEXQX010000058.1:0-1538 GCF_040612795.1 Streptomyces sp. NPDC006335
AGCACCGGCAACCCCGCCAGCCGCTCCCGCCAATAACCCAACTGCCGCTCCAGAACCTCCCCCGACAACCACGACCGCTGCCACACCGCGAAATCCGCATACTGCACCGCCAACGCCGGCAACGGATCCGGCGCTCCCACCCGGAACGCCTCATACAGCGCGAGCAGGTCCCGGCGGAGCACCTGGGCGGACCAGTCGTCGAACACCACGTGATGCATGGTGAGCACCAGAACGTGTCCGGCCTCACCCAGGCGGATCAGGCACGCGCGGACCAGCGGCCCGGCCGCCAGATCGAACGGGGCGGCGATGTCGGACATCACCAGCTGTTCGGCGATCCGCCCTGGTTCGACGGCACCCGACAGGTCGATCAACGGCAGTGCGAGTGGACCGGGCGGGTCGATCACCTGGTGGGCCACTCCATCCGGTCCGGCCACCAGCCGGGTGCGCAGCACCTCGTGCCGGGCCAGCAGGGCGCCCAGGGCCGTGGTCAGCGCGGCCACGTCCACGGCCTGTCCAAAATGCACCGGCGAGGTCAGGACGTACTCCACCGAGCCCGGCTGGAGTTGGTCGAGGAACCACAGCCGCTGCTGGGCGAACGACAACGGCAGCGCCTGGTCCCGCGGCACCGGGCTGACCGGCGGGGCCACCAGCCCCCGCGCGGTCTCGTCGATCACTGCGGCGAGGCTTCGTACCGTCCAGTGGTCGAACAGCGCGGCCAGGGGCACCTCGGCACCGAACACCTCCCGCACCCTGGACATCATCTGGGTGGCCAGCAGGGAGTGGCCGCCGAGTGCGAAGAAGTTGTCCTCGGCGCCGATCCGGTCCACCCCGAGCAACTCGGTCCAGATTCCCGCGAGCAGTTCCTCCGTGGCTCCGGACAGGACGGCGACGTCGTGCTCTGGCTCCCGACGGTTCTGCTCGGGGGCGGGGAGTGCGGTGCGGTTGACCTTGCCTGCCGGGGTCAGCGGAAGACCCGCCAGCTCCGTGAAGACAGCGGGAATCATGTAATCGGGCAGATGCCGGGCCGCGAACACCCGCAGTTCATCCACCGCCGGCATCCCCTCAGCCGGATCAGCAGGCACCACATACGCCGCCAGCCGCGCCGACGCACCCTCCCCCCACGCGGTGACCACCGCCGAACGCACCCCCGGATGCGCCCCCAGCACCGCCTCCACCTCACCCGGCTCGATACGGAACCCCCGCACCTTCACCTGATCATCCACCCGGCCCAAAAACTCCAGCCGGCCGTCCGCCAGCCACCGCACCCGGTCACCGGTCCGATACATCCGCGCCCCGTCGTCGGCGAACGGATCCGCGACGAACCGTTCCGCCGTCAGCCCCGCACGCCCCCCATAGCCGCGCGCCACCTGCGCCCCACCGACATACAACTCACCGGCCACACCCACCGGCACCAGATTCAGCGACCCGTCCACCACATACACACGTGTGTTGGCGACCGGACCACCGATCGACGGCACCACATCCCCCGCCCCGAACAGGCCCGCCGACGCGCACACCGTCGTCTCCGTCGGCCCATA
>NZ_JBEXQX010000059.1:0-1531 GCF_040612795.1 Streptomyces sp. NPDC006335
AGTAGGTGAGTGATGGGGTGACGCAGGAAGGTAGTCCATCCCGGGCGGTGGTTGTCCCGGGGTAAGGGTGTAGGACGTCAGGTAGGTAAATCCGCCTGGCACATAGTCTGAGACCTGATGCCGAGCCGATTGTGGTGAAGTGGATGATCCTATGCTGTCGAGAAAAGCCTCTAGCGAGTTTCATGGCGGCCCGTACCCTAAACCGACTCAGGTGGTCAGGTAGAGAATACCGAGGCGTTCGGGTGAACTATGGTTAAGGAACTCGGCAAAATGCCCCCGTAACTTCGGGAGAAGGGGGGCCATCACTGGTGAGAGGACTTGCTCCTTGAGCTGGGGGTGGCCGCAGAGACCAGCGAGAAGCGACTGTTTACTAAAAACACAGGTCCGTGCGAAGCCGTAAGGCGATGTATACGGACTGACGCCTGCCCGGTGCTGGAACGTTAAGGGGACCGGTTAGTCACATTTCGGTGTGGCGAAGCTGAGAACTTAAGCGCCAGTAAACGGCGGTGGTAACTATAACCATCCTAAGGTAGCGAAATTCCTTGTCGGGTAAGTTCCGACCTGCACGAATGGCGTAACGACTTCTCGACTGTCTCAACCATAGGCCCGGTGAAATTGCACTACGAGTAAAGATGCTCGTTTCGCGCAGCAGGACGGAAAGACCCCGGGACCTTTACTACAGTTTGATATTGGTGTTCGGTTCGGCTTGTGTAGGATAGCTGGGAGACTTTGAAACTCGGACGCCAGTTCGGGTGGAGTCGTCGTTGAAATACCAGTCTGGTCGTGCTGGATGTCTAACCTGGGTCCGTGATCCGGATCAGGGACAGTGTCTGATGGGTAGTTTAACTGGGGCGGTTGCCTCCTAAAGAGTAACGGAGGCGCCCAAAGGTTCCCTCAGCCTGGTTGGCAATCAGGTGTTGAGTGTAAGTGCACAAGGGAGCTTGACTGTGAGACCGACGGGTCGAGCAGGGACGAAAGTCGGGACTAGTGATCCGGCGGTGGCTTGTGGAAGCGCCGTCGCTCAACGGATAAAAGGTACCCCGGGGATAACAGGCTGATCTTCCCCAAGAGTCCATATCGACGGGATGGTTTGGCACCTCGATGTCGGCTCGTCGCATCCTGGGGCTGGAGTCGGTCCCAAGGGTTGGGCTGTTCGCCCATTAAAGCGGTACGCGAGCTGGGTTTAGAACGTCGTGAGACAGTTCGGTCCCTATCCGCTGCGCGCGCAGGAATATTGAGAAGGGCTGTCCCTAGTACGAGAGGACCGGGACGGACGAACCTCTGGTGTGCCAGTTGTTCTGCCAAGGGCATGGCTGGTTGGCTACGTTCGGGAGGGATAACCGCTGAAAGCATCTAAGCGGGAAGCCTGCTTCGAGATGAGTATTCCCACCCCCTTTGAGGGGTTAAGGCTCCCAGTAGACGACTGGGTTGATAGGCCGGATCTGGAAGGCGGGTAACCGCTGGAGGTGACCGGTACTAATAGGCCGAGGGCTTGTCCATATTTGCTCGCGTCCACTGTGTTAGTTCTGAG
>NZ_JBEXQX010000060.1:0-1410 GCF_040612795.1 Streptomyces sp. NPDC006335
TTCGGAGCACCGACGCTGGTGCGCCTCGCACTGGTGCGCCTGGGAGAAGACCGCCACCAACTGCTGTGGAGCTACCACCACCTGCTGCTGGACGGCTGGAGCGCCCCCGTCGTGCTCGGCGAGGTCCTCCAGGCGTACTGGGAGTCGATGGCGGGCCGGCAGCCGCTCCTGCCCGAGCGGCGCCCGTTCCGCGACTTCGTGGCCTGGCTGGGCGAGCAGGGCCAGGACGAGGCCGAACGGTACTGGCGGGAGCAACTCGCCGGATTCACCGCACCCGCCTCGCTCGGCATCGAGCACACGACGGGCCGGAGTGGCCGGGACCTGGCCTGGGCCCCGCTGCCCGCAGACATCTCCGACCGGGTGGCGGAGTTCGCGCGACGGCACCGGCTGACGGTCAACACGGTCGTCCAGGGCGCCTGGGCGGTCCTCACCGCCCGCTACGCCGGTACCGACGACGTCGTGTTCGGCGTGTCCTCCTCCGGGCGCAGCGGCCAGCTCGACGGCATCGAGTCCATGGTCGGCCTGCTGATGAACACCACCCCGGCCCGTATCAAGGTCGATCCGGGCCTGACGGTCCCGCAGTGGCTGGCCGGTATACAGGCCGAGCAGGCGCGCGGCCGACGCTTCGAGCACACCCCGTTGACCGACATCCAGGCCTGTAGCGAGATCCCCGCCGGACAGCCCCTGTTCGAGACGCTGTTCGTGTTCGAGAACTATCCCCTCCCCGGCGGCGGCGAAGGCGGCGACCAGGACGAAACGGAAGCCGACGACCTGCGGTTCGGCGAGATCTCCCACGGCCACCAGCGGCTCAACTACCCCCTGGTCGTCATCGCGGGGGCGGCCCCGAACCTGCAGGTCGGCTTCAGCTACGACCTGTCCCGGTTCGACCACGGGACGATCGACCGACTGGCGGGCCATCTGGCCGCGGTGCTGGCGGGCGTCGTCGCCGACGACGAGGGCACCGTCGGCGACCTGTCGGTGTTGTCGGCGGCGGAGCGCGCCGAGGCGCTCGACTGGGGGGCGGGTGCCGCGGGACCGGCGCCGGTACCCGGTGCGGGCGGAGTGCACGATCTGGTCGCCGAGCAGGTCAGGCGGCGCCCGGACGCCGTGGCGGTGATGTGCGGGTCGCGTCAGATGACATATGGGGCGCTGTGGGACCGGGCCGGGAGGTTGGCCGGGTGGCTGCGTGCCGCGGGCGCGGGCCCGGAGTCGGTGGTGGGCCTGTGCCTGGAGCGTGGCATCGACCTGGTGACGGCGGTCCTGGCGACCTGGCGCGCCGGGGCGGCGTTTGTGCCGTTGGATCCGGAGTATCCGTCGGAGCGGTTGGCGTTCATGCTGGCTGATTCGGGTGCGCGGGTGGTGGTGGGTCATCGGTCGGTGGCCGCGGGGCTGGTGGATTCCGCGGTGGAT
>NZ_JBEXQX010000061.1:0-1369 GCF_040612795.1 Streptomyces sp. NPDC006335
GGCGAAGTTTGATCTGCGGTTGGTTGTGGGTGATGGCGGTGCTGGTGGGTTGAGGGGGTTGGTGGAGTTCAGTACGGCGTTGTTCGACCGGGGCACGGTGGAGCGGTTGGTGGGCCATGTGTGCACGGTGCTGGCGGCGGTGGCTGCTGATTCTGGTTGTCGGTTGTCGCGGGTGTTGATGCTTGGTGTTGAGGAGCGGTTGGGGTTGGTGGGTGCCGGGGAGGGTCCGGCGGTGGTGTGGTCTGGGGTGGGGGGGCCGGGTGAGCTGATTGTCGCGCGGGCGTTGGTGTGTCCGGATGCGGTGGCGGTGGTGTGTGGTGAGCGGTCGTTGACGTTTGCGGGTCTGGTGGAGCGGGCTGGTCGTTTGGCGCATTACCTGCGGGGGGTGGGTGTGGGTCCGGAGACCGTGGTCGGGCTGTGTCTGCCGCGTGGGGTGGAGATGGTGACGGCGGTTTTGGGGGTGTGGCTGGCGGGTGGTGCGTATCTGCCGTTGGATCCGGAGTATCCGGCTGACCGGTTGGCGTTCATGGTGTCGGACAGTCGGGTGGCGGTTTTGGTGGGGGTTTCCGGGCTGACGGGGGAACTGCCGCTGCGGCGGGTGCAGGTGGTTGATCTGGATGATCCGGTGGTGGTGGGGGCGGTGGCGGTGGCGCCGTCGGGGCTGCCTGAGGTGTCGGGGGTGGGTCCGCAGGGGCTGGCGTATGTGATGTATACGTCGGGTTCGACGGGCCGGCCCAAGGGGGTGCAGGTCACCCGGGGCGGGCTGGTCAACTATGTGTGCTGGGCGGCCGGGGCGTATGGCCTGTCCGGGGACCGCCCGAACGGTTGGGGGGCTGTGCTGCATTCGTCGTTGTCGTTCGACTTGACGGTGACCAGTCTGGTGGTGCCGTTGGTGGCGGGGTCGTCGGTGGTGGTCAGTGCGGGTGGTGATCCGGTGGATCTGGCCCGGGTGGCGCGTGTGGCGGGCGGGTCGGGGTTGTTGAAGGTGGTGCCCGGGCATCTGCCGTTGTTGCGTGAGGTGTTGCCTGCCGGTGAGGTGGCTGGTCTGGCGGGGTATGTGGTGGTGGGTGGTGAGGCGCTGTCGGGGGCGTATGTGCGGGACTGGCTGGCGGTGGCGCCGGACTCGGTGCTGGTGAACGAGTACGGGCCGACGGAGACGGTGGTCGGTTGTTGTGTGCAGGTGGTGGTGGCGGGCCAGGAGGTGCCGGAGCAGGTTCCGATCGGTGGTCCGGTCGCCAATACGCGGGTGTATGTGGTGGACGGGTCGCTGAATCTGGTGCCGGTGGGTGTGGCTGGTGAGTTGCTGGTCGGTGGGGCGCAGGTGGCGCGTGGGTATGGGGGGCGTGCGGGGCTGACGGCGGAGCGTTTT
>NZ_JBEXQX010000062.1:0-1062 GCF_040612795.1 Streptomyces sp. NPDC006335
TCAAGAAGGCGGGCAAGAAGGGCATCACGTTCTCCGCGATAGGCACCGAGGAGGGCAGCTTCCAGTTCCTGCCCTGGTACTGGGGCTCGGGCGCCCAGCTGACCGCCCTCGACTCCTCCCAGGCCGTGTCCGCGCTGTCCCTGTGGAAGAACTGGCTGGACAAGGGCTACGCCCCCAACTCGGTCATCAACAACACCCAGACCACCAGCTGGCAGGAGTTCGCGAGCGGCGACTACGCGTTCGCGGAGAACGGCACCTGGCAGCTCGCCAACGCCAAGAAGGCCGGCTTCGAGTACGGCGTGATCCCCGTCCCCGCCGCCACGGGAGGCAGCGCGGCCGCCCCGACGGGCGGTGAGTTCGTCACCCTCCCGGTGCAGGACGACACCGGCCGCTACGCCATCTCGCAGAAGCTCGTGTCCTGTCTGACCAGCGGCCAGAACCTGTACGACACCGACACGACGCTGTCCTACGTGGCCCCCACCGCCGAGGTCCAGGACAAGCAGGTGGCCGCGAACGCCGAGCTCAAGCCGTGGGTGGACGCGGTCAAGGCCGCCAAGGGCCGCACCAGTGACGACCTGGGCACCAAGTACCCCAAGATCTCCGAGCAGTTGTGGAAGGCGGTCCAGTCCGCGCTGAGCGGCTCCCAGTCGCCGAAGGACGCGCTCACGGCCGCCCAGTCCGCAGTCAAGTGACCAGTGGCAGAGGCTCGTTGATGAACCACACGACACGAGCGCCGGTCGCGCTGCCGGTCCGCGACGGGAACGGGGCGGCGTCCGCCGCCCCGCCCCCGGCCCGCCCCACGACCCGCCGCCGTCCCGCCTCTCCGCAGTGGGCCGCCTGGGCGTTCCTCGCCCCGGTGACCGTCTACCTCGTCCTGTTCTACGCCTATCCGCTGTACCGCAACCTCGATCTGAGCCTGCGCAATTACACCGTGCGCTCGTTCGTGCGGGGCGATGCGCCGTTCACCGGCCTGGCGAACTACCGGAAGGTTTTCGAGGACCCGACCTTCGGACCGGCCCTGTGGCACACCGTGGTGTTCACGGGCGTGTGCCTGCTCTTCCA